>NZ_JALJRE010000014.1:0-210619 GCF_024519855.1 Bradyrhizobium sp. Bra78 | reverse complement strand
CCGTCTCGACGGCCAGCTCATGGTCGTCCTCGACGTCGATCGCGTCCTCGAGCTCAAAACCGAAGTGCAGATGGCTGCGTGAGCCCCAACAACATCGAAGCCGGAGAACCAAAATGAAAACGTGTTTGGTGGTCGATGATTCCAGCGTCGTGCGCAAGATCGCGCGCCGGATCCTGGAAGGCCTGGAATTCGAAGTCACCGAGGCCGAGGACGGCTCGAAAGCGCTCGAGATCTGCAAGCGGCAGCTGCCCGACGCGGTGCTGCTCGACTGGAACATGCCGGTGATGGACGGCTTCGAGTTCATGGGCCACATGCGCCGCCTGCCCGGCGGTGAGGAGCCCAAGGTCGTGTTCTGCACCACCGAAAACAACGTGGCTCATATCGCTCAGGCGCTCAGCGGCGGCGCCAACGAGTACATCATGAAGCCCTTCGACAAAGACATTATCGCCGACAAGTTCGCCGAAGTCGGCTTGATCCCGGTCGGACAAGCAATGGTCTGAGTGTGTCTGGCCCGAGTGCTTGGGCCAGAGTGTTCCCAGTACAGCTTCCGAGAGGCTATCCGTGACCCCGACCGAGTATGAGTATCTGCGTAAGTTCCTGAGGGATCATTCCGGGCTCGACCTGTCCGCAGACAAGCAATATCTGATTGAAAGTCGGCTGCTGCCGCTCGCCCGCAAGGCCGGGCTCTCCGGCATCGGCGAGCTCGTGCAGAAGTTGCAGGGCGCAGGATCGGGCGCGCTCGTCACCAGCGTGGTCGAGGCGATGACCACCAACGAGACCTTCTTCTTCCGCGACAAGGTCCCGTTCGATCATTTCCGCGACACCATCATGCCGGAGATCATCAAGGCCCGCGCCGGCCGCCGCAGCGTGCGCATCTGGTGCGCCGCCGGCTCGACCGGACAGGAACCCTATTCACTGGCGATGAGCCTGAAGGAGATGGGCGCGGCCCTGACCGGCTGGCGCGTCGAGATCATCGCGACCGACCTGTCGCAGGAGGTGCTCGAGAAGGCCAAGGCCGGCATCTACAGCCAGTTCGAAGTGCAGCGCGGCCTGCCGATCCAGATGCTGATGAAATATTTCAAGCAGACCGGCGAAACCTGGCAGATCAATCCCGAGCTGCGGGCGATGATCCAGCACCGGCAGCTCAACCTGCTGCACGATTTCGCCCAGCTCGGCACCTTCGACGTCATCTTCTGCCGCAACGTGCTGATCTATTTCGACCAGGACACCAAGATCAACATCTTCAACCGCCTGGCGCGCCAGATCGAGCCCGACGGCTTCCTGGTGCTGGGCGCGGCCGAAACCGTGGTCGGGTTGACCGACACGTTCAGGCCGATCCCGGAGCGGCGCGGCCTCTACAAGCCGAACGACCCGCGTGCCGCAGCCGCCAAGCCGGCACTCGCCGGCGCGGCGCCGCGCATGGCGGTCATGGCAGGACGATAGGCATGGTCGAGGATGGCAAGGGCGCTGAACGCGTAACTTTCAGTCGCGGCTATGATGTCTGCATCATGGCGATCGACGGCACCTGGCGCCGCGACTGCAAGCTCAATGCGATCTCCGACACCGACGCGATCCTCACCGTGGAAGGCTCGATTCAGGGGTTGAACCTGAAAGAGTTCTTCCTGCTGCTGTCGTCCACCGGCCTCGCCTATCGCCGCTGCGAGCTGGTGCGCGTCAACGGCGCCGAAATGGACATCCAGTTCCTGCGCGGCAAGAACCGGAAGAAGCGCGGCGCAGCCGGTGGCCGTGACGAGGCGGCCTGACCGTCACATGCGTCTCGCCGCCGTTTGCCGGGACGTTGGTTCATATTTGCTGAAACATCCCCCACAATTTGCCGTAGCGGCTTTACGCCGCCTAAGCGCGAGCCGTGTATCCATTGCCGGTCTCAATCTCAGGATACGGCAATGCCCAGAAGCTCACTCTCTCCCATCCCGTCCAACCTGCCCGACGGCGCCGAACGGCGTGCGCTTCAGCTCCTGGTGGTCGATGACGACGCCACGCAGCGCAGCCTGATCACGGTCGCCGCCAAGCAGGCCGGCCACGAAGTCACGGTGGCCCCGTCCGTGACGGAAGCGATCGAAAAGCTCCGTGCCGCCCGTTTCGACTGCGTGACGCTCGATCTCGTGCTGGAGGATGGCGACGGTATCGACGTGCTGGGCGAGATGGCAAAGGTGAAATTTGCCGGCGCCGTGATCGTCATCAGCGGCATGGACGGCAAGCGCCGCAGCGCCGCCCGCAACTTCGCCCGTTCGGTCGGGATCGAGCTCCAGAGCCTGCCCAAGCCACTGGATCTCGCGGCCCTGCGCATCAGCCTCGCCAATCTCGGCAAGACCGCGATGGGCCTGCCGGCGATCCACACCTGGGGTGGTGTCGCCACCGACGCAATCGTGGAACGGCACCGCGCCTGAGCCGCGAAGCTGCCATGCGATGATCCGGCCGCGCCGGCGCGCCGATCGCGATCTACACCGTGCTTCCGGTTTCCGACAGGCATTCCAGGGCGTGGCCAAGGCCCGCCCGGCAGGCGCCGAGGGCGGCGCTCGCCGTGGCGTACCGCGGCGTGACGTCGTCGAGAACGAAAACGTCCGCGGAACCTTCCTGATCGCTGCCGTGTTCTTGATCCGTGGCTGCGGCGATGCGGCGCATGCTGGTCTCGACCTGCACGATCAGCAAGCGAAGGTCGGCCGCAATCAACTGAAGGCTCTCGACTTCGGGCATTGCGGCCAGAGGCGACGTGTCGGCCAAATTTAGCATGGATATTCTCCGTCCCCTGCAATTAGGCGCCTTGCCGCTACTTGTGCGTTAAGTCCATGTCCCGTACAAATACGGGTGGGCCGAATCCGCGCCTAACGCCATAACGGTTGGCGCGGACGCGAGTCCTTCATGCCAACCGGATGTGGCACATGGCCGAACAAAGCTCTCGCGGTGAAATCTTCGTGGTCGACGACGACGCTGCCGTTCGCGACACCTTGTCGATGGTGTTGAAGGCGGCGGGCTATGAGGTGATCTGTTTTGCGGACGGCGCAGCCTTGCTCTCCGTCGCGCGAAGCCGCACACCTGCAGCAGTCCTGCTCGACGTGCACATTCCCGGCAAGTCGGGCCTCGACATTCTCAAGGAGCTGCACGGCGAAGACTATCCGGCACCGATCTTCATGATCTCCGGACAGGGCGACATCGCGATGGCGGTCGGGGCCATCAAGAGCGGCGCGCTCGACTTCATCGAGAAGCCGTTCCGCGGCAGCGAGATCGTCGGCCGGCTCGATGAGGCGATCGGCGCCTATGCACGCAGGCAGTCGGAGAACGCGGCGCCGAAGTTCGGCTCGCTCCATTTCCCCGGACGCGAGCCGTTGACGCGGCGCGAGCGCGAGGTGCTCGAGCAGTTCGCCGCCGGCGCATCCAACAAGGAAGCCGGTCGCACGCTCGGCATCAGCCCGCGCACCATCGAGGATCACCGCGCCAACATCATGAAGAAGCTCGGCGCGCGCAATGCCGCCGATCTGATCCGCATCGTGATGACCGCGGCCCAGCGCGCGTCGTAAGTCTTTCGGTGGAGTTTTCGTAGCCCGGCTCATCCGGGCTACGGAGTCCTCAAGCGCTCAACGCCTTGCGGATGATCCGCGCCAGATCCGATTTGCGATAGGGCTTCGCCAGCAGCAGAACGCCTGAATCCAGCCGGCCGTGATGGATGATCGCGTTCTCGGTATAGCCGGACGTATAGACCACCCTGAGATCCGGACGTGTCCTCTGCAGTTGGTCGGCGAGCTGCCGTCCGTTCATCTTGCCGGGCATGATGACGTCGGTGAACAGGAGGTCGAACGGTTTTCCGGCGGCGACGATTGCGAGCGCCTCCGCGGCGTTCGCAGCCTGCAACGTGACGTAGCCCAGCGAATGCAGCTGTGCCAGCACGTAGTCGCGCACCAGCCGGTCGTCCTCGACCACCAGGATCGTCTCGTGTCCGCCCTCGATGGTTGCCGGAATCACACCCTCGCCGACCGCCGTCGGCGTCTTGCCGGGCGGCAGGTACATCTTGATCGTGGTGCCGTGCCGTTCCTCGCTGTAGATCTTGATATGGCCCGCGGACTGCTTGATGAAGCCGTAGACCATCGAAAGCCCGAGTCCGGTGCCCTTGCCCGGCCCCTTCGAGGTGAAGAACGGATCGAACACCCTGGCCAGCATGTTGGCGGGAATGCCGCTGCCGGTATCGCTCACGGCGATCAGCACGTAATGGCCCGGCCGGACGTCGTTGACGCTGGCATAGATCTCGTCGAGATAGGCGGCGCCCGTCTCCACGATCAGCTTGCCGCCGCCGGGCATGGCGTCGCGGGCATTGAGCGCGAGGTTGAGGATCGCGGTGGTGAGCTGGTTGGGATCGACGATCGCGACGCAGTTCTCGTCCTCGAACACCGATTCGATCTGGATCTGCTCGCCCAGCGTCGGCCGCAGCAGTTTCGCGGTGTCGATGATCAGCGAGTTGATGTCGATCTCGCGCGGCTGGAGCGGCTGCTTGCGCGCGAAGGCGAGCAGGTGCTGGGTCAGATCGGCGCCGCGCGCGGCGGCCTCGTCGATCATCTTGGTGATGGCGGCAAGCTGCGGCTCCTTCTCGACCGCCTCCGCCAGGATCTCGATCGTTCCGGTGATGACGGTGAGGATGTTGTTGAAGTCGTGCGCCACGCCGCCGGTGAGTTGGCCGACCGCCTCCATCTTCTCGGCGTGGCGGATGCGCTCCTCGGCCGCGATCTTGTCGGTAAGGTCGCGGTAGAAGACGTTGAACAGCAGGCCCTCGCGGCGCTTCAGCGCGGTGACGCTCAGCTCGGCCTTGAACTCCTTGCCGTCGCGGCGGCGGCACATGAGCTCGCGGCGGCGGTTCAGCGTCCTGCCGTCCTCGCTTCCCAGGAAATGCTTCAGACCCGCCCTGACCCTTTCGCGTTCGCTCTCGGCGACGATCAGGTCGATCGTGCTCTTGCCGAGCACCTCGTCGCGGCTCCAGCCGAAGAGTTGCTCGGCCTGCGAGTTCCAGTTCAATATGCCGCCCATCTCGTCGGTCTGGACGAAGGCGTCGAGTGAGGTCTCGACGATGTTGCGGGCGAGCCGTTCGCTTTCACGCAGCGATTCCTGCGCGAGCCGCGCCTCCGTCATGTCGCGGCCGACGAAGAAGAAGCGCTTCGCCGGCTCGGACCAGCTGCCGAGCCAGGACAGCCAGACCTCGTGGCCGTCCTGGTGGAAGCAGCGGGTGTCGGCGAGCGTGGGACGTTCGCCGCGCCGCAGCGCGCGCATCTCTCCGCGCGACTGGTCGAGATGGTCGGGATGAATGAAATCGGCGCCGCTGCGGCCGATCATCTGCTCGGGCCGGTAGCCGAGAATGATTTCGCTGCTCGGGCTGATCTGCGCGATATGGCCGCGCGCGTCCATCACCATGATCAGATCCTGCGACGTATCGAAGATCTGCCGTCGCTCCTCGATCTGATGCTGCAGCACCCGCTCGGCCCGCCGCGCCTCGGTGAGGCTGCGCGCGGTGCCGGAGGCACCGACGATCTCGCCCGACGGCCCCTTGATCGGCGACAGGCTGAGCGAGATCTCCACTGGCGTGCCGTCCTTGCGCAGGCGCACCGTCTCGAAGCGTTCGATCGGCTCGCCTCTGGCGATCCGCCTCAGATAGTCCTTGCCCTGCTCGCGCCGGTCGGCCGGAACGATGATCGAGGTGGAGTTCCCGATCGCCTCCTGCGCCGAATAGCCGTAAAGGCGCTCGGCGGCGGGATTCCAGCCGGTGATGACGGCGTCGAGCGATTGCATCACGATCGCATCGTCGGACGATTCGACCGCGGAGCTGAACAGGCGCTCGCGCTCTTCATGATGGCTTCGGGCGGCCTCGGTGCGGCGATGCTCCTCGACCTCGCGTTCGAGGGCGGCCGTCTTCGCGCGCGTCTCCTCGACCATCCGGGCAAAAGCCCGGGCCAGCACGCCCGTTTCGCCGCTGGCATCGAGGGGAATGTCGGCGGACCGTCCGCTGCCGATGGCCTCCACCGCCGCGGTCAGACGTCCGATCGGGCGGGTCAGCGAGCGCGCCAGCAGCACCGCAAGTAAAGCTGCGCCGATCACGGCAAGCAGGCCGACCAGCGAAGAGGTTCTTTGAATCGCGGCCGGAACGCGGCCGAACACGGACGGCGGGACCGTCTCGATGATCGCCACCCACTCCTTGCCCGCAAGCATCGCCGGTGCGATCGCCGCTCCACTCGGACGGCCCGATCGATCGGTCATGAGCTGTGTGGATCCTTGCGGCAGGCCGGCCCGTGCTGCAAAGAACGGAAAGTCCTTGCGCCAATCGTTGGCGTGGCCATGAAATGAGCCGAATTCCTGCGCGCGATCGGGATGAACGAGATAATCCCCGCGCGAATTCACGACATAGATCTCGCCTCCGGCGCCAGCGGTCGTGCGGACGCGGTCGAGCGCCGGACGCATGTCGATATTGGCAATGATGATGCCGAACGGCTTGGCGTCCGGCGTGAACAGCGGCGTTGCGACGCGCAACGTCGGAATGTGAGGATCCGTGGTTCCCCCCTGCCGGGTGGCGAGATCGACCGGCGAAACATAGATGTCCCCCGGCGCCAGTCGCATCGTCGCCTGGAAATAGGGTCGCTCGCTCTTGTTCTCCAGTTCGTTGTCGGGAGCGATCCGTGCCGCCCCATTCGGACCGGAGCGATCGACGCGGACCAGTTCGCGCTGGTCGTGATCAAGGCCGATAATACGAAACTCGCCGTAGCTGGGCTTGGCCTCGATTTCGGCCGCGAGCCGTGCCGCGATGCGCTCGCGCCAGGTCTGCTCCGAAACGCCGTCGAGGGCGTCGATGCCGCCATTGATGTGGGCACGGATCAGGCCATTGATGGCTACGGCGGAGCGATAGCCGAGCAGGTCGCCGCGGGCTCCGGCGACGTAGGATTCAAGATGGGTGGCCAGCAGGCTCGACTGGGCTTCGATCCGCTCCAGGACGCGCGGAATGACGGCCTGGCTGATGTTGCGATAGCCCAGCCAGCCGACCGCGGCCACGGTCACCGCCACCAGCAGGATCATCGCGATGGCGAGCCGCGTTGCGAGCGTCATGGGGATATTCGTACCACGTCCCGAATGGTCGCGCCCGATCTGGCCCGCAGCGGATCGGATGCTGTTGTCATCGGCGCTCGGTGCTGACATCGGGAGCCTGCCGCGCCGCCGCGAAGCAGCCGTCGACCGCAGCGAGCAGGGCGTCGGGCGGGAACGGCTTCTGGAGGCTTGCCACCGCGCCGAGCTTGGTCGCCATCTTCAGGAAATCCGGCTCCGCATAGCTCTCAGGCGTGATCGAACGGCCGGAAATGACGATGATCGGAATGGCCGGGGCTAGCGCCCTTATGTGGCGCATCGCCTCCAGCCCGTCCATGCCGGGCATGAAGATGTCGAGAAACAGCAGGTCGAACCGGCCGGCCTCGAACAGCGCAATTCCCCTGCGGCCGTCGCCGGCGACGGTGACGTGATGACCGGCCCTCTCCAGGATCAGCCGGATCGTGATTTGAACGGCCGGGTCGTCATCCACGATCAGGATGTTGGCCACGTCTGAATTCCTCCGGGCCGGAGTGGGGCCTCCCCGCCGGCCGCAAATCAAACCATCAAAAATGAAATTGTTGCGCGGATTCCGCTCAGCCCGCAAGCACTTCGCGCGATTACGGGGCCCGGTCGGTCGCTGTTGCTTCGTGTCCCAATATATGCACGTTTGCGTGCATACCGGAAGGCTGAGTTCGGCACATCCGGCGACTTGCGACGTGTGGACGGCGTGTGAGAAGAGCGGACGGATATGCAGAGGAAAAAGCAATGACCAAGAAGAAAACGCCCGACCAGCTTCGCAGCGCGCGCTGGTTCGCGCCCGACGATCTCCGCTCGTTCGGCCATCGCTCCCGCGCCATGCAGATGGGCTACGCGCCGGAGGAGTGGAAGGACCGCCCGATCATCGCGATCCTCAATACATGGTCGGACGCCCAGCCTTGCCACATGCATTTCAAGTCGCGCGTCGACGACGTCAAGCGCGGCATCCTGATGGCCGGCGGCCTGCCGGTGGAGTTGCCGGCGCTGTCGCTGTCGGAATCGCTGCTCAAGCCGACCACGATGCTCTATCGCAATCTGCTCGCGATGGATGCCGAGGAGCTGCTGCGCAGCCATCCCGTCGACGGCGTGGTGCTGATGGGCGGCTGCGACAAGACCACCCCGGCGCTGCTGCTGGGCGCGACCTCGATGAACATTCCGGCGATCTATCTGCCGGCAGGTCCCATGCTGCGCGGCAACTGGAAGGGCAAGACGCTGGGCTCCGGCTCGGACGGCTGGAAATACTGGGACGAGCGCCGCGCCGGAAAAATCTCCGACAAGGACTGGCTCGACATCGAAGCCGGCATCGCCCGCAGCTACGGCACCTGCATGACCATGGGGACGGCCTCGACCATGACCGCGATCGCGGAAGCGATCGGCATGACGCTGCCGGGCGCTTCCTCGATTCCGGCCGCTGACGCCAACCACATCCGCATGGCCTCCGAATGCGGCCGCCGCATCGTCGAGATGGTGTGGGAGGATTTGACCCCGAAGACGATCCAGACCCGCAAGGCGTTCGAGAACGCGATCGCGGTGGCGATGGCGATGGGCTGCTCGACCAATGCGATCATCCATCTGATCGCACAGGCCCGCCGCGCCGGGCTGGACATCGGCCTCGACGATTTCGAGATCGCCAGCCGCAAGGTGCCCGTCATCGCCAACGTGCGTCCGAGCGGCGATTCCTATCTGATGGAGGACTTCTTCTACGCCGGCGGCCTGCCGGCCTTGATGGGCCAGATCAAGCCGCACCTGCACCTCGACTGCATGACGGTCACCGGCAAGACTGTCGGCGAGAACATCGCTGGCGCCGAGGTCCACAATGGCGATGTGATCCGCTCGGTCGACAATCCCATCTACAAGGAAGGCGCGCTCGCCGTGCTCAAGGGAAATCTGGCGCCCGACGGCTGCGTCATCAAGCCCTCCGCCTGCGCGCCGCGCTTCCTCAAGCACACCGGACCGGCGCTGGTGTTCGACGACTACCCGTCGATGAAGAAGGCGGTCGACGATCCCGATCTCGACGTCACCGAGGACCATATCCTCATTCTGCGCAATGCGGGGCCGCAGGGCGGACCGGGCATGCCGGAATGGGGCATGCTGCCGATCCCGACAAAACTCGTGAAGCAGGGCGTGCGCGACATGGTGCGCATTTCCGATGCACGCATGAGCGGCACCAGCTACGGCGCCTGCATTTTGCACGTCGCGCCGGAATCGTATGTCGGCGGTCCGCTGGCGCTGGTCCGCAACGGCGATCGCATCACGCTCGACGTGGCCGCGCGCACCATCAATCTCGACGTTCCCGAAGCCGAGCTCGACAAGCGCCGCGCCGCCTGGAAGCAGCCCGAGCGCCGCTTCGAACGCGGCTATGGCTGGATGTTCACCAAGCACATCAAGCAGGCCAATGACGGCTGCGACTTCGACTTCCTCGAGACCGATTTCGGCGCGCCGATCGGCGAGCCGTCGATTTACTAGAGAGCACGACATGACCAAACTCAGCGAAGCCACCCGCAACAAGCTCAAATCCGTTTCCACCGCTACGGTCGCCACCGCCTTGTTCAAGCGCGGCCTGCGCATCCAGATGATCCAGGATGTGCACCCCTTGGGCGCGGACCAGCCGACCATGGTCGGTGAAGCCTTCACGCTGCGCTACATGCCGGCCCGCGAGGATCTCAACACCATCGACGTCTTCAAGGATCGCTCGCATCCGCAGCGCAAGGCGGTCGAGGATTGCCCGGCAGGCAGCGTGCTGGTGATGGACAGCCGCAAGGACGCGCGTGCGGCCTCGGCCGGCGCGATCCTGGTGACGCGGCTGATGAAGCGCGGTGTCGCCGGCGTCGTCACCGACGGCGGTTTCCGCGATTCCGCCGAGATCGCGAAACTCGGCATCCCCGCCTATCACCACCGCCCGAGCGCACCGACCAACCTCACGCTGCACCAGGCGATCGAGATCAACGTCCCGATCGGCTGCGGCGACGCGCCGGTGTTTCCCGGCGACGTCATCTTGGGCGATGCCGACGGCGTCATCGTGATCCCCGCGCATCTCGCCGACGAGATCGCCAACGAGACCTTCGAGATGACCGCGTTCGAGGATTTCGTCACCGAGGAAGTAGGCCGAGGTCGCGGCATTTTTGGTCTTTATCCCGCGACCGATCCGCAGACGCTCACCGACTTCGCGGAATGGCGGAAGAGGAACGGGCGGTAGTTGGTTTGACGGTGGAGGGTGTGGCTACACCCCGGCCTCCGCCATCCCTGCCGCCCACAGCGCGAACGCATAGACGATCGCGACCTCATCGAGCCGGTCGAAGCGTCCCGAGGCGCCGCCGTGACCGGCGCCCATGTTGGTGCGCAGGAGAACCGGGCCGCCGCCGCTCATGGTGGCGCGCAGGCGCGCGATCCATTTGGCTGGCTCCCAATAGGTGACCCGCGGATCGGTCAGCCCGCCCATCGCCAGGATCGCGGGATAGTCTTTCGCCGCGACGTTGTCGTAGGGCGAGTAGGACAGGATCGTGCGAAAATCCTTCTCGCTCTCGATCGGATTGCCCCATTCGGGCCATTCCGGCGGCGTCAGCGGCAGCGTGTCGTCGAGCATGGTGTTGAGCACGTCGACGAACGGCACTTCGGCGACGATGCCCGCGAACAATTCGCCGGCGCGGTTCGCCACCGCGCCCATCAGCATGCCGCCGGCCGAGCCGCCATGGCCGACGATGCGTTTCGCGCTGGTGTATTTCGCATCGATCAGCGCCCGCGCGCTGGCGGCAAAATCGTCGAACGAATTGGTCTTCTTCTCGCGCTTGCCGTCGAGATACCAGCCCCAGCCCTTGTCGGCGCCGCCGCGGATATGGGCGATGGCGTAGACGAAGCCGCGATCGACCAGCGACAGCCTGTTGGCGCTGAACGAGGCCGGCATCGCCATGCCGTAGGAGCCGTAGCCGTAGAGCAGCAGCGGCGCCGCGCCGTCGAGCCTGAGCCCGCGGCGATGGAGAATCGACACCGGCACCTCGGCGCCGTCCTGCGCCTTCGCCATGATGCGCGTCGTGACGTAGTCGGCGGCGTTGTGGCCCGACGGGATCTCTTGCCGCTTGCGCAAGGTGCGCGTGCGCCCGGTCATGTCATAGTCATAGACTTCCGACGGCGTCGTCATCGACGAATAGGCGAAGCGCAAATTCGTCGTCTCGAACTCGTAGGAGCCCATCGTATCGAGCGAGTAGGCCGCTTCGTCGAAGGCGATGGCGTGTTCCACGTTTGAGGCGAGGTCGCGGATCACGATCGACGGCAGCGCATTGGCGCGCTCCAGCCGCACCAGATGGCCGGCATAGAGATCGAGATCGATGATGTAGATGCCGGGACGGTACGGGATCAGATCGCGCCAGTTCTTGCGCTCGGGAGAGGCGAGCGGCGCGGTGACGATCTTGAAGTCAATGGCGTCGTCGGCATTGGTGAGGATGAAGAGCTGGTCATCGCGGTCGGCGAGCGAATATTGCACGCCCTCCTCGCGCGCCGCGACCAGGCGCGGCGGCGCCTCCGGGTGAGCAAGATCGATCAACCGCTGCTCCGACGTCTCGTGATCGCCGCCCGCGATCACGCAGAACCGGCCGCTGGTGCTCTCGTGCAGATGGGTGAACCAGCCGGAATCCTGTTCCTCGTAGACGAGCGTGTCGTCGGCCTGCCTGGTGCCAAGCTTGTGCCGCCACACCTGCATCGGCCGGTGATTGTCGTCGAGCTTCACATAGAAGAAGGATTTTGCATCCGCGCTCCAGACCACGCCGCCATCGGTCTCCTCGACGAGATCGTCGAAATCCTTCCCTGTGGCCCAGTCGCGGACGCGGATCGTAAAATACTCCGAGCCCTTGGTGTCGGCGCTCCAGGCCTGCAGCTTGTGGTCGTTCGAGTGGCGGCTGCCGCCGAACTTGAAGTATTCGTGGTCCTTGGCGAGTGCATCGCCGTCGAGCACGATATGGCCCTCGCCGCCGTCGCGCGGCATGCGGCCGAACAGCTCGTGCTGCCCGCCTTCGCGGAATCTGCGGAAATAGGCGAACGGACCGTCCGGCGACGGCACGCTGGAATCGTCCTCCTTGATCCGTCCGCGCATCTCGCGCACCAGCATCTTCTGCAAGGACGAGGTGTGGCCGAGCAGGCTCTCGGTGTAGACGTTCTCTTCATCCAGATATTTGCGGATGTCGGGATCGAGTACCTTCGGGTCGCGCAGCACCTCCTGCCATTTGTCGTCCTTCAGCCAGGCGTAATCGTCGGTCACGGTGATCCCGTGCCGCGTAAAGGAATGCGGCCGGCGCGGGGCGACGGGGGGCTGGGAAGGTGTTTTGGAGTGCGTCACTCGATCCTCATTCAGATGCGTCGGCGTTCTTTCACCTCTCCCCGCTCGCGGGGAGAGGTCGGATTGCATCTTCGATGCAATCCGGGTGAGGGGGACTCTCCGCGAGTTCAACTCTCACTACCCTTGCTGAAGCAGCCCCTCACCCCAACCCTCTCCCCGTAAGAACGGGGAGAGGGAGAAGGAAGGCCGCTGCGTTGCCTCTTATATCGTCCCGATTCCTCGAATTGCCAGCGGCACCACACCAAGTCGCCGGGTTGTTGATGCGCTGCTTCTATGCTTTAGGGGCCATATCTCCGCCGCCGGTCCAGCCTCATGCTGTTCAACTCGTACCCGTTCATCCTGTTGTTCCTTCCCATCGTTCTGGCCGGCTATTTCTGGCTGGGGCGGCGCAGCAATCTGACGCCGGTGATCTGGCTGGCGGCGGCTTCGCTCGCCTTTTACGCCATCGGCAACTGGCAATTCGTCGCCCTGCTGCTGGTCTCGATCGCGTTCAACTATGGCGTCGGCCATCTCCTCATCGTGGCGAAGCTCGACCCCATGCAGCGCCGAGCGGCGCTCGCGCTTGGCGTTGCCGGCGATCTCCTCGTGCTCGGAATCTTCAAATATGCCGGATTTGTCGCCGAGAACGTCAATGCGCTGGCCGGGACGCATGTCGCGCTTGATATCCTGCTGCCGGTCGGTATCTCCTTCTACACCTTCACCCAGATCGCGTTCCTGGTCGATGCCTGGCGCGGCCAGGTCGCGGCCTACGCGCTGCCGCACTACGCGCTGTTCGTGACGTATTTTCCGCACCTGATCGCGGGCCCGATCCTCCACCACAAGGACATGATCCCGCAATTCGAGCGCGAGGAATCCAAGCATCCGGACGGGCATCTGATGCTGTGCGGTATCATCATCTTCGCGATCGGCCTGTTCAAGAAGACCTGCCTTGCCGACGGCATCCAGCCGCTGGTCGCGCTCGCCTTCGAGGCGCGCTCGCCGAGCTTCGACCAGGCCTGGCTCGGTGCACTGGCCTATACGTTCCAGCTCTATTTCGACTTCTCCGGCTATTCCGACATGGCGATCGGCATATCGCTGATGTTCGGCATCTTCCTGCCCGTCAATTTCAACTCGCCCTACAAGGCCACCAGCATCGTCGAGTTCTGGCGCCGCTGGCACATGACGCTGTCGCAATTCTTGCGCGACTATCTCTACATTCCGCTCGGCGGGAACAGGCACGGCCGGGTGCTGCGTTACGTGAACCTGTCGATCACGATGCTGCTCGGCGGGCTCTGGCACGGTGCGGCCTGGACGTTCGTGGTGTGGGGCGCGCTGCACGGCGCCTATCTCTGCATCAACCATGCCTTCAGCGCGCTGGTGCCGAGCGTTCCGAGGCCTCTTGCGCGCCCGGTCCGCATGGCGGGGGCGGCGCTGACGTTCCTTGCCGTCGTCGTCGCCTGGGTGTTTTTCCGCGCCGAGCGCATCGATTGGGCGCTGCGAATCCTCGGCGCCATGGCTGATCCCGCGAACATCGCCTTCGGCCGTGACGAGATCGCGGCGCTGGTGCAGATCACGATCTACGCTGCGCTGGTGTGGCTGGCGCCGAACACGCAGGGAATCATGGGATATGACCACGCCAATCGCCGGGTCGGTGAGAGCCTGAGGGCAGGGCGCATGCGGTCGCTGTTCCTCTATGCCGCGTCGCTCGTGCTCGCGTTCGGGTTTCTCGGCATCCAGAGCCACAGCGAATTCATCTATTTCCGGTTCTGATGCAAAGCGCATTCACATATTCGGGACGTGTTCTCCTCGCGAGCGTCGCGTGCGTCCTGGGCGCGGCCGCGCTCACCTTCGTCGTCGATCCGCTGCAACTGTTCCGCTCCTCGCGTCTCGCCCCGGCTTTCTATTCCGACGACACGCGGGTGCAGAACGCCGGGCTGATCCGCAGCCAGTCGTTCGACACCGCCTTCATGGGCACCTCGCTCGCGATTCACTTTCGCCAGAGCGACATCGATCGTGCGCTCGGCGTCCATTCGCTCAAGCTGGCGATGACCGGATCCAATTCGCGTCAGCAGGGCTTCGTGCTGGAGCAGGCGATCGATCACGGCGCGAGGCGCGTGGTCTGGGCGATGGACGATTTCATTTTTGTCGATGCGGCCGGCATCGAGGCCGATCCTTATCTCGCCGTCGATCTCTATCGCGGGACGGCAAAGGGGATCGCGTCCTATCTGTTCAACGCGACGATGGCGAAGGAATCCCTGTTCGCTCTGCTGCGGTCGGTTCCGCCGCTGCGGGGCCCGCTGGGCCGGGTGGCGCCGTTTCTCCCCGTCAAGTTTGCGCTGTCCGACGTCGACGACATCTACGCGCTGCCGCGGGATTTCGAGGTCGCACGTGGCTACAATGCGAAAAGGACGCTCGCGGCCTTCGCTTACATCACCGATCCCGTGCGCAGCCGTTTCCTCGGCGAAGGCTACGGCTACGACGCCATGGTGCGGCATTTCGAGCACGATGCCGTCGGCCTGATCGCGCGCCATCCGGACGTGACCTTCGACATCTACTTCCCGCCTTATTCGATCCTGCAATTCGTCGCGATGCGCGACGCCTCGCCGGCGACGCTGAAGATCGTCACAGATCTCACGGCCTTCATCGCACAGCGCCTGACGCAGCTTCCCAATGTGCGCTTGTACGATTTCCGCGCGATCAAGGCGGTGACGCACGACCTCGACAATTACGGCGACGTCATCCACCATTCGCCGGTGATTGATGCGAAGGTGCTGTCGTGGCTGGCGCGTGGAGAGTACAGGGTCGACCCGAAGGCGCCGCTGGCGTCGCTGAACGAGCTGAAGGCGCAGGTCGAGGCGTATCGCGTCGAGCACTGATGTTCCCCTCTCCCCTTCTTGTGGGAGAGGGTGGCTCGCCGCAGTCGCGGCGAGACGGGCTATCTAACCGCGAGTCCATTTCGCAATTGAGATCGCGGAAGGCAACCCCTCATCCGGCGCTTCGCGCCATCTTCTGCCACAAGGGGAGCAGGAAAAAAGACGCCTTACACCGCCACCTCTTCGCCGAGATACGCGACCGCTGCTTCGAGCCCGCCCTTGCCGTGCGGGATCTTCAGCGCGTTCAGGCCGATCTCGATGACCCCTAACGTGCCGAGCAGCATCGGCGCATTGACGTGGCCCATATGGGCGATGCGGAAGGCCTGTCCCGAGAGTTCGCCGATGCCGGTGCCGAGCACGACGCCGCACTTCTCCTTGCAATAGCGTTGCAGGATTGCCGGATCGTGGCCATTACTCATGGTCACCGTGGTGACGGTGTTGGAGCGCTCATGGGGTTCGGCGACGTTGAAGCCGAGCACCTGGCCTTCCGACCATGCGGACACCGCGCGGCGCGCGGCTTCGCCGAGCAGGCTGTGGCGGCGGAAGGCGTTTTCCAGCCCTTCCTCGTGCAGCAGGTCGATCGCCTGGCGCAGCGCGAACAACAGATGCACCGGCGCGGTGCCGGCATATTTGCGGTAGTTCTCGGTGCCCTCGCGCTCGCTCCAGCTCCAATAGGGCGTCGACATGTTTGCCTTCTTGTGCACTTCGAGGGCGCGCGCGTTGGCCGCGACGAAGCCGAGGCCGGGCGGCGTCATCAGGCCCTTCTGCGAGCCGGACATCGCGACGTCGATACCCCATTTGTCCATCTCGAACGGCATGCAGCCCAGCGATGCCACGGTGTCGACCATGTACAGCGCGGGATGGCCAGCCGCCTTGATCGCCTTGCCGATCGCCTCGATGTCGTTCTGCACGCCCGAGGCCGTATCGACCTGGACGACGACGACGGCCTTGATCGTGTGCTCCTTGTCGCGGCGCAGGCGCTCCTCGACCTCGCTCGGCCGCACCGCGCGGCGCCAGTCGCCCTTGAGCACCTCGACCTCGGCGCCCATCAGCGCCGCCGCATTGCCCCAGCCGATCGCGAAGCGTCCGCTCTCCAGCACAAGCACCTTGTCGCCGCGCGACAGCACGTTGCTGAGCGCCGCTTCCCAGGCGCCATGACCGTTGGCGATGTAGATGTAGGACTTGCCCTTGGTCGCAAACAGCTTCGAGATGTCGCTGAGCAGGCTCTCGGTCAGATCGAGCATCTCTTTGGAGTAGATGTCGATCGCCGGACGATGCATCGCCCGCAGCACCTCGTCGGGCATCGTGGTGGGCCCGGGGATGGCCAGAAACTCCCGGCCCGCGCGAACGGTCATTGCTGTTGGTCCTTGTTGCTTGAGAACAGGATTGTGGGTCGCTGATTTTTGCTTTTACGCGTGCCTGGCATCCAAGAAAAGCGCGCAAAATGCAGGTCTGGGGCTCTACCTCTTCGTTTCCCGGCAGCCGGCGGCTTCCGCCTCCTCCACCGAGCAGAACCAGCGGGTGCCCTTGCTGATCTTCATCTTGATCTGGGTGTACCAGCGGCTGGTCGGCTGGTGATAGATGCACTCGCCGGCGGTGTTGACGTTGCCCTTGATGGTGCAGTCGGGTGAGGGCGCGACCGGCCCCGAGGCCGAGGCAAGCAGCACCGCATGCGCCCCGTCGGGCGGCTTGGTCGCGCCAAGGATTGTTGTCTTCTTGTTGCGCACGCGCCAGTCCCAGGGCGCGATGAAGGCGCCCTGCCACATGCCGGCCCTGGCCTCGCGCGCGGCCTTCTCGTCCGCCTCATAGTCGTGGGACATTCGGGTGTAGGCCAGTGCCCAGCCGCTGCGAACCAGCCATTTCTGGATGTCCTCCCCGCCGACCTCGCAGCGCGCCACGGTGCGGCCGCGCCGATCGATCGCCCTCGCATGGCAGACCCAGTTCTTGCCCTCGGCGTATTTGGCGAGCTCGTCGCGGGCTGCGATGCCGCAGGTCCAGCGCTCGCGCTTGGTGTTGAGGCACAGCTGGTCGACCGCGGGCGCGTCGATGCCGCCGAGCCTGATCCGCGTATTCCCGATGACGACGGAATCGCCCTCGCGGACCTTGGCCGTGCCTGTGATGTCGGCGGCCTCGGCCGGCGACGGCAAGCCGGGCAAGGACAAGGCGAGCAATGACAGCGCAATCAGGGATTTTCGCAACATGCCGGTCCGCGTGTTCAGGACAATCTCGATAAGCCGCGCAATTGTGGTCGGCTTTTGTCCGCCCGGCCAGCGCCTGCCCAACAGATGGGCTTTCAACTTCCCGTCATTGCGTGATGGCCACCGATGAAGAAGCGTTGCGCTGCGTCCGGGGCACGAGACCATCTCACCCCTGCCCCATCATCGCCTTTCGCGCCACCGCCAGTCCCATCAGAACGAACGCCGACGTCACTTCGGGCCCGCCGACCAGGATCCGTGTCGGCGTCTTCATCTTGTTCCATTCATAGGCGCGGAACGGACCACGGCGGCCGCCTTCGCCAAGGCTCGCGACGATCACGTTGAGCGCCGGCGCAAAGGCACGCGGGTCGGCACCGAGATGACCGAGTGCGATCAGGGCCAGGGCCGCATCGAACACGTTCATTTCGCCGGCCATCAGCTCGCCCTTGACGTAGGAGAGCACGCGGTGGCGGATGAAATCGAAATCGCCGTCGGGATCGATCACGGCCTGCGCTGCCAGCGGCAGCGCCAGGAAGGCGGCGTAGCAGCGGCCGAAATAGGCGCTGTAGAGCTCCGGCAGATAATAGATGTGCGAGCGCGGATTGGCGAAGGCGCCGCTGGCGGCCAGCCGCTTCTGGAAGCCGATGATGCGATGCACGATCGCAAGCCGCGCCGGCGTCTCCAGAACCTTCCAGCGCGCCAGGTTGCGAAAGCTGACCTCGAGAATGTCGAGATTGAGCGTCGGATCGAGATCGTTGCCATAGGGGCGCTCGCCGTTGAGATTGTCGATCCAGGTCGCAACGCCGCCCTCGTAGTCGATATTGTCGTTGATCGGCACGGTCACGCGCGGCTCGTTGACGCCGGCGCGCACCTGATAGCCGGCGTAGAAATCCAGCAGCGGCTGGTCGATGATCGGATCGGTGCAGCCGGCCTGCGTCGCTGCCGAGATCGAGCACGCCGTGGTGTCGCAATCCGGCACGTAGACGCCGAAACCGAGATCCTGCTTGATCTGGGCGAAGTAGCGCGAAAAACGCGGATGCGGCGCAGGCGCGAGCGCGGTGATGACGTTGAACCGCGCGCCGCCGCTGCCCTCGACCTCTTCGCGGCTGATGTTGACGCAGAAGTCCACCATGTCGGCGATCGCGCGTTCGGCCGCCATCTTGTCGGCGGACGAGGCGAGCCCGGTCTCGACGAAGCTCAGCAGCGCCTCGATGAAGAACGCGTCGTAATAGGCCGAGCGGTGACGGATCTGCACCGGCTCCCACATCGGTTCGGCAATACCGGTCCAGGGCGGATTGACGACCGCGCGCGCCGGGGAGCGCGCGATGAAGACGCGGGCGAGGTTGAACAGCAGCGAGGAGTTCTTGTAGCCGCGCGCGTTGAGGCCCGTGAGCGCCATGGTCAGCTCGCGCCCGCGGAAATCGGGATCGCCGATCAGGTTGAAGGCGGCATAGGTCGGCAGGAAGCCGTTCCTGCGGTACGAGCCGAGCAGATGCTGCGCGCAATCGCGGATCACGCCGTCGATCTGCGATGGTTGCGGCGCCGTGCCGACGAACATTGCCGGCGGCGGCTTGGGATGGTCGAGCGCGATGCCGTCGACGAGATCGGCGACGGGCTGGCCGATCGCGGTCCAATCGGGCTCGGCCTCGTCGCGGGCGCGCACCAGCGCCTCGCGCAGCCGGGCCAGTTTCCCTTCGTCGCGCAGCTCGGGCAGGCCGGCCCGGCGGAGCAGCAGCCGCAATGCGGGATTGCCCAGCGCTGTTTTGTAGAATTTGGCCAGATGCAGATCGCCGCTGGCGGGGCCCGACAGGACGGGATCGCAGACGTCGTAAAGCGAGGGGCCGTCCTTCCGCGCCGTCAGCGCCCGGCAGGCGGCGCCGGCAAAGTAATGAAAGCTCATGAAATACCTGGTCGCGGGGCATTGGCCGGGGGCCGGCCGGCACGCTCCCAGCCGCGCGCCACCCCCTGCAAGTCGTTGAAAAAGCTACCCGGATTCGCAGGAAATACAAATGTGATCGCAGTCACGGAAAAACCCGGCACGAACGCTGCATGATCGGGCTCCGGAAGGTTACGGGGACGCAGAAAACGGAGACTTTTAGGCGGATAAATTAGCTAATGTTGTCAGCGACTTAGTTCTAATTTTGGGCAATCTATTGCGGGGCACACTATATCCCGTTAAAGGTTTGTTTGGTGCGGCGCCGCAAATTGCGCGCAATTCGGGGGCACACCCCGGCCAATCCCTCAAACCTAAAGACGCTAGCGCGCTACTCAACCTGTATGCGCGCGCTTGGCTGGTCTTTGGCACTGACAGGAATGAAGCGAGATGAATGTTAGGCAGCTCGACATTTCCCGACGCACGATTGCGGTGGCCGCAGCCCTCATCGGCACGGTCTCGCTCGTGATCGGCGCCCATGCTGCTCTCAACATGCGCGCGCTCGATGCGGCCAAGGCCGTCTCGACCGACCAGGTCACGGGCTCGATCGGCCAGACCTCCCGCCTCGCGCTCGTCATCGGCAATGGACATTATCCCGACGCCAACGCGCCGCTGACCCAGTCGATCAACGACGCCCGCGCGCTGTCCTCGTCGCTGCGCAAGAACGGCTTTGACGTCGACATGGTGGAAGACGCGACCAAGGACGACATGGTCCGTGCCGTCAACCGCCTGAAGTCCCGGATCAAGCGCGACACCGTCGTCATGCTGTTCTTCGGCGGCTACGGCGTGCAGGCCGGCCGCGAAAGCTTCATGCTGCCGGTCGATGCCGTGATCTGGAAGGAAAACGACGTCCGCCGCCAGGGCGTCTCCATCGAGGGCGTGCTCGACATGATGAAGGAGCAGGGCGCCAAGGCCAAGCTCGTCGTGGTCGACGCCTCTCGCCGTAACCCTTACGAGCGCCGCTTCCGCTCCTACAGCCACGGCCTCGCGCCGATCAGCACGCCGGACAATGCGCTGATCCTCTCCTCGGCTTCGCCCGGCAAGGTCGTCGACGACGGCAAGGGCGAGCACAGCGTGCTGGTCAGCGAGTTCCTCAACAACCTCAATGCGCAGGGCAGCGCCGAGAGCGTCTTCAACAAGACCCGCGTCGCCATCTCGCGCGCGAGCGAAGGCGACCAGGTCCCGTCGGTCTCCTCCTCGTTGCTCGAAGACGTCCATTTCGGCGAAGCCGGCGGCTAGTTTTCTTTCCACCCTCCCCTGGAGGGGAAGGGTCGATCGCATAGGACAGCGGGAGGTTTCCGAAAGAGCTCGGCCTGCATGGTTCCAGACGCCCGCTTTGGCGGGCTCCTCACCCTGAGGGTCTGATATCTCACCGCAAAACGCCACCTCATCCTGAGAGCCCGCCGTAGGCGGGCGTCCGCAGGCAAGCTGCCCGCCACGCTTTTCTTCATATGCGATTCCCCTGCCCTTCAGGGGAGGGTGCAGAGTCTCGTCTCGCTGAATTCTACTTCGCCGCTTCCGCGGCCATCACCGGGCGCACCGGATCGCCTTCGCGCAACAGCGCGCCGGCGCGGGCGACGATGACGTCGCCGTCGTTGAGGCCGTCGCGAACCTCGATATTGCCGCCCGACATCAGCCCGACCTCGACCCGCTTGGTCTCGACGCGGTTGCGGCGGATCACCTGCACGACGGTGCCGGCGGAGGAATATTGCACGGCCGTCAGCGGCACGGCGACGTTGCAGCTCTGCCCGCTCTTGATCAGAGCGCGCCCGCTCGCATTCAGCAACAGCCGCTTCTGCGAGGAGATGCCGATATAGACCATGCCTTGCTGGATGTTCGGCTCGACGGTCGGGCCGATGCGGCGCACCTTGCCGTCGATGTCGCCGGCGCCGGCGATGCGCACCGTCGCCGTCTGGTTGATCGCGAGCTTGCGCACGTCGCTGGTCGCGACGAGGGCGACGAGATCGTATTCGCTGCGCGCCACGATCGTGAACAGTGCCTCGCCCTTGGCCGAAGCGAGATTGCCGATCTGCGCGGTCGAGGTCGCGATCACGCCCGCCACGGGCGCGGTGACCTGAAGCGTGCCGCCTTCCGGCAGCGCCAGCCGCGCCAGCACCTGTCCGGCCGTGGTCGTCTCGCCGGCTTCCGCCAGCACCTCCGTCACCTTCAGGCCCGGGCGCTCGGGCCGCACCGAGGTCACCTCGCGCGCGATGGTCGTGCCGGTGGCCTCGACGATGTCGGAGAAGCAGGATTTCGCGACCTTCAGCACCGTGACTGCCGGCCCCTTGGGCGCGTCGTCATCGGCGGCGGCAGCCGGATATTGGCCGAAGACGAGCACTCCGGCGATGGCTGCGGGAAACAGGCTTCTAACAACGGAACGGGGCAAATCGCGCATCGGGAATTCCACGGGAGCTATGCCTCCAATCGATAGCAGATGGCAGCGGCCCGGACTACGGCAGCGTTGTCCCAAAGCGGGATGCCTCGCCGCCGCCGGCTGCCGCGGCAAGTCCTTGATTAGTCGCGCGATCGGAGATCAGGTTCGCTCGCCGCCGGGCAGGGCGTCGTGGTCGCACAGCCTGTGGTTCGAGATGGGATGGAACGGTTCGTCTTCGAGCCGCTGGTCAGCCTCGGCGAACTCCGAGCAGCTTGCCGGTGGCACGGTCGATCAGATGCAGCCGCGTACAGGCCGGGCAGGACACCGAAACGTGCGTGAGATCGGCCGGCTCGTCGCCAAGCCGATGCTGCACGTTCATGCCGGTCTGAGGGCACTTGAAGACAATATGGCGGTCCATCGCCGCCATATGACGACAAGACGGTGACTTTGAAATTACGGATGTTTACTTAGGCCGGCCCGCGATCCCTCACGGCAGGCTCAAGAACTCCACCCAGTTCGGCTTCTTGCCGGTGGCGTAGGATTTCAGCTTGCTGAGCGCGCCGCTGCTTTGGTCGATGGCATAGACCGTCATGCTGTCCGAGAGCTCGCCGACCGCGGCGAGGTAGCGCCCGGTGGGATCGATGTGGAAGCCGCGCGGCTGCTTCTCGGTCGGCACGCTGCCGATCGTGGTCAGCTTGCCGCTGGTTGCATCGACCTTGTAGGCGGCGAGTGTGTTGGTGGTGCGCTCGGAGGCGTAGAGGAAACGGCCGTCCGGGGTGATGTGGATGTCGGCGGCCCAGGGCTTTCCGGTAAATCCTTCGGGCAAGGCGGTGGTGCGCTGGATCTCGTCCCATGCGCCGCCCTTTGCCTCATAGGCGAACGCCGCGACGTCGCCGTTCAGCTCGTGGACGAGATAGATGAACTTGCCGTTGGGGTGGAACACGAAATGCCGCGGCCCCGATTTCTCCGGCACCTTGTGCGCCGGCGGATCGTTCGGCGTGAGCGTGCCGGCCGTGGCATCGAACGCGAAGGCCAGCACCTGGTCGGAGCCGAGATTGGTCGCGAACACGTAGCGATTGTCGGGCGAGGGCAGGAAGGCGTGGGCGTTCAGCCCGGTCGGGATCACCTGCTTCGGCTCGCCCGCGACGCCGCTGGCGAGCAATGGATTGAGCGCGACCTTGTTGCCGCCATAGGACGCGCTGAACAGGAATTTGCCGGTGCGGTCGCTGGCGATATTGGCCATGCTGTCGGCGAGCGGGCCGTTGCCGATATGGCTGAGCTGGCCGGTCTTGGGATCGATCGCAAAGCTCACCGCGAGGTACGGCTGCGAGCGGACACCGGCGATCAGCACGCGATGGTCGGGCGTGATCGCGAGCGGCGTCGAGGGGCCGGGCTTTTCGACGCCGGTGAAGGCGGCCGTCTGCACCGGCATCATCTCGCCGTTCTCGGCCATCTTGAACACGCTGATGTCGTTGCTGTCGGCGTTGCCGACATAGGCGAAGGTCTCGGCCATGCCGGCGCGGACTCCAGAAATGAGAGTGAGGAAAGCGAGGGTGGTGGCGATCGCGGCGCGTGGCGCGGCGGATGCGATGCGTCGGGTCGGTCTCGACATGGGGTCCTCCTGAAAGCCGGTGCGGCATTGTTGTTTTGAAGGCGAGGATAGCGGGTGCCGCCCCGCCGCACCAAATTCCAATTGGGATCGATCGATGCCGAAATCGTATCGGTGGGCGGGTTATCGCACCGCTGCTGTGCGGGAGGGCAGATGCGGAACGGACGGGCGATCGGGCGGCCCGAGCACGGTCCACACGGTGAGCGCGAGCAGCGCGCAGGTCAGGACAGTCCAGGCGACGAGTCGCTTCCGCATCAGCCGAATCCGTCCCTCAAATGGATCCCCCCGGGGGGCTCGGCGTCATCCTGCACTGCAAACCGCGGCGATCCTATGAACTCGTTCACAGGCCAAAACAGCCGGGCGTCCATGCGAACCAATGCCGCGCGAACGCATTGACCCGGCATGCCCCGTGAAAACGATCTGGAAGGTAAGCCCGACATGGGCGGCAAGCATGGCGGTCAGGCCGGCCAGCCCAAGCCGCCGCCGCGCCCGCGCGCGGGTCCGCGTGATGAGGACGTCGTGGCAAAGCGCCACACCGGTCAAACCGATCGCACGCCGCCGCCGACCAACAAAAAATAGCGCCCTCGCCCGCGCCGCGCGCGCATCGGGAACGGCAGGGTCGACTTGCCGTTACCCTGATCCCGCGGGCGAAGGCGATCGAAACGGAGGCTGGCACGTGTTTTGGATTTATTGGGACACCGCCTGGTCGCTCATCATCAGCGGCATCATGTTCGCCACCATCGTCACCCATCCCGACGCCGAGTTCGCCGAGATCCGGGCGGCCAGGCAGGCCAAGTAAGCGCGAAGCAAACGCGCGCCGCCCGGTTCAACGGCGCATCGTTGCATGCCGCGCCGCGCCCCGGGACACGAAGGTTCATATCTCAAATCATGCTGCCGGCCGGGGTCCAGCCGTCTCAGCCGGGCGATAACCGCAAGGTCCGAGGTTTGATCCTGTTTTTCCGGGAGGGCGCGCACTCATGTTTCAACGAGTCCGCGCCCTGCTTGGGCGCTAGCCTGAGAAGCGGTCAGTAGTCCCAGAACACCGGCACCCAGCGGAAGGCATCGCCGTCGGCGGCGACCCGGCCCACCGACGGGAACGGCAGGTGGGTGGCCACCAGCATCTCGCCGCTCTCGGCAAGCTCGCGCAAGAGACGGACACGAACCCGTGCCGCCTGCTCGGGGTCGTGCTCGAAACCATTGTGCCAGTCGGGTTGCTCGAACCCGACGGCAAACACGGCGTCGCCGGCGAATGTCAGCGCGTCACCGCCGGACGCCATGCGAACCACGCTGTGTCCGGGGGTATGGCCGCCAGTGCGACGGGCGATGACGCCAGGCGCAATCTCGTGCTCGTCATCGAACAGCCGCAGCTGACTGCCGTACTCCTTCACGAACCGCTTGGCGGTCGATCGCAGCGCGTCCGGGAATCCTTCCGGCATGGCAGTGCGGGAGAAATCGGGCGCCTCCCAGAACTTGACCTCGGCGGCCGCGACGTGGATCCGCAGGTCCTTGCGCAGCTGTTCCTTCACTCCGTCGACGAGCAGCCCGCCGATGTGGTCCATGTGCAAATGGGTCAGCACCAGATCGGTCACGGACGCAAGATCGATCCCGGCCGCCGCCAGTCGCTTGATCAACTGCCCGGCTCGCGGCAAATGCAGGTTCGGGTCGGAGCCCAGCCCAGCGTCGATGAGGATGGTCTTGCCGCCGCTGCGGACCATGACCGCGTTCAGCGCCCAGTCGAAAGCGTCCTGCGGCAGGAACATGTCGTGCAGCCAGGCCGCGCGGACCGCCGGATCGGCGTTGTGCGCCAGCATCGTAGTCGGGAGCGGCAGCACGCCATCGCTGACCACCAGCACGTCGATCTCGCCGATCCGCAATGCGTAGCGTGACGGCACCAGCTCTTCGGGGCCCGATGAGCGGGGATATGAGGTGTTGTGCAGATTCATGTTCGTCTCCGGTTTCAAGGATAGAGGCTTCCGGCTGGTCCTGGTCGAGCAGGCCGCGCCGCCGGGGAGAGCGCGGCCCTTATTGCTTCGCGCGTCAGAGGCTGGTCACGCGCTCCGGATCGGCCGAGGCGAGGGCGGCGGCGCGCTCGGCCTTCGGCGGGGAGATCCAGACGGTGTTGATCTCCCGCTTGGTCTTCTTGGCGACGTCGCCGACCATCTCGACCGTGCGCTCCCAGCCGCGCGTGAACAGCGCACCGGCCTCGCCGAGGTCGAGGCACGTGACGTAAGCCTTCTGGTGGTAGGGCCTGGTCGGAACGCCGAGCAGCTCGGCAGCGGCGTTGTTGCCGGCAAAGGCGCCCATCCGCGTGGCGTGCTGGCACGACATCAGCGCGTGATTGCCGTCGTCGTCGCACGCGGCACGCGCGGCATCGCCGGTGGCGAAGACGCCGGCGACACCGGGCACGCGCAGATCGCGGTCCACCAGCAGCCGGCCGAAACTGTCGCGCTCGGCGGGGATCTGCGCGGTCAGCGGCGCGGCGCGAATACCCGCCGCCCAGATCATTGTTTCGGTTTCGATGTGCTCGCCGTTCGACAGCGTGACGCCGGATTGATCGAGCGAGACGATGCCGGCGCCGAGCCGTGTCTCGACGCCGAGCTTGCGCAGCGCTTCCGCGATGAGAGGGCGGGGGCCTTCGCCCATGTCGGGCGCGATCGCATTGTTGCGCTCGACGATGACGATGCGGAGCCTGGCATCCTTGCCGAAGATTCCGCGCAGCCGCGACGGCATCTCCGTTGCCGCCTCGATGCCGGTGAAGCCGCCGCCGGCGACGACCACCGTATCGCGTCCGTTCGCGGCGGGCCGCGTCGGAAGATTGTGCAGATGCTTGTCGAGCGCAACCGCATCATCGAGCGTATCGACGCTGAAGCCGTGCTCGGCGAGACCCGGGATGTTCGGACGGAACAGCCGGCTGCCGGTGGCCACGACGAGGCGGTCGTAGGACAGGGTCTTTCGCGGGCCGTTCGGAACCGTGATCTGCACCGTTCGAGCCTCGGTGTTGATCGTCTCGGCGCTGCCCTGGATGTAATCGACGTCGATCGCCGTGAGGACATCGAGCAGCGGCGCCGTCAGGGTTTCCGGCTTCGGCTCGTAGAGCCGCGGACGGACCACCAGAAAAGGCTCCGGTGCGACCAGCGCGATCTGGAGATCCTGCGGCGAGGCGCCCTGGATGTCGCGCAGGCGGGCTGCGGAGAGGGCGGCGTACATGCCGGCGAAGCCGGCGCCGATGATGATGATTCGCATCGATTTTCTCCTTGTTTGCTTTTCGAAAGGCCGCGTGCGACCGCGCTACTGCGTTGAGGGCAGCGTCCGACGACGGCATGTGGGTGCGAGGTGGATCGCGCCTCTTAAGGCGCGCTGCAGCGTGCCAGCGGCGAGCCCGGCGGCCGGCCGTAGCCGAAGACGACAGGCTGAGGCTCATTTCGGCCCCAGTCCTGATAGGGAAGGCCGGGATCATTTCGGGTCATGATGGACAGCGGCGGATGTGTCGGGTGCATGGCGTACGCGGGCACTTCAACCTCCTCGCCGGTCGCCGACGTGAAGCGAACGGCCAGCGAGAGTCCGTACAGGGTTGCGGTCGCAAGGCGTCGGTGGCGAGCCGCGATCACCCGTCGGCTGACGAAGTCTTTCCAAATCATCTTGGGTCTCCATCGATTGCTCTGGACATGGTGATGATGTAGCCGACCGGATTTGCCGCTGCGCCAGAGCGATTGCCGCGGTTGCAGCGCGATTGCTGCTAACGCCTGCGCCTGCGCCAGTCGCTCGGGGTCTCGCCGGTCAGCTTCCGGAACGCCGCCGCGAACGCCGTCTGCGAGGAATAGCCGAGCGCGGCCGCGATCGAGGCGACCGTTTCGCGGTCGTCGCGCAGCATGTTCATGGCCATCCCGAGCACGCGCGCCATCTCCGCATCGGCGGTGCGCCGCTCGCATGTCGGGCGGTTGTCGGGCTGCGCGTAAGGCGCAGGCGGCGAGCCCTTGTGCGAGGAATCGCGCATGAGTGAGGTGGTCTCGGTCATGGTGTGGCTCTCCTGATCATCCCGAGGTTTCGATCAGTCGTCCGAATTTGTACGGAACGGCGCTTGTTCTAGGCGCCGCGAACGCCAAGCGTATTTCCTGAATCGGCCATGCCTTGTCCGATCCTGCGCCAAGCCGAGGCGCGCTTGCGCGAACGCACGGCGGGCGGCCGATGCGGGACGGATGCTTTAAGAAAACAGGTGAGGCAGGCTGTCACATGGATGGAGCTTGCCCGATTCCGCGATAGATCCCGCAGATGGACGGTGCGGCGATGGTTGCGCGCCGCTAGGCCGCCGCCGCCTGCGCCGAGAGCAATTGCTTCAGCTTCGCCGCGGGCACGGCCGGGCTGAACAGCCAGCCTTGCATCTGGCTGCATCCGAGCTGGCGCAGCACTTCGCGCTGCGCCTCGGTCTCGACGCCTTCCGCGGTCGTCACCATGTGGCGCGCGGCGGCCATATGCACCACGGCCTGAACGATCGGCGAGGAATCCTCCGACTGGCCGATGTCGCTGATGAAGCTGCGGTCGATCTTGATCTTGTCGAAGGGGAAGCGGTGCAGATAGCTCAGCGACGAATAGCCGGTGCCGAAATCGTCGAGCGCGATGCGCACGCCGAGCTCGCGCAGCTGCTGCAGGACCGTCAGTGCCTCTGCGTCGTCGCGAATGAGGACGGTCTCGGTGATTTCGAGCTCGAGCCGTCCGGGCGCCAGCCCCGACTCCGCGAGCGCGGCGGCGACCTTGAGCGCCAGCGTCCGCGAGCGGAACTGCACGGGCGAGACGTTGACCGCGATGTGGATCTGGCCGGGCCAGCTTGCGGCCTCGAGGCAGGCCTGCTTCAGCACCCATTCGCCGATCTCGCCGATCAGGCCGGTGTCTTCCGCGACGGGAATGAAGTCCGCGGGCGAAACCATGCCGCGTTCGGGATGGCGCCAGCGCAGCAGCGCCTCGCAGCCGTTGACGACATTGGCTGCGAGATCGACCAGCGGCTGGTAGTGCACCTCGAACTCGCCGCGGGCGAGCGCCTGCCGCAGATCGAGCTCGAGCTGCCGGCGCTCCCGCGCCTTGGCGTCGTATTCGGGGGCGAACACGCGGTAGGTGCGGCGTCCCTCGGACTTGGCCGCGTACATCGCAAGATCGGCGCGCTTGAGCAGATCGTCGAGATTGTCGCCGTGTTCGGGCGCGATCGCGATGCCGATGCTGGCATCGGTCGGGATCTCCTGGCCGTTGCAGTTCACCGGCGCCCGCAGCGCCTTC
The DNA here is from genome assembly GCF_024519855.1 of Bradyrhizobium sp. Bra78. Lineage (NCBI taxonomy): Bacteria > Pseudomonadati > Pseudomonadota > Alphaproteobacteria > Hyphomicrobiales > Nitrobacteraceae > Bradyrhizobium > Bradyrhizobium sp. Bra78. The sequence continues at coordinate 181,961 of NZ_JALJRE010000014.1, read as the reverse complement.
AGGATCTGCTCGGCGAGCGCCGTCAGCTCGTCCTGGTCGCTGGTGCCGGCCTTGACGATGGCGAATTCGTCGCCGCCGAGCCGGGCGACGAGATCGTTGCCGCTGACGCAGGCGCGCAGCCGGTTCGCGACCTGGCGCAGCAGCTCGTCGCCGGCCTCATGGCCGAGCGAATCGTTGACGCCCTTGAACTCGTCGACGTCGATGTAGAGGATCGCGAACGGCTTGCCTTGGGCAAGCTCGGCGATGCGCCGCTCCAGATGGCCGCGCATCAGCACGCGGTTGGGCAGGTCGGTCAGCGCGTCGTAATGCGCCAGGTGAGCGATGCGCTCGTCGGCGCGGAGACGCTCGGTGGCGTCGTCATGGGTCGCCAGCCAGCCGCCGCCCGCGGCGGGCTGGTTCTTGATCTCGATCAGGCGGCCGTCGCCGGTCTCGACGATGGCGCTATGGGTCTGCTCGACACTGTTCAAGATGCCGTCGCAATAGGCGTCGACATCGCCGTCGAAGGACCCGGTGTCGTAGCGGTGCTGGATCACGTCGCGGAAATGGACGCCGGGCTTCACGACGTCGGCCGAAAGTCCGTACATCTCGATGTAGCGGCGGTTGCAGACGATCAGCCGCTCGTCCTGGTCGAACATCAGCAGGCCCTGCGTCATCGTGTTCATCGCGGTGTCGAGCCGCTGCTTCTCCACCGAGAGGCGGTGCGTCACCTGGCGGAAGATCAGGAACAGAGTGAGCACGAGCAGGCCGATCGACAGCACGGCAACGGCGACGAAGAACTTGGTTTGCGTGCGCCAGGTGGCGAGCGTCGCATCGAGCGACTTGGTCGCGACCACGACCAGCGGCTCGCCGGTCAGCATGCGCGAGGCGACGATGCGCTCCTTGCCGTCCACCGGGCTTGCTAGCTGGGTCGTGACGAAGGTGCGCTCGAAGATCGCCATCTGCTCGCGCGTGCCGTTGCGGAAATTCCGGCCTATCATCGTATCGACATGCGGAATGCGCGCGAGCAGCTGGCCGTTCTGGTGGTGCATCGCGATCGAGGATTCCTCGCCGAGCCCGCTCGAGGCGAAGAAGGATTCGAGCTGCTCCGGCGTGATCGCCCGCGAGACCAGCCCGAGAAATTCGCCGTGCGGGCCGGAGACGCGGCGCGCGAACACGATCGCCGGTCCGCTGCCGAGCCGGCCGGGCACCACCTCGACCTCTTCCTGCGAAGCCGGATCGTTCTTGAGGCGATTGAAATAGCCGCGGTCGGCGACCGAAATATCGGCGACCGGCCAGCGCCGCGACGAGTTGATCAGCAGGCCCTCGGCATCGAACACATTGGCGCCGGCGACGTCGGACCAGCCGCTGGCTTTGGCGCGCAGCACCTCGTGCATGGCGAGCGTGCCCATCTCGCTGCGGAATACGTCCGCGGATTCGATGCCATGGCTTTCGAGTTCCGCGATGACGCTCTTCTGCAGCACCGCAAAATCCTCGAACTCACGGTCGAAATGATGGGCCAGCAGGCGGACGGAATTCTCCAGGCTGTCGCGGCCGCTCTCGATCGCATTCTGCCGGAAGCGGTCGACGGTGAGCGCGGTGCCGATGGCCATCGCGACCATCAGCACGAAGCCACCCGCGATCAGCCATGTCAGCGGCGCTCCGCGCCAGCGGCGCAGCAACCCGCGCATGCGCGCGGTCCATCGGATCGATGTGCCCATCCAGCCCTCCCGTGGGATGCAAGATGCGGCAAAACCGACAAGACCTCGTTACCAGCGAGGGTTAGGAAAACATGAATCGGAGTGGAATCAGGGGGTTGGTTCCCTCGCAGCGGAACTTGCCGTTGGGCGATGACTGCCTTACCGGCGGATTTCCCATTTCAACGCGTCCGCATTGGTCTTGGCGAACATCGCCGGCACGTCGAAGGTCCCGGTCTTGAGATCGTAGCGGCATTTCCAGTCGGCCAGTCCCTTCACGGCGACGTTCTTCGGATGCTTGTCCATCTCGCCCGACAGCGAGATCACGAGGTAGCGGTTGTTGGGCCAATCGACGCCGAGCCAGCGATAGGCTTCTTCGGTGCCTTTCACCAGATTGGCCGAGATGTGGTAGTCGAGCTTCATCTTCCGGGTGTCGGGCCGGCTATGGAAATAGGCCCAGGCCAGATCGCTGAGCGAGGTCTTCGTCGCGCTGACGAAGGACCCCTTCCCGGCACGGTAGAGATAGAGGTCCTGCTCGCCCGAGCCGGTCTTCTGCATCCGCACCAGCCATTGCGAGTCGCTGGTGAAACGGAAGCCGGCCGGATAGCCCTGCTCCGGCTTCAGCTCGGTCATGTCTTCGCCGTGCCGCGCCCAGACCTGCCATTTGACGTCGAAATCGCCGCCGTCCTTCATGTACTGCTCGAGCCGGGTGGCCTTGTCGGGCGAGGTGAAGGCGAGTTCGGCATCGTCGGTGAGGGCGAATCCCGGCGGCGGGCCGGATGCGGCGAGCGCGGGCGATGCGGCCAGTGTCAGGGCAAGCGCCAGCCATTGTGCGGGGCGGCAAAATGCGTTCACGGGGAAATTCCTTAAGAAAAAAACTGCCGCGACGCGGCCTCGGTCATATGACGCCGGCGGGGTGGCGCCGGTTCATCCCCTGGCGACCCGGCCATCATCCTATCGACCGTCTTGCTGCCGTAGCCAAATCGGCGCAACTTGGTATCTTCCGCTGATTTACATGGTTCTTTCTGATCAAGGTCCGTTTCCGATGGTGACCGCGTCCAAGGCCTTCATTGCATTTTGTCTGCTTGCCGTGGGCGGCGCCGTGCTGGTGATCGGTCCCACCGAGCTGCGCCGTCTGCTGCCGGGCGGGACGAAGACCGGCACCGTCGTCGCCGCCAAGCCGGAGGCCAAAGCCGAACCCAAGGCCGAACTAAAGGCAGAACTCAAGGCCGAACCCAAGGTTGACGCCAAAGTCGAACCCAAGCCGGAACTCAAGCCGGAACAGCCGAAGCTCGCCGCCGCTGCGCCGCCGGCACCCGCCGCGTCGCCGGCGCCGGCCTCCGAGCCGAAGGGCGCGCTGGCCGAGACGCAGAAGCAGGTCACGGCCGCGCTCGCCGATCTTGCACCGGTCAAGCCGCTGCCGGCGGTTGCGGACCCCGGTCCCCGTTTCGACGTCGCGCGCGTCGACGATCACGGCGAGGCGGCGGTGATTGCGGGCCAGGCCGCGCCGGGCGCAAAGGTCGAGCTGCTGCGCGACGGCCAGCCGCTTGATTCCGTGGTCGCCGATGCGTCGGGTCAATTCGTGATGACGCCGCCGCAGCTTCCTGCCGGTTCCTATGAGCTGACCCTGCGGGCGAAATCGCCTGACGGCACCGTCACGCAATCCGCCCGCAGCATGCCGGTGACCGTTGCCGAAGCGGCGCCGCCGCCCGCGCGCCCCGCACCGGTCGCAAAGCAAGAGTCGAAGCAAGAGGCGAAACATGCCGAGAAGTCCGACGACAAATCCGATGTCGTTGCCTCCTTGCAGTCCACATCGCCGCGCGGTGCCTCGGCAGCGGACAGGCCAGCGGCCCGGCCGAGATTGATGGGCGCATCGAAGCCGAGGGGCGCCTCAGGGGTCATGGCGCGGGCGCCCGCGGCCGCGACGGCGGTTGCATCGGCCTCGCCGGCGGAAATCGTCGGCGGCACGCCGGCGGAAGCGGGTAGCCGGGTGATCTCTCGCGGCGACAGCCTGTGGGCGCTCAGCCGCCTCGCTTACGGCGACGGCGCCCGTTTTGCCGTGATCTACAACGCCAACCGCGACAAGATCCACAACCCCAATCTGATCTATCCCGGCCAGACCTTCGTGCTGCCGCAGAAGGCGGAGTAGTTTCTGCGACGGTTTGACCGTCACTGGCCCGGAACCTTCGGTTCCCCTGTGCGTCATCGTGATGCGCCGTGATGTGCGCTTGGCACCGGAGGAGGGCCAAGGTGGACAGCTCAGGGGTCGACAGGTCTGTGGTCATGTCGAGATCACGCTTCGGGCTTGCGCTGGCAGGCGCAACCCTCGTGCTTCTGGCAGTGCTGTTGCCGACTCGCGCCGAGGCGCAGTTCGGCTTGCGCGGCGGCCCGCTCGGCGTTGCCAGGTTTGCCGTCGGCCACATGATCGGTCTGTCGCGCCTGCGCCATGCCCGCATGGCGGTGCGGGGCGGCCGCTACCGTTCCGCCGCCTTGAGATCACAGAATCCGCGCGGTGCAGAGCGCGGCGAACCGTCCAATCCCTACGTCCTCCGTGCGGCGCTCACGGCGCAGGCTGCGCTGTCGGGCTGGCGCGGCGGCCGCCGTCCGCAGGGCTGGTGGCGGCACCCCGACGGCAGCTATGGCTGGGTCGGCCCGGTGTTCTGGCCGTTCGCCCATGACGACCTCACCACTGCAGTGGTCTTCGGCGATACGACCAGTCTCTCGCTCTACGGCTATGGCGACATCTATGCCGCGATCTTCGCGCCTTATGCGGCGACGGAGCTTGCCGCCTACACCGCGCCGCAAGGAAGGCGCGGACGAAGGGTCCCGACCGTGGACGCCGTCTGCGATGCCAGCGACACCGGCGGCCTTCCGGTCGACCGCATCGCCGCTGCCGTGCAGCCGAATGAATTGCAGCGCGTGGCGCTCGACGAGCTCGCCACCGCGTGGAATGGAGCTCGTGACACGATCCGTGCGACCTGCCCCACGCAGGTGCCCGCGACGGCCACGGAACGCCTCGGCCTGATGCGCGAGCGCCTCGAGGCGATGATCAAGGCAACGGATGCCGTCGCACCTGCGCTGGCAAAATTCGTCGATCTCCTCGACGACGACCAGAAGACGAGGCTCGATGCGCTGGCCAGGGACCGCCGCGTCGCGCTCGCGTCGATCCAGCAAAAGAATCCCCAGGCGGCATCGGCCTGCCAGGCGGACAGCGATCCCCGCTACGACGAGAAGGTGCAGCGCCAATACGAGCAGCTCGTGCAGCAGCAATGGCCCGCGGCCGACATCGCGTCCACGCTCAAGCTCGACGACATCGCCCGCGCGCGCCTCGACGTGCTGCAGGACACCACGCTGCGCACGATGGAGACCTTGAGCCCCTGTCCATCGAGCGCCGCCGCGACACCGCAGGCCCGCCTCGCCGCGGTGAAGACCCGGCTCGAGACCATGCTGCAGGCGGTGAGCGGTGTCGGCGATGCGCTCGACGATTTCGAAGCGGATTTGAGCGACGAGCAGAAGGCCGGCTTCGAGGCGATCGGGCCGAAGCGCGGGGCGTGATCACCCGCACGCCCAGTCGAACTTCATGTCCCTGAAGTCGAGCTGGGCATTGCCGCCGCCGAAATTGCAGCCGCCGAAATATTCCTCGAACTCGATGTAGAACGGGCTCATCTCCGGCACCGCCTGGCACGGTCGCATGGTTCCGCCGACATGATTGTGGGCGTGGTCCTTGCCCCAATCGTGCAGGCGGAAATTGTCGCGGCCCGGCACGCCGCCGACATAGTAGTAATAGGGCTGATAGCCGGTCGGCGGGTTCCGGCGTGTGCGCTCGTCCTGCGGGCCCTTGCCGGCATTGGGATCGGTGGCGCGCGGGACCAGCGCGATGGCGCGGGTCTCGCCGAGATCGGTGCGCGGCGAAGTGGCGAACATCTTCCTGGCGTAGGGTGCGGCGGCCTCGAAGAAGGCGTTGGCGCCGCCGACATCCAGCCAGCGCGGCCGATCGGCGCTCGCCTGCGCAAGCGGCGCCGGCGGAGCCGCGAATGAGCCGTCATATTCGGCCCTGGTCAGCAGCAGCGCGGCATATTCGTAATCGAGGATGTCGGTCATGCGCGACAGGCGCGGATGCGAGGCGCGCGCCAGCACCGCCTCGCGGATTTCGGGATCGTCGGGCGCGCCGCCGTCATTGTGATCGGGCGCGGTGGCGAAGAACGACACCGCGACGATGTCCTCGCCATGCACGCGATAATCCTCCGGCAGCAGAAGCGTGAAGCCGTGCATCAACGGATAGCCGGTGACGGGATCGAGCGGCCATTGCTCGGATGCAATGCCCGGCGGCAGGCCATAGACCCAGCCCTGGTCGTGCGCGCGATCGGCGGGCCGGTCCAGCATCTGCAAATCATACGCACGCGAAGGCAAGGCAAGCGCCACAGGCCGACTCCCATCCGGATTGTCGCCTCGTAGTTGAGGCGAGGGTTAGTCGCGGGGAGGAGGGAAGTGGTTCGTGGCCGGGGTGGGGGAATGATGCCATCCTGCCGGTGTTTTGCCCGACGTGTCAAACGGCTTCACCGCGCGCGCGTCATACGCGCAAGTCATTGATCCGGCACGCCCCGGCTACTGTGCATGGGGTTGTTTTCGACATTCTTTGTTTTGGCTACCCCCGCCGCCTTGCGGCCGCGGCATCCACCACGTTCTCCGCGCCGTCGGACCAGGACAAGATCTCCATCGCCAGCACCGGGTGGTTGAAGCCCTTGAGCTGGAGATCGTCGAGGGCGCGGGCTTCGACGAAAGGCTCGACGATGCCGTAGACGCGGCGGCTGACCACGATCTGGTTGGCCTTGGCCTCGCCGCAGAGGCGGGAGGCGAGGTTGGTGACGCTGCCGATCGCGGCATATTCCAGCCGCTGCTCGAAGCCGACCTGGCCGAGCGTGGCATAGCCGACCGCGATGCCGATGCCGAAGCCGAGGCTGTGCCCGCGGTTGCGCCAGCGCTCGGTCAGCGGGCCGATCGTGTCGCGCATCTCCAGCGCCATCTTCACGGCGCGCCTGGTGTGGTCCTCGAACTGGATCGGCGCGTTGAACAGGATCATCACGCCGTCGCCGGCATATTTGTCGAGCGTGCCCTCGTATTTGAAGATCAGCGTGCCGAGCGCTGCGTGGTATTCGCGCAGCACGTTCATCGCCTCTTCCGGCTCGGTCGCTTCGGTGAACGCGGTGAAGCCGCGCAGATCGCAGAACACCACGGTCACCTCGCGGCGCTGGCTGGTGAGCAGCCCCTCGGGGCTGTCGGACGAGGCGATCAGCTGCGCCACCTGCGGCGCCAGGAACCGCTCGAGCTTGCGGATGCGCTCGATCTCGCCGAGCTGGGTCTTGACGCGCTCCTCCAGCGACTTGTTCCAGTCCTTGAGCTGCTCGGTCTGTTCGCGCAGCTTGTCGGCCTGGGCGCGCACGGTCTCGTGCGCCGCGGCGAGCTCGCGGCCCTTGTGGTCGACCTCGGTGAACAGCCGCGCATTGCGCATCGCCAGCACGGCCTGGTTGGCGAAGGTGCGCATCAGGCCGATGACGCTGCTGGCGAACTCGCCGCGGGCGCGGCGCAGCACCACCAGCGAGCCGAGCGTGCCCTGCTGGTCGACCAGCGGCACCACCAGCACCGAATGGAAGCCGGAATCGATCGCGACGTCGCGCAGCGGCTGCTCGGCCGCATGGTCGAGATCGGCAATCGCGATCGGCTCGCCGCTCCCGGCGGCATCGCTCAGGATGTTCGCACCTTCCTCGATGGTGACATGCGCGCCGTCGGCGGATTTGTCGATGCCGACCGCCTCGACCAGGTTGAAGCGGCGCCCCTCGGCGTCATAGCCGTAGATCAGCACGGCGTCGGCATGGGTGATCTCGATCGCGCGCGCGGCGATGGTCGGCAGCACGGCGTCGAGGTCGAGCGAGGCGGCGACCGCGCGGCCGACCTCTTCCAGCACCTTGAGCTCGTTGATCGACTGCGCGAGGTCGCGGGTACGCTCCTCGACCTTGGTCTCCAGGTTCGAATAGGTCTCCTGGATCTGGCCCGCCATGCGGTTGAACTGGCCGGCGAGGTCTTCCAGCTCGTCGGAGGTGTGCACGTCGATGCGGTGGCTGAAATCACCCTCGCCGAGCTTGTGCGCGCCGTCGCGCAGCGCGGTGATCGGGATGATCATGCGGCGGGCGAGCAGCGTGCCGGCGAGGATCGCGACCATCAGGCCCATGCCGATCAGCAGCGCGATGCGCACCAGCTGGTCGCGGATCGGCATCAGGGCCTGCGTGGTCGGCTGTTCGAACATCACGCTCCAGCCGAGCTTGGGCACGGTGCTCGCGGCACTCATCACCGAATGGCCGTTGAAGTCGGTGCCCGACATGTCGGTCTCGTGGCCAGGCGCGACCGCGGCCGCAACCTGCGGCAGCTTCGACAGGTCCTTGCCGACATCGGGCCCTTTCGAGGACGTCGCCAGCACGCGGCCGCGCGGATCGACGACATAGGCGAAGGCGGCCTTGCCGACCTGGGCGTCGGACAGCAACTCGGAGAGGAAGCTGAGATCGAGCTCGGCGACCGTGACGCCGGCATTGAAGCCGGAATGCGCCACCGAGATCGACATGAACGGCGTCCGGTCCACGAACCAGGCCGGCGCGTAGCTGACGCCCCGGGCGACGGTTTCGGTGAAGCGCATGTCGCGGGAGAGGTCGGCATTGCTGCCGGTCGTGGTCGACTGGCGCGAGACGCGCAGCACCTCGCGTCCGTCGCCGTTGAGCTGGAACAGCTGGTTGACGACCGCGACCTGGTGCAGCAGCTGGGCATAATCGGCGCGGCGCTTCTCGAGCGTGTCCTGGCTCGCCCGCGTCACCCAGCTGATCTGGCGCTCCAGCTCCGAGATCGACTGCTCGATCCGCCGGGCGGCTGCTTGCGCCTTGTCCTCGAGACCGTCGGTCAGCTGTGTCTTGGTGGCGCGGTAGGAGATCCAGGTCTCCATCGCGCCGTTGACGGCGAGCACGAACACGACGAGGCCGACGAGGGAGACGACGTATTTGGCGAACAGGCCCTCGCGCAGAAACCGTGTCTTGTCGTTCGCTCCTGCCATCCCGATCCTCTCGCGCCACCATCGACGCCGGCGCTACGGGCCGCACGGACCCTGCGAGCCTTCTACCACAATCCGGGCCTACGGACTGCCCGAGGGACCGGTGAACCGGCCGCCTTGGTTACCCGCTGTGGGCGCAGCAGGCGGCGGAAGGGTGATCAATTGTCGCAGTCTCATCCTTTTGGAGGAAGCCGTGAGCGGGGAAGCCGATGTAAGGGGAGGACTTGGTTAAGGGCAGGGCTTGGAGTCCGGCGCTTTGGTCCTGCAATCATCGATTAAAGAGCTGCCGCAGCACGTCGTTCATCGGCTGACTGTCCTGCTGTGCAGCCGGCGGGTCCTCCAGGGCGGGGGACGCGGGCGAGGCCTGCGGCGCCGGTGTGGATGGCGCTGCCGGCAGGCTGCGGCTGCGGCTGGCGCCCGTCGCGGTGCCGGTGCCGTTTCCCGCGCCACTGGAAAGCCCCTGCTGAATCAGATTGCCGATCGCCTCGCCCAAGGGGCCGCCGAGCAAATTGTTCTGTCCCGGCTGCTGGGTTTGCGTTTGCGGATTGGCATCGCCGGCCGCGTTGCCGCCGCCGGGCGCGGTGGCGCCGCCCAACCCAAGGTTACCACCAAGGTTACCACCGAGGCTGCCCAGGATATTGCCGAGCCCGGCGCCGTCGGGACCGAACAGGCCCTTGCCCATCTCGCGCAGCTTGGCATAGGCAGCATCCGGATTGTCCAGCATGCCGGCCATGTCGGGGAAGATCCGCGGCTGCGACCAGGGGCCCTGGATCATCACGGGAATGCCGAAGCCGACCGGCTCGGACGCGCGGCCCTGACCTTCGGTCGTCATCACCAGCTTCGGCTCGACGCGAAAACCCATCATCTTGGTGTCGAGTGCGATCGTGCCGGCGCCGGTGACGCGGACCAGCGGTCCGATCAGATTGAGATCGGTCGTCACCGCCTGGCCCTTGTCGATACGGAAGGACGCCGACAGCTGCGACAGATCCGTGCTCTGCTCCTGGCTGTTGTTCTGGTTACTGTTCTGATTGTCCTGCCAGCCCGACAGCGTGCCCGATGTCAGCGAGCGGATCATCTGCGCGACGTTGATGCCGCGAATGGCGCCGTCCTGGAAGGTGACGAAGGCGGTGCCCTGCATGTTCGCCATCAGCGCGCGCTGGCTGGTGCCGGCGCTGCGCAGCGCGAGCTTGGCCTGCAGCTTGCCGTCGATCCGGTCGAATTCGGCGAGGCCCTGCAGCAGCGGCAGCGCGCGCACGCCGGTGAGGTCGGAGTGCATGGCAAAGCTCGGCGCGCCGCTGGTCGCGTCCAGGATCACCTCGCCCGAGACCTGGCCGCCATAGGCGCCGAGATTGGCGGTGCCGGCCTTCAGCACGCCGCCGGCGAGCTTTGCATCGAGTGCCAGCGGTGCGAGGCGCGCGTCGCCGATGACGGCTTCGTGCGCGGAAATCCTGATCTGCGCATCGACATAGTTGAGCCCGGAGACGTCGATCGGCGCATCGCTCCAGGGCTGCCCGGACGCGCCTTGCGGCGATTTCGCCAGCGGGATCGCGAGCCGCTGGAAGTCGAGATCGAGCTTCACCAGAGGCTTGCTCGCGATGTCGACCGAGGCCCAGCCGTTGAAGGCGCCGTCGCCGAGCGTGCCATTCACGCCGTTGATCATCACGACATCGCCGCTCAGCCGCATCTCGGCATGACCCGCGAGCCGGGATTTCAGCACATCGGGCATGTCGATGGCGAAATCCACCGGAATCGTCGGCCGGTCGGCCGGCGGTACCGGCGTGGTCGCCTTGATGTCGAACTTGGTCGGGTGCTCGCCGACCCGCGCGGTGCCGGTGATGTTGATCTTGCGGTCGCGGCCGACGGTCGCGTCGGCATTGATGGCGCTGATGCGGCTCTCGACGCGATCACGCGCGCGCGCGAATGCGACCTCGCCATCGGTGATCGTGATGCGGTCGATGGCGGCGCCGTCCGTATCGAGCGCGAGCGGTTTCGACGCGCCGCCGGCATTCGGCAGGCGCTCACGCAGCAGCGGCTGGTAGAGCACGGGATGGGTGACGACGAGCTCGCTGACCTTCGGACGGCCCGACCATACGCTCGAGAGCGACATGTCGGCCTGCACGCTGTCGATGGTCAGGCGCGTGATACCGCTGCGGTCCTTGGGGTCGGCAAGCGAAAGGTCGTTCAGTGTCACGTTCAGCGTCGGCCACAGGCTGATCCTGGTGGTGCCGTCGATCGACAGGCGATAGCCGGTCGCGCTCTCGACCCGCGAGGCAATCGTCGAGGTCAGGAAACCCGAGGGGATCCCGACCACCAGCAGGAGTGCGATCACGATGATGACGGCGGCCAAAGCCGCGCCGGCGAATTTCACTGCTCTCATGTCGACTTTCCAGCGACGGACGATCGGCGTCGAATCCGGCCTCCCATCCGTCCTTTGCGCCTGAGTTTATCCCCGGACGGGAAGCGGCTCCAAGCGCGTAAAAATAGTCCGGGGGTGCTGCAAAGTTATGTGACTTATGACACACTTCGCCGGCGCGGTTTTACGCGATCCTGATCTTGATGGTTCCAAGCGATTTGCCAGGGAAAACCGGCCAGGGAATCTGGCCAAGGAAATTCACAAGGACATTGAAATGAGCAAGCAGGCCGAATTTGCGGTCATCCTGAAGATGAACGCGATGTTCGCTGATCTCGGCGCAGACGAGCTCCAGCGGTTGTCGAATCTCTGCCACACCCAGCATCTGGGGAACGGCGAGGTGCTGTTCCAGAAGGGCGATGCGGGCGACGCGTTGTTCGGCGTGCGCCGCGGACAGGTCCGCATCGAGACCGGCGCCTCCGACGGCAGCCGGCTGACGCTGAATTTCATGGGGCCGGGCGATCTGTTCGGCGAGGTTGCGGTGCTGGACGGCCAGAGCCGCACGGCGGATGCGACCGCGGGCGAAGCCAGCGAATTGTTCGTGCTGCGGCGCGAAGATTTTCTCGCCTTCCTCGAACGCGAGCCGAAGGTCGCGATCAAGATCATCGCGCTGCTCTGCCAGCGCATCCGCTGGCAGAGCGAGCGCATGGAAGAGTCCATGCTGCAACCGCTGCCGGTGCGACTGGCGCGGCGGCTCTGCGCGCTCGCCGCCGATTTCGGCTCGGAGGTCCACATCTCCCAGGAGCAGCTCGGCGTCTTCGTCGGTGCCGCCCGCGAAAGCGTCAACCGCCAGCTTCAGGCCTGGCGCAAGGAGGCGATTCTGGATCTGCAGCGGGGCCGCATCCTGCTGCGGAACATGACCAAGCTGACGGCGATCGCGCGGAACGAGTAAGGGGCAGCTACGCTGGGTTGCTGCAATCGGGGCGAGGCAGTTCGTCGGAAGAGCCCCCAGCTCGCCACCCAGGCTTTCACCGTCTCGAGTGGCACGGCACGACCGGTACGCCTGAACGTTTCGTAGCGAACACGATCCTCGGCTATGTCGGGCTCGCGGATGGAGGCCGCTGAACTGCCTTGCGTACCTGACGTCGGTGCTACGGCTACTCCGCCGCAGGGTGCACGATGTTCTTCGGCGCTGATGCCGCTTCGGCGGGCGCGGCTTCGTGATGCCCGGCGGTCTCCGCATCCTCGCTGTGCACGACCAGCCGCTTGCCGAAGCGCCAGATCAGGGCGCCGAGATCGTCCATCACCATGAACATCGCGGGCACGAACACCAGCGACAGGATGGTCGAGAAGATCAGGCCGCCGATCACCGCGAGCGCCATTGGCGAGCGGAACTCGCCGCCGGCGCCGACCGCGAGCGCGCTCGGCATCATTCCGGCGGCCATCGCGATCGTGGTCATCACGATCGGGCGGGCCCGCTTCATGCCGGCATCGATCATGGCTTCCTCGCGCGGCTTGCCGGCGTGGATGGATTCGATGGCGAATTCCACCAGCATGATCGCGTTCTTGGTGACGATGCCCATCAGCATCAGGATGCCGATCCACACCGGTGTCGTGAGCTGCTTGCCGGTGACGAGCAGGGCCGCGATCGCGCCGCCGATCGAGAGCGGCAGCGAGAACAGGATGGTGATCGGCTGCAGGAAGGTGCCGAACAGCAGCACCAGCACGGCGTAGACCATCATCAGGCCCGCCGTGATCGCGGTGGCAAAGCCGTCGGACAATTCGTTCAGGCTCTCGGCGTCGCCGGAGGGCGAGACCTTCACGCCCTTCGGCCGGCTCTTCATGACCGGCAGGTCGTAGATCTTCTTGGTGGCGTCGCCGAGTGCTGCGGAACCGACGAGATCGGCCGCGACGGTCGCCTGCCGCTCGCGGTCGTAGCGGTTGATGCTGGTCGGACCCTGGTCGAGCTTGACGTCGGCGATGACCGAGAGCGGCACGCCGCCCTTTTCGCCGTGCTCGCCGAGCGGCACGCGCAACTGTTCAAGCGTCTTCAGATTGCCGCGCGCGGCATCCTCGAGCTGCACGCGGATCGGCACCAGACGGTCGCCGACGTCGAACTTGGCGAGCGCCGGCCCGACGTCGCCGATGGTGGCGACGCGGATGGTCTGCGACAGGCTTTCGGTCGAGACACCGAGGCGTGCGGCGAGATCGGCCCGCGGTTCGACACGCAGCTCGGGTCGCTCCAGCGTGGTTTCCGAGATCACGTTCGAGATGGTCGGAATCCGCTTCATCTGCGTCGCGAGCTCGCTGGCGACGTTGTTGACGATGTTGGCGTCGACCCCGGTCACGACCAGCGAGATGGCGCGCAGGCCGTTCTCGTCGAGGAACCAGAAGCGGATGTCGGGAACGTTCTCCAGCTCCTGGCTGATCGAGAATTCGAGCTCGCGCTGGGTGATGTCGCGGCTGTCCTTGGGCGTGTAGTTGATGATCAAGGCGGCGCGCCGGACTTCCTGGGTCCCCGGTGGGACGCGCCCGCCGTCGACGAAGATGCTCTTGACCTCGGGCCGCTTGCGCAGGCGCGCGACGATGTCCTCGGTGACCTTTTCGGTGTAGGCGAGCTGGGTGCCCGGCGGCAGCTCGAGGGCAAGCAGCGAGCGCGCGCTGTCCTGCGCCGGCAGGAAGCCCTGCGGCAGCAGCGTGATGCTCCAGATCGAGGCGGCGAAGACGCCGAAGCCGACCAGCACCGTGATGAAATAGTGCTTCACCGACCACGCCACGATCCTGTGATAGGACCGCAGCACGCGGCCGGGCGGCGGCTCTTCGTGATTGCCATGTTTGAGGAAGTAGGCGGCGAGCACCGGCGTGACGAAGCGCGCCGCGAGCAGCGAGAAGAACACCTGCACCGAGACGGTGATGCCGAACTGCTTGAAGAACTGTCCGGCGATGCCCGACATGAAGCTCGCAGGCGCGAAGATCGCGATGATCGTCAGCGAGATCGCGATCACGGCAAGGCCGATCTCGTCGGCGGCTTCGAGCGCGGCACGATAGGGCGACTTGCCCATGTTCATGTGCCTGACGATGTTCTCGATCTCGACGATGGCGTCGTCGACGAGGATACCTGTCGACAGCGTGATGGCGAGAAAGCTGACGAGGTTGAGCGAGAAGCCGAGCAGGTCCATCGCCCAGAACGCCGGGAAGATCGACAATGGCAGCGAGATCGCGGCAATGATGGTGGCACGCAGGTCGCGCAGGAACAACAGCACGATGACGACAGCGAGGATGGCGCCTTCGAACAGGGTCGAGATCGCCGCGTGGTAATTGCCGTTGGTATATTCGACCGAGGTGTCGATCACCTTCAGGTCGACGTCGGGATAGGCGGCCTTGAGCGCGTCGATGCGCTTCTGCACAGCCTCGGCCACCTTCACGTCGCTGGCGCCTTTGGAACGCTTGATGCCGAGCGCGACGATCGGCTCGCCGTTGAAGCGGGCGAAGGTGCGGCGGTCTGCAATGGTGTCGGTGACGGTGCCGAGGTCGTCGAGCCGGACCTCGCCGCCGCCGAACAGCGGGATCATTGTGCCGGCAAGGTCGCCCAGCGTCTTGGCGCCCGCGAGCGTGCGGATCGCCTGGTCGTTCTTTCCGATCTCGGCGCGCCCGCCGGCGACGTCGACATTGGTGCCGCGCAGGCTCTGGCTGACATTGACGGCGGTCAGCCCCATCGCCTGCAAACGGTCCGGATCGAGCGAGACCAGGATCTCGCGCTCGACACCGCCGATGCGCTCGACCTGGGCGACGCCGCGCACGCCTTGCAGCGCGCGCTTGACCACGTCGTCGACGAAATAGGAGAGCTGCTCCGGCGTCTTGCCGGGCGAGATCGCGGCATAGGTGACGATCGGCAATCCGATGACGTCGACGCGCTGGATCAGCGGCTCGGTGACGTTCTGCGGCAGGTTGGAGCGCACGCGCGTCACCGCGTCCTTGACGTCGTTGAGCGCACGGTCGGTGTTGGTCTCGAGCGCGAACTGGATGGTGGTCACCGACAGGCCGTCGGTGATCTGTGAGGTGATGTGCCTGACGCCCTCGACGCCTGAGACCGCGTCTTCAACCGTCTTGGTGACCTGGGATTCCAGCTCGGCGGGTGCTGCGCCGAACTGCGACACCGCGACCGAGATCACGGGAATGTCTGCCGAGGGCAGCCGCGTCACCGCGAGCTTGGTGAAGGACACCCAGCCGAGGATCAGCAGGATGATCGAGAAGACGACCGACGGCAGCGGATTGCGGATCGACCATGCCGAGATATTGAGAGCCATCAGCGTACCCGCGTGCGATCGAGTTCATCGGCGAACATGGTCTTGATCTGGTCGCCGTCATGCAGTGAAGAGCCCGCGTCGGCCACGACGATTTCGCCGACCTCGAGGCCTTCCAGGATTTCCGTGGCGCTGTCGGACGACAGTCCGACCCGCACCTTGCGCGTCTCGATAATGTTGCCCTTGACGACCTGCACGGTGAGATGGTCGATCGCGGTCTTGGGAACCGCGACGCCGCAGCTGCGCTTGGCGTCGATCGAGGCGCGGGCGAACACGCCGACTTTCAGCGAGGGATTGTTGGTGACGCTGATGCGGACGCGGCCGAGCTGGGTCGCGCGATCGATTTCGGGCGCGACCAGCCGAACCCTGCCGATCAAATCGGGCGCGTCGTCGCGGCTGATGCGAACGGTCGCGCCTGAGCTCAGCTTGGGCATGTGCACCGCCGGGACCTGCGCGTCCAGCTCGATCTCGTTATTGACGGCGATGCGGAACATCGGGCCGGCCTGCGGCGAGGCCGGCGCGCCGACGATGGTGCGAACTTCGGTGACGAGGCCCGGCGCGGACGCCTTCAGCGAAACCGGGCCTTGCGGGCCGGGCCGCTGCTGCTGGCCCGGAATCTGGGGCGGCGCGGTCAGGCGCGCCAATTCCTGATTGTCGGTGACAAGGGTGCCCTCGGTGACGAAGAGGTCAGTGACCCTCGATCCCTCCTGGTCGGCGACGACCACGGCCTCACGGCGCGGCACGAAGAAGCCGGTCACCCGGACCAGGTCCGAGAAGCACGCATTGGTCGACTTGGTCACGATGACCTGCGCCTCGCTCGGCGTTTCCTTGGGCTCGGCGCGATGCCGGTGCTCGAACAGGTAATAGCCGACGCCGAGCGCGACGACGAAGACGACCGTTCCGGCCGGCTTTAGATATTCGGAGAGATTCATCGCCGGATCGTCCTGGCCTGGCTCACGGCCATCCGCACGCGGCCCATAGCGAGCGTTTCCGCGAAATGAAGCAGCGTCCCGCAAGGCTGCGGGACGCGCTCCGGGAGCGAGACTTTACACCACATCACGACTTGTCACTTCAAAGGATTACGTCGTGCTCACTTCGATGCGGTGGTCTTGTTTTCCATGTTGACGACCTGCACGCGGCGGTTGACCTCCGCCAACGGCTGGCTCGGGTCCTTCAGCTTGCTCTTGCCGTAGCCGACGGTGACGAGATCGGTCGCGGAGATGCTGTACTTGTCGACGAGGTAGCGCTTGATCGAATCCGCGCGGCGCTCCGACAGGTCCTGATTGTAGCCCTCGCCGCCGGCGGCGTCGGTGTGGCCGGCGACCACGAAGGTCGAACCTTTCAGGTCGGGACTGGTCAGCGCGCGACCGAGCGCCTGTACCGAGGCAAGCGATTTGGCGCTGATATTGGCCGAGTTGTAGTCGAACGTGATTTCCAGATCGATATTCGGCTTGTCCTTGGCCACCGACGCGATTTCCTCGCGCTCGGTCGACGAGAGCGAGCGCGTCGAGCGGCCGCGCACGGACTGGATCAGCTTGGTCTCCGCCGCATTCGGTGCGGGATCGGCCTGCGGAGCGATCGAAAGGCCGCGGGTCAGCGGCTTTTTCGCCGGCGGTGCCAGCGCGCGCACGATCTCGTCCTCGGTGACGTTCTTGCTGTTGCCGTCGTCGCCCGCGAAGGCGAGCGGGGTCGTCAGCGACAGGGCGGCGCCGATGGTCATGATGGACAGGATCGCGGTAAGTCCCTTTGCAGCCAATCTCATAGCCAGTCCCTCCTGCGCAGCCAGCTGGCGCGGTTCCAAAATCTCTGCAATCAGCCCCGAAAGGGCGGCTTGCGGCATCCGTTCGGTTAGTCTTCGCCGGGCCGCCGGGGGTTCGAGGCACACCGGCCTCGATTCAAAGAAATATCAACGCACTCCGTAGCTTGCGAATTCCTGAACAATGTTCGGGTCCATCGCCTTGGCATTGGCGATGTCGAGCGCGCCTTCCTGGGCCGAGCCATTGCGCTGCTTGGCGATCCCGCGTCCGAACAGCGAGGAGGTCAGGCGCGGATTGATCCTCAGGGCCGCGTCGAAATCGGCGATGGCGTTCTTGACCGCTCCCGATTTCAAATTGACCAGCCCGCGGCTGTCCAGCGCGTCGACGAAGTTCGGCCGCAGCCGCAGGGCCTCGTTGCAATCCTTGAGCGCGCCCTGGAGGTCGCCAATCACGGTGCGGGTCCAGCAGCGGTTGTTCAGAGCCTCGACGTCTTTCGCGTTGATCCGGAGCGTCTCGTCGAAATCCTTGATGGCCAGGTTGTAGGCGCCCTTGCTGGCATAGACCTGGCCGCGCCGGTACAGCGCGTTCACGTCGTCCGGATTGGCGGCGATCTTGGCCGTCAGTCCCTTGATGGTCGGGTCCTCCGCCAGCACGGCCGCGCTCGGCCCGCTATCCATGCTTGGCGCGGGGGTGGTCTCGGCCGGCTTCACCGGCGGTGGCGCCGGCGGCAAGGCTGCCTCGACCTGAGGTTTTGGTGACGGAGCCGGCGCAGGCGCGACCGCCGTGTCGGCCGGCTTCGGTGCCGGAGGCGGTGACGGCGGCGCGGGTGGGGCCGGTGGCGGGTTGTTGGCGACGACGGGCGGCGGCGCGGGAGGCGGGGGTGGCGGCGTCGTTGTCGGACGCGATCCGCCGGCCCCCGGAATGAACGAGAAATCTTCGGCCAGCGACGAGGATATCCACGGCACCTGCTCGCCGCGGGAGGCGCGGGTGACGCCCATCTTGGTGCGGTTCAACGTCTCCTCGGCCATCAGGTCGGGGACGCGGATTTCCTTGAGCAGTTCCTGGACGAACAGGCTGTGCTCGCCGCCGACGTCCGAGACCACCGAGGCCAGCGCCGCCGAATACATCACCAGCGTGCCGTTCGGCGCGATGACGGGCGTGAGGCCGGCCGAGAAGCTGCGGAACCGGCGCTCGAACGGGTTGCGCCTGCTGGCGTCGACCAGCGCGATCTTGACGCCGGCGCCGCGGGTATTGAGCTCTCCGAGCACGGTTTCGAGGCCGACGCCGTCGCGGCGCACGTCGGATTCGGTCCAGATCTGCGCGTCGACCGGCAGCAAATAGCTTTGCCGCGCCGACTGGATGCCGAAGCCGCTGAAGAACACCAGCGCCACCGACCCCGGCTTGATCTTGCTGTAGAGCTTGTCGAAAGCGCGGCGCATGCCGTCGCCGGTCAGGTTCTCGCCGATCTCGACGGAAAAGCCGTCGCGCTTGAGCTCGTCGGCGACGTCGCGCGCATCGTTGAGCGGTTCCTTCAACGGGGCGTCGGCGTCTGGATATTTGGCGTTGCCGATGACCAGCGCAAAGCGATCACCGGCCGCCCGCGACGGCGCCGTCGGGATGAGCGAGACAAGCAGGGGCAGAAGGAAAAGAAGGCGAATTTTCATAATCAGCGCGGTCCAGCCAAAAAGGCGCCGTTCCAGCTTGCGCCGCGGCGACCTTAACTTACGCAAAGTGCATTATCAAACCGGGGAAGGGGGGCGTCAACCGCTTGCAGATTCGGCGTTATCGCGACAATTGACCGCGACGGCCGGGCACGTTGCGAGGGGAATAAACGGGCGGTCACGGTTGGACTCGATACATTCTGGTTGGTATTGCCGTTGCACGTTAGGGCAGTCATGGCGACAAGAATGTGATTGGTCTCACATTGCGGGCCGGTGCCCTTCGCAATCTCCGGTGTTTGACCTTTGCGACGGACAATGGCTTGGTGCGATTAATCGCGCCTGAAGGTCCACTCAGAAAAAAAAGCAAGATCAAAGCCATGGGAAACGCCTACGAAATCTACGCCCTGCGCTATGCGACGATGTCGCCGCGCACCCCCAGCATGAACTTCCTGGCGCCGGATCCGCATGACAGCGCAGCGCAGGATCTCGACTATTTCGTCTGGCTGATCCGCGGCGGCGGCCGCGATATCCTGGTCGATACCGGCTTCAATGCCGAGGAGGCGAGCGCACGGGCGCGCAAGCTGACGCTCAATCCGGTCGATGCACTGGAGCGCTTTGGTGTGGCGGCGTCAGCCATACGCGACATCATCGTGACACATCTGCATTACGACCACGCCGGCAATCTCGACCGTTTCCCGAGCGCGCGCTTCCATCTCCAGGAGCGCGAGATGGCCTACGCGACGGGGCGCTGCATGTGCAACGGACTGCTGCGACATCCGTTCTCGGTCGAGCACGTCACGCAGATGGTCCGGCATGTCTATGGCGAGCGCGTCAATTTTTATTCCGGCGACGGCGAGGTCGCGCCCGGCGTCACCGTGCACCGCGTCGGCGGTCACTCGGACGGCTTGCAGGTGGTCAAGGTCGAGACGGCGCGCGGGCCGGTGGTGCTGGCCTCCGATGCCGCGCATTACTACGCCAATCTCCAGCGCAGGAGCCCTTTCCCGATCGTCTACAACGTCGGCGACATGGCACAGGGCTGGGAGACGATCGAGCGTCTCGCCGGCCATCCTGACCGGTTCATTCCCGGCCACGATCCGATCGTGACCGAGATCTATCCGCGCGCCAGCGACAAGGTCGATGCCTGGGCATTGCACCTGCCGCCGTCGCGGTCATTTGCGAAGTGACGGCGCAGGCTAATAGGCCTGCTTGGCGTCCGCCTCTTCGCTGGTCTGGATCAGGTCGAGGCTCTGCTCGATTTTGCCGAGCAGGGCAGAGAGCTGCTTGCGCTCCTGCGCGGAGAGGCACGCGAGGATCTCGTCTTCCCGCCGCAACAATTGCGGAAACAGCTCCTCGTAAAGCACGCGGCCCTTCTTTGTCAGCTGCAGACGGAATTCGCGGCGGTCGGCTTCGTTCTCGACCCGCTCGATCAGGTCCTTGTGCAGCAGCATGGTCACCGCGCGGCTGATTGTGGATTTGTGCGTGCGGGTGCATTGCGCAATGAATTGCGCGCTGCAGGCATCGTTGCGGAAGCCGAGCGTTGCGATCACGCGCCAGGCCGGGATGTCGAGCCCGTGACGCTCCTGATATTCGACCGAAAGCGCGGCACTGACTTCCGCCGCGAGCCGGTTGAGGCGGAACGGCACGAACTTGAACAGGTCGAGCCGGGTCTTGGGCCGCGGTGAAGCCTCTTCGCGGTCCCGCGCCTTCAGCGCGATGTCGCTGGATGTCCTCGCCAAGGAGAGCGCTCCGAATTCCAGTTGACGGCCGGCCGGCTCCGGTCCAAAATAGTTGCACGTGAGACTATCTAGCAGATCACTCCTCTCCTGACCAGAGCCGAGGTTAGTGTATGGCGCAGGCCAGTACGCAGCAGGTCAAGACCTATCAAGCCAAGACCTTCGAAGCCAAGACCCAGTTCGGCTATCGCCGCCACCCTGATCAGGACCGCTCCGGCCAGAACCCGGCAGAGCATCCGGTGGTGGTCGTCGGTGCGGGCCCGGTCGGGCTGTCGCTGGCGATCGATCTCGCCCAGCGCGGCCAGCGCGTCGTCCTTCTGGACGATGCCGATCGCATCGGCGAAGGCTCGCGTGCGATCTGCTTCTCGAAACGTTCGCTGGAATATTGGGACCGGCTCGGCGTCGGCGACCGCATGGTCGAGAAGGGCGTGGTGTGGAGCGTCGGTCGCATTTTTCATGGTGAGCAGCAGCTCTACCAGTTCAACCTGCTGCCCGAAGACGGTCACAAGCGGCCGGCCTTCATCAATCTCCAGCAATATTACGCCGAGGCCTATCTGGTCGATCGTATCAGCGACCTGCCTGCGGTCGATCTGCGCTGGCGCAACAAGGTGACGGCGCTCGAGCAGCGCAACGATTCCGTCGCATTGACGATCGAGACGCCCGAGGGCGCCTATCGCCTGCATGCGCAATATGTCGTCGCCTGCGACGGCGCGCGGTCGTCGCTGCGGCAGATGGTCGGCGCCGAGTTCGCCGGCCAGGTCTTCGAGGACCAGTTCCTGATCGCCGACGTCAAGATGACCGCGGAATTCCCGACCGAGCGCTGGTTCTGGTTCGATCCGCCGTTCCATGCCGGGCGCTCCGCGCTGCTGCACCGGCAGCCCGACGACGTCTGGCGCATCGACCTCCAGCTCAATCGCTATGCCGATCCCGCCGTCGAGAAGAAACCGGAGAACGTGCGGCCGCGGATCGCGCGCATGCTCGGGCACGACAAGTTCGAGTTCGAGTGGATCTCGCTCTACAAATTCCAGTGCCGCCGCATGGACCGCTTCATCCATGGCCGCGTGATCTTTGCCGGCGACTCCGCGCACCAGGTCTCGCCGTTCGGCGCGCGGGGCGCCAATTCGGGCCTTGAAGACGCGGAAAATCTGTCCTGGAAGCTCGATCGCGTGCTGCGGAGCAGGTCGCCCGCAAGCCTGCTGGAGAGCTACCATGTCGAGCGCAGCATGGCGGCCGACGAGAACATCCGCGAATCCACCCGATCGACCGATTTCATGGCGCCGAACTCGCATCAGGAGGCGCGGCTGCGCAAAGCGGTGCTGTCGCTCGCCAAGGAGACCGAATTCGGCAAGCGCATGGTCAATGGCGGCCGGCTGTCGGTGCCGTGCAGCTATGACTCGCCACTGTCGTCGCCCGATGCGGATGCGTGGCGTGGTGGGCCACGGCCCGGCTGTTCCATGCTGGATGCGCCGATCGCGAGCGAGAGTGCCTATTTGACAGACGCATTCCGGAAAGGCGGAACGGACTTCACCCTGCTGTCGTTCAGCAATGGGGCGGCGATCCACCCGCCCGATGGCGTGAAGGACATCCGCATCGGTGGCGAGGGCGGACTGGCCGATCCCTCGGGCCTCGTCGCGAAACGCTATGACGCCGAGCCCGGGGCCGCCTATCTGCTCAGGCCAGACGGCTATGTTGCGGCGCGCTTCCGTCATCCGACGCGCGAGGCCGTTGCCGCGGCACTGTCGCGGGCCGAAGGTTTGAATTGAGGTCTGGTATGCCGCTTTCCACAAGTTCCAACTTCGCGCGGCCAGACGATGCCTTTCGCGCCATCGTCGAAGCGCATCGCGGTCTCACCGACGAGCAGAGCGCCGATTTCGACGCCGCGCTGGTGCTGATCCTCGCCAACCACATCGGCGACATCGACGTGTTGGGCGAGGCGATCGGGCTCGCGCGCCGCATGATCGACGGCCAGCAGCAACAGCAGCAGCAGCAACAGCAACAACAATAACCCCTGACTTAAGGATGAACTGATGGCGAAGAACTTCGCATCCACCGGCGATCTCTCCGAGAAGAAGATCACCTTCTCCGAGATCGGGACCGATCTCTACGCCTTCACCGCCGAGGGCGATCCGAACACCGCCGTCATCGTCGGCGACGACGGCTGCCTCGTGTTCGACGCGCAGGCAACGCCCGCGATGGCGAACAAGGTGATCGAACGCGTCCGCACCGTCACCGACAAGCCGATCAAATATGTCGTGCTGTCGCATTATCACGCCGTGCGCGTGCTGGGGGCCTCCGCCTACAAGGCGCAAGGGATCGTCGCCTCGCAGGAGACCTATCGGCTGATCGAGGAACGCGGCAAGCAGGATTGGGATTCCGAATACGGCCGTTTTCCGCGCCTGTTCCAGGATGCGCAGAGCATCCCCGGCCTGACCTGGCCGACGCTGACCTTCGAAGGCGAGATGTCGATCTATCTCGGCAAGCGCGAGGTGCGCCTGATGCAGCTTGGCGCCGGTCATACCTCCGGCGACATCGTCGCATGGGTGCCGGATGCGGAAGTGATGTTCTCCGGGGACCTCATCGAATATCACTCGGCCTGCTATTGCGGCGACGCGCATTTGCGCGAATGGCCGCTGACGCTGAACGAGATCCGCAACTTCAATCCAAAGGCGATCGCGCCGGGCCGCGGCGATGCGCTCAAGGGCACAGCCACGGTGCGCGAGGCCATCGCGATGACGCGCGACTTCGTCACCTCGCTCTATGGCGCTGCCGAAATCTCGGTCGCCAAGGGGCGCACGCTGAAGGAATCGATGGCGGCGACGCGCGAGGTGATGGATCCGAAGTTCCACAGCTTCGCCATTTACGAGCATTGCCTGCCGTTCAACGTGTCGCGCGCCTTCGACGAGGCGTCGGGAATCGACGATCCCGTGATCTGGACCGACAAGCGCGACCAGGAAATGTGGGCCGCCCTGCAAGGAGGAGGATAGTCATGAACATCAACACCTCGCCCGATCAGATCGTTCGCAGCACCGCTCAGGTCACGCCGGGCTACATGTCGGGCTTCGGCAACAGCTTTGAGACCGAGGCGCTGCCGGGTGCGCTGCCGATCGGCCGCAACTCGCCGCAGCGCTGCGCCTACGGACTTTATGCCGAGCAGCTCTCCGGCTCTCCCTTCACCGCGCCGCGCGGCACCAACGAGCGCTCCTGGCTCTATCGCATCCGCCCCTCGGTGAAGCATTCCGGGCGCTTCGAGAAGGCCGATGCCGGTCTGTGGCGCTCGGCGCCCTGCCACGAGAACAACCTGCCGATCGCGCAATTGCGCTGGGATCCGGCGCCGATCCCGAAGGAGGACATGACCTTCCTCCAGGGCGTGCAGACCATGACGACGGCCGGTGACGTGAACACGCAGGCCGGCATGGCGGCGCATGTCTACCTTATCACCAGGTCGATGGTAGACCAGCATTTCTACAATGCCGACGGCGAGCTGATGTTCGTGCTCCAGCAGGGCAACCTGCGCCTCGTCACCGAGTTCGGGCGCATCGACGCCGAGCCCGGCGAGATCGTGGTGATCCCGCGCGGCGTCAAATTCCGCGTCGAGATTCCGAACGGGCCGGCGCGGGGCTATCTCTGCGAGAATTACGGCGGCGCCTTCACGCTACCGGAGCGTGGCCCGATTGGCGCCAACTGTCTCGCCAATGCGCGCGACTTCCTCACGCCGGTCGCGTACTACGAGGACAAGGACACGCCGACCGAGCTCTATGTGAAATGGGGCGGTGCGCTGTTCAAGACGACCTTGCCGCATTCACCGATCGACGTGGTCGCCTGGCACGGCAATTACGCGCCCTACAAATACGATCTGCGCACGTTCTCGCCGGTCGGCGCGATCGGCTTCGACCATCCCGATCCGTCGATCTTCACCGTGCTGACCTCGCCGTCGGAGACCGCGGGCACCGCGAACATCGACTTCGTGATCTTCCCCGAGCGCTGGATGGTTGCCGACAACACCTTCCGTCCGCCCTGGTATCACATGAACATCATGAGCGAGTTCATGGGCCTGATCTACGGCGTCTACGACGCCAAGCCGCAGGGCTTCGTTCCCGGCGGCATGAGCCTGCACAATTGCATGCTGCCGCACGGCCCCGACCGCGACGCCTTCGAGCACGCCAGCAACGGCGAACTGAAGCCGGTGAAGCTGACCGGCACCATGGCCTTCATGTTCGAGACCCGCTACCCGCAGCGCGTCACCGCCCATGCCGCTAACGCTGCGACATTGCAGGACGATTACGCGGATTGCTGGAAGGGACTCGAGAAGCGGTTCGATCCGAACCGGCCTTAGCGGTCTTCCCCTCTCCCCTTGTGGGAGAGGGTGGCTCGCCGCGGAGCGGCGAGACGGGTTAGGGGTCTCTGTCCGCGAGTGACCCTAACTCATTTGGACTCGCGGATAGAACCCCTCATCCGGCGCTTAGCGCCACCTTCTCCCACAAGGGGAGAAGGAAGAAAGGACCGGGCCAAAAGTGACGACCCACCCCAACAACCCCAGCCTCCGCTCCTTCGTCGATGTCGATCCGTCCTCCGACTTCCCGATCCAGAACCTGCCCTACGGCGTGTTCTCGACCGCGACCAATCCGACGCCGCGCGTCGGCGTTGCGATCGGCAATTATGTGCTCGATCTCTGGGAGCTCGAGCAGGATTCCCGGCTCGACGTCGGCCCGCTCGGCGTGTTCTCCGGCGCCTCGCTCAATCCGTTCATGGCGCTCGGGCCGAAGGTTTGGGCGAAGACGCGGGCGCGGATCAGCGAGCTCTTGCGCGCGGATCATCCGGAGCTGCGCGACAATGACGAGCTGCGCAAGCAAGCCTTGGTGCCGATGCGCGACGTCAGGCTGCATCTGCCGTTCGCGGTCTCCGGCTACACCGATTTCTATTCCTCCAGGGAGCATGCCACCAATGTTGGCGTGATGTTCCGCGGCAAGGACAATGCGCTGCAGCCGAACTGGCTGCATATGCCGATCGCCTATAACGGCCGCGCCTCGACCGTCGTGGTCTCCGGCACCAAGGTGAAGCGCCCGCGCGGGCAGCTGAAGCCGCCGAACGTCGAGATGCCGAGCTTCGGGCCGTGCAAGCGGCTCGACTTCGAGCTGGAGATGGGCGTGGTGGTCGGCCAGCCATCGCCGATGGGCGGCATGCTCGCGGAGAGCCAAGCCGAGGAGATGATCTTCGGCTTCGTGCTGCTCAACGACTGGAGCGCGCGCGATATCCAGCAATGGGAATATGTGCCGCTCGGGCCGTTCCTCGCCAAAGCGTTTGCGACCTCGATCAGCCCGTGGGTGGTGACGCGCGAGGCGCTGGAGCCGTTCCGCCTGAAGGGGCCGGAGCAGGAGCCGGCGCCACTGGATTATCTCAAGCAGGGCAAGCCGCAGAATTACGATGTCGAGCTCGACGTCTCCTTGCGTGCCGTCGGAGCGAATGCGCCGGCCGGCATCAGCCGCACCAATTTCAGGTACATGTATTGGTCCTCGGTGCAGCAGTTGATGCACCACGCCTCCTCTGGCTGCGCCATGAATGTCGGCGATCTCCTCGGCAGCGGCACGATTTCCGGGCCCGAGAAGAACCAGCGCGGCAGCCTCTTGGAGATCAGCTGGAACGGCACCGAGCCGGTCGAGCTGCCCGGCGGCGCCAAGCGCTCGTTCCTGGAAGACGGCGACAGTCTCGTGATGCGCGGCTGGTGCCAGGGCGATGGCTACCGGGTCGGCTTCGGCGAGGTCGAGGGGACGATTTTGGCGGCGGAGTGATTGCTGGGGATGTGACGCGACGTTCTATCCACATTCTCCGTCATTGCGAGCGTAGCGAAGCAATCCAGAATCTTCTGCGGAAGCAGTCTGGATTGCTTCGTCGCAAGGGCTCCTCGCAATGACGTCGAGAGGGCTCACCGTCTCTCCGGCGCCACGTCCTTGATCCTCGCGCAGTGCGCGGCCACGTCCTGCGCGCTGTATTTCAGATGCACCCGCTTGTCCGACGGGACGTGCTTGGTCACGCACACGCCCGGCCGCCATTCCTGCGCGGGGCGGATCGGGCGCGGGACGAAGCCGCCGCCGCAGTTCGGACAGACGTTGGAGAGTTTCGTCTCGACGCAGTCTGCGCAGAAAGTGCATTCGTAGGAGCAGATCCGCGCGTTCGTTGCGTCCGGCGGCAGGTCGCGGTCGCAATATTCGCAGTTCGGTCGAAGCTGGAGGGCCATGGCTGAATCTCCGCAGATCAGCCCGGATCATCGCAGATCGCATCCAGGGCGCGAAGGGCGTAGTTCCCTCAAATTCAGCCAGCCTTCAATTCCTTCAGCGGCAGCCGCGAGCTTTCCTTCAGCCGGTCAAGCACGATCGAGGAGCGCACATGCGCCACGCTCTGGTGCGGCATCAGCACGTCGTTGACGAGGTTGGAGAGTCCTTTCAGATCGCGCAGCACGGCCTTGAGCACATAATCGGCGTCGCCCGTGAGCGAATAGGCTTCCTGGATCTCGTCGATACGGCCAACCAGTGAGCGGAAGCGCTTGGAATTGTCCGGCGAGTGGGTCGCGAGCCCCACCTGGATGAAGGCGATCACGCCGAAGCCGAGCGCCTCGCTGGAGAGATCGGCGTGGTAGCCCGCGATCACCCTCTCCTCCTCCAGCCGCATCCGCCTGCGCGAGCATTGCGAGGCCGAGAGCCCTGCGAGTTCAGCAAGCTCCTGGTTGGTGAGGCGGCCGTCATCCTGGAGCGCGCTCAGGATCTTGAGGTCGAAGGCATCTACGGAGGTCATGCGTCAAATGTCCAATCTATGCACAAATTGTGCATAAGATAGCGAAATGACGTCCCGTTTGCACGCTCCTTGCGCGCCCAATGAAGGATAGTTCAGGCAGCAAGCAATTGGGAGAGCAGCGAATGGGTCCGTTTCCGCACGATGCACCGCCGGCTACGATCAGTGCCGACAATCCGATGGGCACCGACGGGTTCGAGTTCGTCGAATATGCGCATCCCAATCCGGAAGAGCTGCACGCCTTGTTCAAGCTGATGGGCTATGCGCCCGTCGCGCGCCACAAGACCAAGAAGGTCACGGTCTATCGTCAGGGCGACATCAACTATCTCGTCAACGAGCAGCCCGGCACCCACGGCTGCGACTTCGTCGCCGCGCACGGTCCCTGCGCGCCCTCGATGGCGTTCCGCGTGGTCGATGCGAAGGCCGCTTATGACCGCGCGATTGCGCTCGGCGCCGAGCCTGCCGATGCGACGCCAGCGCAGAAGACGCTCGACGTGCCCGCGATCAAGGGTATCGGCGGCAGCCTGCTCTATTTCGTCGATCGCTACGGCGCCAAGGGTTCGGCCTACGATGCCGAATTCGAATGGTTGGGGGCGCGCGATCCGCGGCCCAATGGCGCCGGCCTGTTCTACCTCGATCATCTCACCCACAACGTCCATCGCGGCCGCATGGATGTCTGGACCGGCTTCTACGAGAAGCTCTTCAACTTCCGCCAGATCCGCTTCTTCGACATCGAGGGTCGCGCGTCGGGCCTGTTCTCGCGGGCGCTGACGAGCCCGGACGGCAAGATCCGGATTCCGATCAACGAGGACGCCGGCGATTCCGGCCAGATCGAGGAATATCTGAATATCTATCGCGGCGAGGGCATCCAGCACATCGCCTGCGGCTGCCGCGACATCTACCGCACCATCGAGGGCCTGCGCGAAGCCGGCCTTCCGTTCATGCCGGCTCCGCCCGAAACCTATTTCGAGCGGATCGACGC
The DNA here is from genome assembly GCF_024519855.1 of Bradyrhizobium sp. Bra78. Classification (NCBI taxonomy): domain Bacteria; kingdom Pseudomonadati; phylum Pseudomonadota; class Alphaproteobacteria; order Hyphomicrobiales; family Nitrobacteraceae; genus Bradyrhizobium; species Bradyrhizobium sp. Bra78. Next base: position 153,628 of record NZ_JALJRE010000014.1, on the reverse strand, counting down.
GCGGCTGCCCAAGCACGGCGAGGATGTCGCCCGGCTCCAGACCAACGGTATCCTGATCGACGGCGAGGGCGTGGTCGAGGGCGGCCAGACCAAGGTGCTGCTGCAGATATTCTCCGCCAATGCCATCGGCCCGATCTTCTTCGAGTTCATCCAGCGCAAGGGCGATGACGGTTTTGGCGAGGGCAATTTCAAGGCCCTGTTCGAATCCATCGAGGAAGATCAGATCCGGCGCGGGGTGTTGAAGGTGGGGAACGCGGCCTAGGCTGTTACTTTCAAGCACATTGTCACGTTAAAACAGGCGTCGTCCCGGCCTTCGCCGGGATGACAGCGGAGTTTGACGCTGCGGCGGAGTGCGAAGATTATCGCTTCCAAGCGCTCGTCACCGTACCAATCTCCGCGCCTTCCGGCTCGCGCACCGCCGACGGAGTGCGCGAGAAACGCGGCGCCGGCGCCGGCTGCTTCACGCCGTGACGCTCGACGAAGACGTTGCGGGCGACCATGTGAGGATGCTGCGTGGCTTCCGACATGGTCAGCACCGGCGCGAAGCAGATGTCGGTGCCTTCCATGATCCTGCACCAATCCTCGCGCGTCTTGCTCTTGAACACGGCCTGCAACTTCGCTTTCAGCGCGGGCCACGCCTTGCGGTCCATCTGCGCGTCGAAATCCGCATCCGTCAGACCCGCATGCTCGCGCAGCAGCGCGTAGAATTGCGGCTCGATCGAGCCGATCGAGACGAAATGGCCGCAGGCGCATTCATAGACGCCGTAGAAATGCGCGCCGCCGTCGAGGAAGTTCTGGTTGCGCCCTTCAGTCCAGCGGCCGATCGTGGTCATGTCGAAGAAGAACGACATCAGCGATGCCGCGCCGTCGCACATCGCGGCATCGACCACCTGGCCCTTGCCTGACTTCTGCGCTTCCAGCAGGGCTGCGAGCACGCCGACGACCAGATAAAGTGCGCCGCCGCCGAAATCGCCGACGAGATTGAGCGGCGGCACCGGCGTTTCCTTCGTGCCGATCGCAGCGAGTGCGCCGGTGATGGAGATGTAGTTGATGTCATGGCCGGCGGCGTTCGCAAGCGGGCCCTCCTGGCCCCAGCCGGTCATGCGGCCGTAAACCAGCTTCGGATTGCGCGCGAGCACCACATCGGGTCCAAGGCCGAGCCGCTCCATCACGCCCGGACGAAAGCCCTCGACCAGTGCATCGGCATTCGCAAGCAGATCGAGCACCTTGGCGATCGCCGCCTTGTCCTTGAGGTCGAGCTCGATCACCTTGCGGCCGCGGCCTGCGACCGACTTCATGCTCTTCTTCGCGCCGACCCGGTCGAGCGTGACGACATCGGCGCCCATATCGGCCAGCATCATGCAGGCGAACGGGCCGGGCCCGATGCCGGCGAATTCGACGATGCGGAAGCCCGACAGCGGGCCCGAGGTGCGAACGGAGGATGTGGGGGCTGATTTGTCGAGCACGTTTTTGTTTCCTCGGGTCCAGGCGGAGTGCCGATGTCCGGCAATCGCGTGGACCATTCCTCTGTGGGCGAGTTAATTGACCGATTAACTTTTCCCGCCTTCACGCCAGCGAGGCAAGCGGTTTTCGTGACGCATGGCCAAAATAAAAGCGGCGCGCACCGAAGTGCGCGCCGCGGAAAATTTGTGTTGAGGCGCTAAAGCGCGATCATGATCGTGCTTTAGCATTTTGTTTGGGCATAACTTTCCGGAAAACCGCTGCACGCTTTTCCGGATCGTGCCTCATCAGCCGGCAGCGGTTACGGCGCGTTGTGCCATCACCTTGATCAGGTTCGCGCGGTACTCCGCCGTACCGTGGATGTCGGCCAGCAGATTGCTTGCTGAAATGCTGACGCTGTCGATCGCGGCCGGCGACCAGTTCGCCTTCAGTGCGGCTTCGATCGCGGGGACCCGCATCACGCCGCTCTGCGAGGCTCCGGTGGCGGCGACCCGAACCTCGCCCGACTTGGTCTGCGCCGCGAACACGCCGGTCAGCGCGAAGCGCGAGGCCGGATGCCGCATCTTTTCGTAGCCTGCCTTCGCCGGGACCGGAAACGACACGGCGGTGATGATCTCGCCGTCCTCGAGCGCGGTGGTGAACAGGCCCTGAAAGAAGTTCTCCGCCGCGATCGACCGCTTGTTGGTCTTCACGGTGGCGCCGAGCGCAAGCAGCGCCGCCGGATAATCCGCGGCGGGATCGTTATTGGCGATCGAGCCGCCGATCGTGCCGCGATAGCGCACCGCGGGATCGCCGAGCACGGAGGTGAGATAAGCGATCGCGGGGATCGCCTTCTTCACGTCGGCACTCTGCATGATGTCGAAATAGGTCGTGCCGGCCTTGATGGTCAGCACGTCGCCGGAGAGCTCGACGCCCTGCAGCTCCTTGATCTTGCCGAGGTCGATCAGGTCGGACGGGCTGGCGAGCCGCTGCTTCATCACCGGCAGCAGCGTCTGGCCGCCAGCAAGGAATTTCGCCTCGCTGCTCTTGCCGAACAGGCTGATGGCTTCGTCGACAGTGGAGGCGCGATGATAAATGGTCTGGTACATCTTGGCTCTCCCTCTTAAGCTGCGTGGATCGTGCGCCACACCCTGTCGGGGGTTGCGGGCATTTCCAGATTGTTCTTGCCGATCGCATCCGTGATCGCGTTGATCACGGCCGCAGAGGCGCCGATCGCGCCGGCCTCACCGCAACCCTTGATGCCCAGGGGATTGCCCGGGCACAGCGTCGTGGTGTGGGAGAGGTTGAAAGAGGGCAAATCGTCGGCGCGCGGCATGGCGTAGTCCATGAACGACGCCGTGACCGGCTGGCCGTTGGCATCGTAGATCGCGTGCTCGAGCAGTGCCTGCCCGATGCCCTGGGCAAGGCCGCCATGGACCTGGCCCTCGACGATCATCGGGTTGATCAGCCGGCCGAAATCGTCGGCCGCGACGAAGTTGACGAAGGAGGTCTTGCCGGTGCCGGAATCGACCTCGAGTTCGCAGATGTACGTGCCGGCCGGGAAGGTGAAGTTGGTCGGGTCGTAGAAGGCGCTCTCCTTCAGGCCCGGCTCCATTCCGTCAGGCAGGTTGTGCGCGGTGTAGGCCGCGAGCGCGACCATCGGGAAGGCGATCGCCTTGTCGGTGCCGGCCACCTTGAACTCGCCGTTCTCGATGACGATGTCGCCTTCCGACGCTTCGAGGGCATGCGCTGCGATCTTCTTGGCCTTGGATTCCATCTTCTCCATCGCCTTCAGGATCGCGGTGAGACCGACGGCCGCCGAGCGCGAGCCGTAGGTGCCCATGCCGAACTGCACCTTGTCGGTGTCGCCGTGGACGATCGAAACCTGGCTGATGGGAACCCCCAGGCGCTCCGCGACGAGCTGACAGAACGTCGTCTCGTGACCCTGGCCGTGGCTATGCGAGCCGGTGAGGATCTCGATCGTGCCGACCGGATTGACGCGCACTTCTGCGGACTCCCACAGGCCGACGCCGGCCCCCAGGCTGCCGACCGCCTTGGACGGCGCGATGCCGCAGGCCTCGATGTAGCAGGACACGCCGATGCCGCGCAGCTTGCCGTCGGCCTTCGCCTTGGCCTTGCGTCCGGCAAAGCCGGCATAGTCGATCGCCTTCATCGCGGCATCGAGCGAGGCATTAAAGTCGCCGGTGTCATAGGCCATGATCACGGGCGTCTGGTGTGGGAACTGGGTGATGAAGTTGGTCCGGCGCAATGCGGCCGGATCGACCTTCAACTGCCGCGCCGCCGTCTCCATCAGCCGTTCGATCAGGTAGCTCGCTTCGGGGCGGCCCGCGCCGCGATAGGCGTCGACCGGCGTGGTGTTGGTATAGACCCCGACCACCTCGGCGTGGATCGCCGGGATGTTGTACTGGCCCGACAGCAGCGTCGCGTAGAGATAGGTCGGCACCGAGGACGAGAACAGCGACATGTAGGCGCCGAAATTGGCGTAGGTCTTCACCTTGAGGCCGGTGATCTTGTTGTTGGCGTCGAACGCCATCTCGGCGTGGGTGACGTGGTCGCGGCCATGCGCGTCGGTGAGGAAGGCCTCGGTGCGGTCGCCGGTCCATTTCACGGGACGGCCGACCTTCTTCGAGGCCCACAGCGCCACCATCTCCTCGGGATAGATGAAGATCTTCGAGCCGAAGCCGCCGCCGACGTCGGGAGCGATCACGCGCAGCTTGTGCTCGGGGGCGATGTTGTAGAACGCCGACAGCACCAGACGGGCGACGTGCGGGTTCTGCGATGTCGTGTAGAGCGTGAAATGCTCTTCCGCCGCGTCGTAATCGGCGATCGCCGCGCGCGGCTCCATCGCGTTCGGCGCGAGCCGGTTGTTGGTGACGTCGAGCTTCACGACATTGGCGGCCTTGGCGAAGGCGGCGTCCGTCGCACTCTCGTCGCCGATCACCCAGTCGTAGACCTGGTTGCCGGGGGCTTCGGGATGCAGCTGCGGTGCGCCGGACTTGATCGCGGCTTGGACGTCGGCGACCGCGGGAAGCTCTTCATAGTTCACGACGACGGCCTCGGCCGCGTCGCGCGCCAGATTCTTGCTCTCGGCGATCACGACCGCGACGGCCTGTCCGACGAAGCGCACCGTCTCCGGCGCCATTGCCGGCCATGCGCCCATCTTCATCGGGCTGCCGTCCTTGGAGGTGATGGCCCAGCCGCAGATGAGGTTGCCGACCTTGTCGTCGACGATCTGCTGTCCCGTGAGCACCGCGACCACGCCCGGCATCTTCAGCGCGGCGGAGGAATCGATCCCCTTCACCTTGGCGTGCGCGTGCGGGCTGCGGATGAAATGGGCATGGGTCATGCCCTGCAATTTGATGTCGTCGACGTAGCGACCCTTGCCGGTAATGAAACGCTTGTCTTCCTTGCGCACGACGCGCGCGCCGATACCTTCAACACCCATGTCTGGTCCTCCCGACCGGAATTGTCTTGACCGCGCTTTCCCTCGAAAGCAGCAGCGGTGGTTCTTATTCGAGGCGGGCCGCTTTACTCGGCCGCCTGCGAGACCTTCATGCGTCCGGCTGCATCCAGCACGGCCTTGACGATGTTGTGGTAACCGGTGCAGCGGCAGATATTGCCTTCGAGCTCGTGGCGCACGGTGGCTTCGTCGAGCTGGCCGCCATGGCGGTGCACGATGTCGATCGCGGACATGATCATGCCCGGCGTGCAATAGCCGCACTGCAGGCCGTGATTGTCGCGGAAGGCGGCCTGCATCGGATGCAGCTCCTCGCCTTTGGCGATGCCTTCGATGGTGGTGATACTGGCGCCGTCGGCCTGGCCTGCCAGCATGGTGCAGGATTTCACCGCCTTGCCGTCCATGTGGACGACGCAGGCGCCGCACTGGCTGGTGTCGCAGCCGACATGGGTTCCGGTGAGATTGAGGTGATCGCGCAGCAGCTGGACCAGCAGCGTGCGGTCCTCGACGTCGACGGTAACGGCCTTGCCGTTCACCGTCAGTTTGACTGTAGACACGTGAATACCTCCCGATCGTTTGTAGTTATTCTAATTAGAGACAGCGCAACGGAACTTTGCAACTGGGATTTTGGTCGCGAGCGTCATGGAAAGGTCATTGCGACGACTGCCAAAGCGTCGTGCTTCGGCAAAACTGTTCCGTGGCGCCGCCAAAGGGTGGCGCGACCTGAGAAGAAATTCGTGTCTTGTCTGCGGCAGCGTTGTCTCGCGCCATCATGCGAGACCATTCGCCCTCGGCGCCAAGCCCGCCGCGTGTCGTTTCTCCCTGAAGAAAGCATTCGTTGTTGGCAGCAATAGGAGCACGGCCCGACGGCTTTGTAATCGCGATCTTCGTAGTAGGGGATCGCCAGGCTAAGTCGTTGATTTCGCTTGTTGAGACGTCTGCGTGCCGGGTGGCCGGCGGCCTTCGGCGCGTCACTCGACGCAGCACTTGGAGGCGCTTCGGCGGTCCACGCTGCGCCTAGTACTTCCTGGCGATTGTCTGTCGCGCTGAACCAACCTAACCGAGTACGCAAACAACGGTGGAGGGTGGAAACGATGCGGATGAACGATAGCCAGCGCATTCCGGCTTCGAAGGCGACGGTATGGGCCGCACTGAATGATCCCGACATTCTCAAGCGCTGCATTCCCGGCTGCCAATCGCTCGAGATGGTTTCTCCGACCGAGATGAGCGCGACCGTCGTGCTGAAGGTCGGTCCGGTCAAGGCAACCTTCAACGGCAAGGTGACATTGACGGATATCGATGCGCCGAGCAGCTATCGCATCATCGGGGAAGGCGCGGGCGGCGTCGCGGGTTTTGCCAAGGGCGCCGCCAAGGTCAGGCTCGAAGAGGAGTCGCCCGATATCACCGTTCTCCACTATGAGACGGAGGCGCAGATCGGCGGAAAGCTCGCGCAACTCGGCTCGCGACTGATCGACTCGACGTCCAGGAAGCTCGCCGCAAGCTTCTTCGAAAATTTTGCCGGTATCGTCGCTCCCTCCGCCTGATTCGACGAGCGGCCCGTCGCGTTATGCTCGACGGAAAAATGGGATTGCGGCGCAACTCCGCCGCGGTTCGATTGCGCGTTTCGAGCCGCGGTCATCCGGCAAGAGGCGAGCGACGACAACGACATGCGCCGGACAATATGGCGATGATTTGCACTACTACCTTCCGCCTATACTAAGCGCGCAAGCGCGATGCTGTAATTTTCCCCGATGGCTCGCAGGCGAACTGCGCATCACAAGCACAAAGCGCATCAGCGCCCAACGTGGCGCAACACAACATCGCGGAGGGAATATGTCCTTAGGCACCAAGGGATTCTTGGCTGGCATTTCGATGATCGCCATGCTGGCGGCCGGCACCATCGGCGTTCGCGCCAACGATTCACTGATCAAGGCACAAGCCGACGCCAATCAATGGGCGGTTGCGGGACACGACTACGCCAACACCCGCTTCAGTTCGCTCAACCAGATCAACACCGAGAACGCCGGCAAGCTGTCGCTCGCCTATTCGTTCTCGCTGGCGTCGCTGCGCTCGAACGAATCCTCGCCGCTCGTCATCGGCAACACGCTCTACGTCTCGACCTCGTGGGGGCCGAAATACGTCTATGCGCTCGATGCCGCGACCGGCGCGCGCAAATGGACGTACGAGCCGGAGATACCGGACGACGTGCTGCAACACGCCTGCTGTGACGTGAACAATCGCGGCGTCTCGTATGCCGACGGCAAGATTTTCGTCGGGCGGCTCGACGGCAAGCTGACGGCGCTCGATGCGGCCACCGGCAAGGCGCTGTGGACGACGAAGGTGGTCGACTACAAGCAGGGCTCGGTCATCACCTCGCCGCCGCTGGTGGTGCGCGATAAGGTCATCACCGGCTTCGGCGGCGGCGAGTACGGCGTGCGCGGCGCGCTGCTGGCCTTCGACATCAACACCGGAAAGCAGCTCTGGGAGACGCACACGGTGCCTGCGCCGGACGAACCCGGCGGCGACACCTGGAAGGGCGATTCCGCCCAGCATGGCGGCGGCGCCGCGTGGCTGGTCGGCTCCTACGACGGCAAGACCGACACGGTCTATTGGGGCACCAGCAATCCCGGCCCGTGGAACACGGCGGTGCGCTCGACCGGCGACGGCAATTTCGGCAAGCTCACCAACCTCTACACGGCCTCGACGCTGGCGCTCGATCCGAACACCGGCAAGATCAAGTGGCATTTCCAGACCACGCCGGCCGATGCCTGGGACTATGACGGCGTCAACGAGGCCATTCTCGCCGATCTCAAGATCGGCGGCAGCACCGTTCCGGCGTTGATGAAGGCGGATCGCAACGGCTTCTTCTTTGTTGCCAACCGCGAGACCGGCAAGGTGCTCTCGGCAGAGAAATACGTCTTCGCCAACTGGGCGGAGAAGTTCGACCTCGCTACCATGCGCGCGGTCGAGGATCCCGACAAGCGTCCGGGGCCAGGCCATCCCGCCAAGGACATCTGTCCCAACCTCATCGGCGGCAAGAACTGGCAGCCGATGTCGTTCAACCCGCAGACCGGCCTCGTCTACATCCCGTCCAACAACGTGTGCATGGACTGGTCGGTCGGCGAAGTCTCCTACAAGCGCGGCGTGTTCTATCTCGGTGCCGAATTCCCGACCAAGGAAGGTCCGGGCGGCTTCCTCGGCGAGCTCGTGGCATGGGATCCCGTAAACCAGAAGAAGGTCTGGTCAATCAAGGAAGACCTGCCGTTCAACGGCGGCACGCTGAGCACCGGCGGAGGCCTCGTCTTTGCGGGCAACATCCGTGGCGACTTCCGCGCCATCGATGCCAAGTTAGGCAAGGTGCTCTGGACCAAGAACCTCGGTTCCGGCATCGGCGCCGGTCCCGTGACCTACATGGTCGATGGCAAGCAATACGTCGCCATCGTTGTCGGCCGGACCGCTGCTCTCCCGGCGTTCCTGGGCGACGTTGGAAAGAAGATGACGGCCGCGGCTCCTGAGGGCGGGTCGCTCTTCGTGTTCTCCGTCCAGTGACCACTCGCGCGCGTATCCTCGGTGACGGGATACGCGCGCGCTCTTTTCGATCTTAATCGACCGGAGATTGAGCATGCGTTCAGACCCATTAGGCATTGGCAGGCGAATTGATCGCCGGCATCGCACGATCCTTGTGTGCGCCGCGATTGCGGCGTCGATCGCAGCGGTGCCAGGCCGCGCAGACCAACCGCAGCCGTTCCGCCTCTGCGCCGACCCGACCAATCTTCCATTTTCCAGCGACAGTCCGTCGCAACCGGGCTTCTATGTCGAGATCGGCCAGGCGCTGGCGCAGGCGCTGGGCCAGCCGATCGCCTATGATTGGTACAAGTCCTATTTCGGCAAGCGCACGGTACGTGTCACGCTGCTCGGCAAGCAGTGTGACGCCATGATCGGCCTGCCGCGCTCCGACGATTTCATGGGGCCGGCGGTGATCTTCTCCAGCGCCATTGCGAAGGAAGGGTATGCCCTGGTCACGGCCAGGGACCGCGCGGTCGGCGGTGTCGAGGATCTCCGCGGCAAACGCGTCGCCGTGCAGTTTGCCAGCACGCCGCAAAATCTCCTGGCGAGCCGTGACGATATCCAGAAGGTCACGGTGCTGTCGCCCGAGGAAGGCATGAAGGCCCTCGATGCGGGCAAGGCCGACGTTGCCTTCATCTGGGGCCCGGTCGCCGGCTGGCTGAACAAGACTGTCTATCAGGACCGATACCGGATCCAGGTCACTGAAGGCGAAGGCCTTTCCTGGGACGCCGCTATCGGCTTCGCCAGGACGTCAAGCGAACTGCGCGACCGCGTCGACGCCGTCCTGCCGCAGCTTGCGCGCGCCATCACCGAGCTCTCGGTCAAGTATGGCCTGCCGGCCGGCCAACCCGTTCACTTCAGCGCGGCGAGGGCTGAGCCGCCGGGTGTCACGACCGGGGCCGCAGCGAGCGTAGCGCAGGTTGCGAATGTGGTGGCGACCGAGACCAAGGGAGACGCCTTGCCTCAAAGCGCCGAGGCGGTCAGCACCGGCAAGGAAATCTTCAACGGCACCTGCGCCCACTGTCATGGTCCCGACGCGATCCAGAGCGAGCGCAAGATCGATTTGCGGCTCCTGCGCCATCGCTATGGCGACGACATGCGCGCGACGTATTTGAAGACCGTGCATGAGGGACGGCCGGCCAAGGGCATGCCGGCCTGGAAAGAGGTCTTCACGGATGAGCAGTTCGAGAGCATTTATTCATTCCTGGCGACCGTTCAGGTCGAGTCGAACGATTGACGAGCTCGACCGTACGGGAGCGGATAGATGTGCTAGCGTCCGTCCCGCGTCGCCTCGGTGCCGGTCAAGATCCTGAGGCGTGCGCCCATTTCGCGCTCAGAGTGGGCGCCGCGCTGGAGTTCCGGGAAGGCGCCATGACCAGCTTCCTGATCATCGACGATCATCCGCTGTTTCGCGAGGCGCTCGGCAATGCCGTTCGTCTGGCGCTTCCCGAGGCGCATATCTTCGAGGCCGTGTCGATCGAGGATGCCCTGCATGTCCTTGCTGGCGAGCAGGGCATCGATCTCGCGCTGCTCGACCTCTCGCTGCCTGATGCGACCGGGTTTTCGGGCTTCCTCCGGCTGCGCGAGACCCATCCGCGACTGCCCGTTGCAATCGTCTCGAGCGAGGAGGACCAACACGTGGTGCGAGAGGCGTTGGCCTTGGGGGCGGCCGGCTATCTTCCCAAGTCGACGTCGAAGCGCGAGCTGGCGCAATCGATCGAGGGCGTGCTCAGCGGTTCCGTTTCCGTGCCGAAGGACTTCGTCGCGACGCCCGAGCGCAGCAAGGAAGCGAGCGCCAGGGCGCTGCAGGTCAAGCTTCGCGAACTCACGCCGCAGCAGCTTCGCGTGCTGGATCTGCTTCGCCGCGGCTATCCGAACCGGCAGATCGCCCATGAGCTCCAACTCGCGGAATCGACCGTGAAGGCACATATCACCGAGATCCTGCGCAAGCTTGGTCTCTTCAGCCGCAATAAGGCGGTTATCGAGATCGGCAAGCTCGAATTGCCTGATCCGAAGAGCAGGCTCAATGCGCGGGCCGATCGCGGCAGGCCGCAATGAAATCCGGTCCGGTCCGGCCCGAAAATGCGTTATGTTTGGCGACTGAACGTGACAACGGCTCGAACGCGATGCGATTTCTGATCGTTGAAGACCATCCGCTGTTTCGCGAGGCGCTGGAGAGCGCACTGCAAATGGCGACGCCCGGGGCGGAGATCCTGCAAGCCACCTCGATCGACGGTGCACTTGACCTGTTGTCGTCGACTGAAAGCGTCGATCTCATTCTGCTTGACCTCTCGATGCCGGGGACGACCGGTCTGTCGGGCATCATCCGGATCCGCAAGGCCTTCCCGCGGATTCCGGTCATCATCGTGTCGGGGTACAAGGATACGCAAATCATCGGCAACGCCCTGTCGCTCGGTGTTTCCGGCTACATCCTCAAGTCCGCATCCAAGCAGGAGCTTGCGCAATCGATCGGCGAGGTGTTGCGCGGCGCGGTCTGTGTTCCGGCGGCCTATCGCACGCAGACGCGTCCGCTACGGTCTACCAGCCCGACCCGTGACCTGCTGAAACGATTGCACGATCTCACGCCGCAGCAATTACGGGTCCTCGAGATGCTCAAGCGTGGTTTGCAGAACAAGCAGATAGCGTATGAGCTGAACATCTCCGAGACCACGGTCAAGGTTCATGTCTCCGAGATCCTGCGCAAATTGAACGTGCTCAGCCGAACCAAGGCGATCGTCGAGATGTCGAGGATCGATTTTACGTCGCTGATAAGCCCCGGCGCCGAAGCCAGGCACGCGCGCGCGAAGCCGGATTCCAAGGGCTGAACGGCCGGATCAGGTCAGCAGGAACGACAGCAGCGCGCGCATCTCGGCTGGCTTGACCGGCTTCTTCAAGACTTCGAGCCCGCAAAGGCTCGCCTCCTTGGCCGCTTTCTCGGAATAGTCGGCCGTGATGATCATCGCGGGCACGTCCAGCTTGAGCTGCCGACGGATATTTTCCACGACCGACAGCCCGCTCTCGCCATGATCGAGATGGAGATCCGCGATGATCGTGTCGGGCGCGCCGCCGAGCTCGCTCAGACGCTGCACGGCCTCTGCGCCGGAGCGCGTTGTCGCGACGTCGCAACCCCATCCTTCCAGCAGCGCTGCCATGGCCGCCGAGCCCGACGCATCGTTCTCGATCAGCAAGATTTTTGCCCCTCCCATCCCGCCGTACTGGAGATCCGCCGGCCTGACCTCGCGCGCGTCGTCACTGACGTCGGCGCGATCCGCCTGCTCCAGCTCCAGGACGAATGTCGATCCGTGTCCGATCTGCGACGAGAGTCGTACGTCGTGGCCGAGCACCGTGGCGAAGCGACGAACGATTGACAGGCCGAGCCCGAAGCCGGCCTGGTCGATGGCATTGGCCTCGCCGCGCTGGAACTCGCGGAAGATCGCTTCCTGTTGCGCATGGGCGATGCCAGGCCCGGAGTCGGTCACCTGTATGCAGACGCGACCGCCCCGCCGCCGGCATCCCATGATGACACCGCCGGTGCGCGTATAACGGATGGCGTTTGCCAGCAGGTTTTGCAGGATTCGCCTCAGCATCATTGCGTCGGACGATACTGCAAGCAAGGAAGGACGAATGCGCAGTGAGAGACCTTGCCGCGAGGCGATCGGCTCGAATTCGTTGCGCAGCTGCGTGAACAGCGGCGCGACGGCGATCGGCCGCACGTCGGGCTTCAGCGCGCCGGCATCGAGCTTCGCGATTTCAAGGAGCGAGCGCAACAGGTCTTCCAGCGTCATCAGCGAGCGGTCGACCTGGTCGACGAGCAGGGCGCCATCCTGCGACTCCATCATTTCGGCAAGCGCCGACAGCGTCAGCCGCGCTGCGTTCAGGGGCTGGAGCAGGTCGTGCGTCACCGAGATCAGAACCGACGATTTCAGCGAACTGGCGGCCTCGGCCTGTTGCTTGGCGCGGTAGAGCCCTTCATTGGCCCGTTCGACGGAGTGCAGCGCATCCCGCAATTGCTGGGTACGGTCGCGCACCTGGTGGTCGAGCGCGATCGCGGTCTCGAACAGCGAGAAGGCGTTGAGCTGCTGATCCATCGAGCGCTCAACGCGGGACATCAACGCGGCGTTGATCTTCTTCAGCTTCGCGGCCTCTCGCCGCAGCTGCTCGACCGTTTCCGGATCCTGCCAGACCTCGGTCACGTCCGCCGCCTGCCGATGGCGACGCCGGTGAAGGTCTGGTTCACGTGCATCGAGCCGAACTGTTCGCCGTAGGTGTGAAAACCGATGACGCGATTGTCCCGATAGAGCTCCGACATGTCGCGGGCGAGTTGATGCTGCTCTGCGTCGAGCCTGCGCAGCAGGCATTCGAACCCAATATAGAGAGAGACATCGCCGATCTGATCGCGGGTTTCCGCAAAGAGGTCGCGGGTCGCCCCGACCAGGCTCCGCGAGGTCGCGGCCGTCAAGACCATGCCTTCGTCGATCGCGCAGAAGAAATGCAGGGAGCCGTCGGGCTCGACGCGCTGGATCGACCGTGCGTAATAGGAGCCGCCGACGCGGACCAGCACCGGATGGGACGCGAAGGAGAACGGGTCGAGCTTGGCATCCATGATGCCGACCATGCGCGAATATTCCTCGGCCGCCGGCTCCGCGTTCAACTCCCTGACCGTACGATTTTCGACGTCGGCTTCTGTCACCACCATCTTCTGCGATCGCGGCTCGAAGTTGTCGCACTTGAAGACGCGGAACGGCAGCGTGGTGTTGAGAAGGATCAGGAGGGCGGCATTGGTGTGGGCCTTGCCGTCGAAGAACACCCAGGTCTTCTCGAAGCGCATTCCGTCGCCTGCCGACCCTCCGACGATCGGAATGTCGTCCAGCGAGGCATAGATGGCGGACATGACGGCTTCTTCCCGGCGGCAAAGGCCGTCGATCAGCACCAGCCCGAAGGAGCTGCCGCCATCGACCTCCGACGAGATACGCAATTCCTGCCGCAGCTCTGCGCCGGCCCTGCGGCCGTCCTCGACGCGGAAATTCTGAAGATTGAGAATCGGCCGGGCCGCCGCGCTGAAATCCTCGCGGCTGAAGGCGAGGGCCACGACGCTGTTCTCATCCCAACCGTCGGGCGCAAGCTCGCCCGCCGTGGTGCAGCCGCAGATCAGGATCTCTGCAAAATGTGCGGTGATCTCGGCGATGAAGTGGTGGGGGTCGTAATGCGGGGATAGGAAGACCAGGATGAGCGCGGTGTCGTCGGACGGAATCTGGCCCGCGAGCTCGGCCACCGCCTGTTCCACGGTCGACGCCTTCGACTTCGCAACGGCAACGCCGGAGGAATTGCCAAACCGAAAATCGGTTTGTCCCACTCGGTAGCTCCCTCTCTGGATAGGCTTGGTCTGGCGCCAAGTATCGGAAGAGTAGGGCCTTTCCAGCGCGGCCGCAACACATGCCGGGCCGGGCTGCGGCGAGCTGCAGGGCGCGGCGGCGATCCCGGCCAACCCCGTGATTGCGGGCCTGACGAATTTACCGCCCTTTATCCATTGTGCCCTAGTTTTGCGCATGCGGGTCTGGGGGCGGGGCGCCTCCGGAACGCGGCTGAATATAAATGGGGGTGGGAATGTCCGGGCGTACCGCGTCGCCGTCGAAGCGAACAATATTTCCGACCCTCAGGTTCCGCGCCAAGATCATCCTCGGCTTTGCTGCGGTGCTGGTGATCTCCGCCGGCAGCATGGCCTTCTCTTATTTCGGCTTCGAGCGGGTCTCGTTCGGGGTCGGGTCCTACCGCAGCAGCGTTACCGAGGCCGATCTCGCCCGCAACATCGACCGTGAGCTGCTCGCCTACCGCTCGGCCGTGAAGTATTTCGTCGTCACCGGCAAGGAGGACGACGCCAAGGCGGCGCTGGACGCCGAGACCGGCCTGAGGAACGCCATCGACAAGGCGGTCAAGAGCGCCAAGAAGCCGGCGCGGCAGGAGAGCCTGGGCAAGCTCGCCAAGGAGTTCTCCAACTTCTCGGCGACTTTCGCAAAAGTCCTCCAGGCCAAGCGTGACAGCGCGCTGCTGGTGCAGAACCAGCTCATGCGCAACGCCAACCTGCTGAAGTACAAGCTCGACGACATCGGCAACAACGCCTCCGATTCCGAGGCGCAGGCGATCGAGTTCGGCACCAAGCAGGTCAATGCCCAATTCCAGACTGCGACCGCGGCCGCGACCAATTTCGTGCTGACGTCCGACCAGGCGATTGCGACCAGCGCGCTGGCGCGGCTGAAATTCGTCGAGAACTCCCTCGGCGCGGTCTATTCCATGGACGACAAGATCGTCGCCGGCCTGAAGGACGCCAAGGACCTCTTGGGAGCCTATCGCGAATCGCTGGAGAAGCTGATCGCCAACGCCAAGTTGGTCGACGAACTCGTCACCGAAATGAGCGGCTCGGCCGGCGCGATCCTGCAGGGCGCCACCGCCATGAAGGCGGACCTCGTCGCCGAGCAGCAGCGGCTGGATACCGAATCGGAATCCACCATCGGGAAGACCGAGCAACTGGTGCTGATGCTGGCCATCGGCGGCACGCTGCTCGGCGCGGTCCTCGCTTTCCTGCTCGGCACCGGCATCTCGCGTCCGATGATCGCGATGTGCAAGGCGATGCGCGAGCTTGCGTCGGGTAATTTCGACGTCGTGCTGCCGGGTCTCGGCCGCAAGGACGAGATCGGCGAGATGGCCGGCGCGGTCGAGGAGTTCAAGCTGCAAGCCGTGGCCAAGGCCGAACGCGACGCCGCCGTCAACGAGGCCCAGAACAAGGAAGCGAGCGCTGCCCGCCGTTCCGAGCTGATCCGCTTCGCCGACGATTTCGAGAGCGCGGTCGGCGCCATCGTCTCCAACGTCTCGGCGTCCGCCGTGCAGCTGGAATCGGCGGCCTCCACGCTGACCCGCACCGCCGAGACCACGCAAAGCCTGTCGAGCCAGGTCGCCGGGGTCTCCGAGCAGGCCTCCAGCAACATGCAATCGGTCGCGACCGCGACGGAAGAGCTTTCGGCCTCCGTCGAGGAGATCGGCCGCCAGGTCCGCGATTCCAGCCGTATCGCAGAGGCTGCGGTGGTGCAGGCCAAGGAGACCGATAGTCGTATCGGCAAGCTCTCGCATGCGGCCCAGCAGATCGGCGAAGTCGTCAAGCTGATCACCGCGATTGCCGAGCAGACCAATCTTCTGGCGCTCAACGCGACCATCGAGGCCGCACGCGCCGGAGACGCCGGTCGTGGCTTCGCAGTTGTCGCCAGCGAAGTGAAGTCGCTGGCGAGCCAGACGGCAAAGGCGACCGACGAAATCTCCTCGCACATCGCCGGCATGCAAGGCGCAACCGCCGAATCGGTCGCCGCGATCAAGGAGATCGGCGCGACCATCGGGCAGATCTCGTCGATCTCGACGTCCATCGCCAGCGCGGTGGAAGAGCAAGGCGCAGCGACGCAGGAAATCGCCCGCAGCGTCCAGACCGTCGCGCAGGGCACCCAGACTGCGGCCACCGATATCGGCGAGGTCAATCGCGGTGCGGCCGAGACCGGCTCGGCCTCGGAAGAAGTACTGAACTCGGCCAAGACGCTGTCGTCCGAAAGCACCCGCCTGCGCGCCGAACTCGATCGCTTCATGGGCAATATCAGGGCGGCGTAAGGGCTCCGCCGCGCGTTAGGATTCGATGTTGTCCCGGCGAAGACCGGGTCGACGGAAAAATCCGCGTCGCCTAACCGCCGGTTGCGGCGCCGCAAATTTACCGCGGCTTATCCTTTGCCCCGTAACGTGGCGAAGAGTCGGGAAGCGGGCTGCTTCCGGGCTGCGCCTGGTTTTCCGCGAATGGAATGGGGTGGGGGAATGCCCGTCAAGTCGAAGCCGAACACATCGAAGCTGCTCACCTTGCGTTTTCGTGCAAAAATCATCCTCGGCTTCGTGGCGGTGCTGGCCATCCTCGCCGTCAGCATGGCTTTCGCCTATTTCGGCTTCGAGCGGATTCAGGTCGCCGTGACCTCCTACCGCTCCAGCGTCGCCGAAGCGGACCTTGCGCGGACGGTCGATCGCGAGCTGATCGCTTACCAGGGGCTGGCGCGGGCCTACACGCTGACCGGTGCGGCGGACGATGAGACCGCGGCCAGGGGAGCCGAAGAGAATCTGAGGGCTGCGATCGCCAAGTCGGCGGCGGCCACCACGGGCGCCGCGCGCCGTGAGCAGGTCGGCAAGCTCGAGGCCGACTTCAAGAGCTTTACCAAGGTGTTCGGCGAAATCATCACGCTGACGCGCGATAACAGCAAGATCGCGGCTGATGAGCTCAACAGCGTCGGCAACAAGATCCGTTTCAAGTTCGACGATCTCGCCGATACCGCCGCACTGGCAGGGCTTGGATCCGTCCAAACCACGGCCAAGGACATCACATCGCAATACCTGGCGGTCTCCACATCGGTCAGCGCCTTCGTTGCCAAGCCGGAGCCGAAGACCGCCGACGGCGTGATCGCCCGCATCAAGTTCCTGGAGACCTTGCTGGTCTCGATCTATGCGAACGACCAGAAGATCACCGATCGCGTCACCGAAATCGGCAATCTGCTCAAGCAGTACCGCACCTCCTTTTCAAAGCTGACGGAGAACGTGAAGGTCATCGTCAAGCTGAACGGCGAGATGACCAAGACGGCCGCGTCCATTCTCAAGCTCTCGGGTGAACTGCGGTCGGAGCTCACGGCGGATCAGCAGCGCATCGAAGTCAGCGCCAATGCAACCATCGGCGAGACCGAGCGGCTGATGCTGATGATGGCACTGGGCGGCCTTGCCATCGGCGCCGTGCTGGCTCTGATGCTGGGCAACGGCATCTCGCGTCCGATGATCGCGATGTGCAAGGCGATGCGCGAGCTTGCGTCGGGCAATTTCGACGTCGTGCTGCCGGGCCTGGGGCGCAAGGACGAGATCGGCGAGATGGCCGGCGCAGTCGAGGAGTTCAAGGTGCAGGCCGTGGCCAAGGCGGAGCGCGACGCCGCCGCGAGCGAAGCCCAGAACAGGGAGCAGGCCGCAAGCCGCCGTTCCGAGCTGATCCGCTTTGCCGACGATTTCGAGAGCGCGGTCGGCGCCATCGTCTCCAACGTCTCGGCCTCAGCCGTGCAGCTCGAATCGGCGGCCTCGACGCTGACCCGCACCGCGGAGACCACGCAGAGCCTGTCGAGCCAGGTCGCCGGCGTCTCCGAGCAGGCCTCCAGCAACATGCAGTCGGTCGCGACCGCGACGGAAGAGCTCTCGGCCTCTGTCGAGGAGATCGGTCGCCAGGTCCGCGATTCCAGCCGCATCGCGGAAGCTGCCGTGGTGCAGGCCAAGGAGACCGATGGTCGCATCGGCAAGCTCTCGCATGCCGCCCAGCAGATCGGCGAAGTCGTCAAGCTCATCACGGCGATCGCAGAGCAGACCAATCTTCTCGCGCTCAATGCGACGATTGAGGCGGCGCGTGCGGGTGAGGCCGGCCGCGGCTTTGCCGTTGTCGCCAGCGAAGTGAAGTCGCTGGCGAGCCAGACTGCGAAGGCCACCGACGAAATCTCCTCTCACATCACCGGCATGCAAGGCGCAACTGCCGAATCGGTTGCGGCGATCAAGGAGATCGGCGCGACCATCGGCCAGATCTCGTCGATCTCGACATCGATTGCGAGCGCGGTCGAGCAGCAGGGCGCAGCGACGCAGGAAATCGCGCGCAGCGTCCAGACCGTCGCGCAGGGCACCCAGACCGCCGCCATCGACATCGGCCAGGTCAACCGCGGCGCGGCCGAGACCGGCTCGGCCTCGGAAGAAGTACTGAACTCGGCCAAGACGCTGTCGTCCGAAAGCACCCGCCTGCGCGCCGAGCTCGACCGGTTCATGGGAAATATCCGGGCGGCGTAACGCGCGCTCTCTCCAATGTCGTCCTGGATCAGCGCTCCGCTTGTCCAGGATGATTCGGGGCTCACTCCTTCCCGAACGCCCGCTTCAGCTCCACCTTCGCGCGCTCCAGCCGCGTGCGTTGCGTCTTCGGCAGCGTCTTGCCGGCGCGATTGATGTAGAAGGTCAGCATCGACAGCGCCGAGCGGTAGGCGCCGGTCCTGCGGCGCGCGCTGTGCTCGGCCGAGCGCATCAGTGAGGCCGCGATCCTCTTCGCGCTGGTCAGCTTGAACACGCCTTGCTTGAGGTCGAGGGCGTCGCTCTCCTTCGTCACGCGCTGCGACCAGCGCTTTGGCGTGGCGTGTTTGCTGCTCTTGCGCGCGACGCTGTGCCTTGTACTGGTCTTCCTGCGCGCGCTCCTGCGTGCTGCCGGTTTGCGGGAATGTGTCGTCTTTCTGACGTGAGCCATGCGTCAATTCCTTGTGGCTCCACCGGAAACGAGCCGTGCCAACGGCCGTTCCCATGGGAACCTGCCCTCGCCGCAGACGTTGTCGCAGGTGGCAGGCGGAATGCCGCACCCCCAGGATCGGATCGCCCCGTCCACGTCGTGTGAACCGGGGCCGCGTCCATTGGTCAGATGCAACAACGCGATGGAATTGCAGCGAAGTCCAGCGCCGAACTATGGACCTGTGGTCTCCACGGCGGCCGCGGCCGATCGCGTCATTGAGACCAGCATCCCCGCACGGCTCGATGCGCTGCCCTGGAGCGGCTTCCACACCCGCGTCGTGCTCGCGCTCGGCATCACCTGGATCTTGGACGGCCTCGAGGTGACGCTGGCCGGCGCGCTCTCCGGCGCGCTGAAGCAGAGCCCCTCGCTGCATTTCTCCAATCTCGATCTCGGAATTGCCAATTCGGCCTATCTCGCCGGGGCGGTGATCGGCGCGCTCGGCTTCGGCTGGCTCACCGATCGCATCGGCCGCAAGAAGCTGTTCTTCATCACGCTCGCGCTCTATCTCTCGGCAACGGCGGCGACCGCTCTGTCATGGGATGTCGCAAGCTACGCGCTGTTTCGCTTCCTCACCGGCGCCGGCATCGGCGGCGAATATACCGCGATCAATTCGACCATCCAGGAACTGGTGCCGGCGCGCTATCGCGGCTGGACTGATCTCGTCATCAACGGCAGTTTCTGGATCGGCGCGGCAATGGGTGCGGTGGCGGCCATCGTTCTGCTAGATCCTGCCGTGATCGACCCCGATTTCGGCTGGCGCCTCGCTTATCTCATCGGCGCAGCCATCGGGCTCGTCGTGCTGCTGATGCGCATGTGGATTCCGGAAAGTCCGCGCTGGCTGATGATCCACGGCCGTCCCGACCAGGCCCACGCCATCGTCGGCGAGATCGAGCGCTCGGTGATCGGACACGATCAGGACACGAGCGACGGGCGTTTCCCCAGGATGCGGCTGAGGATGCGCGATCACACGCCGATCCGCGAGGTCGTGCACACGCTGTTCTCGGTCTATCGCCAGCGCGCGATGGTCGGCCTGGTGCTGATGATCGCGCAGGCCTTCTTCTACAACGCCATCTTCTTCACCTTCGCGCTGGTGCTGACCGACTTCTACGGTATCCGCGCCGATCACGTCGGCTGGTATCTGCTGCCTTTCGCCGCCGGCAATTTCCTTGGCCCGCTGCTGCTCGGCCGTCTGTTCGATACGCTCGGCCGCCGTGCCATGATCATGTTCACCTACGGCGCGTCGGGCCTGCTGCTGGCGCTGTCGGGCTATCTGTTCTCGATCGGCGTCTTGAGTGCGCAGGGGCAGACCATCGCATGGATGGTGATCTTCTTCTTTGCCTCGCCCGCCGCGAGCGCCGCCTATCTCACCGTCAGCGAGACCTTTCCTTTGGAAGTCCGCGCGCTGGCGATCGCGGTGTTCTACGCGGTCGGTACCGGCATCGGCGGCGTCATCGGGCCGGCGCTGTTCGGCGCGCTGATCGACACCGGCTCCCGGACCAGCGTGTTCGCCGGCTATCTGCTGGGGGCGGCACTGATGGTCGCGGCTGCAATCGTGGCGTGGCGCTATGCCGTCTCTGCGGAGCGCAAATCGCTGGAAGAAATCGCGCGGCCGCTGGCGTCAATGGAGTAGACTATGAAATCGGAACTGGCTGAATTGGATCAAAAGCGCGCCATGGTCGACGATGAAGCGCCCGATGCGGTGCCGGTGCCTCACGCACTCGTGCCGCATCTCGATGAGACAGCGATCCTGCTCGACATCGACGGCACGCTGCTCGACCTGATGCCGACGCCGCGTGAGGTGTGGGTGCCGCCGGGCCTGTCGGAAACGCTCAAGCGACTGACGGAGCGCACCTCAGGCGCGCTGGCGATGGTCAGCGGCCGCTCGCTCAACGACATCGATTTGATCTTCGCGCCGGATGTCTTCCGCGCGGTCGCCGGCCACGGCGCGGAGATGCGCCTGTCGGGGGGCAACGAGGCCGACGACGTGCACGCGCCGCCGATGGACAAGGAATTGAAGCGACGGCTGGCCGCGGTCGCAAAACTCAGCCCCGGCATTCTTCTCGAGGACAAGGGCTATTCGCTGGCGCTGCATTATCGCCTCGCGCCGCACGCGGAGAAGGCGATCTACGAAGCCGTCTCGCTGATCCGCGCCGACCTGCCCAATGCGCCGATCGAGGTACTGCCCGGCAAGTTCGTTTGCGAGATCAAGCATTCCGGTTTCACCAAGGCGACCGGCGTGCGTGAATTGATGAAGCACGAACCTTTCAAGGGACGCCGTCCGATTTTCATCGGTGACGACGTCACCGACGAGACCGTGTTTGCGATCATGCCCGACATGAACGGGCTCGCCTTCTCGGTCGGCCGCCGCGCTATGGGTGTCAACGGGCACTTCGACGCGCCGAACGATGTGCGCGCGTTCCTCGCGCGGCTGCTCGACGACTCAAGGTTGGAATAAGGCACCGACATCCCGGAGCCACATTATCGCTCGCGCAGTTCCCTTGCGCGCGCAATTCACGTTGCGCACCAAAGCCTCGGAAGACGACTTTGTTCAGTGAAATCCCCGGGTTCCGTCGAGGTAAACCGGTTCCAACGCGCGTGCCCGATTTTGGTTTCATTCCGAAGAAATGATGACAGGAACCATATTGATGAACGGCAGTTAAATGGGGTGGAATGAACAGGAGGGGACGACCTGTGAACTTAGTCGTCGTTTCAAATCGAGTTGCGCGCGGGAAGCCAAACGAGCCCATGACGGGCGGTCTCGCTGCGGCCTTGTTGCCGGTGGTGGAACATTCGGGTGCGATCTGGGTGGGTTCGTCCGGCCGCGTGCGCGACGGCCATCAGAAGGAACCATTCGCCGAGATCGAATCGCTGGGTTCGGGCGCGATCGCGACGCTGGATCTGCCGGCGGCGCATTACGGCGGTTATTACGAAGGCTTTGCCAATTCGGCGCTGTGGCCGGCGCTGCATTCGCGCAGCGACCTGATCCACGTCTCTCGCGACGACTATGTCAGCTATCGCGAGGTCAACGCCTTCATGGCGCGCGCCTTGATGCGATTCCGAAAAGCACAAACCGCGTTCTGGGTGCAGGACTATCATTTCCTCGCGCTCGGTGCGGAGCTGCGCGATCTCGGCGTCGACGATCCTATCGGCTTCTTTCTGCACACGCCGTGGCCGGTCGCCGCGGTGATGCAGGGCGTGCCCAACCATCGCGAGTTGATCACGGCGATGCTGGCCTATGATCTGCTTGGCTTCCAGACCAATGAGGATTGCGAGAATTTCCTCGGCTATGTCGGCAGCGAGCTCGGCCTCGCCATCGAGGATGGGGTCGTCAGCTCGCAGCATGGCCGCACGCGCTGCGAAGTGTTCCCGATCGGCATCGATGCGGAGAAGTTCGCCGCATACGCCGCGAAATCGGTTTCGCATCCCGACGTTTCGCGGCTGCGCCGCAGCCTCAACGGCGAGCGGCTTGCCATCGGTGTCGACCGGCTCGACTATTCCAAGGGCCTCGTCAATCGCATCAGCGCGTTCGACCGGCTCTGGACCGAGCAGCCGCAATTCTTGCGCAGCATCTCGCTGCTCCAGATCGCCAACCCCTCCCGCGGTGCGATCGAGGCCTATGGCAATCTCCAGAACGAGGTCGCGCGCCTCGTCACCGACGTCAACGGCCGCCATGGCGAGGTGGACTGGACGCCGATCCGTTATTTGAACAAGGGCTTCAGCCAGGCCGTGCTCGCCGGCCTTTACCGCACCGCGCAGATCGGTGTGGTGACGCCGCTCCATGACGGCATGAATCTCGTCGCCAAGGAATACGTTGCAGCTCAGAATCCGGCCGATCCCGGCGTGCTGGTACTGTCGAAATTCGCCGGCGCAGCGAATGAGCTCGACACGGCACTGCTGGTCAATCCGCACGACATCGACGGCATGGCCCGCGCAATCGCCGTCGCAGCCGCAATGCCGCTGACCGAGCGCAAGATGCGCTGGGAAGCGATGATGAAGAAGCTGCGCGGCCACACCATCCAGCAATGGTCCGCCGATTTCGTCGCCGAGCTGGAGAAGTGCCGGACGGAAAAGGCGGCGGTGGCACCGCTCGCCGCCCAGCCGCCGCAAGCGCTGCGCTGGCTCAAGTCGGCGATCTCCGGCGTGCGGTTGATATAGGTCTTCTCCCTCGCCCCGTTCTTACGGGGAGAGGTGAAGGATGAGCGCGCCTCAATAGCAATACGACACCCCCTCCAGAATCGCGCACTGCCGCTTGTTCGGTGCGTTGGGATCGTCCAGCGGCACCACGCCCTTGCCCTGGCCGACGAACACGCCGGGCCCGACATGCACCGAGCTCTTGTTGCCGATGATCACGCTCTGGTGCGGCGTCGCGCTCGAACGCGTGCCGTCCGGCCAGAGGATGGCATCGCCTGAAAGCACCCCGCGCCGCCCGTCGTCGCAGCTGACGTCGAACCCTTGCCGGGTGCAGACCTGCCCGGCGGCCGGCACCGCGAAGGCTGTGGCAAGGGCCGAAATCAGGCTCAGCGCGGCGATGGTCTGGCGGAAGGTCATCGTGTCCCCGGTCGTGTTTGGAATCCTCAAGTGAATCGTCGCGCCAAACCTGCCGCCGGTTCAGTCTGCCGGCGGTTCCAGGCGCCAAGGTGACGCCCGATATTGCTTATAAAATACAACATCTTACGGAAAAATTGCCCGATTCCCCCGCGATCCCTTGCAAAATCGTCGGCGCCCCTTCAAGAGAGTGCGCTCCGGAGAGATGGCCGAGTGGCTTAAGGCGCACGCTTGGAAAGCGTGTGTGCGGGAAACCGTACCGTGGGTTCGAATCCCACTCTCTCCGCCATCAGCCTTGCCCCAACACCCTCCACCTCCCGTCCCCCGCGCGCTTCAGAACGGGATCGCTCACCCGCACATGCTCGGCCAGAAAATCGATGAACGCGCGCACGCGTGCCGGGAGCGGTGCGCTATGGCCGACATAGACGGCGTGGATGTCTTCGCGGTCGCCGGGGTTGTAGCCTTGCAACACCGGCACGAGGCGGCCGGCTTCGATGTCGGGGCCGATGTGGAAGAGGGCGAGGCGGGCGAGGCCGACGCCGCCGAGGGTGAGGCGGCGGGCGGCTTCGCCGTCGCTGGCGCGCGCGGCCGGCGGCGGCACGGCTTCTTCGGAATGGTCGCCGCGCTTGAATGGCCAGCCGCGGATCGAGCGCGGAAAGGTCCAGCCGATGCCGCGATGGTCGGCGAGATCCGCCG
Source organism: Bradyrhizobium sp. Bra78 (assembly GCF_024519855.1). Lineage (NCBI taxonomy): Bacteria > Pseudomonadati > Pseudomonadota > Alphaproteobacteria > Hyphomicrobiales > Nitrobacteraceae > Bradyrhizobium > Bradyrhizobium sp. Bra78. Next base: position 129,542 of record NZ_JALJRE010000014.1, on the reverse strand, counting down.
GCATCTTTGGTGTGCCGAAGCGTGCCAGATAATTCGGGGCGCCGACCACGACCATGCGGCTGGTGCCGAGCTTTCGCGCGACGAGGCGTGAGGCGCGCAAGGGTCCGACGCGAATCGCGACGTCGGCGCGCTCCTGCATCAGGTCGATCAGCGTATCGGTCAGAACGAGGTCGAGCGTGACGTCGGGATGCTGTTCGAGGAAGCGCGGGATTAGCGGCATCACATGCAGCATGCCGAAGGGAATGTTGCTGTTGACGGTGAGCCGGCCGCGCGGCGTGGCGCCGGATGCCGCCTCGCGCTCGGCTTCCTCCATCTCGGCGAGGATGCGTACGGCGCGCTGGTAGAAAGCCTGGCCCTCTTCCGTCAGCGTGAGCTTGCGCGTGGTGCGGTTGATCAGCCGGGAGCCGAGCCGCGCCTCCAGCCGCGAGATCAGCTTGCTCACGCCCGACGGTGTCAGGCGCAGTTTTCGCGCCGCCTGGGTGAACCCCCCGAGATCGACGACGCGGACGAAGACCTCCATCTCGGCGGAGCGGTTGGTATCGAAACGGGCCATGTTGAATTCACGTCACAAATGATTGGATTATGGGCATTCTAATGATTTTGAGTCGGCGCGGCTATCTGCGTGGTTGTTCCCTCGCATTGGAGCCACGCATGCCTCCCGCCGTCCTCGCCCTCACCGCCGGTGCCTTCGGCATCGGCACCACCGAATTCATCATCATGGGCCTGTTGCTCCAGGTCGCCGCCGACATGCATGTTTCGGTGCCGGTCGCGGGCCTGCTCATTTCCGGCTATGCGCTCGGCGTGTTCGTCGGCGCGCCGGTGCTGACGCTGGCGACGCGGCGGATTCCGCGGAAAACCGTGTTGCTCGGGCTGATGGCGATTTTTACGCTCGGCAATGCCGCCTGCGCGCTCGCACCGAACTATGAACTGCTGATGGCGGCGCGGGTGCTGACCTCGCTTGCCCATGGCACCTACTTCGGCGTCGGCTCGGTGGTGGCGACCAGCCTCGTCGCCGAGGACAAGCGGGCTTCGGCGATATCGACCATGTTCATCGGCCTGACGGTCGCAACGCTCCTGGGCGTCCCCTTCGGGGCCTGGTTCGGCCTGATGCTCGGCTGGCGCGCGGCGTTCTGGGCAGTGACGGTCATCGGCATGATTGCATTCGCGGTGGTCGCGGCGCTCGTGCCGGGTGATGTCGGCAATGGCGACAAGCCGATCTCGCTTGCCGAGGAAGTCGCGGTGCTCGGCCGTCCGCAGGTGCTGCTCGGGCTTGCCATGACCGTGTTCGGCTTTGCAGGCCTGTTCGTCGTCTTCACCTATATCCAGCCGATCCTGACGCGCTTTACCGGCTTTTCGGAAGCCGCGGTCTCGCCGATCCTGCTTGTGTTCGGCGTCGGGCTCGCGATCGGCAATGTCGCGGGCGGCAAATTCGCCGATCGCGGTCTTGCACGCGCCCTGATCGGCACGCTCGCGGCGCTCGCCATCGTGCTGCTTGGCCTCGCCGCCGTGTTGTCGGTCAAGATCGCCGCCATCGCTCTGATCCTGCTGCTCGGCATCGCGTCCTTTGCGACGGTCGCGCCGCTTCAGCTTCGCGTGCTGGAGGCGGCCGGCGCCAGCGGTCGCACGCTCGCCTCCAGCCTCAACATCGCAGCGTTCAATCTCGGCAACGCGCTCGGTGCCTGGGCCGGAGGAGTGGCCATCGATCGCGGGCTCGGCCTCTCCGCGCTGCCTCTGGTCGCAGCCGGCATCACGGCGATCGGCCTTCTGCTCGCGCTGTGGAGCCTCCAGCTCGACCGCAGGCACCCCGTCGTTGCGGCGTGTCCGGCGGAATAGGGGCGATGACGATCGGCGATCGCGGCCTAGTAGAACGCTGCGATTGCCTCGGCGATTCCCTGCGGCAAATTTGGCTCGCTCCTGAGCGTGTCGAGGAAGACGGCATCGCCTGATACCGTGAGGCCGTCCAGCTTGATCGGATGCAGCGGCTCGGCTGCTGCTGCCACCGCATGCAAATCGGGACCGGTCCGGATGCCGTTATATGCGAGCCGCGGGCGCAATTGAACGTTGTTGCCGAACTGCTCGTCCAGCGCGAGGCGCCACCCGGCCCGCGACACCCTCCCGTCGGCGATCGCCGCCGCCATGGCAACGCTGCGCGGCTGCAATGTGCCGAGACCGCCGAGCGCCGCGCGCAACCGGCTCGTCGCCTCCGCCAGCGTGACCCTTTCGATTCCCGGGTCCTGGTCGGGCGAGGTGAAGTCGATCAACCGGGCGCTGCTGCCGATCTTGAGCGCCTCGCCGCTTCCGCCCGCCAGCTGCATGGCCTTTTTCGTCCCAAAGCGCGGTCGTCCGCCGATCGTGACCACGACGATATCCTGCTCGCGCGATTTGATCAGATGATCGTAGGGATCGCCGGTGACGCCCTTCACGACCAGGAGGTCGGCGAACTTGCCCGTGGCGATCGTCCCTAACTTCGCATCCCACTTCAGGATCGTCGCCGGGTTGCGCGTCGCCATCGAGACGATGTCGTAGTCGCTGAAGCCGAGACCGAAATGCGCGGACACGACTTTCGCCGCTTTCAGCTCGCCCAGCAGGTTCTTGCTGCCGGATGGTGACCAGTCCGAGCCCAGCGCGATCGTCAGGCCGGCCGCGCGGGCGGCGGCGACGTCGGTCGTTTTCCCATAGAGCAGCAGATTGCTCAGAGGCGACCAGACGACCTTGGCGTGGTTTTCGGCCATCGTTCCGAAGTCGGTCGCATCGAGGGCCGTGCAATGAATGCCGGCCAGCGACGGCTCGATCGCCCAATCTCCCGCAGCATTGCGCAACGCGAGGAAATGGTTATGCGCCTTGGCATCGATGCCTTCGCTGAGATGGAGCAGGAAGCACGCCGACGATTTCAGCTCGTTGTCGAACTTCAGCCAATCCTCCGCATCGATGTCGGGGATCTTCGAGTGCGCTCGCGGAAGATCGGGAGGGCTGCCGATCTCGGCGGCGCGCAGTGCGCCCTTGTAGTATTTGTGGATCGTGCCGCTCCAGTTCGACAGCGTGATCCCCTGGCTCGTCGTCGTTCCCGCGACCAGGCATTTGGCTTCGACATAGCGCACCAGCGCCGGCAGCAGGGAGCCATCGTCGGCGAGGGCAATCGCGCTCATTGGGCCGGTCACCGACGTCTTGTACGATTTGGCGTTCTGCCATTGGTCGCGATTGCCGAAGAGCTGCGGCACGCGCCAGAGCGGCAGGATGTTGTAGCTCAAATGATTATGCAGCTCGATCAGGCCGGGATAGATGGTGCCGCCGGTCGCGACGGGATCGACGGCCTCGAAGCCTGCGGGAGCCGGCTGGCCCTTGGGCACGATCGCGGCGATCCGATTGTCCTCGATGAAGATCGTGCCGCTCTTGATGACGTCGCCCTCGGTGGCCATCGTCACGATCCGCCCGGTCAGCGCCCGTCGCATCGGGCTTGCGGCCGGGCTCATGGGATCACTCCGTCAGGAATGGTCATCGTGATCGTACGCCGCTTGGCTGCCGCATCCGCGCCCTGGCGCACGGCCCATGGCGTATCTCCGCGCATCCAGGCCGGCAGTCCCGCGGGAAGATCCTTTGCGATGATGTCGAACAGCTCGGTCGGCTTGAAGGCGTCGCCATAGGGCACGAGCGTCGTCGCCACGTCGGGATGCATGACCTGAGGCGCAAGAGCTGCGAGCGCGGCATTCCACTTGGTCAGCATGATCTTGGTGTTTGCAGCCCGCGTCGCATTATCGTGCGCGGAGCTTTCCGGCCACGTCGGGTGGGTGATGTGCTGATACGCAAGGGTCTTGTAGGCCGCGCCATCGGCAGTCTTGAGCCAGGCCTTCCAGGCCTCGTCGGCGAGGCCCCCGAGGGAGACGACGGCCTCGATGTTGCCCGGCCCGAGCACGGCCTTGAACCATTTGTTGCGATACGCGACGATGCCGGGCTCGTTCTTGTGCTTTGAACCGCCGCTCTGTCCGTAGACGCTGTACAGGAAGGTATTCACCATCACGTAGCTCTGCGTGATGCCGAGTTTCGCCAGGAAACCCTGTGTCCGCCGGCCCGCGGTGCCGACCAGAATTCTGCGCACGACCGTCTCGTGCTGGGCGGGATCCTGACCGACGACGAGGACGCGCGCCGTTCCGTCGAGACGGCCGCGGTGAAAGATCGGCCCCCATTCGATCCGGAAGTCGTGTGGATCGTAGGTCTCGGCGCCGGGATAGTCGGCACACAGATCGCGAAATGGTTGCTGGCCGTAGCCGCTGTCGAAATCCACGAGCATGGCAAATGCTCCAGTCTGTGGCTGTCAAAATAGCTGCGTCAAAAACGGATCGTTTGGCGGCAATCTTAGCGGTAGTTTATTGCGTTGTTCAACCACTATATGGGTCAAGCGAGAAGTCCCAAAGGTTCATGCGCACCTCTGGCTTCGCCTTCGGCCGCGACAACGCGTCGCGACGGCGCGCCATGCAGAAACGCACCTGTACACGGTCGCGTGACCTCCATAAATTCCGCCGCGCAATTCCAGGAGATGCGGCGTGGCGAAGAAGACGGCTACCAAGAAGAACGCTTCGAAGAAGGCAGCAAGGACCTCCAGCAAGACCAGCGCCGTTCGCAAGAGCGTAGCTGCGAAGGCTGCAGCGAAGACGGTCAAGAAGGCCGCTCCGCGCAAATCGTCCGCACCGCGCCGCCCCAGGGGCCCGGCCTGGCAATGGTCGGCGGTCGAGACCGCAGCCGCAATCCGCTCCGGTGCCATCTCCGCGGTCGAGACCGTGGAGGCGAATCTCGAACGGATGCGCGCAATCAATCCGAGGCTGAACGCCGTCGTCGTCGATCTCTCGGAGGAGGCGCTGGCTGCGGCGCATGCGGCCGACAAGCGGCGTGCCAAAGGTGGCGAACTCGGCCTTCTGCACGGCGTGCCAATCACCATCAAGGAGAACGTCGACTACGAGGGGCGGCCTAATTTCAACGGCGTTCCCGCCAACAAGGATTATATCGCGCCGTCGGATTCGCCCGTCGTCCGCAACCTGAAGAAGGCCGGTGCGATCGTCATCGGCCTCACCAACACGCCGGAATTCTCCTTCCGCGGCTTTACCGACAATCCCCTGCACGGGCTGACGCTCAATCCCTGGGATCCGAACATCACCTGCGGCGGCTCCTCGGGCGGAGCAGGTTCGGCAGTCGCCGCCGGCATCGGCACGATCGCCCACGGCAACGACATCGGCGGCTCGCTGCGCTGGCCGGCGCATTGCAACGGCGTTGCCACCATCAAGCCGACGCAGGGCCGCATCCCCGCCTTCAACGGAAGCGCTACGGCCGAGCGGCCGATGCTGGCGCACCTGATGTCGGCGCAGGGCCCGCTCGCCCGCCACGTCGCCGACGTCCGTCTCGCGCTGGAGGCGATGAGCCAGCGCGATCCGCGCGATCCCTGGTGGGTGCCGGCGCCGCTGGTCGGGCCGAAGCCGAAGGGGCCGATCAAGGTCGCGCTGGCCAGGATCCCCGAGGATATGGACGTGGATCCTTCAGTCCGCGCGGCGCTGCGCCAGGCCGCCGATCACCTCGAGCGCTCCGGCTATCGCGTGACCGAGGTCGATGTGCCCGACATCAATGGCGTCTGGCAGAGCTGGTGCGACATCATCACCAACGAGACCGTGGTGATGCAGGAAGCCGGCATGCTGAAAGTCACCTCGGAAGACTTCCACAAGGCGTGGAATGGCATGAAGACCAAGGCCAATGTGCTCGATCTCAAGGCCTGGATGCATGCGACCGCCGCGCGCAACGGCCACATCCGCGCCTGGCAATTGTTTTTCGAGGAATATCCGGTGGTGCTGGCGCCGACCACGGTGCAGCCGACGCCGGGGCCGCGCGACGACACCGTCAGCGCGGAACGCGTCAAGGAGATCTTTTGGGGCGAAATCCGCTTCATCTCCGCGATTAATGTGCTGGGCCTGCCCGGCGCGGTGGTGCCGGTGACCCCGCATGACGGCAAGCCGATCGGCGTGCAGCTCATCGCCGGGCGCTATCGCGAGGACCTCGCGCTAGATGCGGCGGCCGCGATCGAGAAGCGCGCCGGCGTGCTCGCCCATCGACTGTGGGAGATGATGGAGTAGGCGACGCTCTCCCTCTCCCCTTGTTGCGGGAGAGGGAGAGCGTGGCGCGCCGCGCCGGAGAAGAGGCACCACGGCGCATCAATTCATTAATCCAGTTTGATTCGAATTTTAGCCAATTCATCAACAACCGTTAGGGTTACTTCCTCGATCTCTAGACGAATTATTGTCCGCTTTACCAGCCGCCTCTAACAGAGGGACGGCGGACAACGCACATGCCTCGTACAGGCCAATAAGTGCGGCCCGCTCCACGCGGAGGTGGCACGATGCGCAACGAGACGATCGCTATTCACGCCGGCTACGAGCCCGAAGCCACCACGCACGCGGTTGCCGTGCCGATCTACCAGACCGCGGCCTATGCCTTCGACAGCGCCGATCATGGCGCGGCGCTCTTCAATCTCGAGGCCGAAGGCTATCGTTACAGCCGTATCGCCAATCCGACCAGCGCGGTGCTGGAGAAACGCGTCGCCCAGCTCGAAGGCGGCGTCGGCGCGCTTGCGGTTGCGACCGGACAGGCGGCGCTGCACTTTGCCTTCGTCAACGTCGCCGACCACGGCGGCAACATCGTTTCGGTTCCGCAGCTCTACGGCACCACGCACACGCTGCTCTCGCACATCCTGCCGCGCCAGGGCATCACCGGCCGCTTCGCCGAGAGCGACAAGCCTGAAGCAATCGAAAAGCTGATCGATGAGAACACCCGCGCCGTGTTTGCCGAGACCATCGGCAATCCCGCCGGCAATGTCTGCGACATCGAGGCGCTGGCGGAAATCGCGCATAAGCATGGCGTGCCGCTGATCGTCGACAATACGGTTGCGACCCCGATCCTGCTCAAGCCGTTCGACTACGGTGCCGACATCGCCGTGCACTCGCTGACCAAGTTCCTCGGCGGCCACGGCACCACGCTGGGCGGCGCCATCGTCGATTCCGGCAACTTCCCCTGGGCCAAGCACGCCGATCGCTTCCCGGGCTACAACAAGCCGGACGCCTCCTATCACGGCCTCGTCTATGCCGAGCGCTTTGGCAGGACGGCCTATATCGAGCGCGCGCGCAGCATCTATCAGCGCACCATGGGTTCGGTGCTGTCGCCGTTCAACGCCTTCCTGCTGCTCCAGGGCATCGAGACCGTCGCGCTGCGGATGGAGCGCCACTGCGAGAACGCCCGCAAGGTCGCAGAATTTCTGCGCAAGGATCCGCGCGTCGCCTGGGTCAACTACACTGGATTCCCGGACAGTCCCTATTATCCGCTCGTTCAGAAATATCTCGACGGCAACGCCTCCTCGCTGTTCACCTTCGGCATCAAGGGCGGCATGGAAGCCGGCAAGACCTTCTACGATGCGCTGAAGCTGATCACGCGCCTCGTCAATATCGGCGACGCCAAGTCGCTGGCCTGCCATCCAGCCTCGACCACGCACCGGCAGATGTCGGCCGAGCAGCAGCGCGCCGCCGGCGTGCTGCCCGAGACGATCCGCCTGTCGATCGGCATCGAGCATTCCCTGGACATCATCGGAGACATCGACCAGGCGCTGGAGAAGGCCTGTCCGTCGGCGCGCCTCCAGGCCGCGGAGTAGGCGGCGGTACCGATGACGATCTTGATCGACAGGGATCAAGGCATATCGAGCCCGGCACTGGTGCCGGGCGAGGGTGATCTGGCGCGCGAGCATCGCGGCGCCGAACTCACCATCGGATTGATCAACAACATGCCGGATGCGGCGCTGAAGGCGACCGAGCGGCAGTTCATGAAGCTGCTGCAGGCCGCGGCAGGCCCGCGGCGCATCCGCTTCCACTGCTTCTCGCTTCCTTCCGTGAAGCGTTCGCCGGAAGCGAAGTGGCATGTCGAGAGTGAATATTCTGAGCTCGCTGAACTCCGGCAACACAATTTCGACGGGCTGATCGTGACCGGTGCCGAGCCGGTTGCACCCGAACTCGACCAGGAACCGTACTGGCGAGATCTCACCGAGCTGATCGACTGGGCCAAGGTCAACACGCGCTCGACGATCTGGTCGTGCCTTGCCGCGCATGCGGCGGTGCTGCACCTCGACCGGATCGAACGGCGGCGGCTGCCGGCCAAATGTCACGGCATTTTCGACTGCGAGACCGTCACCGGCGATGCGCTGATGCGGGCAGCGCCTGCGCCGCTCAAGGTCTCGCATTCGCGTCTCAACGAGATTGCGGAAAGCGACCTCGCGCAGGCCGGCTACCAGGTGCTGACGCGTTCGGCGAAGGCCGGCGTCGATATCTTCGTCCGGCAATATGCCAGCCGTTTCGTATTCTTCCAGGGCCACCCGGAATATGATGCACTGTCGCTCCAGCGCGAATATCTGCGCGACATCGGCCGCTATCTTGCGCGCGAGCGTGAAAATTACCCGCATTTGCCCGTGAGCTATTTTGACGCAGCGACGGAGGAGAAGCTTGCCCGCTTCGAGAAACAGGCAAGGCACCAGCGCCACCCGGCGCTCAGCAACGAACTGCCTGCGCTGAATTTGCGTACGGATATTGCCGCGGGCAGCGCTGCTGCGGCACTATTTCGCAACTGGCTGCAATATCTCGGTACCGAAGCCGACGCCTCGGTGCTGGCGCGTTAACCGAAGGGCGTTGGTCCCTCGTTAGGATTACCCAAGCGTTAGGCTTGCCTCAACCAGCGCGCGAATGTTTCAGTAGAGCAATAGGGAATCACGGGAAACGCAGTCGTGTGGTCGGCACTCCAGGGACGCGTGAGCAATCGGCTGGCCCGGCATTTCCGCGCCGCGCCGCACCGGCTGCCCGCGCATGCGCCGATGGTGAGCTTCACCTTCGACGATGCTCCCGATAGCGCCGCAGGCGAGGGCGCCGAGCTTCTGGAGCGGCATGGCGGCCGCGGCACCTTCTATCTCGCCGGCAGCCTGATCGACCGGCCGTCGGACCACTGGCACGGCCTGTCGAACGACGCCATCGTGCGGCTTCACCGTGCCGGGCACGAGATCGCCTGCCACACCTTCTCGCACCAGAGCGCGATCAATCTCGACGAGGCCGCCATGGCCCGCGAGATCGAGCGGAACCGCAGCCATTTTCGCGGCATCGATTCCTCGATCGTGCTGGAAAATTTCGCCTATCCCTATGGGATCGCCTCGGTCTGGCGCAAGCCGCAGCTCGCCAGGACCTTCCGTTCGGCGCGCGGCATCCTTCCCGGCGTCAATCGCGACGTCATCGATCTCCAGTTCCTGCGCGCCTCGCCCCTGGTCAATTACGAGATCGATGCGGCAGGCGTCGATGGCTATTTCGACGAGGCGGTCGCGAGTGGTGGCTGGCTGATCTTCTACAGCCATGACGTCGTCGATGCGCCGAGCCCCTATGGCTGCACGCCGCATCTGATGCGCCACGCGCTAGAGGCCGCCGGGAAGCGCAACATGCCGATCGTGACGGTCGCGGAAGCGCTGCGAAGGATCGGGGCGTAGCGCTTTCTCATGCGCGCATATGCCTCTTGTCCCTCCCGGCAAGTGGGAGAGGGACAAGTTGGGCTTGCCACGCGGACGCCGCCATGCGACTGGCCTTGTGACGAATCTCACGGCTTTGCCCCGACACACGCATGTCCTCTCCCTCCACCGCTCCGCTGCCTGCGCCGGCCAACGGCCGCGATGCGCTGTCGGTGCTGCATTCGGTGTTCGGCCTGCCGGGGTTCCGCGGCGAGCAGGGCGAGATCATCCGGCACGTCACGGAGGGCGGCAATTGCCTGGTGCTGATGCCGACCGGCGGCGGCAAGTCGCTGTGCTATCAATTGCCGGCGCTGCTGCGTGAAGGCTGCGGCATCGTGGTGTCGCCCCTGATTGCGCTGATGCGCGATCAGGTCGCCGGCCTGCTCGAAGCCGGGGTCAATGCCGCCGCGCTGAACTCCTCGCTGACCCCGCAGGAAGCGTCCGACATCGAGCGGCGCCTGATCGCGGGCGATCTCGACCTGCTCTATGTCGCGCCGGAACGCCTGGTGACGCCACGCTGCCTGGCGCTGCTGGCGCAGGCGAAGGTGGCGCTGTTCGCGATCGACGAAGCGCACTGCGTCTCGCAATGGGGCCACGACTTCCGCCCGGAATATGTCGGCCTCTCCATCATCGCCGAACGTTTTCCAAATGTGCCGCGCATCGCGCTGACCGCGACCGCCGACGAGTTGACGCGCAAGGAAATCGTCGAACGGCTTCGGCTTGCGGACAGTCCGCAATTCGTCTCCAGCTTCGACCGGCCCAACATCCGCTACGAGATCGTCGACAAGCGCAATGCGGTGTCGCAACTGAAGGAGTTCATTCGGGAGCGGCATGCGGGCGATGCCGGGGTGGTCTACTGCCTGTCGCGCAATCGCGTCGAGGAAGTGGCCGCCGCGCTCGCCGATGCCGGCATTGCCGCGCTGCCCTACCACGCCGGCCTGGACAGCAGCGTACGCTCGCGCAACCAGGACCGCTTCCTCAACGAGGACGGCATCGTCATCGTGGCGACCATCGCGTTCGGCATGGGCATCGACAAGCCCGACGTCCGCTTCGTCGCCCATCTCGATCTGCCCAAGAGCATCGAGGCCTATTACCAGGAGACGGGGCGCGCCGGTCGGGACGGCAAGCCGTCGGCGGCCTGGATGGCCTATGGCCTTTCCGACATCGTGCAGCAGCGCCGCATGATCGACGAGTCGAGCGGCTCCGACGAATTCAAGCGGGTGTCGATCGGCAAGCTCGATGCGCTCGTTGGTCTTGCCGAAACGCCGCACTGCCGGCGCCGGCGGCTGCTCGCCTATTTCGGCGAGATCGCGATGGGCGAGGCGTGCGGCAATTGCGACAACTGCCTGACGCCGCCGAAGATGCGCGACGGCAAGGTGCTGGCGCAGAAGCTGCTGTCCTGCGTCTATCGTACCGGCCAGCGTTTCGGCGCGATGCACCTGATCGACGCGCTGATCGGACGCCTCACCGAGAAGGTGACGCAGTTCGGCCACGACAAACTGTCGGTGTTCGGCATCGGGCGCGAGCTCAACGAGAAACAGTGGCGCACCGTGCTGCGGCAGCTGGTGGCGATGGGCCATTTGCAGAGCGACAGCGAAGCTTTTGGCGCGCTGAAGCTGACGGAGTCCTCGCGCGGCGTGCTGCGCGGCGAGACCGAAGTGCAGCTGCGCGAGGACGCCCCGGCCACCCGCACCCGCGGCAGCCGTGCAAAATCCCGCCGCGGCGATCTCGCGCCGGCGGCCAGCACGCCGCAAGGCGACGTCGATCCCGAATTGCGCGCGCGGCTGCGATCCTGGCGCGCGGATATCGCGAGGGAGCGCGGCGTGCCGGCCTATGTCGTGCTGCACGACGCCACCATCGACGGCATCGTCCGGGCCTGGCCGACCACGCTCGACGAATTGCGCAACGTGCCCGGCATCGGCGACAAGAAGCTCGAACATTACGGAGACGAGCTGCTGCAGATCGTGCGGACGCGGTAGGGGCCCCGCCAATAGCTCTGCTGTCATCCCGGACAAGCGCAGCGCAGATCCGGGTTCCATACTGCGTGATCTATCGATTGCGATCGGTAGGAGTACGGAACTGCAAGTCTTCGCCAAACGCCTTCCTGGGGCAATGGTCCCGGGTCAGTGCTAATTAAACGCTTGCCCGGGACAACAGGGGAGAGGAGGCGAGAGCTAGGCAACCTCACCCGTTCCGGAATGCATAACCGTAGCCGTTCAGCGCCGGCGCGCCGCCGAGATGGGCGTAGAGGATCTTTGCGCCCTTCTCGAAATAGCCCTTCTGCGTCAGGTCGATCAGGCCCTGCATCGACTTGCCCTCGTAGACGGGATCGGTGATCATGGCTTCGAGACGCGCGGTGAGGCGGATCGCTTCCTTGGTCTCCTCCGACGGCACGCCATAGGCGGGATAGGCGTAGTCCTCGATCAGCACGACGTCGTCTGCGACGATGTCGCTGCCGAGCTCGACAAGTTTTGCCGTGTTCTGCGCGATCGAAAGCACCTGCGCCTTGGTCTGCGCAGGGGTGAAGGAGGCGTCGATCCCGATCACCTTTCGCGCGCGGCCGTCCGCGGCGAAGCCCACCAGCATGCCGGCATGGGTGGAGCCGGTGACGGTGCAGACCACGATGTAGTCGAACTTGAAGCCGAGCTCGGCCTCCTGCTTGCGCACCTCCTCGGCGAAGCCGACATAGCCGAGCCCGCCAAACTTGTGCACCGAGGCTCCGGCGGGAATCGCGTAGGGCTTGCCGCCCGCCGCCTTCACTTCCTCGATCGCGTCCTCCCAGCTCTTGCGGATGCCGATGTCGAAGCCGTCGTCGACCAGACGTACGTCGGCACCCATGATGCGCGAGAGCATGATGTTGCCGACGCGGTCATAGACGGCGTCCTCGTGCGGCACCCAGGCTTCCTGCACCAGGCGGCACTTCATGCCGATCTTGGCGGCGACCGCCGCGATCATGCGGGTGTGGTTCGACTGCACCCCGCCGATCGACACCAGCGTGTCGGCGTTCGATGCGATCGCATCGGGAATGATGTATTCGAGCTTGCGCAGCTTGTTGCCGCCATAGGCGAGGCCGGAATTGCAATCCTCGCGCTTGGCATAGACCTCGACCTGGCCGCCGAGATGCTTCGACAGCCGTTCCAGCTTCTCGATGGGCGTCGGGCCGAAGGTCAGCGGATAGCGCGCGAATTTTTCCAGCATGGTCAGGTCATCCCGATTGGCGTTGAGCTGGCCGCAGCGACTAGCATGGTCGGCGAGAAATGTGCTCTCGAATGCTGCACTCATATTGCATGTGATCTTGCGAATATTGCCTGTTGAGATAGTGTTTCTTTCGCAAATCAATCTAATAGCGGAAGTATCTTCCATGTCGTCACGGCTGGATCGCGTCGACCTCAAGATATTGAGATTGCTGCAGAATAACGGTCGCCTCAGCAACGCGGAACTGGCGGGGACCGTCGCCATCAGCCCCGCCACCTGCCATCGCCGCACCCAGCGCCTGTTCGAGGACGGGTTCATCGCCGCGGTCCGCGCCATGGTCGCCCCGAAGAAGGTGGCCAAGGGCACGCTGGTGATGGTCGGCGTCGTGCTCGATCGCTCCACCCCGGAGAGCTTTGCCATCTTCGAGCAGGCGATCGCAAAACTGAAATTCGTGCTCGACTGCCACCTCGTCGCCGGCGACTTCGACTATTTCCTCAAGATCCGCGTCGGCGACATGGAGGACTTCAACCGCATCCACGGCGAGCAGCTCATCGCGCTACCCGGTGTGCGCCAGACCCGCACCTTCTTCGTGATGAAGGAGGTCGTCGACAACGCGCCGCTGGAGTTTTGAGGGGCAGCTATTGATGCGCGATCGGCGTCATGAGAGATTCAGCCGATGCAGACTTTTCCCTTCCGCCATCTCAATCCGGACGGGCCGGCCTATCGGCGCGGCTGGGTCGATGAAGCCGTCGCCGCGATCGAGGCCGACCAGTGCCGCACGGCTGACACGCATCTGATCCGGCTGATCGTGCCGGCGCTATCAGGCATCGACATCTATCTGAAGGACGAGTCCACGCATCCGACCGGCAGCCTGAAGCACCGGCTGGCGCGCTCGCTGTTCCTCTACGCACTCTGCAACGGTCACATCCGCCAGGGCACGCCCGTCGTCGAGGCCTCGTCGGGCTCGACCGCGGTGTCGGAAGCCTATTTCGCGCAGATGATCGGCGTGCCCTTCTACGCGGTGATGCCGCGCACGACCTCGGCGGAGAAGATCGCCGCGATCGAGCATTTTGGCGGCAACTGCCATCTGATCGATGATGGCCGCGCGCTCTATGCGGAGGCTACCGCGCTCGCCACCCGGTTGAACGGCCACTACATGGACCAGTTCACCTTCGCCGAGCGCGCGACCGACTGGCGCGGCAACAACAACATCGCCGAGTCCATCTTCACGCAATTGACGGGCGAGCCGCGGCCGATCCCGGACTGGATCGTCATGGGCGCCGGCACCGGCGGTACGTCAGCCACCATCGGACGGTATTTGCGCTATCGCCAGTATCCGACGCGGCTGTGCGTTGCCGATGTCGAGCATTCCGCCTTCTTCGACTGCTTCCGCTTGCAGGATCGCTCCCATGTCTGCGAGCGTCCCTCGCTGATCGAAGGCGTCGGTCGCCCGCGCTGCGAGCCGTCGTTCGTTCCGGGCGTGGTCGATCGCATGATGAAGATTCCGGATGCGGCGACGATCGCAGCGATGAACGTGCTGTCGCGCCGCCTGAGGCGGACGGTCGGCGGATCCACCGGCACCAATTTCCTGGCGCTGTGCCGGCTCGCATCGGAGATGCGAAAAGCGAACGTCACGGGATCGCTGGTAACGCTGATCTGCGATTCCGGCGAACGTTACCGGCAGACCTACTACGAGCCCGCCTGGCTGAAAGCGCGGGGGCTCGACCCTGCGCCGTTCGAGGCGGCCTTGTCCTCGTTCCTCGCGACGGGAGAGCCGCTGACGCTTGCCGTCGATGACGTCGCCAATCCACAGAGCGTGGAAAATTCCGAGGCATAGGGCATACCGTCGCGTAACGTCTCCCTGCCCTTTGCAAAATTGCACGGTCGTCACGGCAACTTCACTTGCCTTGCGCGCGCACGCGGGTGAGCTTTCCACCTTCTCAACGAGGAGATCCTGCCGTGCGCCTTCCCATACTCGATCCGAAAGAGCTGACCGACGAGCAGAAGCCGCTCTATGACGACATGCGAGCCGGCATTACGGACCACTTCAAGGGCTTCATAAATATGCGCGACGACGGCGCGCTGCTCGGGCCCTGGAATCCCTGGATTCGCGAGCCGCGTTTCGGCAAGCCGGTGTGGGAGCTGGTCAAGGCGATCGCGTCGAACCCGTTGCTGCCGGCGCCGGTGCGCGAGGTTGCGATTCTCGTCACCGGCTCGCATTTCCGCTCCGGCTACGAGCTCTATGCGCATGTGCTGGTGGCCGAGCAGCGTGGCCTGTCGGACGAGAAGCTCGCGACCATCGTCGCCGGGCAGCGGCCGGTGGATCTCACCAGGCAGGAGGCCGTCGCTTACGACGTGGCATCGGCATTGGTCAGCGGCGGCGTGCTGCCGGAACTGACCTGGCGCGCTGCAGTGAAGGAGTTCGGCGAGCACGGCGCGGCCGAATTGTCCTATCTCGTCGGCGTCTATTGCATGGTCTCGGTCACGCTCAACACCTTCGACGTGCCGGTGCCGGAATAGATCCTCGGTGCGATCACTCCGCCGCCTTGTTCACGGGCGGCGAGGGCGACCAGGCGATGCAGCGGTTGCGGCCTTCGGCCTTGGCCTGATACAGCGCGTGATCGGCCGCGCTCATCAAGGCGTCGATGCCGGACATGCTGACGCTTGCTTCCGCAATGCCGATGCTCACGGTGACGCCGAACTGAACCTGATGGGCAGGGATGTGCGAGCTCATCACGCGCTTGCGGATGCGCTCGGCCACCGTCCTGGCACGCGACAGGCTGGTCTCGGGCAGCAGAATCGCAAACTCCTCGCCCCCGAGGCGACCGACGATGTCCGACTTGCGCTTGCCATCGAGGCATGCGGCCGCCACCGTCCTGATCGCGGCGTCGCCGACCGCGTGGCCGTAGCGGTCGTTGACCGATTTGAAATGATCGATGTCGAGCATCAGGACGGAAACTGCGCGGTAATAGCGCTGGAACCGGCTCCATTCTGCATCGAGAGAGCCGAGGAAGTGACGGCGGTTGTAGAGGCCGGTGAGCGGATCGGTGGTGGCGAGCGTCTCCAGCATCGCGGCCTTTTGCGTCAGATCGGTGATGTCGACATAGGTCAGCATGCGACCGCCATTCGACATCGTGGTGCAGTGGGCCCTGATGCGCCGCCCATCCGGGGTCTGAAGATCGCGCACATGGTCGCCGGCCTTGACCTCTGCGACGCGTTTGACGGGAAACTTCGTCATTTCGGTCGCCGGAAGTCCCGGCGCGCTCGCACGCTGCGCCCGGCTCACCAGCGATGCATAGGTCGGGTGGCCGGCCGCCTCCTGCTCACTCACCTCCCAGAACCGCCGCATGCGCCGGTTCATGAAGCTGGCATTGAGATCGCGGTCGAGCAACAGCACGCCGTCTTCGACGTTCTCGAGCGCGTCGCGCAGCAATTTCAGCTCGTCGGAATAGCGTACGATGTCGGTGACGGGCGTATAGGTCAGCATCCGGCCGCCGTCGGGCAGCGGCGTGCATTGCATCCGAACGACGTCGCCGCCGGTGCGGCGCAGATCGCGCGGAGACGCGTCGCCCGCCTGTATCTGACGGACCCGCTCGGCGACATAGGCCTCAAGCTCGGCCGGCGGAACCTCGTAGGCGAGCGTATCGCGGCCGTGGTGCATCAAGGTCACGAAAGACGGATTGCTGTTGGCGACTTCGTCCGGCAACAGCCACATCCGCCGGAATGCGCGGTTGATCAGCTGCGCGCGGAGATTGGCATCCAGCAGCACGATGCCGAGCGGGACGAAATCGAGTGCCGCGCGAAGCGCGAGCATCTGTCCGCGCATCAGCGAGTCGGCCGGCCGCCCCTGCTCGTCCCCGGGCTTTGGTTCGACATGATCTTCCGCCCCGAGCGCAACCCCGACCTGACGGTCCGACCGCCAGAGCACACGGCAGGCGAGGATCTCCTGGCTTGCGAGCCGAAGCTGGAACCGTTCGGGCACGCCGAGGCTGCTCTGCATCTCCAGCGTTGCGCCATCCTCGGACATCCGGCGCACGACGCAATCGATGGTCGATTGACCGAAGTTGAAGATGATCTTGCCGGCGAGAAACGTTCGTTCCGATATCAAGCGGTGCATTCACAACCTCCCAGGCGAAGCCGGACCAGTCTGCCGCAAGCTTATTTGCCGAGAGGTAAGGTGGTGGGCGATCGTGCGGGAGGGCTAACAATTGGTTCACGCAGCAGGCGTCGTGGCAGGGCGGCGACGAACACGAAAAGCCCTTCGTTCTCAACGATGAGCGGTAGCAGCCGTTGCGCCGATATTCGTGAAAATGCGGCAGCCCCGCTTCACCGAAAATCCACCACGATCGCGGTCAGTTGCGCACCGCGTAGAGCGGCGTGCGCAGCGTCACCTGGTAGGACGGCTTTGGCATCCAGGCGATCTGCGCGGTGATGCCGAACAGGCGGTTGTCATTGTCGTCCATGCGGTCGAGGTCGAGCCGCAGGATCGGCTGGGTGAAGGGCTCCGCCAGGCTGCGGCCCCCGAGCTGTGCGCCGCCGAATGACTGCACGCCGAGCCGGCCCGTGAATTTCCAGTTGCTCGGCCATTGATAATAGCCGCCGGCATAGAGGATCGTATTCGGCCGGATGCTGGCGATCTGGCTGGCGACGTTCGTGGTGGTGTATTGTACGCCGGCGAGCCAGCCCCGCGTCTCGTCCACGTCCAGCGCGTAATCGAACTCCAGGATGTTGTTGAACGAGTTCGTCATGCCCTGCTCGTTCGGCACCGACTGCGTCAGGGTGGATTGCAGCGTGATCGTCGGGATCGTGCCGCCGTTCTGCTGATAGAGGTCGGCCTGCACGCCGATGTTCCAGCTCGTGACGTCGAACGCCGACCAGCCGCCGCCGATGTCCGTCGTCGAGCCCGAGACGCCGCCATAGAGCGAGACGCGGTCGTTGACGTCGACGGTCAGGGGCAGGTCGACGGCGATCGATTTCGCGGCCGGCAGACCATTCGGCAAGCTCGCGCCCCGGCGTGACGCCAGCGCTTCGAACGCAGCCGACAATGACGTGCTGCCGAAGCCGAGCCCGAGCGTGCCAGCAGGAATCGTCGCATAGATCGTTCGCAGATCGAGATAGATGTTTGGAACGGACGGTTTTGCCGGAGCGTCGTCGTCGGAGGCGGAGGCGGCGCTGGCAAAAATCGTCAGACAAGGCAGCCCCAGCGCGACAGCGCGCAAAGCCAGGCTATGCAATTGGCTGTGCTGGGCCACGGAGCAATCCGATTGATGGCGGAACCGTCGCTAGATGGAACCTGATCGCTGGTGAGGTCAAGCGCTATCCGCAGGCGATGGACGGCACGGATGTGCACGGTTACCCTGTGGTGATCGCACTGACACACTCGCCGGCCAGAGTGCACGCTGGACAATGGAAGGACAACAGCCATGAACACGTCGCGCCGCATCCTGCTCACTGGCCTGGCTGGGCTCGCTGTTGCTCCGACCGCTGTGGCCGCCGCTGTTCCGTCGCCCGCGCCTGACGACGTGACGGTGGCCGAAGAGCGCTTCGCGCGCGTGATTGCCGTCGCGCATGCGCCCGATGTCACGTGTGCGCGGCAAGCTGAACGCTACGCGGATGCGCACTGGCCGGACTATGTCGTGGCAGCCAGGGCCGTGCTCGATGCGCGCGTGTGATCTGCGCTATTACTCCCCCACCGCCCGCCGCACCTGCTCACCGATCTGCGACAGCACGAGCTGCGCCTGCGGCAGGATGGCGCCCATCGCGTGGAAATTGTGAACCATGCCGTCGTGGCAGACATGCTCGACGGCGACGCCCGCGGCGAGCAGCTTGCGTGCATAGGCGTTGCCCTCGTCGCGCATCGGGTCGAATTCGGCGGTGTGGATGATGGCCGTCGGCAGACCTGCAAGCCGCGTTGCGCGAAGCGGTGAAACGCGCGGATTGGCGGTGTCGATGTCGCCGGCCAGATAGTCGGCGAGATCGGCCTCGATCGTGATGCGGTCGATCAGATGGCCTTCGGCGAATTCTTCGCGCGAGGGTGATGTCTCCTCGAAATCCAGCACCGGGCAAATCAGGCATTGCGCGACGATGGAAAGACCGGCGCTCTGCGCCGCCTCCTGGCACACGATCGCAGCGAGCGTTGCACCGGCGGAATCGCCGCCGAGCACCAGACGTTCGGCGTCGATGCCGAGCGACGAGGCCTCGCGCGCCACCCATTCGGTGGCGGCGACGGCATCGTCCACGGCGGCGGGGAATTTGTGCTCGGGCGCGAGCCGGTAATCGACCGAGACGAGGCGGCAGCCGGTCGCATGCGCCAGCGCCGCCGCGATCCGATCATGCGTGGCAATGCTGCCGGCAACGAGGCCGCCGCCATGGAAGAATACGAAGCCGGGCACGCGCGCACCGGCGCTTGCAGGCGCATAGAGGCGGTAGGACAGTTCGCCGCCTGGACCGGGAAGGAGGCCATCGGACCTCACCACATCCGGGGCATCGGCGCACGCGAACTGCATCAGCTTTGCCAGTGACTGGCGCCGTGCCTCCACGCTCGGCCGGCTCCGCGCCTGCGGCGCGGCCGCGGCCATCATGGTCAACAAGCGCTTTGCGAGCGGATCGAGCGGCATGTTCCTTCTCCCCTTGTGGAAGAGGGTAACTCACCATCTTTCCGCAGGGAATCATTTAGAATTTACGACCAATGTGTTGCTATATTACGGCACCACGCCAAGGGGAGGCCGGTCATGGCCGAGATCAAAAAGCCCATCGAATATTCGCCGAGCTGGACCTTCTTCGAGGGCAAATGGCATGACGGCAACGTGCCGATCATGGGCCCGCGCACGCATGCGGCCTGGCTCGGTTCGGTCGTGTTCGACGGCGCCCGCGCGTTCGAGGGCGTGGCGCCCGATCTCGACCGTCACCTCGCCCGCGCCAATCAGTCTGCGATCAATTTTGGTTTGAAGCCGGTGGTCGACACCGGCACCTGGCTGGCACTGGCAAACGAAGGAATCGCGCGCTTCGCGGCCAATGCCGAACTTTACGTCCGTCCGATGTACTGGGCGCAGAACGGCTCGGGCGGCGGCGTGCTGTTCGACGCCGAGACCACCAATTGGTGCCTGTGCACCTACGAGGCACCGATGCCGAAGCCCGTCGGCAACGCCATCACGCTGTCGCCGTTCCGAAGGCCCACGGCCGAATGCGCCCCGGTCGATGCCAAGGCCGCCTGTCTCTATCCGAACAATTCGCGCGCGCTGGCCGAAGCCGCCTCGCGCGGCTTCCAGAACGCGCTGATGCTCGACATGCTCGGCAATGTCGCGGAGTTCGGCAATTCCAACGTGTTCATGGCCAAGGACGGCGTGGTCTACACGCCGGTCCCGAACGGCACCTTCCTGAACGGCATCACACGCCAGCGTGTCATCAGTCTGCTTCGCGGCGACGGAATTACCGTCGTCGAGAAGACCCTGCGCTATGCGGATTTCCTTGCCGCCGACGAGATCTTCTCGTCCGGCAATTTCGCCAAGGTCGCGCCGGTGATTCGCATCGACGATCGTGAGCTGAAGCCAGGCCCGTTCTACACCAAGGCGCGAAAACTCTATTGGGACTTTGCGCATGCGGTGAAGCTGGCGGCGTAGCCAGAGCCCTCTCCGTCCTTCGACGCGCGCTTATGCGCGCCGTCGCGTAAACCGGCTGAACTGAAACGCCTGCGTCGATTGCCACGGTGTGTGGTGAATCTCGCTCCGCACCTCCACCAGCTCGAAATCCCGCCCGAGCTCGGCTGAGAGGCTTGCGCTGTCGTGGCGCTGCACCGGCAAGCCGCTGCATTTCTCCGGACCGTCGAGTGCGAACGTGGCGATGATGACGTGTCCGCCCGGTGCGATCGCCGACCGCAGGCGTTCGACATAAGCCGCCCTGTCGCGCGGATCCGTCAGGAAGTGAAACGCGGCGCGATCGTGCCAGACGTCGTAGGTCTTCGTCGGTCGCCATGCCGTGGCGTCGGCAACGATCCAGTCGACCGTTGAGGCGGCCTGGCCGATTCGCGTCTTCGCTTTCTGGAGCGCGTTGGCGGAGAGGTCCAGTACCGCGAGAGTGCGGTATCCGTCCTGCAGGAGCGCGTCCACGAGCCGCGACGCGCCGCCGCCGATGTCGATGATGACGGCGTCATGGTCCGGATTGGCCGCGCGTATCATCTCGAGCGAAATCGCCGGGCTGTCCTGAAACCAGCTGACCTCGGCTTCACCCTTGGTGGCGTAGACGGTGTCCCAGTGCGTGGTGCGGTCAGACATGGGGGCTCCGGCCATGGCCGGGACGGCGGCGCATAAATGAGGACGCCACGATCAATCGGTCGTTTGCGCACCCGCTGCATGCGGGCGCGCCGGTGCGAACGAAAGACCTACTCGTCCTTTTTCGACATGCGCTCGAGGCGTTCCTGCATGTCCTTCATCTGCTGGCGCAAGTCGTCGATGTTGGTGTCCTTGGCCGGCTCCGCGCTCGCATCGGATTCGGGCTCGGTGGTGGTCGCCGCCGGGCGGCCTGCCGTGGGGACAAACGGCTTGAACATCGAGAAGGTCTGCTGGAACAGCTCCATGTTGCGGCGGACCTGTTCTTCCAGCGGCGCAAACGGGGTTCCGGAGAGTGAGTTGGCGATCTGCTTGCGGAACTTTTCCTGCTCCTGGGTCAGCGACGCGATTGCCTGCTCCAGATATTTCGGCACCACCATCTGCATGCTGTCGCCGTAGAAGCGGATCAGCTGGCGCAGGAACGTGGTCGGGAGCAGGTTCTGCCCGGCCTTGTTTTCCTGCTCGAAGATGATCTGGGCGAGCACGGAGCGGGTGATGTCGTCGCCGGTCTTGGCGTCGTAGACGAGGAAATCTTCGCCGTCCTTGACCATGGCGGCGAGGTCTTCCAGCGTCACATAGGTGCTCGTTCCGGTGTTATAGAGCCGTCGGTTCGCGTATTTCTTGATGGTGGTGGGTTGGTCTGATTTCGCCATGGGCTCTCACTTGCAACGCGGAGAACGGGAACCCGGCGGGCTATGCCGCAGGGCGGGAAGAGTACGCAACGCAACAAAATAAGCATTTTCAAAGGGGTCACGCTACCGTTTTGTGCGCCACGGTTAATTGCGGAGCAAAATCTTGCTTGCGAAAGCGCCAAGAACGCTATTTTGAATGCGCTGCGGCATCAATTCGGTCACCAGCCGATTGACATGCCTCAACGACGTTAACAGGATGCCGTTCGAGACTGGCGAGCCTTTTCCCAGCCCCGTCTGCCCCCATTCAACCCCAGGAGTTGCCCATGTCAGACGATGTCGTCATCGTCAGCGCCGCCCGCACCCCGGTCGGAAGCTTCAACGGAGCGTTCGCGACCCTTCCCGCCCATGACCTCGGCGCCATCGCCATCAAGGCCGCGCTGGAGCGTGGTGGCATCGAGCCTGGCCGGGTCTCCGAAGTCATCATGGGCCAGATCCTGACCGCTGCCCAAGGCCAGAACCCGGCCCGCCAGGCCTCGATCGCCGCCGGCATTCCGGTGGAGAGCCCGGCCTGGGGCGTGAACCAGCTTTGCGGCTCGGGCCTGCGCACCGTTGCACTCGGCTATCAGGCGCTGCTCAACGGAGATTCCGAGATCGTCGTCGCCGGCGGCCAGGAATCCATGAGCATGGCTCCGCACGCCCAGTACCTGCGCGGCGGCGTCAAGATGGGCCCGGTCGAGTTCATCGACACCATGATCAAGGACGGCCTGTGGGATGCCTTCAACGGATACCATATGGGCAACACCGCCGAGAACGTCGCGCGCCAGTGGCAGATCACCCGCGCCCAGCAGGACGAGTTCGCGGTCGCCTCGCAGCAGAAGGCCGAAGCTGCGCAGAAGGCCGGCAAGTTCAACGACGAGATCGTCCCCGTCACCATCAAGGGCCGCAAGGGCGATGTCGTCGTCAGCGCCGATGAATATCCGCGCCACGGCGCCACGTTAGATGCGATGGCGAAGCTCCGTCCCGCTTTCGAGAAGGAAGGCACGGTCACCGCGGGCTCTGCTTCCGGCATCAATGACGGCGCTGCCGCCGTGGTGCTGATGACCGCAAAGCAGGCTGCCAAGGAAGGCAAGAAGCCGCTCGCGCGCATCGTGTCGTGGGCTCAGGCCGGCGTCGATCCGAAGATCATGGGCTCCGGCCCGATCCCGGCCTCGCGCGCCGCGCTGAAGAAGGCCGGCTGGAATGTCGGTGACCTCGACCTGATCGAGGCCAACGAAGCCTTCGCGGCGCAGGCCTGCGCCGTCAACAAGGACCTCGGCTGGGATACCTCCAAGGTCAACGTCAATGGCGGCGCGATCGCGATCGGCCATCCGGTCGGCGCCTCCGGCGCGCGTGTGCTGGTGACGCTGCTGCACGAGATGCAGAAGCGCGATTCGAAGAAGGGCCTCGCCACGCTGTGCATCGGCGGCGGCATGGGTATCGCAATGTGTCTGGCACGCGACTGAGAGAGCTGACGCGTAATCTGCGCGTGCGCTGCACACATGGTGAGTGCATTGCACGCGATTAAAAAGGCGGCGGTTGCAAATCAAATATTCTTCGCAACCGTGCACGCCTCGACTAAAGAGAAACGCCCGGCTCAACGCCGGGCGTTTTGTTCTTGATGTCCGTCAAACGTCCCGCATAATCCGCATCTAAAAACGATCACTCAGAAACGTCCGAAGAGTCCAAGGGAAGGAATACGACATGGCACGTGTTGCATTGGTCACGGGTGGTACGCGGGGCATCGGAGCGGCGATCAGCAAGGCGCTGAAGGCGGCGGGATACAAGGTTGCGGCGAGCTACGCCGGCAACGATGCGGCGGCGGAGAAGTTCAAGGCCGAGACCGGCATTGCCGTCTACAAATGGGACGTCAGCAGTTTCGACGCCTGCGCCGAGGGCGTGAAGAAGGTCGAGGCCGAGGTCGGCCCGATCGACGTGCTCGTCAACAATGCCGGCATCACCCGCGACACCGCTTTCCACAAGATGACGCTCGAGCAGTGGAACGCGGTCATCAATACCAATCTCGGTTCGCTGTTCAACATGACGCGCCCGGTGATCGAAGGCATGCGTGCCCGCAAATTCGGCCGGATCATCTCTATCTCGTCGATCAACGGCCAGAAGGGACAGTTCGGCCAGGTCAACTATTCGGCGGCGAAGGCCGGTGACATCGGCTTCACCAAGGCGCTCGCACTCGAGAACGCCAAGGGCGGCATCACCGTCAATGCGATCTGCCCCGGCTACATCAACACCGAAATGGTGCAGGCAGTGCCCAAGGACGTCCTGGAAAAGAACGTGATCCCGCAGATCCCGGTCAACCGGCTCGGCGAACCGGAAGAGATCGCGCGCGCGGTCGTGTTCCTGGCCGCCGACGAGGCCGGCTTCATCACCGGCTCGACGCTGACCATCAATGGCGGCCAATATCAGGCCTGAAGTGGCGCCAGTTCTCTTGGCTCAAATCCTTTGAGCCAAATGCCTGTAGCTTCGGGCGCGACAAGGCGATAGTGAAGACGAAAATGCCCGGCCTCGTGCCGGGCATAAACGTCCTCAGAGCCTTTTGATTGATGACTCCCCGCACCGCGACGCTGATCGGATTGACCGCGATCCTGATGTGGTCGCTGCTGTCAGTGATGACGGTGGCGACCGGAAAGATCCCGGCGTTCCAGCTCGCCGCGATGACGTTCGCGATCGGCGGACTCGTCGGCCTCCTCACCTGGATCGGTCGCGGCGATGCGGCCAAGAGCCTGGTTCAGCCGCTGGTCGTGTGGATTGTCGGCGTCGGCGGCCTGTTCGGCTATCACGCGCTCTATTTCCTGGCGCTGCGCTTTGCGCCGCCGGCCGAAGCCGGCCTTTTGAATTACATGTGGCCGCTGCTGATCGTGCTGTTCTCGTCGTTCCTGCCGGGCGAGCGGCTTGCCATACATCACATCATCGGCGCGGTGCTCGGTCTCGTCGGCACCGTGCTGCTGTTCGCCGGAAGCACCTCCGGCTTCGCGCCGGGCCAGATGCCGGGACTGATTGCCGCGTTCGTCGCGGCGTTCGTCTGGGCGGCCTATTCTGTGCTGTCGCGCCGGCTCAAGGCGGTGCCGACGGATGCGGTCGCGGGATTCTGCCTTGCCACGGCCGCGCTGGCCGCGCTGATGCATGCCGCACTGGAAACCA
Source organism: Bradyrhizobium sp. Bra78 (assembly GCF_024519855.1). Taxonomy (NCBI): domain Bacteria; kingdom Pseudomonadati; phylum Pseudomonadota; class Alphaproteobacteria; order Hyphomicrobiales; family Nitrobacteraceae; genus Bradyrhizobium; species Bradyrhizobium sp. Bra78. The sequence continues at coordinate 104,640 of NZ_JALJRE010000014.1, read as the reverse complement.
CCGTGTGGCCGGAGACCACGCTGCAATGGCTTTCCGTCATCGCGCTCGGCATCGGCCCTGTCGGTGCGGCATTCTACGCCTGGGACATCGGCATGAAGCGCGGTGACATCCGCGTGCTCGGCGCAGCCTCCTACGCGACGCCGCTGCTCTCAACCGGCTTCCTCATCGCTGCCGGTTTCGCGAAAGCCAGCGCCAACATCGCCATTGCCGCGGTCCTGATCGCCGGCGGCGGCCTGATCGCGGCGAAGGACATGGTGCTGCGGAAGCGGTAACTGTCATGCCGGGTTCGCGCTCCGCGCGGCCCGGAACGACAATTTGGTTTAAGGCTCCCAGCCCTTCGGCGCGAGTTCGAATTTCGCGAACTCGAACGCCGGCGCCACGGTGCAGCCGACCAGCGTCCATTCCCCGGTGGTCTCCGCCATCTGCCAGGCATTCGCCGGCACGATTCCCTGCGGCCGCTCGCCGTTCACGAGGTCGGTGCCGAGCCTCACCTCGTGCTGCGAGCAGCCCTCATGGGCGATGCGCAGCGTCAGCGGGCTGCCGGCGTAATAGTGCCAGATCTCGACCGCATCGATGCGATGCCACTGCGAACGTTCGTCGCGCGCAAGCAGGAAGTAAATGAGGGTCGAGCGCGACCGGCCATTGGCGTCCGCGGCCTGGTCGCGAAACGTCTCGCGGTAATGCCCGCCTTCGGGATGCGGGCGGAGTTCGAGGCGCGCGATGATCTCGGCTGCGGTCGGCATCGATCCCCGTCAGGATTTGTTTTTGCGCTCGCGCAGCTCGCCGAACACCGCGGCGGCATCCGCACCCTTCATGTGCAGCCTGGCTGCGACCGAGGGTTCGTCAGCACGCAGGAACACGTTTGCTCGCTTCTCGTCACCAAGCAGTGAGGGAATGGTCGGCCTGTTCTCGGCCCGCAGCTTCGCCACCTCCGCCGCGCGCGCCTGGAGCGCCGCATTGTCGGGGTCGACGGTGAGCGCGAATTTGACGTTGGACGCCGTGTATTCATGGCCGCAATAGAGCTTGAAGTCGTCGGGCAGGGCACGCAGCTTCAAAAGCGAATCCCACATCATCGGATAGGTGCCCTCGAACACGCGGCCGCAGCCGATCGAGAACAGCGTGTCGGCGGCGAACACCGTCTTCTCGGTGTCGAACACGTAGGAGATGTGGTCGAGCGTGTGGCCCGGCGTCTCCAGGACGCGCCCCAGCAGGCTGCCGACCTTGACGATTTCGGCATTGGCGACGCGCAGGTCGACGTCTGCGATCTTCGTCGTCTTGTCGTGCGGCGCGACGACGCGGCAATTGTATTTCTGCTTGAGTTCGGCGACGCCGCCGACATGATCGCCATGATGATGGGTGATCAGGATGTCGGTGAGTTGCCAGCCCTCGCGCTCCAGCGCCTTCAGGATGGGACCGGCCTCCGGAGCGTCGATCGACGCCGTCGCCTTGGTTTCCACATCGTGGATCAGATAACCGAAATTGTCGTTTAAACAGTTGAAAGTACGAATTTCGGCGGCCATGTCATCTCCATCGGGCTCAGCCCCGCCAGACAAATATGGCCTTAACGTTGCGCAGGCAATGCAATATTCCGCGCGCGGGAGCTGCCTCGTGCATGTTACATTGCCGTCATGACCATTGATGTCGTCGACCTCCGCGAATTCTACTCCCGCCGCCTCGGGATCGTGGCGCGGCAAATGATCAATCGCGGCATCAGGGAACGCTGGCCGCGTGCCGGGGGCCAGCGCGTGCTCGGCATCGGCTATCCCACGCCCTATCTCGGCCTGTTCCGCGAAGATGCCGAGCGCTGCATCGCCTTCATGCCCTCGGCGCAGGGGGTCTTGAAATGGCCGACGGGACGGCCGGCGCTGGCCTCGCTGGTGGATGAGTTCTCGCTGCCGCTCCCTGACGCTGCGGTGGATCGCATTCTTCTGATTCACGCGCTGGAAATGTCGGACGATCCAGCCGCGCTGCTGCGCGAGGTGTGGCGCGTGCTGTCGCCATCCGGCCGCGTGATCGCGGTCATCCCGAACCGGCGCGGGGTGTGGACCCGCACCGACAGCACGCCGTTCGGTCACGGCCGCCCCTATTCGCGCTCGCAGATCACCGACCTTTTGCGCCAGACCTGGTTCACCCCGACCGCCTGGGGCGAGGCGCTTTTCATGCCGCCTTATGCCGGCGGCTGGGTGCTGAGATCCGCGCAGATGTGGGAGCGCGCCGGTGCGGCGCTGTCGCTGCCCTTCGCCGGCGTGCACATCGTCGAGGCCACCAAGCAGGTCTACCGCGCCATCCCCGCCAAGCGCGAGCGGGCGCGGTTGATTCCCTCGCTGGCCAAGCCGGTGCTGGTGCCGTCCTCGACGACGGCGACGCGCGGCTGAAAACAAATCGTCCCGGCGAGGCCGGGACGATTCAGTTCAGGATATCTGGTTCAGTCTGGCGACGGCGTTGCAGCCTACTCGCCGGCCACTTCGTCGCTCGATGCGGCCGGAGCAGCTTCGCGCTCGGGGCGCGGGCCATGCGGCCGGCGGCGCCGCCGCGGAAAGCGTTCACCGGCACCACCGCCTTCGAAGGCGCCCGGGACATTCGCGCCACCATTCACTTGCGGCTGCGGGCCGGTGATGAAGGAGGGCAGACGGTCGACGCTGCCGGCGTCGGCAACGACGGGCTGCGGCTGGTTCAGCGGGAGCGGCTGAGGCTGGGGCTGGTATTGCGGCTGCGGACGGTGCTCACGTTCACGGTGCTCGCGCGGCTGCTGGTTCTCGCGCTGATAGGGCTGGTTTTCGCGAGGCTGATGGTCACGCTGGTGATGATCGCGCTGGCCGTCGCGGTCGCGCATGAAGGGTTGCTGCTGCGGCGGCGGCTGCGGGACGAAACCCGGCTCCTGGCCGAAATTCGAGAAATTCTCGCCGTCGTCCTCGCCGTCGTCGCCGCTGTTGTTGCTGATCGGCTCGTCGCCGCGCGGCTGCTGATTCTGGCGGAACTGTTCCTGGGCCGTCGCGATCAGGCGGAAATAATGCTCGGCGTGCTGGTAGTAATTCTCGGCCGCAACGGGATCGCCTGACGAGCGCGCGTCGCGCGCGAGCTGCAGATATTTTTCAGCAATATGCGAAGCCGTGCCGCGGATCTTGATGTCGGGTCCGTTGGACTCGTAGACCCGGGTCATCGGGTTCTGGCCGCGTCGGTTGTTATTATTATTGTTGTTATTGTTGTTGTTGCGGTTGCGCATCCGCTGCTTGTTCTGACCGTTTCTCATGTCCTGCCTTTAATTCCAGCCCTAAAGGTTGCACGCATTACTGATTGCTAGGAGTGACCCGATGACAGCGGTTCACACCGCTTGCGCGCACCGCGCGCGAGCGCGGAATTGATCCCTGCCGATGTTCGTCGACCGTCGCGTTCAACAAAGACGCGTTCCCCACCCGCCAGCATTGATCGCCAGCGAACCCATTCATTTCGCCTGCCGAAACAAGCCCAGCTGTGTTGCGTAAGTCTTCAAGCGCAATATCAGGCTTTCGTTCACTTTGCGGTCGGAGAGCAGCGCAGCTCCAATGGCCATCGCGCTTCACAGGACCTGCGGCTTGGAACCTTTAAATCAGTAAAGCTCTCGCCCGAGAGCCCGGCTTTCGTCCGTAGATCTACGGGGCCGGCACCGATGTGTTGATCGGAACGTAGTCGTTCCCAAGGGATATTCCAAGAGGTTTTTTGCAGTCCAATCCGGCTTTTATGGGGGCATTTTTCGGGCCGAAACCGCCCGCAGGATACCCGCCAGATCGGCCCTGGGCGGCCTGTCCACAACCAACGCGGCAGCCGTCATCAAGGTTTCAATATTCCGGGCCTGGCCCTGCCCGGCCTCGACGATCAGCGCTCCGCCGGGGGCCAGTCGTTCGCTCGCCTGAGGGATCAAGGCGCGATAGGCATCATAGCCGTCATTGCCGCCGTCGAGTGCCAGATGTGGATCGTGCTCGCGCACCTCGACGCTCAGTTTCGGAATCTCGGCCGAGGGAATATAGGGCGGGTTCGAGACGATGAGGTCGAACGGTCCCCGGAGCGCCGCCGCGTAGGAGCAGGCGACGAAGCCGGCGCGGCCCGCGAGGCCCAGAGCTGCGGCATTGCTCCTCGCGGTGTCGAGGGCGTTCGGGCTGAGATCGGTGCCGACACCGAAGGCATCGGGAATTTCGTGCAGCAGCGCGAGCAGAATGGCGCCCGACCCGGTGCCGACATCCGCGATTCGCGGCGGATGAGATATTTGCCGCTCGCCAAACAGCTCGAGCGCGCGCTCGACCACGGTTTCGGTATCGGGACGCGGCACCAGCGTTGCTTCCGACAGACGAAACGGCAGGCCCCAGAATTCGGCTGTGCCGAGAATGCGCGCCACCGGCTCGCCCGCGATCCGGCGCTCGGCATGCTGCGCGAGCCGCGCCGCCTCGGCTTCGCCGAGGGTGCGGGCGCCCTGCGCGATCAGACCGGTCAGATCGAGGCCGAGCGCCGCACCTAGCAGGATGCGGGCGTCGAGCTCGACGTCGTCGAGCTGTGCCGATCGCAGTTTTGCCGCCAGCGCGCGCCGCGCGCTCTCGATCGATAGTCCGGTGAAGGGATTGCTCACGTGCCCGTCATGCCGCCACGCCTTGGGCAGCGAGCTGCGCCGCCTGGTGCTCGGTGGTCAGCGCGTCGACCAATTCGCCGAGCGCTTCGCCGGCGATCACCTGCGGCAGCTTGTAGAGCGTCAGATTGATGCGGTGATCGGTGACGCGCCCTTGCGGGAAATTGTAGGTGCGGATGCGCTCGCTGCGGTCGCCGGAGCCGACCTTCTCCTTGCGCTCGGCGGAGCGTGCGGCGTCAAGGCGTTGTTGCTCCGCGTCGTAGATGCGCGAGCGCAGGATATTCATGGCGGAAGCGCGGTTCTTGTGCTGCGAGCGGCTGTCCTGCATCATCACCACGATGCCGGTCGGAATGTGGGTGATGCGGATCGCCGATTCCGTCTTGTTGACGTGCTGGCCGCCGGCGCCCTGCGCGCGCATGGTCTCGATCCGCAGATCGTCATTCTTGATGTCGACATCGACGTCCTCGACCTCCGGCAGCACGGCGACGGTGGCGGCGGACGTATGGATGCGGCCCTGCGTCTCGGTGTCGGGCACGCGCTGCACGCGGTGCACGCCGGATTCGAACTTCAGCTTGGAGAACGCGCCGCGGCCCTGTACCTCCGCGATGATCTCCTTGTAGCCGCCGACGGTGCCTTCGCTCGCCGAGATCACCTCGACCTTCCAGCCCTGCAAGCTGGCGAAGCGCTCATACATCCGGAACAGGTCGCCGGCGAACAGCGAGGCTTCGTCGCCGCCGGTGCCGGCGCGGATTTCCAGCACCACGTTGCGGTCGTCCATGGCGTCCTTGGGCAGCAGCGCGACGCGGATCTCCTGGACCAGCGCTTCGATCTTCGGATTGAGCTCGTCGCGCTCGGCCTCCGCCATGCTCCGCATCTCGGCATCGGTCGCGGGATCGGCGATCAGCGCCTCGGTGTCGGCAAGCTCCTTGACGGTGGAGCGATAGGCTTTGACCGCTTCGATCAGCGGCGTGATCTCGGCGAGCTCGCGCGTGATCTGCACATAGCGCTCGGAGGCGAGCTGGCCAAGCGATTCGGCCTCGAGCGAGGCGTGATGCGCGAGCAGAATGTCCAGTTTGGCTTCGGGAAGTGACGACATCGGTTCGGTCTCAAAATGCGGAAAAGGGCGAGGCGGCGGGAAGCGGCGGCAGGCCCGCTACAACGCCAGGCCTTCGGCCTCGGCAAATTCCGTCAGCTTCTGCCGGATCGAGACGCTCCCGGCGGGTGCGTCCAGCAAGGGGCCGAGCATCGCTTCGGCCTTCTTCGCGTCGAGATCGATCACCATCGCCTTGACCGGACCAAGTGCGGTCGCCGAAAGCGACAGCGAGCGGTAGCCCATCGCGATCAGCGCCAGCGCGCCGATCGGCTTCGACGCCATCTCGCCGCACAGCGACAGCGATTTCTTCGCGGCCTGCGACTTGCGCGCGATGTCGCGAAGCGCGCGCAAAATCGGCGCCGACATCGTGTCGAAGCGCTCGGAGACTTTCGCGTTGCCGCGGTCGACCGCGAACAGGAACTGGAACAGATCGTTGGAGCCGACCGAGATGAAGTCGACCTTCTTCAGGAGCTCGTCGAGCTGATAGAGCAGGGCGGGCACTTCGACCATGGTGCCGATGTCGATCCGTTCCGGCAGCGTGTGGCCGTGCTGGCGCAGATAGGTGAGCTCGCGTTCGACCAGCGCCTTCGCCGAATCGAATTCGGCGACCTCCGAGATCATCGGGAACATGATGCGCAGCGCGCGGCCGCCGCCGGCGCGCAGCAGCGCGCGGATCTGGCCGCGGAGCAGGCCGGGACGGTCGAGCCCGAGCCGGATCGCGCGCCATCCGAGCGCGGGGTTTTCCTCGATCACCGCTTCCATATAGGGCAGCGCCTTGTCGCCGCCGATGTCGAGGGTGCGGAAGGTGACGGGCTTGGTGCCGGCGGCATCCAGCACGGTACGATAGAGTGCGAGCTGGTCGCTGGTGCGCGGCAGGCTCTGTCCGACCATGAATTGCAGCTCGGTGCGGAACAGGCCGATGCCGGCGCTGCCGGTGTCCTCGATGTGCGGCAGGTCGATCGCAAGACCGGCGTTGATCATCAGCTCGACCTTCTGGCCGTCCCTGGTGACGCAGGGCAGGTCGCGCAGCGCCAGATACTGCGCCTGGCGGCGGGCGCGGAAGCGCACGCGCTCGGCGAAGGCGGCCTCGACCTCCTGTGACGGCCGGACATAGATCGAGCCGGAGGTGCCGTCGACGATGATGGCGTCGCCGGGATCGGCGATGCCGGGCGCGTTCGGGACTTCGCCGACCGCGGGGATGCCGAGCGCGCGCGCCACGATCGAGACGTGGGAGTTGGCGGTGCCTTCCTCCAGCACGATGCCGCGCAGGCGCTTGCGGTCGTAATCGAGCAGCGCCGCCGGGCCCATCGCGCGCGCGATGACGATGGCATTGTCGGGCAATTGTTCACGTGAAGGCGCGTGATCCTGGCCGACCAGCTGCCGCATCAGGCGGTAGCCGAGATCCTCCAGATCATGCAGCCGGTCGCGCAGATAGGGATCGGTCGAGCGCAGCATGCGTGCGCGGGTGTCGGACTGCACGCGCTCGACGGCGGCTTCCGCCGTGAGGCCGGTGGCGACCGCCTCGTGCAGCTTGTGCGACCAGCCCTGGTCGTTGGCGAACATGCGGTAGGCTTCCAGCACCTCGCGGTGCTCGCCGCCCTCGGCGACGTCGCCGCGCTCCAGCATGCGGTCGAGATCGGCGCGCAGCTTGGCGAGCGCGGTGTCGAGCCGCTTGATCTCCTTCGGCAGGTCCTCGGCGATGTAGTCCTTGATGACGACGCGCGGCTCGTGCAGCACGACATGGCCGAGCGCGATGCCTTCCGACAGGATGGCACCGACCTTCTGCGCCGAATGGCGCGCGGCCGGCTCCTGGCCCGGCTGGGCCAGCGCGGACAGTTCGCCGGAGGCGATCAGCTCCGCCAGCACCATCGCGGTGGTCTGCAGCGCCTCGAGCTCCTCCTCGACATAGTTGCGCTTGGCGCGGTTCTGCACCACCAGCACGCCGAGCGTGTTGCCGGCGCGCAGGACCGGCACGCCGAGGAAGGAGTGGTAGATTTCTTCGCCGGTCTCGGGGCGGAACGAGAAGGCCGGATGGCTCTGCGCGTCGCTCAGATTGAGCGGCGTCGCCTCGCTCGCGACGAGGCCGACCAGCCCCTCATGGGCGGTCAGCACGGTATGGTGCACCGCCTCGCGGTTGAGGCCTTCGGTGGCGTAGAGCTCGAGCGTGTTGTCGATGCGCAGCACATAGACCGAGCAGACCTCGGCCACCATGTTGGCGGCGATCAGCACCACGATCTTGTCCAGCCGCTCCTGGGCCGAGACCTGCTCCGCCATGGTTTCGCGGAGCCGTCTCAACAAGACGCGGGGACCTCCCGACGCGCTCCGCATGAACCGTCAATCTCCTCCGTCTGCCGGGACCGAAAGGGCCACGGCGGCTCGCCCAGAAATCCAGAAAAACAACAAATATGCTCGTCCGGCGCCGGCCCCCGGCGGTTGCCTGAGCCGAATCAGCACCGCCTGAACTGGGGCACAGTTTCCGGCAGCCCACCCTGTTCGCCGTATAGCGAATTGGGGCTTGTTTTGCCAAGCAAAACGCCTGCCAAACGCGAAAGTGTGGACACCTTCGCGTTTGCTGCGACCGCTAAGAGAAAATTCGTCTAAACCTGATCGAGACCGTAGAGCGTGTGCAGGGTGCGCACCGCAAGCTCGGTATAGGCGGTGTCGATCAATACCGAGAACTTGATCTCGGAGGTTGTGATGGCCCGGATGTTGATATTCCGCCCCGCGAGGGCCGAGAACGCCTGGGCGGCGACGCCGGCATGGCTGCGCATGCCGCTGCCGATCACCGAGATTTTCGCGACGTCGGTGGCGGTGTCGAGCCGCGCATAGCCGATCGTGCCCTTGGCGGCGGTAATCGTGTCCTTGGCGCGGATGTAGTCGGCGGCCGGCACCGTGAAGGTGAGGTCGGTGGTCTTGCCGTCCTCGGAGACGTTCTGCACGATCATGTCGACGTTGATGTTGGCGTCGGCCAGCGGGCCGAAGATCGAGGCCGCAACGCCGGGCTTGTCCTCGATCTGGCGCACCGAGATCTGGGCCTCGTCCTTCGAAAACGCGATACCGGTGACGACGTGGCTTTCCATGATCTCCTCCTCGCTGCAGATCAGCGTGCCGGGCGGCTGGTTGGCATGCGGGTCGATATCCTCGGGCTTGTCGAAGCTCGAGCGGACGAAGATCGGCATGTTGTGGACCATGCCGAGTTCCACCGAGCGGACCTGGAGCACCTTTGCGCCCTGGGAGGCCAGTTCCAGCATGTCCTCGAACGCGATCTTGTCGAGCCTCTTGGCCTTCGGCACGATTCGCGGGTCGGTGGTGTAGACACCATCGACGTCGGTGTAGATATCGCAGCGGTCCGCCTTGACGGCGGCGGCGATCGCCACGGCCGAGGTATCGGAGCCGCCGCGTCCGAGCGTGGTGATGCGATTGGTCTCCGGGTTGATGCCCTGGAAGCCGGCGATAACAGCGACCTCTTTCCGCTCCTGGAAGCGCTTGATGATCTCGCTGCCGTCGATGTCCTCGATCCGGGCCGACGCATGGGCGTCGCTGGTCTTGATCGGGATCTGCCAGCCCTGCCAGGAACGGGCCTGGATGCCCATGCCCTGAAGCACGATGGCGAGCAGGCCGGAAGTGACCTGTTCGCCCGAGGCGACCACGGCGTCATATTCGCGCGCGTCGTGCATCGGCGAGGCCTCGGTGCACCAGGCCACCAGCTCGTTGGTCTTGCCGGACATCGCGGAGACGACCACAGCCACTTCATGGCCGGCGTCGACCTCACGCTTCACATGGCGTGCGACGTTGCGGATACGGTCGATATTGGCGACGGACGTGCCGCCGAATTTCATCACGAGGCGGCTCATGACGACGCGTGCATTCCCTCTTAAGGATCAGTATGGTGACCCACGTGGTCCCGCGGATTCCGAACGCGCGTATACAGAGCGTCGGGGCCGGGGGCAAGCAGGTTCCTGCGGGGGCAGGGTGCGGGGGTAGTGGGTTAACCGAGATCATGGCGCGTTATATCGACGAGATCCTGCAGCCCGGCGAGAAGGTGCTGTATTCGACCAATGCGCACTGGATCTTCTATTTTCCGGCGATCCTGGCCTGGATCGCGGCCCTGGTCCTGTTCGTCTTGTCCCGGCAAACCGCCGTCGAGGGGCTGGTCCTGCTCTGTCTCATCGGCTCCGGCCTGGTGGCTCTGGCTGCGCTGTACTGGACCGTGAAGGGCTGGTTCCATCGCTTCACCACCGAGACCGACGTCACCAATCTCAGGGTTGTGCACAAGACCGGATTCATCAAGCGCCGCACCTTCGAGATGGCGCTGGACAAGGTCGAGAGCGTCGACGTCAATCAGACCATTCTTGGACGAATTCTCAACTACGGCGACGTGACCATCAACGGCGTTGGCGAAGGTCGCGAGACCATCTCGACCATCGCCTCACCCCTCGCCTTCCGTAGTTCGATCACCACGCGGTAGGACCGCGCCCAGCGATGAGCATGCAGCAAGATACTTCCGCAACCACCGCCTCCCAGCCGGGCTCGACCGTCGACGCCGCCGAGATCGCGAAATTCTCGAAGCTCTCGGCCGAATGGTGGAATCCCAACGGCAAGATGGCGCCGCTGCACCGGATCAACCCGCTGCGGCTCGGCTACATCCGCGACGCCGCCTGCCGCAAGTTCGAGCGCAATGTGCGCAGCCTCAATTGCCTTGGCGGTCTGCGGGTGCTCGACATCGGCTGCGGCGCCGGCCTGCTGTGCGAGCCGCTGTCGCGCCTCGGGGCGCAGGTCATCGGCGTCGATCCCTCAGTGAGCAACATCGCCGCGGCGAAGCTGCATGCCGACAAGGGCCATCTTGCGATCGACTACCGCTGCACCACGGTGGAGGAGATCGACCCGCGCGAGCGCTTCGACATCGTGCTGGCGATGGAGGTGGTCGAGCACGTCGTCGACGTCGGCGTCTTCCTGAAGCGCTGCGCCGCGATGCTGAAGCCGAACGGCCTCATGGTGGTCTCGACGCTGAACCGGAACTGGAAGAGCTTTGCGCTCGCCATCGTCGGCGCCGAATATGTCCTGCGCTGGTTGCCGCGCGGCACCCACGAGTGGAACAAGTTCGTCACGCCGGACGAGCTGACGAAATATCTCCTCGACAACCGCCTCGTCATCACCGAGCAGACCGGCGTCGTCTACAGCCCCTTCGCCGACAAATGGACGCTCTCGTCAGATATGGACGTGAACTACATGGTCGTGGCGGAACGGATGGTGTGAGGGGCGGGTGTGGGTGAGGTGAGAGCTGCTCCTCCACAGACGCTGTCGTCCCTGCGAGCGCATGGACTTCGCCGGGACGACAGCCTGCGTGTTGCGAGAGCATCGCTCCCATGACGCCCGTGTGGTTGACCGCGTAGACGGTAGCTTGCAGGTTAGCTGTGCCTTTCCCGCATTAGCAGCCTCCAGCCCCACCCATGCTCACTGTCGCCAACCTCTGGATTCCCTTCACAATCGTCGCCGCGCTAGGTCAGGTCGCGCGCAATGCGATGCAGCGGTCGCTGACGAAGCCGCTGGGGACCTGGGGCGCGACCAATATCCGCTTCCTGTTCGGCTTCCCGTTCTCGCTGCTGTTTCTGGCTGCGGTGTTGGTGGCGACCGGCGATCATCTCAACGCGCCGCCGACCGTGTTCTGGCCGTGGCTCCTGCTCGGCGCACTCAGCCAGATCGTCGCCACCGGCCTGATGCTGCTCGCGATGAACGATCGTTCCTTCGTGGTGACGACAGCCTATTTGAAGACCGAGGCGATCCAGACCGCGATCTTCGGCTTCGTCTTCCTCGGTGATCATCTCACCTGGCTGAAGGTGCTCGCGATCGTGATCGCGACCATCGGCGTCGTCATCACGGCGCTGCGGCCCGGCGGCGAGAAGAGCTTTGCCGAGCTGAAGCCGACCATCACCGGCCTCGTCGCGGCTGCAGCCTTCGCGCTTTCTGCGGTCGGTTTTCGCGGCGCCATCATCAATGTGCCTGATGTCTCGTTCGTGACGGCGGCATCGTTCACGCTGGTGCTCGGCCTGTTCGTACAGACGCTGATCCTGACGATCTATCTGCTCTGGCGCGCACCAAAGGTGCTTCAGTCGATTTTGGGATTGTGGAAGCCGTCGCTGCTGGCCGGCTTCATGGGCGCCTTCGCCTCGCAGTTCTGGTTCCTAGCGTTCGCGCTAACGGCCGCCGCCAACGTCCGCACGCTCGCTCTGATCGAGGTGCTGTTCGCGCAGGCGGTGGCTTATTATTCGTTCAAGCAGCCGATCGCGCCGCGCGAAATCATCGGCATTGCGCTGATTGTCATCGGCGTGGCGGTGTTGGTGGGAGTCTGACGCACCTCGCGCGTCAGTTCCGGTCTTCCGGCAGCGTCGGGAGCGGCGAGACCTCGATGCCTTCGTCGATCAGCGACTTGGCCTCATCCGGCGAGGCCTCGCCATAGATCGGGCGGTGCTCCTTGTCGCCGTAATGCATCGCGCGGGCTTCGTTGGCGAAGCGCTCGCCGACATTGTCGGCGTTTTTCACGATGTGATCGCGCAGCTCTTTCAGCTTGGCGCGCAGCTCGCGCTCCTGCGCCATCATCAGCGAGGTCGGTCCGGATGGCGCAGCCTCGGGCGCCGCGGTCGTGGTGGCGAGCTCGGGCGGCGGCGTTGCGGGTCCGCGCCCCTTCTTGCCGACGATGCGCGGGGCCATGATCGCCTTGTCGACCTTGGCCGAACCGCAGATCGGGCAGGTCACCAGCTTGCGCTTCACCTGCGAATCATAGGCCGACGAACTCTGGAACCAGCTCTCGAAGTCGTGGTTGCGGTCGCAGTGAAGCGCGTAGCGGATCATGCCGATCCCCGCACGAGGTGCAGATGGTCCGGTCCGGCCTTGGGATCGGCCACGCCGAAGCGGCGGCCGTGCTGGAGCGAGGGGATGGCGCGGCGCGCGGTCTCGACCTTGGCCGGATCGATCCTGGCCATGATGATGCCGGGCTCGACATCGCCCTCCGCGAGGATCTCGCCCCAGGGATCAATGATCAGCGAATGGCCGTAGGTCTCACGCTTGTTCTCGTGGGTGCCTGCCTGCGCCGCAGCGAACACGAAGCAGCCGGTCTCGATGGCGCGGGCGCGCAGCAGGATGTGCCAATGCGCTTCGCCGGTCTTGCGGGTGAAGGCCGAGGGCACGGTGATGAAGGACGCGCCGCTTTCGGCCAGCGCGCGGTAGAGCGCGGGGAAGCGCACATCGTAGCAGATCGTCAGCCCGACCCGGCCCCAGGGCAGGTCGGAGATCACGGCCGTCTCGCCCGGCTGGTAATTGGCGGATTCGCGATAGCTCTCGCCGTCCGGCAGCTCGATGTCGAACATGTGGATCTTGTCGTAGCTCGCGAGCACATTGCCCTCGGGTCCGATCAGGAAGGAGCGGTTCACCGCCTTCTCTTCCGAGAAGCGCAGCGCCAGCGAGCCGACATGGATGTGGATCTTCAGCTCGGCCGCGAGCGCGCGATAGGCCTCGAGCGACTTGTCGTCCTCTTCGCTCTGGAGGTGCTCGAACAACGCCTTGCGGTTCAGCTGCATCATGTTGCTGACTTCGGGCGTCTGCACGTAGTCGGCGCCGTTGGCCGCAGCCTGCCGGATCAGCCGGGTAGCCTGCGCGAGGCTCGGCTCCGGCATCAGGCCGGTGCGCATCTGCACCATCGCGGCGGTGAAGGTCCTGTTGTCGCTCATGACTCCGCCTTGACGTTTTCGAGCATGCCGTCGAGCTTGCCCTCGCGGTCGAGTGCATAGAGCTCGTCGCAGCCGCCAACATGGGTTCCGCCGATCCAGATCTGCGGGAAGGTCGCCCCGTCGCCGGCGCGATCGTACATCTGCTGGCGCCAGTCCGGGTTCTTGGCGACATCGAATTCCGTGAAGGTCGCCTTCTTGCGGGTCAGCAGTGACCGGGCGGCGGAACAATAGCCGCAGCCCGGCCTGGTGTAGATCTCGACAGCAGCGGTCATGTCGCCTGGCGCTCTCATGTCATGAAATTCATTGAATTATATGGGACTTCACCTGACCTCCACAACCCGGGCAAAGACCAGCACGTCCACCTGGGCCGCTTTGGCGCGCAGCAAGGCACGGGCGCAGGCGTCCAGCGTCGCCCCTGACGTCAGGACGTCGTCGATCAGGATGATGCGGCGGCCCTGTACCTCAGCCTGACGGTCGGGAGATACCTGGAATGCTCCCTGCACATTTGTGGCGCGCTGGGCCCGCGACAGGCCGATTTGCTGCTCGGTGGCGCGCACCCGGCGCAGCACCTCACCCCGCAACCTCACTCCGCTCTGCCGTTCGATGATTCGCGCCAGCGCGCCGGACTGGTTGTAGCGGCGCCGCCAGGCCCGCCGCCAATGCAGGGGAACCGGCACCAGCATGTTGGCCCCGGCGAGCAGCTCGCCGCCCGCGCGCGCCATCCAGCGGCCCATCGCGGGCGCCAGATCGGTGCGGTCCTGGTATTTGAGCGCATGCACCAATGTGCGGGCGACATCGTCATAGCGCACCGCGGCGCGGGCTCGCTGGTAAGCGGGCGGGCTCGCGATCGCCTCCATCGACAGCATGTCGGGGCCGGGGTCATAAACGAAAGGGATGCCAAGCCGCGGGCAATAGGGCCGCTCGATGAACGACAGTTTTGCCCAGCAGGCCGCGCACACGCCCTCGCCATCGACCGGCTCGCGGCAGGATACGCACAGGGTCGGTAGCGCAATGTCGAGCGCGAGCCGCGCCGCGCGCGACAGGACGTGGCGGCCGGCCGTCCATGCGGTACGCAGGGGGGCGGCGATGGAACGGGAAGGGGCGGCGTCGGCTTCCATGGCCGAAAGCTAGCTCCGCATGCGCCGGATTGCCAGAACCGTCGAGATCGGCGTAACCAGCGGCATGGCCCAAGACCCGCAGACCCCGCCCGCTTTGTTCGATCGCGCCTTGCTGCATGCGCGGCAGCGGCGCGCGCAGGCGCAGGGCGGGGTGACATTCCTACTCGATCGGGTCGCCGAGGACATGTCCGACCGGCTCGCGGCGGTGATGCGCGAGTTTCACGCGGCGGCCGATCTCTGGACACCCGGCGAAGGTCTTGCGGCTTTGCGCGCGCGCGTGCCTTCCATCGAACGGATCGCGCTCGGCGTCACCGGTTCGGAGAAGCTGCCCTTCGCCCCCGAGAGCCTCGACCTCGTCGTCTCGGCGCTGGCGCTGCAATTCGTCAACGACCTGCCGGGCGTGCTTGCGCAGGTGCGCCGCGCGCTGAAGCCGGACGGACTGCTGCTCGCCGCGATGATCGGCGGCGACAGCCTGACCGAGCTGCGCCAGGCGTTTGCCGCGGCGGAAGCCGAATGCGAGGGCGGCGTGTCGCCGCGCGTCGCGCCTTTCGCCGATTTGCGCGACATCGGCGCGTTGTTGCAGCGGGCCGGCTTTGCGCTGCCCGTCACCGACGTCGATCGCGTCGTGGTGCGCTATTCCAACGCGTTCGCGCTGATGCAGGACCTCCGCCGCATGGGCGCGGCCAATGTGCTGATCGAACGCCGCCGCACACCGAGCCGGCGCGCGACGCTGCTGCACATGGCCGAAATCTATGCCGAACGCTTTGCCGATGCCGACGGCCGCATCCGTGCCACGTTCGACATCATCTGGCTCTCCGGCTGGGCCCCCCACGCGAGCCAGCAGCAGCCGCTGAAGCCGGGATCGGCCAAGGCGAGCCTGGCGGAGGCAGTGAAGAAGGCGGGAGAGACGTAGCTCCTCATGGTGAGGAGGCGCGTCAGCGCCGTCGCGAACCATGCAGGCCCCGCTCTCATCCGCAGCCATCCTTCGAGACGACCGCTGCGCGGTCTCCTCTGGATGAGGTCGCAGCTCACATCAGCAAATCGATCAAATGCGGGATCAGCGGGATGTCCGCCGGCGGCATCGGGTAGTCGCGCAGCTTGTTGGCGCGGACCCAGGCCAGCGTCTGGCCTTCGCGCGGCGTGACCTGTCCCTCCCAGCGCCGGCAGATGTAGAGCGGCATCAGGAGGTGGAAGGTCTCGTAGCCGTAGCTCGCAAAGGTCAACGGCGCCAGGCACGGCTCGGCGACGGTGATGCCGAGCTCCTCGTGGAGCTCGCGGATCAGGCTCTGCTCCGGCCGCTCACCGGGCTCGAGTTTGCCGCCGGGAAATTCCCAGAGGCCGGCCAACGTCTTGCCCGGGGGGCGCTGCGCGATCAGGACGCGCTTGTCGGCGTCGACGAGCGCGCAGGCCACCACCAGTGTGAGTTTGAGATCGGCCATCGGCGTCCGCTTACGACCTGTAATCCCCGTTGATCGCGACATACTCCTTGGTGAGGTCGCAGGTCAGCACGCGGTCGCGGCCCTTGCCGAGGCCGAGCGAGACCTTGATCGCGATCTCCGGCGCCTTCATCGCCTCAGACACCTGCGCCTCGTCGTAGTCGGGATCGCGCGCGCCGCTCTTGGCGACGCGGATGCCGTTGAAGGAGATCGAGAGCTTGTCGCGGTCGGCCGGCTCGCCGGCCTTGCCGACCGCCATCACGACGCGGCCCCAATTGGCGTCCTCGCCGGCAATCGCCGTCTTGACCAGCGGCGAGTTGGCGATCGACATCGCGATCTTGCGCGCAGAGGCCTTGGTCTTGGCGCCCTCGACGGTGATCTCGACCAGCTTGCGCGCCCCTTCGCCGTCGCGAGCGACCTGCTCGGAAAGATTGGCGAGCACCTGGTTGAAGGCTTTGACGAAGGCTTTCAGGCGTGGATCGCTGGCGCGGCTGATCTTCGGCGCGCCGTGTTCTGCAGCAGCGCCGGTGGCGAAGGCCAGCAGCGTGTCCGAGGTCGAGGTGTCGCCGTCGATCGTCACCGCGTTGAACGTGTCCTCGACGCCGCTCTTGAGCAAAGCCTGCAGCGCGGCGGGCGCGATCGGCGCGTCGGTGAAGATGAAGGACAGCATCGTCGCCATATCGGGCGCGATCATGCCGGCGCCCTTGGCCATGCCGTTGATGGTGACCCTGGCCTTGCCGAGCTTCACGGTCGCTGTCGCGACCTTCGGGAAGGTGTCGGTGGTCATGATCGCCTTGGCAGCAGCGAGATAATCGCCGGCCTCGGCAGTCTCGGCGAGGCGGCCGAGCACGCCGTCGAACTTGGTTGCGTCCAGCGGCTCGCCGATCACGCCGGTCGAGGCGAGAAAGATCTCGCTTTCGCTGCAACCGACGGCCTTGGCTGCGATCTTCGCTGTCAGTGCGGTGGAGCTGCGGCCGGTCTTGCCGGTGAAGGCATTGGCGTTGCCCGAATTGACGACGAGGGCGCGCGCCTTGCCGCCCTTCAGCTTGGCGCGGCACCATTCCACCGGGGCGGAGGGGCATTTCGACTTGGTGAAGACGCCGGCGACCGCGGTGCCCTTGTCCATCACCGCCAGCAGCACGTCGGTGCGGCTCTTGTAGCGGATGCCGGCCTCGGCCGTCGCGAGACGGACGCCCGCGATCACGGGCATGTCGGGAACGTTTTTCGGGGCGAGGGGGGAGACGGAGGAGGACATCGCGGGGCGCCTTGGTGAGGTCTGGATATGCAGATGGCCGGGACATCCAGTGCGAAGACGTGCTTCGCACTTTCTGCCCGGCCATTGCGACGTTAGATACTATTGGCGTCCGTGAAGTGACAGCGAATTCTTACTTCTTCGCCGGCGGCGCCATCTTGCTGTCGGACGGCTTCGCATCGGAAGGCTTCGCATCGGAAGGCTTGGCATCGGAAGGCTTGGCCGCGTCGGCCGGCTTGGCGTCCTTGGACGCGTCGGCCTGGTCCATGCGCTCGACCTTGGCTTCCGCGCGCAGCTTGGCGACGTAATCGGCCTGGGCCTTGCGGGTCACGTACTGCTCGATCTGGGCCTTGACCTGCTCGAAGTCCGGCGCCTTGCGGTTGCGCTTTTCCTCGACCTTGATGACGTGCCAGCCGAACTGCGACTTCACGGGGTCGGAGATCTTGCCCGGCTCAAGCGCGAAGGCGACGGCGGAGAATTCCGGCACCATCTGCTCCTTGGTGAAGAAGCCGAGGTCGCCGCCGTCGGCCGAGCCCGGATCCTTGGACTTCTTCTTGGCGAGTTCGGCGAAATCAGCGCCCTTGTCGAGCTCGGCCTTCACCGCCTTGGCCTCGTCCTCGGTCTCGACCAGGATGTGGCGGGCGCGCACTTCCTGCTCGCCGGTGATCTGCTTGGAGGCCTCCTCATAGACCTTCTTCATGGCGTCGGGGGTGGTGGCGGCCTTGCCTTCGCCCGCGAGCAGGCTGTCCATTAGGAGGCGGTTGCGGGCGAACGCCAGGCGCTTCTTGAACTCCTCGCCGTCGGCGATCTTCTTGTCCTCGGCCGCCTTGCCGACGATCTTCATGTCGATCAGGAAGGACAGGACGTTCTCGTCCTTGGTCGCCGGGTCCATCTGGGCGAGGCTCGGTCCGAGTTCCTCCTCGGCCATGGCGACGTCGCTCTTCTTGATTTCAGCGCCATTGACCTTCGCCAGCACCGGATCGTCGGCAGCCCGGCCGGGACCCGCGATCAGCGCCAGCGCAAGGCAGCCCACGAGGGCGGTGGCGAGGCCGAAGCGCAGGCCGGTTTTGGTTACCGGGAACGAGGTGGTCATGGAAAATCCTTTTGTTGAAGCAGGGGGCTGCTCGAGCGGGGCGGACACTCGCCCAATTCAGGGGGGCTTGGCAACGCGAAAAGTCTGTCAAAATGATGATTTGGCCGCAATGCGCCCGCCGTTGACAAGGCCCTGACCGGGCCATATCTCTGCGCGGTCGCGACCATGGCGATGGCGTTTATTTTGCTGCGTTTTTGGCCGTTGAACCCAGACTTGCCCAATTCCCACCCATATGGCGGATGACCTCCCGCAGTCCGGGCTCTGGCGCCAGCAGGCGTCACGGTGAGTTGATAGGCAGGCGGGTGACAACCTCTTGGCTGCAACGCGGTTGAATCGCGAACACAGGAACAAGGCATGATCGGCGCGCTCGCCCGCAAGTTTTTCGGCTCCGCCAACGACCGGCGGGTGAAGGGATACCAATCCCGCGTCAACGCGATCAACGCGCTGGAGCCGGAGGTCTCGAAACTCTCCGACGAGGCGCTCAAGGCCCGCACCGCCGAGTTCAAGCAGCAACTCGCCGAGGGCAAGACGCTCGACGACCTCCTGGTCCCCGCTTTCGCCACGGTGCGCGAGGCGGCCAAGCGCACGCTCGGCCAGCGCCATTTCGACGTCCAGCTGATCGGCGGCATCGTGCTGCACGAGGGCGACATCGCCGAGATGAAGACCGGCGAAGGCAAGACGCTGGTCGCAACGCTCGCGGTCTACCTCAACGCACTCGCCGGCAAGGGCGTCCACGTCGTTACCGTCAACGACTACCTCGCCCGCCGCGACTCCGCTTGGATGGGCCAGATCTACGGCTTCCTCGGCATGACCACCGGTGTGATCGTGCACGGTCTCGACGATGCCGAGCGCAAGATGGCCTATGCCTGCGACATCACCTACGGCACCAACAACGAATACGGCTTCGACTATCTGCGCGACAACATGAAGTACCGGCTCGAGGACATGGTCCAGCGGCCGCACTTCTACGCCATCGTCGACGAGGTCGACTCCATCCTGATCGACGAAGCGCGCACGCCGCTGATCATCTCCGGCCCGCTCGACGATCGCTCGGATTTCTACAACACCATCGACTCGTTCCTGCCCAGGCTCGACAAGACCGACTACGAGGTCGACGAGAAGCAGCGCACGGTGACGCTCACCGAAGCCGGCATGGAGAAGATCGAGGGGCTGCTGCGCGACGCCGGCCAGCTCAAGGGCGAGTCGCTCTACGACGTCGAGAACGTCTCCGTCGTGCACCACATCAACCAGGCCCTGCGCGCCCACACGCTGTTCACGCGCGACAAGGATTACATCGTCCGCGACGACGAGGTCGTGATCATCGACGAGTTCACCGGCCGCATGATGGCCGGCCGGCGCTATTCCGAAGGCCTGCACCAGGCGCTGGAAGCCAAGGAGCACGTCCAGGTCCAGCCGGAAAACCAGACGCTGGCCTCGATCACCTTCCAGAACTATTTCCGGATGTACGAAAAGCTCGCCGGCATGACCGGCACTGCGCTGACGGAAGCCGACGAACTGTTCGACATCTACAAGCTCGAGGTCGTGGAAATCCCGACCAATCTGGCGGTCGCCCGTCTGGACGAGGATGACGAGGTCTATCGCACCCAGAACGAGAAATACGCCGCGATCCTGGCCGAGATCGAGCGCGCCAATTCGCGATTGCAGCCGGTGCTGGTCGGCACCGCCTCGATCGAGAAGTCGGAAGTGATCGCCGAATATCTCAAGAAGCACGGCTACCGGCAGATCGATTTCGGCAACGAGAATTCGATGCAGAAGCTGTACGCCGCGGCGCGCGCCAACAAGCCGGCGAAGCTGTTCGCGGTCCTGAACGCGCGCTTCCACGAGCAGGAAGCCTACATCGTCGCCGAAGCCGGCGTCCCCGGCGCGATCACGATCGCGACCAACATGGCCGGCCGCGGTACCGACATCAAGCTCGGTGGCTCGCTCGAGATGCGCATCCAGCAGGAGACCGCAGGGATCGAGGACGAGGCCGAGAAGGCCAAGAAGATCGAGCAGATCAAGGCCGACATCGAGCATTTCCGCGATATCGTGCTGAAGGCGGAAGAGACCGTCGAGATCGAACCGGCGAAGGGCAGCAAGCCCGCCAAGACCGTGAAGAAGCCCGGCGGCCTCTACATCATCGGCTCCGAGCGTCACGAATCCCGCCGCATCGACAACCAGCTCCGCGGCCGTTCCGGCCGTCAGGGCGACCCCGGCCGCTCGAAGTTCTTCCTGTCGCTGGAAGACGATCTGATGCGCATCTTCGGCTCGGATCGCCTCGACAGCATGCTGCAGCGTCTCGGCCTGCAGGAGGGCGAGGCCATCATCCATCCCTGGATCAACAAGGCGCTGGAGAAGGCGCAGCAGAAGGTCGAGGCCCGCAACTTCGACATCCGCAAGAACCTACTCAAGTTCGACAACGTCCAGAACGACCAGCGCAAGGTGATTTTCGACCAGCGCGTCGATCTGATGAAGGACGACAGCGTCGCCGAGACCGTCACCGACATGCGCCATGCCTTCATCGACGACCTCGTCGCCAAGCACGTGCCCGAGCATGCCTATGCCGAGCAGTGGGATGTTGCCGGCCTGAAGGAAGAGCTGAAGCGAGTGCTCGATCTCGACCTGCCGGTCGACGACTGGGCCAAGGAAGAGGGCATCGCCGACGAGGAGCTGCTCACGCGCATCGAGACCCGCGCCGACGAGCATATGGCGGCCAAGGTCGGGCAATGGGGTCCCGACGTGATGCGTTACGTCGAGAAGACCATCCTGCTCCAGACGCTCGACCATCTCTGGCGCGAGCATCTGATCATGCTCGACCATCTGCGCCAGGTCATCGGCCTGCGCGGCTATGGTCAGCGCGATCCGCTGCAGGAGTACAAGACCGAGGCCTTCAATCTCTTCCAGGAGATGAGCGCTCATTTGCGCGAGGCCGTCACCGCGCAGCTGATGCGGGTCGAGATTGTCCCGCCGGAGCAGGAAGCCCCGGTGCTGCCGCCGATGGAAGCGCACAAGTTCGACCCCAACACGGGCGAGGACGAAATGGCGCTCGCCAGCGTCACGCTCGGAGCGCAGGCCACGGACGCCGCGCTGCGCGATCCAAAGAACCCGGCATCCTGGGGCAAGATCGGCCGCAACGAGGACTGCCCCTGCGGCTCAGGCAAGAAGTACAAGCACTGCCACGGGCGGTATGCCTAGCGACCAGGTGTGAGGCGCGACGTCGGCGCCTCACTCTCTACCGTCGTGCTGCGAACAATCGCAACGACCAATCTTTGAAACAACCACGTCCTGTGGTTATGGCTCCCGGATCTGCGCTCCGCTTGTCCGGGACGAGGCGTTGATAGAGCCCGCCAAGCCCACTCAATTCGAGCTGTCGATCAGGCTCTCCAGCAACCGCTTCAATTCGCTCGTCGACTTGTCACCGTAGCTTTCGAGGATGTGCTCCTCCTGATCCGCCGCGAGCGAGTTGAGCTTCTTGCTCAGCACCTTGCCGCGGTCGGAGATGAACATCAGCACCTTGCGGCGGTCGTTGGGGTCCTGCACGCGATAGACCAGCGTGTCGGAGACCATGCGGTCGATCATCTTGGTCAGCGTCGGATGGTTGAGCAGCACGGCGTCCGCGAGCTCGCCCATCGAGTGGCCATCGCCGTCCGACAGCACCTTGAGGATGCGCCATTGCTCGACGGGAACGCCTTCCTTGCTCAGGCGCAGTTCCAGCTGCCGGTTGATTTCCCGGTTAGCCTGCGCGAGCAGATAAGCGAGGTGTTCGGTGATAGGTGAGTTCTGCGGTTTGGCCACGGCTGAGACTTCGTATCGGTGCAAATGAGCGAATGTCTTGCAACTAATGCTGCATCTATATGCACTTCAATCCTTGAACATTCAATATTTTCCAATAGGATCGTTGCCTAACAAAAGGGCGGATGCCGCGACCGCCTGCTGAATGTGCTTTCAAGTCTGGTGCCAGACAGGAGTTGGCGTGCGCGCGACGGTAAACTTCCCGGCTCACGGCGGCCCGGCGTTGCCGCCGTCCATGCTGTTCAGGAATCTGTCGCCCGTCGCGACCGACTTCGACCTGTCTCCGATCGACGCGCATTTCATGAAGCGCCGCGGCGCGCGCAACAAGCTCCGGATCGGCAATTTCCTCACCTTCACCGGCTCGCCCGGGATCTGGGGCCCGACCTCGACCAACAGCGCGATGCTGGCGGTCGCCGAGATCAACAAGCGCGGCGGCATTCTGGGGCGAGAGCTGGAACTGTCGATCTACGATTCCGGCGGCCCGATCGATGAGGTGGTGCGGCGCGCCGAGCAGGCGATCGCCTTCGACGAGGTCGACCTCATCATGGGCTCTCATATCAGCGCGGTCCGTGTCGCCTTGCGCAAGGTCACCGGCAGCCGCATCCCCTACATCTACACGCCGGTCTATGAGGGCGGCGAGCGCACGCCGGGCGTGATGGCGATCGGCGAGACGCCGCGCTGGCAGAGCCGGCCGTCGATTCACTGGCTCGCGGACGTCAAGAAGGCGGCGCGCTGGTATCTGATCGGCAGCGATTACGTCTGGCCCTGGCAGTCTCATCGCGCGGTGAAGCGCTACATCAAGGAGGCCGGCGGTCTGGTCGTCGGCGAGGAGTTCGTCCCAGTCGGCGAAGACAACCACGAGCCGCATCTGGCGCGCATCCGCGCCGCCAAGCCGGACGTGGTGCTGATCTCGCTGATCGGCACCGACAGCATCACCTTCAACCGCGCTTTTGCGGAGGCGGGACTGGCCACTTCGACGCTGCGGCTTGCGGGCGCGATGGACGAGACCGTGCTTCTCGGCATCGGCGCCGACAACACCGAGAATTTGTTCTGCGCCTCCGGCTATTTCAACTGCATGGCTTCGCGGGCCAATGACGAGTTCCTCAGCGGCTACCAAGCGATGTTCGGCCCGCACGCCCCGCCGGTCGGCTCGGTCGGCCAGTCGAACTACGAGGGGCTGCGGTTCCTGGAGTCTGTGGCCAACCGTGCCGGCTCGTTGGCCTTTCGCCCGCTGCTGAGGGCGGCGCGCAACACCGTCTATTCGGCGGGCCGCGGTCCCGTCACCATCCGCGATGGCCGCGCCGAGATGCCGATGTACCTCGCCGAGGCGGACGGTCTCGACTTCAAGCTGATCGGGACCATCTGAACGCCAGTTGTCCCTCCGGACGGCAGATCCTCGAAATAATACTTGAAAAGGAAAATATTTCCGTCTGTAATATCGACGTGAAGCCGACTGGTTCGCGCCCCGCAGGCGCGTTCAAGAGGCTCCAACGCCAGGGATCAAGAAACTCCAGGAGAGCGCCGTGACAGTTGCCCTTCCCACGCCTGCCCAATTGCGCAGCGTCGCCGAGCAGTGCGGCCTCGCGCTGACCGACGAAGACGTCGCCTCGTTCCGCGGCCTGATGCAGGGCTCGATCGAGGCCTACAATTTGGTCGGCGCCATGCCGGACGAAGTTCCGGAGGTCAAATACCCGCGCACGCCGGGCTATCGGCCCTCGCCGGAGGAGAACCCGCGCAACGCCTGGTACCGCAAGTCGACCGTGAAGGGCGCCGCCAGCGGCAAGCTCAAGGGCAAGACCGTCGCGCTCAAGGACAACATCATGCTCGCCGGCGTTCCCATGATGAACGGCTCGGCGACGCTGGAAGGCTACATCCCCGATTTCGACGCCACCATCGTCACCCGCATGCTCGATGCCGGCGCCGAGATCGCCGGAAAGGTGCATTGCGAATCCTTCTGCATGTCCGGCGGCAGCCACACCGGCGCGGTCGGGGCGGTGCATAACCCTCACAAGATGGGCTATTCGGCCGGCGGCTCGTCCTCGGGCTCTGGCGTCGTCGTCGCGCTCGGGGAGGTCGACATGGCGATCGGCGGCGACCAGGGCGGCTCGATCCGCATGCCGTCCTCGTTCTGCGGCACCTACGGCATGAAGCCGACCTGGGGCCTCGTGCCCTACACCGGCATCATGCCGATCGAGATTTTCGTCGACCACACCGGCCCGATGACGGCAACCGTTGCCGACAACGCGCTGCTGCTGGAGGTGCTGGCCGGCGACGACGGCTATGATCCCCGCATCAAGGCGCCGAAGGTCGAGGAGTACACCAAGGCGCTCGGCCAGGGCGTCAAGGGCATGAAGATCGGCATTTTGAAAGAAGGCTTTGAGCAGCCGACCGCGGAAGCCGCCGTCAACGAAAGCGTTCGCGAGGCCGCCAAGCGCTTCAAGGACCTGGGTGCGACGGTCGAGACCGTCTCGATCCCGATGCATCTCCTCGGTCCCGCGATCTGGACCCCGATCGGCACCGAAGGCATGACCCAGACCATGATGTATGGCGACGGCTATGGCCTGAGCCGCTCCGATCTCTACTCCACCTCGCTGATGGATTTTCATCGCGGCTGGCGCCGGCAGGCGGATTCGCTATCCGAGACCACAAAACTGTTCCTGCTGCTCGGCACCTACATCAACAACAATTTCGGCCCGCGCTACTACGGCAAGGCGCTCAACATCTCGCGCCGCCTGACCGCGGCCTACGACAAGGCCTTCAAGGACTACGACCTGCTGCTGCTGCCGACGACGCCGATGAAGGCGACCAAGCTGCCGGAGCCGACCGCCAGCCGCGAGGACTATGTCGCCCGCGCACTGGAGATGATCGCCAACACCGCCCCGTTCGACATCACCCATCATCCCGCGATGTCGTTGCCCTGCGGCATGGTGGACGGCCTGCCCGTCGGCCTGATGCTGGTCGGCCGCATGTTCGAGGAATCCACCATCTATCGCGCCGCGCATGCGTTCGAGCAGATCGGCGACTGGAAAAAGATGTGAGCGCGGCATCGATGCAGGCGGACGGGGCAGCAAGGTATGGCTAACGCGTTCGTCGCGGCGTTCGAGATCCTGAGCTTCGGCGCGATCATCGTCCTGATCGTGCTGGGGCTCGGGATCATTGCCAGCATGATGGGCATCTTCAACTTCGCGCAAGGCGAGTTCGTCCTGCTCGGGGCCTACATCACCTATCTCGCCTACGCCAAGGGCCTGCCGATCTGGGCCGGCATGGTCGCGGCGCCGTTTGTGGTCGGCGCGCTCGGCTTCGTGCTGGAGGCGCTCATCATCCGGCGATTCTACGCCGCGCCGATCGTGGCCATGCTCGGCACCTATGCGCTCGGCCTGATCATCCGCGAATCCGTGCGCGGCCTGATCGGCGGCTTCTATCTCACCGTGCCCGAGCCGATCGGCGGCTCGATCGACATCGGCGCCATGCACATCTCGGCCTGGCGCTTCACCATCATCGTCATCACGCTGCTTGTGATGGCCGGTTGCTATCTCCTGCTGTCGCGCACCAACTTTGGCCTGCGCATGCGCGCCACGCTCGAAAATCCGTCGCTGGCGCGGGCCTCGGGCATTTCCACGCCCCTGATGTACGGCGCCACCTTCGCATTCGGCTCCGCGCTCGCCGGCCTTGCCGGCGCGCTGATCGTGCCGGTGTTCAGCCTCTATGCCGATCTCGGCCTGCGCTTCCTGATCCAGGGTTTCGTCGCAGTGATGGTCGGCGGCGTCGGCTCCTTCATCGGGCCGGTCGCAGGCGCCGGCGTTATCGGCACGCTCAGCGCCGCGCTGCCGTGGGTAATGGCACCCGTCGTCGCCGATGTCCTCGTCTTCGTGCTCGCCATCGTCTTCATCAAATTCCGCCCGCAGGGCCTCATCGCTGGAAAAGGGGTTTAGTCACATGTTCGATCGTACGCAGCTTTCACGCCGCCGCTTTCTTTCTAATTTCGCTTTTGCATCCGGCGCGGTCGCGACCGGCGTCGGCAGCTGGGTGATCCCGGCGCCCTGGGCCAATGCGGCTGAAGCGCCGATCAAGGTCGGCATCGCCACCGACCTCACCGGTCCAATCGCCTACGCCGGCAATGCCGACGCCAACGTCGCGAAGATGGTGATCAAGGAGATCAACGCCGCCGGCGGCATGCTCGGCCGCCCGCTCGAGCTCTATATCGAGGACACCGCCTCGAACGAATCCGTCGCCGTCGGCAACGTGCGAAAGCTGATCCAGCGCGACAAGGTCGACATGGTGCTGGGCGGCATCACCTCGTCGATGCGCAACGCCATCAAGGACCCGATCGTGGCGCGCGGCAAGACGCTCTACATCTATCCGCAACTCTACGAGGGCAAGGAGTGCACGCCCTATCTGTTCTGCACCGGTCCGACGCCGGCGCAGCAATGCGACGAATTCATCCCGTGGCTGATCAAGAACGGCGGCAAGAAGTTCGCGCTGCCGAGCGCCAATTACGTCTGGCCGCACACGCTCAACGTCTACGCCCGCAAGGTGATCGAGGCGAACGGCGGCGAAGTCGTGTTCGAGGAATACTACCCGCTCGACCAGGTCGACTTCTCCTCCACCGTCAACCGCATCATCTCCAACAAGGTCGACGTCGTCTTCAACACCGTCATTCCGCCCGGTGTCGGCCCGTTCTTCAAGCAGCTCTATGAAGCGGGCTTCCTCAAGAACGGCGGTCGGCTCGCCTGCGTCTACTATGACGAGAACACGCTCAACATCAACCAAGCCGCCGAGATCGAGGGCCTCGCCAGCTGCCTCGACTATTTCAAGGTGCTGACCAAGGAGAACCCGTTCGACGCGAAAATCCAGGCGGCCTACGAAAAGGATTTCCCCGGCAACTTCCTGTTCGCCGCCGGCAGTGCTGCGACCGGCACTTACCGCGGCCTCAAGCTGTGGGAAGCCGCCGTCAAGGAGGCCGGCAAGATCGATCGCGAGTCGGTTGCCGCCGCGCTCGACCACGCCAAGATCGCCGAAGGCCCGGGCGGACCCGCCGAGATGGTGCCGGGCAAGCGGCACTGCAAGATGAAAATGTACACCGCGGTCGCCAAGGGCGGGAACTACGAGATCGTCGGCCGCAGCGACGGCCTCGTCGATCCCAAGGAATGCTAGAGTCGAATGCCGAAAGCGATGGGCGTAGTGAATCAGGCCGTCCCCGCCGAGATCGGCGGGGAGCAGAACGTCGTCATGGTTGAACACGGATCAGCAGAGCGAGCCGGTTCGGGGCGAAAAATCCTGCCGATCGTGGAGGGCGTCGTGCTTGTCGCTGCGCTGCTCGCGCCGCTGGTGCTGCAGGACTATCTCACGGTGTTTGCGACTCGCGTGATCATCCTGGCGTTGTTCGCGCTGTCGTTCGACCTGGTCTGGGGCTATGCCGGCATCATGAGCTTCGGCCAGGCCTTGTTTTTCGGCTCGGCCGGCTATGGCGTGGCGCTGCTCGCGCGCGACCTCGACATCACCAACATTTTCCTGGTGCTGCCGGCGGGCACGATCATCGGTCTCACCTTCGCGCTCTTGCTCGGCGGCTTCCTGCTGCTGGGCCGGCATCCCTCCAGCGTGATCTTCGTCTCGCTGGGTACCTTGACTGGCTCCTATGCCGCCGATCGGCTCGCCCGCGGCTGGTATTATCTCGGCGGCCAGAACGGCATCCCCTCGATCGCGCCGATGACGCTCGGCGGCTACGAGTTCACGGAAGGACCGGCGTTCTACTATCTCGTGCTCGGCATCCTCGTCGTGGTCTACCTGCTCTGCCGTTTCCTGGTGCGATCGCAATTCGGGCTGGCGCTCGCGGGCCTGCGCGAGAACGAGCAGCGCATCGCCTTCTTCGGCTACAAGGCGCAGCATCTGAAAGCGATCATCTTCGCGATCGGCGGCGCCGTCGCGGGGATGGCGGGCAGCCTCTATGCCTTCCACGAGGGCTTCGTCTGGCCCAACATGGTCGGCGTCGTCGTTTCGACGCAAGTGGTGCTCTATGTGCTGTTCGGCGGCTCCGGCACGCTGATCGGCGCCGTCATCGGCGCCGTCATCGTCGAGGGTGTCAGCTTCTGGCTGTCGGACAATTATCGCGACATCTGGCCGATCATTCTGGGCTTGCTGCTGCTGCTGGTGATCCTGTTCCGGCCGCTCGGCCTGATCAGCTTCGTGCTCGGCGAGCGCGAGCGGGTCGGAAGCTTCGGTGCGGAGCCAGGGGACACCAACAAGGAGAAGCGCAATGCCGCTCCTTGAAGCCACCGACGTCAAGAAGATCTTCGGCAAGCTCACCGCGCTCGACGGTGCGGCGCTCACCGTCGGCGAGAACGAGTTTCACGGCCTGATCGGGCCGAACGGCTCCGGCAAGAGCACGCTGATGAAGTGCATCGCCGGCGCCGAGGTGCCGACCCAGGGCAAGGTCTCCTTCATCAACACCGACATCACCGCGTTCACGCCGACCGAGCGCGCCCGCGCCGGCATGAGCCTGAAATTCCAGATCACCAGCGTGCTGCCGACGCTGACGCTCTACGACAACATCCTGCTCGCGCTGCAGGCGCAGTCCTCGCTGGTCGACCTCGTGTTCTCGCGGACGCGCAGGCTGCTGCACGACCAGGTCATGACCATGCTGACCCAGTTCCGCCTCGCCGATCGCGCCTTCGATGCGGCAGCGGCCCTGTCGCACGGCCAGCAGCAATGGCTGGAGATCGCGATGGCGCTCGCCGGCAAGCCGAAACTGCTGCTGCTGGACGAGCCGACCGGCGGCATGAGCCTGGAGGAGCGCCGCGTCACCGGCGAATTGCTGCAGCCGATCAAAAAGCATTGCTCGCTGGTCATCGTCGAGCACGACCTCGATTTCATCCGCGACATCTGCGATCGCCTCACCGTGCTCGACCAGGGCAAGGCGCTGGCGTCGGGCACGGTGTCGGAGATCCAGGCCAACAAGGCCGTTCAGGAGATTTATCTGCGCCGTGCCTGAATTTTTGGACATCAAGCATCTCGACGCCGGCTATGGCCGCAGCCAGGTCCTGTTCGACGTCAACCTCGGCATTCCCTGGCGCGGCGGCGTCGCCGTGCTCGGGCGCAACGGTGCCGGCAAGACCACGCTGATGAAGACCATCGTCGGCGAGCTGCCGGCGTGGAAGGGCGAGGTCGCCTTCGACGGCCGCGACATCAGCCGCCGCGCGACCCAAGAGCGTGTCCGCGCCGGCATCGGCTACGTCCCGCAGGAGCATTCGGTGTTCGCGCGCCTGTCGGTGCGCGACAATCTCGCCGTCGGCTCGCTCGCGAGCAAGAAGGCCGACGCCGTCGACCACGTGCTGACCATCTTCCCGAAACTCGGCCAGCGTCTCGATCAGCCCGCCGGCACCCTCTCCGGCGGCGAGCGCAAGATGCTCGCGATCGGCCGCGCCATGCTGGGCGATCCCAAGCTGTTGCTGCTGGACGAGCCGACGGAGGGCGTCTGGATCGGCGTCATCGAGGAGATCACCGAGCGCCTGATCGAGCTCGCGAAGAACATTGCGGTGATCATCGTCGAGCAGCATCTCGATCTCGCGCTGCGTGTTGCGGACTATGCCTATGTGCTGGACCGCGGCCGCGTCGCGCTGCAGGGGGAAGCGGGCCAGGTGCGAGGCAATCCGGAACTGCTGCGATATCTGGCGCCGTAGGGGCGTGTGTCACTACCGCGTGTTTTCCTCGCAGCCTACACGCTTCAGCCCTGTCATCCTGAGGTGCTCGTGGCGCGATGCATAGCATCGCGCCACGAGCCTCGAACGATGCCCGGCCGAGCCGGCCAGCCGGGCCGTCGCCCTTCGAGGGCCGCTCAAGAAGCGGCCGCCTCAGGGTGACGGTGATACGCTGTTGCGAGAAACTACAGCTTCGAACTTGAATTGAATGGGGCGATCGCAGTCGCCCTTTACTTCACCGCCCCAAACCGGCTGTCGAACGAGTTCGACTGCACCACCGGCGCGGCGCCCATGATCTGGGTGGCTTCACCGGCGCCATCCGATACTGACGGCTTCAGTGCGGGGCGCGTCGCGGCAAGCCGCGTATCGGGCTTCGCCGGCTCGACCGGCTTCGCTGCAACGGCCTGCTTCGGGGCATCCTTGGACTTGTCATGGCCCGGCACGAACCGGGTCACCGCAGCCTTCAGCCTCGACGCTGCGGTCGGCGGTGTCGTGGCGGGAGCAACGGACGCCGTGGCTTGCGGCGGCGGCGGCGTGGTTGCCGTGGTGTCGGCGCTGCCCAGGCCCATCTTGCGGCCGAGGTTGGAGAAGAAGCCGGATTTCTCGGCGGGAGCGGCGGTGGCGACGCGGGCGTTGGCGGCGGGCGCGCTGACGGCGACGACGGGCTCTTCCTGCGGCGAGGGCGCGGCCGCATCGAGGTTCGGCTTGGGCGGATTGACGTGGCCGGGGATCGTGCCCGGCGCCTTCGCCATCGCCAGCATCTGCAGGGTCGTGCCTTCGGCGCCCTCCGACAGGCCGGTCGATCCTTCCGGAATCTTCGCGGCGAAGATCTTGTTCATGCCGCCGTCGATGCCGGTGTTCATGCGCGCAACCGGCGTGCCGCGCGAGACCAGCTTGGCGTACTCGGCCTGGTCGCGGGCCTCCTTCTCGCGCACGGCGCTGGCGATTTCCTCGGGGATCACATAGGCCGGGCACTTCGCGGACGCGTCGAACACCGGATCGCGCTTCGCGTCGGGCGCCTTGGCCGCGTCGAACACGTACTTCTTCTCGCAGAAATCGACCTTCGGCTCCTGCCGCGTCACCTCGAAATGATCATAGCCTTCCTTGATCATCTTCCAGAACGGCATGTTCGGATTGTTCCGGTGCTTGGCCATGTTCACCGGCGTCATCCTGAACGGATAGGCCTGGAGCTGGAACGCCTTCTGGCCGCCGAAGAAGGATTCGCGCCCGAGCGAATAGATCTCGGCGATCTGCTCGTCCGTCATCGCGTAGCAGCCGCGCGAGGAGCAATCGCCGTGCACCATCAGCTGCGAGCCGCTGCGCCCCAGAGCCTTGTCGAACGCGTTGGGATAGCCGGTGTTGAAGGACAGGTAATAGGCCGATTGCGGATTCATCTGGCTCGGATTGATCGAGTAGAATCCCTCCGGCGCCTGCCGGTCGCCTTCGCGCACCTTCGGTCCGAGGTCGCCCGACCAGCGGCAGATCGGATAGGTCTTGAGCAGCGCAAACTGGCCGTTGCGGGTCTGCTTCCAGACCTCGAGCTCGGCCTCCTGCTTGAACAGGCGGATCAGGATCGGCGATTGCAGGTCCATGTCCTTCTCGACCATCGCGGCGAGAAGCTTTGGCGGCACCGGCTGGTTGGCCTTGGCATTGGTCGCAAGCGAAACCTGGTCGGTGTCGCAGCCGGCCAGCAGAATGCTGGCGGCGAGCGCAACCGGAGCCAAAAGCGCGCGAACAAGCGAACGAGAAATCAAGATGGACCCCACACCGTGCCGGGCAAGCAGCGCGAACCCCAATTCCTTGAAGCATGATCCGACCGGAGAACCGGACCCGTCGTGACGGGCTTTTTCGCAATCACGCTCCAGCGCTTATGCCCTGAAGCCATTGATTAAAATTCTAACCTCTGGGTCATGTGGTCGCAACCCGAGCGGGGATCACGAGCCCGTTGGCCCAGTAGCATGGTCAACAGAGACTAAACTTCAGGCTTTACTTGGGCCCTCGGGCCAAACCACCACTGAGATCGCCGATTTGGGCAAAAAAAGGGTTAACGCGGGGTTACCGGGGGCTCTTCGCCTCCCCCGCCTGCGGGGAGGGTGCGTACCGCCGTTACGGCATCAAAACCGGTCGAATCAGCTCAGTTTCCGGCCGATATCGAGAAATTTCTGCCGACGATGCTTGCGGACGGCATCCCCGTCGAGGCCCCGGAGCTCGTCAAAAGCCTTGGCGATGGCATCGCCCGTGGTGGCGATCATGGCGGCGGGGTCGCGATGGGCACCGCCGACCGGCTCCTTCAGGATGCTGTCGATCACCCCGAAGCGCAGCATGTCCTGGGCGGTGATCTTCATGTTGTTGGCGGCTTCCTGCGCCTTGGTGCCGTCGCGCCAGAGGATCGAGGAGGCGGCCTCGGGCGAGATCACGCTGTAGATCGCGTGCTCCAGCATCAGGACCTTGTTGGCGGTGGTGATGGCGATGGCGCCGCCCGACATGCCCTCGCCGGTGATGATGGCGACGTTCGGCACGGTCAGCGCCAGGCAGGCATCGGTCGATCGCGCGATCGCCTCGGCCTGGCCGCGCTCTTCCGCGCCGATGCCGGGATAGGCGCCGGCGGAATCGGCGAGCGACAGCACCGGCAGGCCGAAGCGCTCGGCCATCTCCATCAGCCGCACGCATTTGCGATAGCCCTCGGGCCGCGCCATGCCGAAATTGTGCTTGATGCGGCTCTCCGTGGAATCGCCCTTTTCCTGGCCCATGACGCAGATGGCCTCGCCGCGGAAACGGCCGAAGCCCGCGACCAGCGCCTCGTCCTCGCCGAACTTGCGGTCGCCGGCGAGCGGGGTGAACTCGGTGATCAGGCCCTTGATGAAGTCGTTGAAATGCGGCCGCTGCGGATGCCGCGCGACCAGCGTCTTCTGCCACGGCGTCAGGTTCAGATAGAGGTCGGCCAGCGCCTGCGCTGCCTTGTCCTCGATCCGCCCGATCTCATCACTGATGTCGGTGCCGGAAGCGGCGAGCGTCCGCAGCTCGTCGACCTTGGAATCGAGCTCGGCGACCGGCTTTTCGAAGTCGAGATAGCTGCGCATCTGGTCTGGCATCAACTCAATATAGGGAGGACGGGGCGAAGCGGCGAAGCGGATTTGGACCTGCAAAAAGAAGTGTAGCTTCTTCAATGGGTTGGCTTGTGGGCTCCTGGGCAACCCGCCAAATCATCCGTGAGGCCCCGGCTCTTTCTGCGGAGATGTGGTCGAAGTCAAGGCGGTTGGTTCACCTCTCCCGCTTGCGGGAGAGGTCGGCGGGAAGCGCCGGGTGAGGGTTCTATCCTCTGGGGGATTGTCCCGTTGCGAAGACGCCATCTCCCCGACCCTCTCCCGCAAGCGGGAGAGGGAGCGCACCGTTCGCAAAATCTACTTCTCCGCGAGCGGGTGCAGGTCGCGCACCAGGCTCTTCAGGCGCTCCTCCACCACATGGGTGTAGATCTGGGTGGTCGAGATGTCGGTGTGGCCGAGCAGGGTCTGCACGATGCGCAAGTCGGCGCCGTTGTGCAGCAGGTGGCTGGCAAACGCGTGGCGCAGCACGTGGGGGGATACCAGCCGGGCCTGCAGCCCGGAGGCAATTGCGAGCTCCTTGAGGTCGCGGGCAAAATGCTGCCGCGTCAGATGCCCGCTCTCGCCGAACGAGGGGAACAGCCATTTCGAGGCGGCGACACTGTTCTTCTTGTCGGCCTTTGCCGCTTCCGTTGCGCTGAGATAATCCGCCATCGCCTGTCGCGAGGCCTCGTTGAGCGGCACCAGCCGCTCCTTGTTGCCCTTGCCGCGCACCAAGATCATGCGGGCGTCGCGCTTGGCCGCCGAACGCGGCAGCGCCACCAGCTCGGAGACGCGCAGGCCCGTGGCGTAGAGCACCTCGAGCAGGCAATAGAGCCGCAAGGCGCGCAGCCCCCTGGCGGGCGAGGCATCCTGCGCTTCGCTCAATTCCTTGGCGCGGCGGAGCATGCGGTCGACGTCCGCGATCGACAGCACCTTCGGCAGGCCGCGGCCGCGCTTGGGGCCGGACAGGATCGCCGCGGGATCGTCGGTTCTGATCCGCTCGTTCAGGAGGAAGCGATAGAGGTGCCGCATCGCCGACAGCCGCCGCGCGACGCTGGTGGATTTGAAACCGCGGGTGTCGAGATCGGCGAGATAGTCGCGCAGGATCTGCGTCTCCGCGTCCGCAAAAGTATGGCCGACGCGGCCGAGGAACTCGGAGAAATCGGTGAGGTCGCGGCGGTAGGCATCGAGCGTGTTGGGTCCGGCGCCCTGTTCCGCCGCGAGCATGTCGAGGAACAGGCCGGCGAGCTTGGCATCCGAGGGCTTGCTGGCGGAAGGTCTGGCGCGCATGCCCCGCAGCCTAGCTCCTATTTCTTGAGAAATTTATCCGCCGGGATCGTCACCGTCATTTCCCGCGGCTTGGGATTGACGAAATTCGCCAGTGCGAAGATCACGCCATAGACGATGCCGGCGATCACGGCGACGACCGTCAGGAAGCGGAACAGGCTGGGCATCGGCAAGATCTCGGAGAGGGTCTCGGTAAGGGGACTTGGCGGGCAAATTAACCAATGAAATCATCCAACATGTTCGCCGTTTCGTGGCAAGAGTCCTCTGGCGAGGGCCCCTGCGGGGTCGTATAGGTGGCCAAAGCGTGCCGCCTTTGGCGGCAGATCGAGCGAGATCCATGTCCGACGCCGCGTTGCCGATACAAGCTTCGCCCGAGGCCGACATCCTGTCGGCGCTCGGTGCGCGCTCGATCGTGCTCGTCGGCATGATGGGGGTGGGCAAATCCACCATCGGCCGCCGCATGGCGGCCCGGCTCAAGCTGCCCTTCGTCGACGCCGACACCGAGATCGAGGCCGCGGCCGGCATGACCATACCGGAAATCTTCGAGCGCCACGGCGAGCCGCATTTCCGCGACGGCGAGGCCCGCGTGATCGCGCGTCTGCTCGACGGCGGTCCCATCGTGCTGGCGACCGGCGGCGGCGCCTTCATGCGCGAGGAGACGCGCAGCCGCATCGCGGCGAAGGCGATCTCGATCTGGCTCAAGGCCGACCACGACGTCATCATGCGCCGCGTGCGCCGCCGTGCCGACCGTCCGCTGCTGCAGACCGCCGATCCCGAAGGGACCGTGACGCGCCTCCTCACCGAGCGCGAGCCGGTCTATGGCAGTGCCGACCTCACCATCGCCTCGCGCGAGGTGCCGCACGACAAGATCGTCGAGGAGGCCATCGAGACGCTGCGCGCCCATCTCTGCGGCGACCAGGCATCCCAACCTCCCGCCGACGTCGCGAGTGCCGTACGATGACCGCGCCACTGAAACATTCCGACCCCGTCAATGTCGACGTCGCGCTCGGCGATCGCGCCTATGACATCGTCATCGGCCGCGGCGTGCTGGCCTCGCTCGGCGCGCGGGTCGCAGCTTTGCGGCCCGGCGTGCGCACCGCGATCGTGACCGACCGCACCGTCGCAAAGTACTGGCTCGAGCCGGCCGAGGCCTCGCTCGCGGCCGCCGGCATTCCGACCTCGCGAATCGTGGTCGAGGAAGGCGAGATCTCCAAGACCTATGCGG
The DNA here is from genome assembly GCF_024519855.1 of Bradyrhizobium sp. Bra78. NCBI lineage: Bacteria > Pseudomonadati > Pseudomonadota > Alphaproteobacteria > Hyphomicrobiales > Nitrobacteraceae > Bradyrhizobium > Bradyrhizobium sp. Bra78. The sequence continues at coordinate 69,249 of NZ_JALJRE010000014.1, read as the reverse complement.
GCCTCGAAAAGGTCAGCGAAGCCCTGATCGCCGCCAGGATCGAGCGCAACGATCTCGTCATCGCGCTCGGCGGCGGCGTGGTCGGCGATCTCGCCGGCTTTGCCGCCGCGATCCTGCGCCGCGGCGTCGATTTCGTGCAGGTGCCGACCTCGCTGCTGGCGCAGGTCGATTCCAGCGTCGGCGGCAAGACCGGCATCAACTCGCCGCAGGGCAAGAACCTGCTCGGCGCCTTCCACCAGCCGGTGCTGGTCATCGCCGATACCGCCGTGCTCGACACGCTGTCGCCGCGCCAATTCCGCGCCGGCTATGCCGAGGTCGCCAAATACGGCGTGCTCGGCGACGAGGCCTTCTTCACCTGGCTGGAAAAGAACCATTCCGACATCTTCAAGGGCGGCTCGGCGCGCGAACACGCGATCGCGACCTCGTGCCGCGCCAAGGCCGGCGTCGTCTCGCGCGACGAGCGCGAGACCGGAGAGCGCGCGCTGCTCAATCTCGGCCACACCTTCGGCCACGCGCTGGAGGCGGCGACCGGTTTCTCCGACCGCCTGTTCCACGGCGAGGGCGTTGCGATCGGCATGACGCTGGCGGCGCAGTTTTCCGCGACGCTCGGCATGATCGGCGAGGCGGACGCGGCGCGCGTCGAGCGTCACCTCATCGAAGCGGGCTTGCCGACGCGCCTGCAGGACATCGCTGGCTTCACGCAGGAAGGTCTTGCCGACGCTGACGCGCTGATGACGCTGATGGCGCAGGACAAGAAGGTCAAGCGCGGCAAGCTCACCTTCATCCTGCTGGAGGCCGTCGGGCGCGCCGTGATCGCGAAGGACGTCGAGCCGGCGCCGGTGCGTAATTTCCTCAAGGACAAGCTCGCGCAAAAGGCCTGACGCGGGGCTGAACGTCGCATCAAATCGAGAAACCAGAGTGGTGCATGGACTGGCTCGGATTCACCATCGTCATTCTCTGCCTGCTCGTCTCGGGCTTCTTTGCCGCGAGCGAGACCGCGCTGACCGGCGCCTCGCGCGCCAGCATGCTGCGGCTCTCCAAGCAGGGTAATCGCGACGCCGACGTGGTCTCGCAGTTGCTCGACATGCGCGAGCGCCTGATCGGCGCGCTGCTGCTCGGCAACAACATCGCCAATATCAGTGCATCCGCGCTGGCCACCAGCATCTTCACCGCATGGTTCGGCGATGTCGGCGTGCTCTATGCCACCGGCGTGATGACCGCGCTGGTCGTGATCTTCGCCGAGGTGCTGCCGAAGACCATCGCCATCAACGCGCCCGATCGCATGGCGCTTGCGGTCGCGCGCCCGATGCGGCTGACGATGTACGTGCTGGGGCCGCTGCTCAAGATCGTGGAAGTCATCGTGCGCCTGCTGATGCGCCTGTTCGGTCTTGCCGGCGAGCACCAGGCGATCCTGTCGCCGACCGAGCGCCTGCGCGGCGCGGTCGACCTGCTGCATCACGAGGGCAAGTTCGAGAAGCAGGACCGCGACATGCTCGGAGGCCTGCTCGACCTGCGCGAGCTCCAGGTCTCCGACGTCATGATCCATCGCACCGAGATGATGATGATCAACGCCGACCTGCCGCCGGAGGAACTGGTGCGCGAGGTGCTGGCGACCGAATACACCCGCATTCCGCTGTGGCGCGAGAAGCCGGAGAACATCATCGGCGTGCTCCATGCCAAGGATCTGCTGCGCGCGATCCGCGCCTCCGACGGCGACACCTCGCGCATCGACGTGTCCACCATCGCGCTGCCGCCCTGGTTCGTGCCGGAGATGCGCCCCGTCTCCGAGCAGCTGAAGGCGTTCCGCCGCCGCAAGACTCATTTCGCGCTCGTCGTCGACGAGTACGGCGAAGTCGAAGGTCTTGTGACGCTGGAAGACATCCTGGAAGAGATCGTCGGCGACATCTCCGACGAGCACGACGTCGTGGTCGCCGGCGTGCGTGCCCAGCCGGACGGCTCGGTCGTGGTTGACGGCTCGGTGCCGATCCGCGACCTCAACCGCGCCATGGACTGGCATCTGCCCGATGAAGAGGCAACCACGGTCGCCGGCCTCGTCATTCACGAGGCGCGCTCGATCCCCGATCGCGGCCAGAGCTTCACCTTCCACGGCTTCCGCTTCCGCGTCCTCCGCCGCGAGCGCAACCGCATCACCGCACTCCGTATTTCACCGGTGCCGCGCGAGGCGGAAATGGAGGAAGCCAAGCCGAGGCGGGCCGGGACGTCGTTTTGATTCCTACCCTCCAGGGGAGGGCAAGTGCATCACCCTTCCCCCGGCGCCTGCGCGTGGATCGCGAGTGCATGCACACCACCCGCAAGTTCCGCGGCCAGCGCAGAATTTATCATGCGGTGGCGGTCGACCCGGCTCTTCCCTTTGAAGGCTTGCGACACGATATAAGCGCGAAAGTGCGTCTCGCCGCTCGGCCGATGGCCGGAATGGCCCTCATGCAAATGGGACTCGTCGACGACCTGCAGGCTTTCCGGTGTGAAAGCTTCCTGCAACTTGTTGCTGATAATGTCTTTGGTAGCCATGTGAGCCATTAAGGTACCCGATCGCACTCCGTCAATGCATAGGCCACCTTTAGGTGGCCGTTCTTGAGGACGCCGAAGCGGAGCTTCGGCCGGTCTTAAGGACGCCGAAGCGAAGCTTCGGCTATGGGTTCTCACCAAATTGCAATGTCAAGACTTGAAGGTTTTTGCATTGCGTAGTCAAAGTTGGCCATGCCGATCGATTCATCAAAATTCTTCGACTCCATCCGGGTCAAGCCGAAAGGCAAGCAGCCGGACGTGAAGCCGCGCGACACCGTGGTCAATTGCGAATGGACCGGGTGTCAGAACAAGGGCGCCCACCGCGCGCCCAAGGGTCGCGAGAATTCGCGCGAGTACTGGCACTTCTGTCTGAATCACGTGCGCGAGTACAACCAGAACTACAATTTCTTCTCCGGCATGAATGCCGACGCCGTGGCGCGCTACCAGAAGGATGCGCTGACCGGCCACCGTCCGACCTGGAAGATGGGCGCCAATGGCGGCGTCAAGAAGGGTGCGGAGGCCGAGATCGACAGCGCCTTCGATCCGTTCAGCATGTTCGCGGAGCTCAACGGCCGCTCCGGCTGGCGGAAGGGCCCGGAGGCGGCGCCCAAGGCCGAAACGCGCAAGGTGATGAATGCCGAGCGCAAGGCGCTTCAGGTCATGGGTCTCGGCCCCGATTCCACGCTCGCCGACGTCAAGACCAAGTACAAGGCGCTGGTGAAGCAGCACCACCCCGACGCCAATGGCGGCGACCGCTCCACCGAAGACCGCCTGATCGAGATCATCAAGGCGTATAATTATCTGAAGACGGTGGTGCGGGAGGCGTAGGGCCTCACCGCGCGACGATTGGATGCCGCCCGCTCGGAAGCGGACGGCACCTTCAACGTTACCTTCCCCGACAGACACGGACGCGCTTGACGATGCGGCGTCCATGATAGCCGCGCGTGATGACGGTGCGTACGGTGCAGACTCTTCGCGGAGCGTAATGAAAGCGTGCGTTCACGACGTCCCCGGAAACCGTTGCGCTGGGGAGAGGGTGAGCCGGCAGCGCATTGGCTGGTGCTGCGAGTGACGATAGAGCGAGCAGCGTTCCTGCAGCGAGGGCGTAGGAGAGCTTCTTCATTATCATTCCTTTTCTTGTCCGCCCCCGATGACTTTCGTGGGGGCGAGCTTGAATGCGTGGCCAATACTTTTGTTCCCGCTTGTCGCTGGGTCGCTGGGTCGCATGGGCAAAAAGCCCCACCAAATCCAGCTCTAGCGAGCGCGGCTAGCCCGCACGTGTTCAATCTGCGGGCATGGCCCCCACATACGACGAACTCGGCCGGATCAACCGACCGGTCCGCTGCTGCTCGCGCGCATGTGCGGTCCAGCCCGCGGCGCGCGCGGCAGCGAAGATCGGCGTGAAGGCCTGGCGCGGAATCGCCAGCGCATCGAGCAGGATCGCGGTGAAGAACTCGACATTCGTCTCCAGCGGCCGCTCCGGATTCTTCTTGCGCAGGGCGCTGCGGATATAGGCCTCGACCTCGCCGGCAAACGGCAGGCCGGCGCCGTCTGAGGCCAGCGCCTCGATGGCGGTCTTGAGCACGTCGGCGCGCGGATCGCGCACGCGGTAGACGCGGTGACCAAACCCCATCATCCGCTCGCCGCGCGCCAGCGCCGCGTCCACCCAGGGCTCGATGCGCTCGCGCGAGCCGATCGCATCGAGCATCTCCAGCACCGGCTCCGGCGCGCCGCCATGCAAGGGACCCGTGAGTGCGCAATAGCCGGCAGTGACGGCGGCGAACAGATCGGCCTGCGTCGAGGCGACCACGCGCGTGGTGAAGGTCGAGGCGTTCATGCCGTGGTCGCAGACGGTGACGAGATAGGCGTCGAGCGCGCTGACCTCGCGTGCTTCAGGCGCGCGCCCGTGCAGCATGCGCAGCGTATCGGCGGCGTGGCTCGCGCTCGGATCGGGCGCAACCGGATCGAGCCCCTTGGCGCGGCGGACCAGCGCGCCTGCGATCACCGGAAAGGCGCCGACGATGGTCGCCTCGTGCTCCAGCCCGTGCTCCGCGCGAAGCCCGGCGACCGCCGCGCGAAACCCGTCGACGATGCCCATGCCGCTCGTCACCGGCAGAAGGCCCGGCAATCGCGCGAAGGCGCGCTCGCGCGCCGCCCCCAGGCTCGCCCGCACATTGGCTTCGCTCAAGCTGGTCTGGCTAGCGCCGTTCCAGAGCCGGGCGGTGACGCCTTCGAAGCTCGACTGGCTGGCCAGTCGGCCGACATGCTCGCCGGCGATGATCAGTTCGCCGCGCTCGCCGTCGACATGGCTCAGCACGGTCTCGGCCGCGGGAACGCCGTCCAGCCCGATCTGGCTCTTGGTGAGGTGGATGTTCATGGCCCAAATCTCCTGTTCTACGCAGGGGAAAGGTCGGGCCTCTCGACAGATTGATCAATCTTGATTACATAAATCAATATGAAAAATTCGGAAGGCCTGTACCTGTCCGCGCGGGAGGCCGCCGCCGAGCTCGCGATCTCGCCGGCCACGCTCTACGCCTATGTCAGCCGAGGCCTGATCCGCTCCGAGCCGACGCCGGACTCGCGAAAGAACCGCTACCGCGCCGAGGATGTCCGTTCGCTCAAGGAGCGCCGGGTGCCGTCGCCGGAGCCGCGCGGCCTGCGCAGCTTCGACGCCGATTTGCCCGTGATGGACACGGAAATCTCGACGATCACCGAGGACGGCGCGATCTATCGCGGCGTCAATTGCGTCGATCTCGCCGAGAACGACACGCTGGAGCACACAGCGACGCTGCTGTGGGACGTCTCCGGCGTCGATCCGTTCGATCCGGACAATCAGCCCGCGATCTCCGAGGAGATGCGCATGATCGCGGATGCCGCGCGCCGGGCGGCGCCGATCGACCGCGCCATCGCCGTGCTCGCGCTGGCCGCGAGCGCCGACCCCCGCGCTTTCACCCGGGCGCCCGATGGCCGCGCCATGGTTGGCGCGCGCATCGTCCGGTTGCTGGTTGCCACCATGCTCAATGCCGAGCCGTCGGCCGGGGCGCTGCATCAGGAGATCGCAAGAGCCTGGGCGCCCGACAACAAGCACGCGCCCGATCTGATCCGCCGCGCGCTCGTTCTGCTCGCCGATCATGAATTGAACGCCTCGACCTTCACCGCGCGCTGCGCGGCCTCGACCGGCCTCAACCTCTACGACGCCGTCATCGCCGGCCTCGCCGCGCTGAAAGGCCCCAAGCACGGCGGCGCCGGCGTGCTGGCCTCGCAGCTCGTCAAGACGCTGGTCGATCGCGATGTCGCGCCCATGGTCCGCGAGCGCGTTGCGCTCGGCGAGCGCTTTGCCGGCTTCGGCCATGGCGTCTACAAGCGTGGTGATCCCCGCGCGCAGTCGCTGCTGAATGCGCTGGCCCGCGCCGGCGCGCCGCGAAAATTCACGCGCGAAGTGCCGGAGCGGATCGCGGAGGCGACCGGCGAGTTCGTCAATATCGACTACGCGCTCGCCGTGCTCGTGCATGCGTTGCGCTTGCCCGCGGGCAGCGAGCTCGCACTGTTCGCGATGGCCCGCAGCGTCGGCTGGATCGCGCATGCCAGCGAGCAATTGCAGTTCGGCAAGCTGATCCGCCCGCGGGCGCGCTATGTGGGGCCGGCGCCGGGGCGGAGAACGGGGGCTGAGCCGAAGAGCTAAATTTACACCCTCATGGTGAGGAGCGCGCCCTTCGCGCGCGTCTCGAACCATGCAGGCCTCTCGCCCGCGGCCATCCTTCGAGACGCCCGCCGTTGGCGGGCCCTCAGGATGAGGGCGGTGTGCTCTGATGCAGCCGATCAGACCGGTGGCTTCGCTTCGACGACACCACCGCCATTCCGGCGGCGGACGAGCCACACGGCCGCGCCCAGCACGATCGCGACCGCGATCACGGTCAGGATCCAGATGTGCTTGCCGACGTGCCCATGGTGGTGCAGGCCGGCATATTCGTGCAGGGCCGACACCGCCAGCACGCCAGGCAGCACGTGCGCCGGCGCCCAGACCAGGATCGCGGGGATGTTGATCGCGTAAAACTTCGCAGGCGCCATCCCGAGCGCACCGGCGGTCACCGGCACGAAGGCGCGGATTGGTGGCACGAAGCGGGCGAAGAACACGGCCCAGGTGCCGAAGCGGTGGAAGAAGCTTTCGCTCTCCTCGACCAGGCGCGGATAATTGGTCAGCGGCCAGGTGTTGAGGATATCGCGTTGCTGCCGGTGCCCGATCCAGTAGGCGGACCCGTCGCCGAGTACCGCACCGATCACTGCCGCCAGCAGCACCCATTGCAGCTTCAATTCCCCGCCCGGGACCAGGGCGCTCAGTGCCAGGATGATGGTCGAGCCAGGCACCACCGAGCCAACCACCGGAACGGCTTCCAGCAGCGCCGCCAGGAACAGGGTCAGGTAGGCCAGCCACGCATGGGCCGAAACGAACGCGATGAAGGGATCGAGAAAGGACGTCACATGGTCTCTGTGGTGGGTGGGGCCAGGCGGGTTCAGAGCGGGTTCAGACCCTACATAAGTAAGCAGAGGCGGTAAAAGTGCCACTCAGGTGGGCAGGCCGTAGGTCCCGCACGAAATTCGGGCGCGATTCGCAGAGCAGCCTTCCAAAAATCGCGTTCCTTGCCTATCTAAATGAAAAGACAACGGAACTTTGATTGGGGGGCGGGCTTCTGCCGGCACGTTGTCTCTGATAGGTTCGCAGGTGCACCCAGCCGCAGCCACCGTGCAAATAACTGGTCTCGGGATCGCCCGGGACCTCGGAGGATTGATGACGACCGCCGCCATGTCCAAAGTTGAGGAAGTTTCCGGTTTGCCCGACATGAAGGTGTCGGTGCGCCAGGTCTTTGGGATCGACAGCGATCTCGAAGTGCCGGCCTATTCCGCCGTCGATCCTCACGTGCCTGAAGTCGATTCCGATTACCGCTTCGACCGTGCCACCACGCTTGCCATTCTCGCCGGTTTCGCCAGGAACCGCCGCGTGATGGTGACCGGCTATCACGGTACCGGCAAATCCACCCATATCGAGCAGGTCGCCGCCCGCCTGAACTGGCCCTGCGTGCGCGTCAATCTCGACAGCCACATCAGCCGTATCGACCTCGTCGGCAAGGACTCGATCGTGGTCCGCGACGGCAAGCAGGTCACCGAATTCCGTGACGGCATCCTGCCCTGGGCGCTCCAGCACAACGTCGCGCTGGTGTTCGACGAATACGACGCCGGCCGCCCGGACGTGATGTTCGTGATCCAGCGCGTGCTGGAGGTCTCTGGCCGCCTGACGCTGCTCGACCAGAACAAGGTGATCAAGCCGCATCCGTGCTTCCGCCTGTTCGCGACGGCCAACACGGTCGGCCTCGGCGACACTTCGGGCCTCTATCACGGCACCCAGCAGATCAATCAGGGCCAGATGGACCGCTGGTCGATCGTCACCACGCTGAACTATCTCAGCCATGACGAGGAAGTGGAGATCGTGCTGGCGAAGGCCAAGCATTATCGCACCCAGGAGGGCCGCGACATCGTCAACAAGATGGTGCGCCTTGCCGATCTCACCCGTAACGCGTTCGCCAACGGCGATCTGTCGACGGTGATGAGCCCGCGCACGGTGATCACCTGGGCTGAGAACGCCGACATCTTCGGCGATATCGGATTTGCTTTCCGTGTCACCTTCCTCAACAAATGCGACGAGCTCGAGCGTCCCCTGGTCGCCGAGTTCTACCAGCGCTGCTTCAACGCGGAGCTGCCGGAATCCTCGGTGAACGTGGCGCTCAGCTGACCCCATGGCCAACATCACCGTCGAGCGCACCATTGGGACGACCAAGAAGGCTGTGCTCGCCGGGCTCGGCGCCTACAACGACGAGCATTTTGGGAAGCAGAAGTTCAAGAGTGTCGCGGTCTCGCTGAAGGACCGCGGCAAGATCGTCGGCGGCATCGTCGGGCACCTCTGGGCCACGGTTCTGTTCATCCAGTATTTCTGGATCGACCAGAAGCAGCGCGGCAAGGGTTTGGGGACGAAGCTGATCGCGGCGATCGAGGACGAGGCAAGACGGCAGGGCGCGGTCCAGGCCCATGTCGACACCATGAGTTTCCAGGCGCCGGGCTTCTATCGTTCCTGCGGGTACGAGGAATTCGGCACCCTCAAAGGCTATCCCGGCGGCGTGACGCGCCATTCGTTTACGAAGTCGCTATGAGCACATCATCATCCAACTCCAAATTCCGTAACACCAAGGAAGCGCCGACCGAGCCGTTCAAGCGCTCGGTCGCGTCCTGCCTGAAGGCGATCGCGAAATCGCCCGAGCTCGACGTCAGCTTCGCCGCCGAGCGGCCCGGTCTCGCGCCCGGCAAGGCCCGGCTGCCGGAGCCCGCGCGAAAAATGACCAAGCGCGATGCCGCGATCGTGCGCGGCCACGCCGATTCCATCGCGCTCAAGATCGCCTGTCACGATGCCAAGCTGCATCGCAAGCTGATGCCCGGCAATCCGCAGGCGCGCGGCGTGTTCGAGGCGGTGGAGCAGGCGAGGGTCGAGGCGATCGGCGCGCGCCGCATGGCGGGCGTTGCCAAGAACCTCACCGCGATGCTCGACGACCACTTTCACCGCGGCAAGTTCGACGAGATCACCGACCGCGCTGATGCGCCGCTCGCCGACGCGCTGGCGATGCTGGTGCGCGAGCGTCTCACCGGCATGGCGCCGCCGACGGCCGCCAAGAAAATGGTCGATCTCTGGCGTCCCATACTCGAAGACAAGATCGGCAAGCGGCTCGACCGGCTCGATACGCTGGTCGAGGACCAGACCCGGTTCGGCGACGCCGTGCATGATCTGCTGACCGCGCTCGAGCTCGGCGACGAGCGCAGCGCCGACAGCGAAGACAATGACGACGACGAGGAAAATCGCGACGGCGACAACGACCAGTCCGGCGCCGAAGGCTCGCCCGATTCCGATGCCGCGCAGGAGATGAGCGCCGACCAGGCGCAGGCGAGCTCGGAGGAGATGAGCGAGAGCGCGATGGAAAGCGCGCAGGCCTCGACCTCCGACACGTTCGACGATGGCGAGCTCGGCGACGACGAGACGCCGGGCGAGGCGACGCGTCCGAATTCGCACGGCAAGAACGAGCCGCGCGGGCCGGAATATCACGCGTTCGCCCCGAAATTCGACGAAATCATCGCCGCCGAAGACCTCTGCGACCACGACGAGCTGGAGCGCCTGCGCGCCTATCTCGACAAGCAGCTCGCGCATCTGCAGGGCATCGTCGCCCGCCTCGCCAACCGGCTTCAGAGGCGCTTGATGGCGCAGCAGAACCGCGCCTGGGAGTTCGACCTCGAAGAGGGCATTCTCGACCCCGCGCGCCTGTCGCGCGTCGTCACCGATCCCCATCACCCGCTGTCCTTCATGCACGAGAAGGAGGCGACGTTCCGCGACACCGTGGTGACGCTGCTGCTCGACAATTCCGGCTCGATGCGCGGACGCCCCATCACGGTGGCGGCGACCTGCGCCGACATCCTCGCCCGCACGCTGGAGCGTTGCGGCGTCAAGGTCGAGATCCTCGGCTTCACCACGCGCGCCTGGAAGGGCGGGCAGTCGCGCGAGGCGTGGCTTGCCGCCGGCAAGCCGGCCAGTCCCGGCCGCCTCAACGATCTCAGGCACATCATCTACAAGTCGGCGGATGCGCCCTGGCGCCGTGCGCGAAAGAATCTCGGCCTGATGATGCGCGAGGGGCTGCTGAAGGAGAACATCGACGGCGAGGCGCTCGACTGGGCGCACAAGCGCCTGCTCGGACGGCCCGAGCAGCGCAAGATCCTGATGATGATCTCGGACGGTGCGCCGGTCGACGATTCCACGCTGTCGGTCAATCCCGGCAACTATCTCGAGCGGCATCTGCGCCACATCATCGAGGAGATCGAGACCCGCTCGCCGGTCGAGCTGATCGCGATCGGCATCGGCCATGACGTCACCCGCTACTATCGCCGCGCGGTGACGATCGTGGACGCCGAGGAGCTCGGCGGCGCCATTACCGAAAAGCTCGCCGAGCTGTTCAGCGAAACCAACACCGCGCCGACGCAGCCGGCCGGTCGCCCGCGACGCAAATTGCATTCGTGAGCGCACCTCTATCCCGCCGCGGCTTTATCGGCCACGCGGCGGCGGGATTTTCCGCTTTCGCGATCCCTCGCCTGGCAAACGCGCAAGGCACGCCCGCGCCGCCGCGACGCGCGGCGCAGATCGATCACGGCGTCGCCGCGCCGGTCGGCATCGAGGTCAACGCGCGGCCGATTCCGGATTTCGAGCCGCGCGACCGTTCGCGCACGCGCTTCGGCTCGCTGGAATATCGCAGCGGCCTCGTGCTGACCTCGCCGCATCGGCGTTTTGGCGGCCTGTCCGGCTTCCGCTTCCTCGACAGCAAGGGCGAGCGCTTCCTGGCGCTGTCCGACCAGGGCACGTGGTTCACCGGCACCATCCGCTATTCCGGCGGCAAGATGGTCGGCCTCGACGATGTCGAGGCGGCGCCGGTCCTCAATGCGGAGGGACGGCCGATCACCGAGAAGCGGCTGTGGTACGACACCGAGTCGATCGCGCGTGACGGCAACCTCGTCTATGTCGGGCTCGAGCGCGTCAACCAGATCATGCGGTTCGATTTCACCGGCGACGGCACCCGCGCCCGCGGCGAGGTGCTCGCCGTGCCGCCCGCGCTGCGCAAGCTGCCCTACAACAAGGGGCTCGAGGCGCTCGTGTTCGTGCCGAAAGGCGAGCCGCTGGCGGGCACCCTGATCGCGTTCTCCGAGGAGGGGCTGGATGCGAACGGCAATCTGGTCGCGTTCCTGATCGGCGGCCCCACGCCCGGCCAGTTCAGCGTCCGCCGCACCGAAAAATTCGACATCAGCGACGCCGTGCTGCTGCCCTCGGGCGATCTCTTGATCCTCGAACGCAAGTTCTCCTGGTTCACCGGCGTCGATATCCGCATCCGCGCGATTCCGCTGAAGTCGATCGCGCCGAACGCGGTGGTCGACGGCCCCGCGCTGTTCAAGGCCGATCTCGGCCAGGAGATCGACAACATGGAAGGCATCGACGCCCACGTCACCGCGGAGGGCGAGACCGTTCTGACGCTGGTGTCGGACGACAATTTCTCGATGCTCCAGCGCACGCTGCTGCTGCAGTTCGCGCTGGTGGAGTGAGGTACTGTCATCGCGGCGAGATTCTGGATTGCTTCGCTTCCGCCGTCGCTCTTCGAGCTATGGCGGACAAGCCGCTCGCAATGACGAGTGGAGACGGATTTCCACTAAACCCTGACCGCAATGCATGCCGTCCCGGTCGGCCATGTCCCTCGCGCAGCTGGCAATTCGCCATCGAGCTACTAAACTTCATGCAATCGCTTCCATCCCTCCATCCCCCGGAACTCCCCGCATGAGCGCCCTGTTTTCCCCGATCAAGCTGCGCGGCCTGACGTTGAAGAACCGCATCGTGGTGTCGCCGATGTGCCAGTATTCGGCCGAGGACGGCGTTCCCACCGACTGGCACTTTACCCACATCAACAATCTCAGCCTGTCGGGCGCGGCGATGTTCTGCATCGAGGCGACCCATGTCGAGGCGATCGGCCGCATCACGCCGGGCTGCCTCGGGCTCTACAGCGATGCCGCCGAAGCCGCGCTGAAGCAGATCCTCGCCTCGGTGCGCAAGCATTCCTCGACCGCGGTGGCGATGCAGCTCGCGCATGCGGGCCGGAAAGCGAGCAGCGCGCGGCCCTGGGACGGCGGCCAGCTGATTCCGCTCGACCAGGGCGGCTGGCAGACGGTGGCGCCGTCGGCGCTGCCGCACAAGGAGGGCGAGGCGGCGCCGCTGGCGCTGGATGGCGCCGGCCTCAAGCGCATCCGCGAGGCCTTCGTCGACAGCGCCAGGCGCGCGGACCGCATCGGCATCGACGCGATCGAGCTGCACGGCGCGCACGGCTATCTCATGCATCAGTTCCTGTCGCCGATCTCCAACAGGCGCACCGACGAATATGGCGGGTCCCTGCAGAACCGCATGCGCTTCCCGTTGGAAGTCTACGACGCGGTGCGCGCCGTGTTCCCGCACGACAAGCCGGTCGGCATGCGGGTGTCGTCGACCGACTGGGTCGAGGGCGGCTGGGACCTGGCGCAGACCATCGAATTCGCGAACGCGCTGAAGGCGCGCGGCGTCGACTGGATCGACGCGTCCTCCGGCGGCGTCTCGCCGCTGCAGAAGATCCCGCTCGGCCCCGGCTACCAGGTGCAGTTCGCGGAGGCCATCAAGCGCGAAACGGGATTGCCCACCATCGCGGTCGGCCTGATCACGGAAGGCAAGCAGGCCGAGGAGATCGTCGCCTCCGGCAAGGCCGACATGGTCGCGCTCGCCCGCGGCATGCTCTACGATCCGCGCTGGGCCTGGCATGCCGCCGCCGAGCTCGGCGGCGAGGTCGAGGCCCCGCCGCAATATTGGCGCTCGCAGCCCTCGACGCAGAAGGCGCTGTTCGGCAAGACCACGTTCGGGGCGCGGTAGGCTCTTGACCTCGCCCGCCTGCGGGGAGAGGGAGGCGACGCGCCGCCCCACGCATCCGTAAATCTCCTCAGCTTCCACCCCCCGCAAATCTGGCCTAACCTCTGCCGCATTAACTCCTCGCGGAGGCCCGCCATGCGATTTCGTGTCCGGAAGGCTGCCCACGTCATCGAGCGCGTGGGACTTGCGATGGCAGGCGCGGCGTGCGGGCTGTTCGTCGGCGCCTATGTGGGATCGGCGATTCCCACGCTGACCACGCAGGGCTTCCTGCTGCTGATGATGGTGCTCGGCTTCGCCGGCTTCTATCTCGGCATCGACACGCCGCAGCTGCCCTTCGACGAGGCCCATGGCGAAATCGACGCCGCGGAGCTGCTGAGCTCGGCCGGCACGCTCTGCGCCACGCTCACGGCGTTTGCCTCCGTCGCCGTCATCGTGCTCCGCCTGGAGCCGCACATGGCCTGGACCTGGCTCGCCTTGTTCGGCTGGATCGCCGGTGTGGCGATGCAGATCGTCGCGGGCGCGAAAGCGCGGATGCGGAAGTAGCTCGATTCCTTCTCCCCTTGTGGGAGAAGGTGGCGCGAAGCGCCGGATGAGGGGTGTGCCACCGCGAATTCAGCTGTGAAAGATGAGATTGCGGAGGCACGCCCCTCACCCGTCTCGCCGCTAAGCGGCGAGCCACCCTCTCCCACAAGGGGAGAGGGTAAGCAAGCTAACCCATTTCTAGAACACCACGCCGACCCGCGTGCCGCGCTTCCAGGCGATGCGGCAGCGCTTCCTGGTGTTGACGTGCAGCAGCTCGAACCTGTCGGGGATATTCACCTGGCCGCCGAGATCGACGCACGCGCCGCCGGGCGAATAGTCGATCAGCGTGCACACGATCACCGGCGCGCTCTTGTCGGTGATGATCTTGGCCTGGCGGGACACCAGGCCTGCAGGCTTCACGCGGGCATGTCGGCGCGGATGCATTGGCACTCTCCTCCAATTCCGCAGGTCTCGCGGCGGGCTTGCCGGCCATGATGAACGGGAGAGGATGCGAACCGGCTAAGGCGGGGCCGAGAATTTTAACGAAAAGTGGCGGCGAATGGAGAAAGCGGCGGTAACGGGGTGCCCCCTCCAGGGGAGGGTGGCAGTGGGTTCACCCCGTCACGACTTCCCCCGCCGTCTCCACCCCCGTATGCGGCTGTACCGGCATCGGCACCGTCTCGTACAGTTTCGGCAGGTTCACCGGCCGGTAGCCCGGCTCCACCGCCATCCGCTTCAGCACGCTCTCGTGCACATGCGCGCCTTCGGGGATCGGGCGCGGCTCGCTATCGGGGATGTAGAAGCCCAGGAACACCTTCCGCTCCGGCCATTCCTTGTACTTCGCGCTCTTCGGCAGATATTCCAGCACGCGCCAGAGCGCGGTCATGGAATCGTGCAGCATGCCCGTCTTGCCGGTATAGGCGGGCGCGACGTACTGGAACGGCGAGTTCTTGCGCTGGATGCCCCAGGCGAGCTGGTTCACGGTGCGCGGGTTGAAGTTCAGCCCGGCCTTCGCGGCTTCCTCGATCATCCAGATCAGCGGATATTTGGACTCGCCGCTCTCGGCCTCCGCATAGCCGCCGCCGACGTCGCTGTGCACGCCGGCGAACCACACCTGCATGATGTCCTGCGGCTCCTTCTTCTCGTCGGGCACGTAGCGGTTGCGCCAATAATCCTGCGGCTCCTCATACTGCTTGAGGCGGAACATGCAGCGCCGCTCGTCGATGGCGATCGCCTGGCGGAAGATGTTGACGCTGGGATTGCGCAGCGTGAAGGCCAGCTCCTCGACGCTCGGCCAATACAGCCGGTCGGGGCGCGGCACGATCACGCTCGCCACCGTGTCCCAGACGCCGATGAAGTGGATGGTCGCCCAGCGCGTCGAGGTGATGCGCGCGAACTGCGCGGCGAGGTCGAATTCGTCCTTCGGCAGCGGCCCGCTCTCGTCGGTCGCGACGTCCTTGAGGTCCTCGAAATCGTTGCCGCGCCCGGTGCCGGAATATTGCTTGTAGGCGACCAGGCCGGACCCTGCGAGATTGGACTGCTCCGGCGAGATCAGGCCGATCTTGTGGATCAGCCCCGCCAGCACGCGGACCGTGTAGGCACCGCGCGAAAAACCGAACAGATGGATCTTGTCGCCCGGCGCGTAATGCTCGACCAGGAAGCAGTAGGCCGACAGCACGTTGTCATCGAGCCCGTAGCCGGTGGCGAGCCCCAGCACCAGGTTGACGTCGGCCTTGATGCGGTGCCACGTCGACGGCTCGGTCACCGTGCCGACCCCGGGATCGTAGAACACCATCTGCCGCGGCCGCGTTTTGTCGGTCTTGCGCAGGCAGCGATACAGCTTCAGGACGTTGGAGATGTTCTCCGAGATCTCGTTGCCGGTGCCGTCGCAGCAGATGACGAGGTTTTTCGGCTCGGCCTTGGGTTCGGCCTTGGGCTCGGCTTTGTGGTCGGTGTTGCGCTCGGACTCCACAGGTCGGCCCCTCCCGGTGATGCTACCGGGACGAGTATAGCAAAAAAGCGCGACGGCGAGGAGACGATGGTGCTTCTCACCCTCTCCCCTTGTGGGAGAGGGTGGATCAATCGCGCTAAGCGCGATTGAGACGGGTGAGGGGTTTCTCTCCGCGCGCTAATCTGTCGCGTCGGAATTCCCGGACACAACCCCTCATCCGCCTTGCCTTCGGCAAGGTACCTTCTCCCACAAGGGGAGAAGGGAAGGTAGCGCTCGTCTCCGCCCGCTACTTCTTCTTCGCGGGCCCGAAATCCGGCTGCCAGTTGGCGTCCTTGCGGGTCGGTGCCGCGGCGATCACCTTGGTCTTGTCCTTCTTCGGCTTCTTGATCTCGCGATTGCTGCGTTGCTGGCCCTTGCTCATGTCGCTCTCCGGTGGTTTGAGGTCGTCGAGTTCGTCCGATTGCAGCACGCGGCCGCGCGGGGTGCAGACGCGCACGTCCATGTAGCCGTCGCGCAGCAGTTTTCGCGCGAGGCGCAGTGCGACCGTGGCGCTGCCGCGGCCGAGATTGGCGCTGCCATATTCGTTGGTCCCGCTGACCAGATAAGGCACGCGCATGGCCCTAGCCATTGAGGATCGCGGCTCCACGCAGCAGAAGAAGCAGGAACAGCGGCATGACCGCCAGCGGCACGATCCATTCCAGGATGCGACGGCGCGACATCGAACGTTCCCTGCGGGTCTGTCGGCGGGAGCGCAACTGACCCCAGTCACCGGTCGAAGCCGTCGGATGTCGCGGTGATGCAGCGAGCCTACGCCTGCGGCCCGCCAATAGCGAGACCTAATGCGCGCCGCGCTGCAGCGCGGCCGCGATAATGCTGGCTATTGCCGCGCAACAAGCGCATGGTCGCCTTACGTCGGCGTCGGTTGGGGCCCCTCTTTGCGAAAGGCAGGCGCGCATGACCATCCGCTCGCGGCGAGAAACAATCACCTTCAAGCATCCGTTCCACATCCGCGGCGTCGAGCGCGAATTGCCCGCTGGCGCCTATGAGGTCGTCACCGACGAGGAGATGATCGAGGGCCTGTCGTTCGCGTCATATCGCCGCGTCGCCACCATGATCACGGTGCCGTCCGAAGGCGTGCAAGGCGCGACGGAGTTGCTGTCGATCGGCTCGGTCGACCTTGCCGATGCGCAGCGCCTCGATGCGAGTGCCGCCCCATGAGCGACTACCCCGTGGATCTCGACAAGCATCGCGGCATGGCCGCGCAGAAGGCGACCGATCTGCGCCGCGCGCTGGCCGACGTCGAATCCCAGGTTCGGGAGCTGCGCGAGCGCGAGGCCGATCTCGAACATCGCATGATGACGGTGCCGGCGATGTCGTGGCCGGAGGCCGCGGTGAAGGCGCGCCATCTGCTCAACCTCTACGCCGCCAGCCTGCCGGTCGAGGACACCAAGCACCGCGCGCTGGTGACGGCGCTGCTGGACGATTTCGTGCGGCTCGGCGGCGAAGGCTGAAACCGGCCGCGATCGCGGTCTCGCTCCACCTCTCCCGCGAGCGGGAGAGGTCGGCGCGTCCGGGCGATGCGAAGCATCGTCCCCGCACGCCGGGAGAGGGCTCTCTCCTCGTTGGGGCTCTCGCTTGCGGAGACATCCTCATCCCAACCCTCTCCCGCAAGCGGGAGAGGGAGCACACCCATCTCGCAAAGGAACGCCCCATGACCCTCACCACCAGCCGCTTCATCGGCCACGACCAGGACCGCGGCATCGTCCAGTTCTCGATGCAGGACGGCGCCAAGGAGATCGCCTGCGCGATCTCGACCTCCGCGATGGACGACCTCGAGCGCGGCCCGCGCGCCAGGCCCAACGAGCGCGAAGCCCAGTTCACCCGCCTGCGCGAGCGCATCGAAGCCTGCACCGGACGGAAATATCAGGCGACGGAGTTCGAGGGCACCCCGCCGGGGATCGTGCTGCGGAGCATTGATTTTCGGGGGTAGGGGGAGGGGGCAGCTGCTGCGAAACGCAGACTCAAGGCCGTGCCGCGCTGAGTCGCGTATGTCGGGCCGGCGATGCGCAGTGGTTATGACGCTAAGGGCTAATCATTAGATCTTGAGCTGGCGGAGCTTGGTGCTCTTTACGGGCAACTCGTACATGGCTCCGCCCTGAATAGTTGCAGGAACAGTTTGGATGATCGGCCACAACGCAAGGAGCCGCTCCATTTGCTTTGCAACGGGGGCCTTGTATAGCCCGTGCGAGAGAAAGAGACCGATTAGGTTGGAATTGCGGAAAGCATGATACTCGGCACGGTTCCTCGTGATCCGGCGATCACCGGAAATGACGACCCACTGCCCGTCCTTGCTTAGGCTTGCGATCCAATCGACATCACTAATGTCGCGAGGAAATTTTTCCGCCAGGTAGGTGACCTCATGCTCGCCTTTGAAAAGTTCGCGAAAGGCTCGGGCCATCGCGGGGGACATGTTGTGGTCAAAAAAGAGCTTCACGCAGCGAGTGATTGTTCAAACTTCACGGCGTCTCTAACAGCCGACGGTGACACGTCGTAGAGTCTACTCACGTGCTCAACAGATCCCTCAGCCTTCATGGCGTCAGCCAACACTATAGTCGGGACGCCGTAGCTGTTTGCGATTGGCTGGCCGAAGGCGCGCTTCGGATCGATTACTATGCTCT
Source organism: Bradyrhizobium sp. Bra78 (assembly GCF_024519855.1). NCBI lineage: Bacteria > Pseudomonadati > Pseudomonadota > Alphaproteobacteria > Hyphomicrobiales > Nitrobacteraceae > Bradyrhizobium > Bradyrhizobium sp. Bra78. The sequence goes on along the minus strand of NZ_JALJRE010000014.1, from coordinate 51,059 downwards.
GCTTGCCCTCGAACGGTCGCCAGCGGGTGACGATGTCGCGAGAGATATCTAGATCTTTGAAGGTCCGGTCGATTACCTTCTTGATCGCGTATTGATGGCTCTTGAGGTCGAGAACCTCATCTTCGCCCGTCCGCCGCAGGCTCTCCAGGAAAATGGTGCGGCCATCCGTTCGGAAGCGGCGGGTAGAAAATGGTCGGTCGTCGCTGGCGCATTCGCGAGCATACTCAAGGCAGTTGCGAACGGTCAGAATTGAAAGACCAGCGTCGAGAAAACTCTTGATGACGCGCAACTCGATCAGATCTCGGAACCCAAGCTCGATGTGATGGTCGTAGGACGGAAGCTGGGGTGTCCACAGGGGCGGCATGTCGATAGTCTTTTCGCCCTGGGTGTAACTATACCCACCCAGCCAGCGCCGAATGTTAAGCGGGCGGATCTTCAGCAGCCTCGCCGCCTCAGGAACGGTGTAAAACCCGATCCCAAGAGTTGGTGAGTCTTTATGGACGGCGGTTTGGAGCATGGTTGCACAATAACGTGGATGCTGCCCTTAGACCAGATATGGGTGGCTGCCTTGGGTTTACGAAGTATTCGGCGCGCATCAACAAAAACGGCCGGATCTTCCGATCCGGCCGTCACGCAAAACTCTATCCGGCCAAGCCTACGCCACCCGACGCAAGCCCTCGCCCAATTCCAAAACTCGCTTAGCTCGCCTTCTTCTCCGGCGCGGGGGTCGGGCCGACCTTCTTCTGGATGGCGCGCTTCAGCTCGAGGGCGCGCGGCGACAGCACGTCGGCCTTGGCCTTGAGCAGATAGGGGTCGAGGCCGCCATTGTGGTCGACGCTCTTGACCGCGTTGGTGGAGACGCGCAGGCGCACGTTGCGGCCCAGCGCTTCGCTGATGAAGGTCACGTTGACCAGGTTCGGCAGGAAGCGGCGCTTGGTCTTGATGTTGGAGTGGCTGACCTTGTGGCCGACGAGGGGGCCCTTGGCCGTCAGTTCGCAGCGGCGAGACATGGCAAAAATCCTTGGTTCGAGCCCCCAACGAGTGCGGCCGCCATCCGGGGCGCCACGGGGGCTAATTCTTTCGTCCTTGCAGGGAGCGGCGGACGTATAGGGGGGAAGGGGCGGGCCGTCAAGGTTTTGGGGCGGGTTTTGGCGGCCCGAGCCGGCGGCGGTGGGCCTCCTCTCCCGCGTCCGCCTTCGCCGAAACTTCGGCGGACGAGAGCGGGAGAGGTGTTCGTGGCCGCGGCGCCCGCCGATCACCAAAACGGCAATGTTTAAAACCCCTTACCATCACATAAAGGGCGTATTCGCACCCGAAATATCGGGTGGAGTTCCGCGCCTGACATGCCCGGACACATTGTGTGCCGCGGTTTTTGGCTTAAGTAACAACCGTTCGCGCCCCGATTGGATTGTTTCGTGCTCACAACGCCCCATCCTGCGCCCGGCCTGCGCTCAACGGAGCCGCGCGCGGCCGGTCCGCGCTCTGCCGGCCGGCTGGCCACGGCCGCCCTTTGCGGGCTGGCGCTGGCGTGGGTGGCCGATCCCGTGGCGGCGCAGGGCAAGCTCGAGGCGCAGTACGAGGCGACGCTGGCGGGCATTCCCGTCGGCAAGGGCGCCTGGAACATCGACATCCAGGACGACGTGTTCGCGGCCGCGGCCAGCGGCGGCACCACGGGGCTTTTGAAATCGTTCGCGGGCGGGTCCGGCACCGGCGCCTCGCAGGGGCGCGTCGTCAACGGCGCGCTGGTCGCGACCGGCTACCAGGCCTCCACCACCACCTCGAAGAAGACGGAAAATATCCACATCACCCTCGACAAGGGCAATGTGAAGGAGTTCGGCATCGAGCCGGAGCCGCCGGTCGATCCCGACCGCATCCTCGTCACCGACGCGCATCGCCGCGGCGTCTGGGACCCGATGACGGCCTCGCTGCTGCGCGTGCCCGGCACCGGCGATCCCGTGGGGCCGGATGCCTGCCACAATTCCGCGCCGGTGTTCGACGGCCGCATGCGCTACGAGCTGAAGCTCGATTTCAAGCGCATGGAGACCGTGAAGGCGGAGAAGGGCTATCGCGGCCCCGTCGTGGTCTGCTCGATGTATTTCGTGCCCGTCGCCGGCTACATCCCCGACCGCCCCGTGATCAAATACCTCGCCGCCCAGCGCAACATCGAGGTCGCCTTCGCGCCGATCGCGGGTACGCGCATCCTGGTGCCGTTCTGGCTGAAGGTCCCGACACCGCTCGGCCCGGCCATGCTGGAAGCCACCAGCTTCATCACCTCGGCGCAGCCGCCCAGGGTCGCCAAGACGCAGTGACCTTGACCCTCCCCACCAGGGAAGGGTAATAAAGATAGCAACATCAATACGTTATGCCAGATCGCCCGGTCCCCCGCCGCGGGCCCGTTTCTACTGTGCATGGGGTTGTTTTCGCAGTTTTGTCTTGGAGGGGCCCGGTGCCGGGAATCCATTTGACTCCTCCCCGATTCTGATTCGACTCCGCGCCGTCCCCAGCTTTAACGAATCCGCCACCGAAACGTCGCTTGTGCGGCAGCCCAAAACTTCATCTAGTGCACAGCCAATAAGCCTCCCGCGACATGTTGAGTGAACGGAACAGGACTCTGGCCGGAGTCAGCGATTCGGCCGCGATTCGTTCTAGAGTCGTTCCGAAGTTTAAGGACACAGGGAAAAGCGTCGCAAAGTGAGACAGTTGCGCGGGATTTGGGGAGCGGCGCCACGCTCTCCGCGGTTTGATCCCCTCACCCCGAGGAGGCCGCACAAGCGGCTGTCTCGAAGGGCGAGGGGCCCGGCTCCCTCCATGGCACCATCCGGGCCTTCATCCTTCGAGACGCGCTGACGCGCTCCCGAGGATGAGGGTCGGCACAACGGCACTGACATTCGCCCCAATCCGCCATTACCTAATCTCCCAGATGCCCTTTTCTTCCTCCCCCTTCGCTTCCGAGCGGCTCCCCGGCGCCGGCGTCACTGCGGTGCTCGGCCCGACCAACACCGGCAAGACCCATCTCGCCATCGAGCGGATGCTCGCGCATCCCTCCGGCATGATCGGCCTGCCGCTGCGCCTGCTCGCGCGCGAGGTCTACAACAAGATCGCCGCGCGGGTCGGCAGCGAAGCCGTCGCGCTTGTGACCGGCGAGGAGAAGATCAAGCCGAAGAGCCCGCGCTATTGGGTCTCGACCGTCGAGGCGATGCCGCGCGACCTCGACGTCTCGTTCCTCGCCGTCGACGAGGTCCAGATCGCCTCCGATCTCGAACGCGGCCACGTCTTCACCGACCGCATCCTCAACCGCCGCGGCCGCGACGAGACGCTGCTTCTGGGCGCTGCCACGATGCGCCCGATCATCGAGCGGCTGCTGCCCGGCGTGTCCATGATCACGCGGCCGCGGCTGTCGCAGCTCGAATTCGCCGGCGACCGCAAGATCACGCGGCAGCCGCGCCGCACCGCCATCGTCGCGTTCTCCGCCGACGAGGTCTACGCCATCGCCGAACTGATCCGCCGCCAGCACGGCGGCGCCGCCGTGGTGCTGGGCTCGCTCTCGCCGCGCACGCGCAACGCGCAGGTCGAGATGTTCCAGAACGGCGAGGTCGACTATCTCGTCGCCACCGACGCCGTCGGCATGGGCCTCAATCTCGACGTCGACCACGTCGCCTTCGCCTCCGACCGCAAGTTCGACGGCTACCAGTTCCGCCGGCTGACGCCGTCCGAATTCGCGCAGATCGCCGGCCGCGCCGGCCGCGCCACCCGCAACGGCACCTTCGGCACCACCGGCCGCTGCGCGCCGTTCGAGCCCGAGCTCGTCAACGCGCTGCAGAACCACACCTTCGATCCCGTGAAGATGCTGCAATGGCGCAATTCGAGGCTGGATTTCACCTCGCTGGGCGCGCTCCAGGTCTCGCTGAACCAGTCGCCCGGCCACGAGGCGCTGACGCGCGCGCCGATCGCCGAGGACATGCGCGTGCTCGACCACGCCGCCCGCGACGTCGAGGTGCGCGATACCGCACATGGCAAGGAAGCGGTGGAACGGCTGTGGGAGGCCTGCCAGGTCCCCGACTACCGAAAACTGTCGCCGGCGGCCCATGCCGAGCTGGTGACGACGCTCTACGGCTTCCTGATGAAGAAGGGATGCATTCCCGATGCCTGGTTCGCGGCCCAGATCGACCAGGCCGACCGCGTCGACGGCGACATCGACACGCTGTCGGCCCGGATCGCGCAGATTCGCACCTGGACCTTCGTTGCTAACCGCCCGGACTGGCTGAAAGACCCCGAACGCTGGCAGGGGATCGCGCGGGAGGTCGAAAATAAATTATCGGATGCGCTCCATGAACGCTTGACTGAGCGTTTCGTTGATCGCCGGACCAGTGTATTGATGCGCCGCCTGCGGGAGAACACGAGCTTGAATACGGAAATCGGCAAGACCGGCGAAGTCATCGTCGAAGGCCATGTCATCGGCCGTCTCGATGGCTTCACCTTTGCACCGGATGCGGCGGAAGCCGGCTCCGATGCGAAAGCCTTGCAGGCTGCCGCGCAAGCGGTGCTCGCCGGCGAAATCAACGCGCGCGCCGAAAAACTGGGCAACGCGCCGGACGATCAGTTCGTGCTGACCTCAGAAGGCACCATCCGCTGGACCGGCGATGCCGTGGCGCGGCTGTCCGCCGCAGAGGATGCGCTGCATCCGCGTATCCGCATCATCTCGGACGAGCGTCTCACGGGCGGCCCACGCGACAAGGTGCAGGCCCGGCTCGAGCTCTGGCTCAAGACGCATATCGAAAAGCTGCTCGGTCCGATGTTCGAGCTGTCCAAGGCCGAGGACGTCACCGGCATCGCCCGCGGCATCGCCTATCAGCTCGTCGAGGCGCTCGGCGTGCTCGAACGGCCCAAGATCGCCAACGAGCTGAAGGATCTCGACCAGCCCTCGCGCGCGACCTTGCGCAAATACGGCGTCCGCTTCGGCGCCTATCACCTCTATTTCCCCGGCCTCTTGAAGCCCGCCGCGCGTGCGCTGGCCGCGCTGCTCTGGGCGCTGAAGCAGGACAATGTCGATCTGTCGTCGCTGTCGGGCGCGCAGCATCTGGCATCTTCCGGCCGCACCTCGTTCCCGGTCGACAAGCAGCTGCCGCGCGATGCCTATCGCGTGCTCGGCTACAAGCAGGCCGGCGAGCGTGCCGTGCGCGTCGACATCCTGGAGCGCCTGGCCGATCTGATCCGCCCCGCGCTGGCCTGGCGCGACAATTCGCCCGGCGAAAAGCCCGCCGGCGCGTTCGACGGCCGCTGCTTTGTCGTGACGCAGGCGATGACCTCGCTCACGGGCTCGGCCGGCGAGGATTTCGCCTCCGTGCTGCGCGCACTCGGCTACCGCATGGAGAAGCGTCCGCCGCTGCCGCAGAAGCCGGTCGTGGCCGAGACGGTCGCCGCAGAGACATCGCCTGCGGAGGGCAGCGCCGACACATCGAGCGAGACCGCGGCCGAGGCCGTTGCCGGCCTGCCTGAAGAGGCAGCCGCATCGATCGAAGCTGTATCAGCAGAGCCGGTCACCGTCGAGGACGCGCCCGGCATGGAGCTGCACGACGAGCCCGCGCATGAAGAGCCGGCCCTGGAAGCGTCGCCCGAAGCTCCCGTCACGCCGGAAGATGCTCCCGGCATCGCACCGCCGGCAGAAGAAGTTGCTGCACCCGTTGAAGCTGCCGAAACCGCTCCCGCGGAGACCGCTGCTACGGAAGCTGCCGCATCCGCCGATGCTGCTGCGCCTGCGGAGGCTGCAGCTGCGCCCGCCGAGCCCGAGCTCGTCGAGGTCTGGCGTCCCGGCGGCCGTCACGAGGACCGCAAGCCGCGCCACGAGCGCCATCGCCACCAGCGTCATCACCAGCGTCCGCAGGCCGGTGCCGAAGCCGGCGCCGCGCCCGCCGAGGCTGCGCCCGGCGAAGCTGCCGAAGGCGCGAAGCCGGGCGAGCGCCATCGTCATGGTGGTCATCGCAGAGATGGCGGCAGGGATTTCCGCAAGCCGCGCGAAGGTGGTGGCGAAGCTGCGCCGCGTCCCGAGGGACGTGACGACAAGAACCGCCGCTTCGAGGGCAAGGACCGCGACAACAAGGATCGCGATCGCAACAAGGGCAAGTTCGGCGGCGATCGCGACAAGGGCCGCGACAACCGTGGCCGCGACCGCGACAAGGGCCGTGACCGCCAGGGCGGTCCATCGCTGCGGCCCTACGCCTCGAGCGCGACCCCGCGCGAGCGCGATCGTCCGGTCGATCCGAACTCGCCCTTCGCAAAACTCGCTGCGCTGAAAGAGCAGCTGTCCGGTCGTAAGGAGTGACCCACGACCGAGCGGCAGCGCATCGACAAATGGCTGTGGCACGCGCGGGTGGTGAAGGCGCGCACCTCCGCCGCTGAACTCGTCGAATCCGGCCACGTCCGCGTCAACGGCGCGCGCGAGAGATCGCCGGGACATGCGATCAAGATCGGTGACGTCCTCACCATCGCGCTCGATCGCACCGTGCGGGTCCTGAAAGTCACCGCCTTCAACGAGCGCCGCGGCGATGCAGCCTCGGCGCGCGTGCTCTACGAAGAGGTCGGCGACGGTGATCCAAACTCTCGGCGCAATTAATTGCGCTTTGAGTTCATTTCTTGGTCGATCGAGCACATAAAGCCGTCATGATCGACCGTTCCCGACCTTGCAGCGCCGGGCCATCCGCGCTACGCAAGCCGCGACTTTTGAAAGAGCTTTTCGGAGCGTTGGATGACTTACGTCGTCACTGAAGCCTGCATCAAGTGCAAGTACACCGACTGCGTCGAGGTCTGCCCGGTCGACTGTTTCTACGAGGGCGAGAACATGCTCGTCATCCATCCTGACGAGTGCATCGACTGTGGTGTGTGCGAGCCGGAATGTCCCGCCGACGCCATCAAGCCGGACACGGAACCGGGCCTGGAAAAATGGCTCACCGTCAATGCCGACTACGCCAAGAGCTGGCCGAACATCACCCAGAAGAAAGAATCACCTGCCGACGCGAAGGATTTCGACGGCCAGGAAGGCAAGTTCGAGAAATATTTTTCTCCGAACCCCGGCTCAGGCGACTAATTCGGGCTTAAACTTAACCCTAATAGCGGCGTTGCCGCCGAAAACCAGCCCTCATCACCCCTAAATCATTGATTTTTGCGGGAAATGTGCTATATTGGGCACATTAAGCCGAACCCTGTCAGCCCCGTTGGCCCCGCTGGGTTCCCGTGAAACCAAATGTCGAACAGGGGCGTGGCAGTTTCCGCGCGCAGGCTGTGTCACAGAAAACGCGTAAAAAGAGTACTTCAGCGAGGGCCTCCCATAAGGAGCCCAAAAAAGTCGCCGCGGCCAGCCGTAGCGCATCCAAGGGTCGGACCGCGACGAAGGCACCGGCTGCAAAGTCCTCGAAGAACAAAAGAAGCGCAATGCCTAACAAGACTGCCAAACCGGCCGCGAAAGCGACCGTTGCCAAGCCTGCTGCTGCCAGGCCTGCTGCTGCCAGGCCTGCTGCTGCCAAGCCTGCTGCTGCCAAGCCTGCCGTTGCCAAGGCCCCTGCTGCCAAGCCCGCTGCGCCGAAGGCCCCTGTTGCTGCTGCTCCTGCCAAAGCCCCCGTTGCCGCCGCCAAGCCGGCCGTGAAGCCCGCCGCTGCTGCGCCGAAGCTCGAGGAAAAGAAGGTCGTGACCCAGCGTCAGGGCTTCAAGGCCAACGAATTCGTCGTCTATCCCGCTCACGGTGTCGGCCAGATCCTGGCCATCGAGGAGCAGGAGATCGCTGGCGCGAAGCTCGAGCTGTTCGTCATCAACTTCATCAAGGACAAGATGACCCTGCGCGTGCCGACCGCCAAGGTCGCCAATGTCGGCATGCGCAAGCTGTCCGAGCCTGCGCTGGTGAAGAAGGCGCTCGAGACGCTCAAGGGCCGCGCCCGGGTCAAGCGCACCATGTGGTCGCGCCGCGCCCAGGAATACGAAGCGAAGATCAATTCGGGCGACATCGTCGCGATCGCGGAAGTCGTGCGTGACCTCTATCGTTCCGAGTCGCAGCCCGAGCAGTCCTACAGCGAACGCCAGCTCTACGAAGCGGCGCTCGACCGTCTCTCCCGCGAGATCGCGGTGGTGCAGCACTCGACCGAGACCGAAGCGGTCAAGGAGATCGAAGCCCAGCTCGCCAAGAGCCCGCGCCGCACCGGTGCCAAGTCCGAAGCCGCCGAAGGCGAGGGTGACACGGATGCCGAGGGCGATAGCGACGATACCGAGGGCGACGGCACCACGGTCGCCGACGAGGCGGCGTAAGCGTCTCGCGCGTCGATCGCAACAGATCAAAAGCCCGGCCTTGCGGCCGGGCTTTTTGTTTTCGGATCAGCTATGGCCGTGGTCGATTGTTTGACGAGCTGGTCTCGGTTCTGCCCTGGCTGCTGCCGGCCTATACCAAGCGATATTTGCCGGAGACGGTCACCACCCGACCTGTGCGCGGAGAGGCACCCACGCTCGACCTCGTTGTCGCTCACCACAAGGCGAACAAGTCTCCGGTCCGGAAGCTGCTGAGCATGATCTTTTCGGAAAACCGCTTCGCACTTTTCCGGATCATGCTCCAGGCCTACTTCACCGGCCTCTTTTCCAGTTTCCGTGCCAGCGTGCGGCGGTGCATCCCGAGCCGCCGCGCGGCTTCCGAGATGTTGAAATCCGTCTCGATCAGCGTCTGGTGGATACGTTCCCATTCCAGCGTCTTGATCGAGGTCGGCCGCGCATCGAGCGCGACTTCGGTGTTGCCTTCGGCCTTGTTGAAGGCGGCTTCGATGTCGTCTGTGTTCGACGGCTTTGCCAGATAGTGGCAGGCGCCGAGCTTGATCGCTTCGACGGCGGTCGAGATGCTGGCAAAGCCCGTCAGCACCACGATCAGCATGTCGGGATCGTGCGTGTGCAAAAGCTCGACGCAGGCGAGGCCCGAGGCGCCGCCAAGCTTGAGGTCGACTACGGCATGTCCGAACGAGCGCTCCTCCAGCACCTTGCGGACGTCCTCGATCGAGGCGGCCAGCACGACGTCGTAGCCGCGGCGTTCGAACGAGCGTTTCAGCGTGCGCGCGAAGCCGGCATCGTCCTCGACGACGATGAGCGAACGGTCAGGCGTCAAAGCTGCCTCCGATCGCAAGCGTAGCCAGTGGCAGCGTGAGGCGGACCGTGGCGCCGCGCTTCCTGTGGTTCTCGGCGGTCACGCTGCCGCCCAGCTTGCGCACCACGTTCACCACCAGGAACAGGCCAAGCCCGCCGCCGGTGCGGCCCTTGCTCGACTGATAGGGCTTTCCGAGCTGCGCCAGCATTTCCGGCGCAAAGCCGGGACCGCGGTCGCTGATCGACAGCACGAGGTTGTCGCCCTCGCGCTCGGCAACGAGCTCGACCCAGTCGCGCGATACCTCGTAGGCGTTGTCGAGCACGTTGAAGATCACCTGCTTCAGCGCGACGTCGGAGACGATCGCGACGTCCTCGCCGAAGGTGTTGACGAAATAGAGCGTGCGGGCCGAGCGCGCGTCGCGCCACTCTTCCACCAGCGCGGTGACGAAGGCCGTCACCGTCGTCGGCGATGAGCCCTCGCCGCGCGCTTCGCCGGCCGACACCAGGATGCCCGTGACGATGGACTTGCAGCGTTGCAGCGAGGTCTCCATCTCGGCGAGATCCTCGGCGAGCTCCTGGTCGGCGGCGAGATCCGGCATGCGGCGCCAGTCGCTCAGGATCACCGAGAGCGAAGCGAGCGGCGTGCCGAGCTCATGTGCCGCACCGGAGGCGAGCAGGCCCATGCGCACGATATGGTCCTGCTCGGCGGCATGCTGGCGCAGCGCCGCCAGATGCGCATCCCGTTCGCGCAGGTTGCGATTGATGCGGGTGACGAACACCACCAGCAGCACGGCGTTGAGCATGAAGCCCAGCAGCATGCCGGCCACGGTGAGGCTGTAGGTCTCGCTCAGCGGATTCGGCGGCAGCTCGAGCGGCCGGTGGGCCAGGGTCAGCCAGATGAAGCTCGCGCAGGTCAGCGCGACCAGCGACCAGGTCGAGCGACCATCGAGCAGCACCGCGCCCAGCGTCACCTGAAGCAGGAACAGCGAGGTGAAGGGATTGGTGGCGCCGCCGCTGAGGTAGAGCTGCGCGGTCAGCGCCGCGACGTCCAGCATCAGGGCGACCAGCAGCTCGTTGTTGGTGATCGCGGCGCGATGACGCACCCAGACGAGGCTGGAGACGTTGAGAAAGACCAGCGCGCCGATCACCGCGCCCATGCGGGTGAGGGGCAGGGGAATGCCGAGCCAGAAATGCACGCCGCCGATGGTCACGATCTGGCCGACCACCGCGGTCCAGCGCAGCTGGATCAGCAGCGCCATGTTCTTGCGGTTGGTCTCGTCGTCGGTGGGCGCGGCGCCGATCAGCTCGCTGCGCGCGTCCGCCTGCGATTGCAGCGTGACGACGCCGTGCGTTCTTCCGTCGTCAGGTCGGCTCGACGATCGTTCCAGCATCTGATCCCGTCCTGCGGGCGACGGTATCGGACCCGCCGGCCGGTTCGTGGACGAAGCGCCTGCGACGGAACAGCCCGCCGCCGAAGGTGACGAAGAGTCTACCCGCCAGCATGAATGCCAGGGCAAACCACGTCAGCGCGTAGATCAGGTGGTTATTGGGAAAGCGGACCACGGTCAATCCGCCGATTGGCCCGCCGCCGGATTGTGATCCGGCGTCGGCGTCGACGAAGAAGGGCGCGACGTGATCGAGGCCGCGTGCCGCAGCAATCGCGGCGACATCCCGCGAGTACCAGCGGTTGTGCTGAGGCACGTTGTTCCGGAGGAATCCGCCCTTCGGCTCCGTGATGCGCAAGAGCCCGGTGATTGCGACCGCACCTTCGGGATTGCCGTCCCGGCGGGTCGATGCGTCGCGTCGCTCGGACGGCACGAAGCCGCGATTGACCAGGACCGTCGTGCCGTCGCTGCGCTGAAGTGGGGTCAGGACCCAATAGCCGGCGCCTTCCTCGGTGACGGCCTGAACCAGCGTCTCGCGGTCATGCAGGAAGCGGCCTGCGACGCTGACGTGCCTGTACTCGTCATTCGCGGCGGAGACGGCAAGCCATGACGTGGGCGAGGGGACCGGCTGGGCCGGTGCATGAATGCGCTGCTCGACGCGGTCGATCAGCGCCAGCTTCCAGGCGCGGCGCTCGATCTGCCAGACGCCGAGCGCGATCAGAAGCACGAAGGCCGTGAGCGAGAGGACCGCGAGCCACAAGGACGGACGCCCGGCCTTGCGGCCAGCGCCCGTTGCCTTGCCTGTCACGGTCCCCAACTCGCTCATTTCATCCCGGTCATTTCGTGCATCGGCATCATGTTGCTGTTGAGGTGGTTCATTACCCACAGCGAACCGGACAGCGCGATCACCACCATGACGATGGTGAAGATCAGCGCCATCATGCTCCAGCCGTTCTCGGACGTCGTGTTCATGTGCAGGAAGTAGATCATGTGCACGACGATCTGCACGACCGCTAAGGCCATGATGACCAGCGCGGTGATCTGCTTGCTCGGAAGCGCGCCGCTCATCACAAGCCAGAACGGGATCGCGGTCAGCACGACCGAGAGCACGAAGCCGAGCATATAGGTCGAGAACGAGCCGTGGGCGTGGCCGTCGCCGTGGTGATGGTCGTCCGCGTGGGCGGCATGGGTGTCGGTGTTCATCGCAGAACTCCCAGGAGATAGACGAAGGTGAAGACGCCGATCCAGACCACGTCGAGGAAGTGCCAGAACATCGACAGGCACATCAGGCGGCGGCGGTTGGCCTCGATCAGGCCGAATTTCCCGACCTGCACCATCAGGGTCACCAGCCAGATCAGGCCGCAGGAGACGTGCAGGCCATGGGTGCCGACCAGGGTGAAGAAGGCGGACAGGAAGGCGCTGCGCTGCGGCGTGGCGCCTTCATGGATCATGTGGGCGAACTCGGTGAGCTCGATGCCGATGAAGGCGAGGCCGAACAGGCCGGTGATCGCCAGCCACATCTGGGTCTGGGCGATCTTGTTCTGCTGCATCGTCAACATGGCGAAGCCATAGGTGATCGAGGAGAGCAGCAGCATAGAGGTGTTCACCGCGACCAGGTCGAGGTCGAACAGGTCCTTCGGCGCGGGGCCGGCGGCGTAATTGGCGCCGAGCACGCCGAACGTGGCGAACAGCATCGCGAAGATGAGACAGTCGCTCATCAGGTAGATCCAGAAGCCGAGCGAGGTGCTGTAGCCTTCCGGATGCGGGTGTTCGTCGGCGAGATAGAAGACCGGCTCGCCGGTTTGCGAGGGATTGACAGCGACAGTCATTTACTTGGCTCCGGCGAGCAGTTTGGTGCGCGCGTCCTCGGTCCGGATGACGTCGTCAGCCGGAATGTCGAAGTCGCGGTGATAGTTGAAGGTGTGGCCGATACCGACGACGAGCATCGCGATGAAGCTCGCAGCCGCCAGCCACCAGATGTACCAGATCAGGCCGAACCCCATCGCGGTGGCGAAGCCGGCGAGGATGATGCCGGTGCCGGTGCTGCTCGGCATGTGGATCGGCTTGAACCCGGTGAGCGGACGCTGGTAGCCCCGGCGCTTCATGTCCCACCACGCGTCATTGTCGTGAACGACGGGCGTGAAGGCGAAGTTGTAGTCCGGCGGCGGCGAAGAGGTCGCCCATTCCAGCGTGCGCGCATCCCAGGGATCGCCGGTGACGTCCTCGAGCTGCTCGCGCTTGAGGAACGAGACCGCGAACTGCATCAGCATGCTGAGAATGCCGAGGAAGACCAAGCCAGCCCCGATCGCGGCGATGACGAACCAGATCTGCAGGCTCGGGTCATCGAACACGCGCAGGCGGCGGGTCACGCCCATCAGACCGAGCACGTAGAGCGGCATGAAGGCGAGGTAGAAGCCGGTGACCCAGAACCAGAACGACAGCTTGCCCCAGAACGGATCGAGCTTGAAGCCGAACGCCTTCGGGAACCAGTAGTTGATGCCGGCGAACGCGCCGAACACCACGCCGCCGATGATTACGTTGTGGAAGTGCGCGATCAGGAACAGGCTGTTGTGCAGGACGAAATCGGCCGGCGGCACTGCGAGCAGCACGCCGGTCATGCCGCCGAGCACGAAGGTCAGCATGAACGCGATGGTCCACATCATCGGCAGCTCGAAGCGGATGCGGCCGCGATACATCGTGAACAGCCAGTTGAACATCTTCGCGCCCGTCGGGATCGAGATGATCATCGTGGTGATGCCGAAGAACGAGTTGACGCTGGCGCCCGAGCCCATCGTGAAGAAGTGGTGCAGCCAGACCAGGTACGACAGGATGGTGATGACGACGGTGGCGTAGACCATCGAGGTGTAGCCGAACAGGCGCTTGCCGGAGAAGGTCGAGGTGACTTCCGAGAAGATGCCGAAGGCGGGGAGAACCAGGATGTAGACCTCGGGATGGCCCCAGATCCAGATCAGGTTCACATACATCATCGGGCTGCCGCCGAAATCGTTCGTGAAGAAGTTGGTGCCGACGTAGCGGTCGAGCGAGAGCAGCGCGAGCACGACGGTCAGGACCGGGAAGGAGGCGACGATCAGGATGTTGGTGCAGAGCGAGGTCCAGGTGAAGACCGGCATCCGCATCATGGTCATGCCGGGGCACCGCAGCTTGACGATGGTACAGATCAGGTTGATGCCGGACAGCGTCGTGCCGACGCCCGCGACCTGCAGCGCCCAGATGTAATAGTCGACGCCGACATCGGGACTGTAACCGATGTTCGACAGCGGCGGGTAAGCCAGCCAGCCGGTGCGGGCGAATTCGCCGATGAACAGCGAAGCCATCACCAGCACCGCGCCGCCGACCGTCATCCAGAAGCTGAAATTGTTCAGGAACGGGAACGACACGTCGCGCGCGCCGATCTGGAGCGGCACGACATAGTTCATCAGGCCGGTGACCAGCGGCATCGCCACGAAGAAGATCATGATCACGCCGTGGGCGGTGAAGACCTGGTCGTAGTGATGGGCGGGCAGAAAACCCTCGGAGCCACCGAATGCGAGCGCCTGTTGCGCGCGCATCATCAGTGCGTCGGCGAAGCCGCGCAGCAGCATCACGATGCCGAGGATCATGTACATGATGCCGATGCGCTTGTGGTCGACGGTGGTGAACCACTCGCGCCACAGATAGCCCCAGAGGCGGAAATAGGTCACGCCGGCGAACAGCGTGATGCCGCCGAGCGCGACCATCACGAAGGTACCGACGAGGATCGGCTCGTGCAGCGGCAGCGAATCGATGCCGAGACGGCCGAAGATGAGCTTGAGAAGATCAGGAGACATGCGAGCTCTCTTTAGGAGGCTGACTTCAGGAGTCTGACTTCAGGAGTCTGACTTGGGACGTTGTCCGAGGAAGAAGGACGAGGCCTTCAGCGGCGTGAAGGTCGGCCGCTTCAGGCCGGCGCCGAGCAGTGGCGTGGTGTCGATGGGCGCCGTGATGGACGCGGTGGTCTTGCCCTGCGGGGCCTCAGGCGTGCAGGTGCCGGCGACGAAGGTCGGTTCGGGCCCGAGCGCGGTGCCGCGGCGGGCGTACTTGTCGTAGGCCAGCGGCAGGGTGTTGTTCAGGCCCTCATGGCCGCGCCCGCCCTTGGCGTCGATCGCCATCATCTCGCTCTGACACATCTTGCCGGTCTCGACGCACATGTTGAGGATCAGGCGGTAGAGATCGGAGTCGATCGTGCCGTAGCGGCGCACCGGCTCGTTCTGGCTCGGCTTCTCGAGCTGGAGGTATTCGGCGCGGCCAAGCGAGCCGCCCGCGGATTTGGCGCTGGCGATCCAGGCATCGAAGCCCTTGTCGTCGAGCCCCTGGAAGTTGAAGTGCATGCCGGAGAAGCCGGCGCCGCTGTAGTTCGCCGAGAAGCCCTTGTAGGTGCCGGCGTGGTTCACGACGGCGTGGAGCTTGGTCTCCATGCCCGGCATCGCGTAGATCTGGCCGGCCAGCGCGGGGATGTAGAACGAGTTCATCACCGAGGACGCCGTGATGCGGAAATTGATCGGACGATCGACCGGAGCCGCGAGGTCGTTGACGGTGGCGATGCCGTAGTCCGGATAGATAAAGAGCCACTTCCAGTCGAGCGCGACGACGTCGACCTCGAGCGGTGCCTTGGACTGGTCCACGGCACGGTCGGCATGGATGCGGCCGAGCGTGCGATAGGGATCGAGCAGATGCGTGCCCATCCAGGTCAGCGCGCCCAGGCAAACGATGATCAAAAGCGGTGCGGACCAGATCACCAGCTCGAGGCTGGTCGAGTGGTCCCATTCCGGCTCGTAGCGGGCTTCGGTGTTGGACTGGCGATAGCGCCAGGCGAACAGCACCGTCAGCGCCATCACGGGGACGACGATCAGGAGCATCAGGACGGTGGAGATGATGACGAGGTCGCGCTGCTGCGCGGCGATATCGCCGGCCGGCGCCAGCACGACGTAGTTGCAGCCGCTGAGCGCAACCGCCAGGGGTAGCAGCGCCAGGATCTTGAGACGGGACACGGGCCGAGCCTTTGAGAATGAGTTTCCTTTGCGAGGCCAACGGGTAGCTGCGGCGCAGCAATCCGGACATTGGACAATTTGTCCAATGTTGCAGTGCGGAATGTTGGGCCAGACAGGTCGAGATTGCCTGGCGCCCGCCGGGCGGTCGGCTTTGGTTTTCAGGACGTTAAGGGCACACGAATGGCGACGGCACAGACCCCCGCAATGGCAGACCTCCACTCGGGCGAGCACGGCCACGACCAGGCCAGTCCCGGCGAGATCGCCATCGGCGTCATCATCGGCCGCACCTCGGAATTCTTCGACTTCTTCGTCTTCGCGATCGCCTCGGTGATCGTGTTCCCGCGCCTGGTGTTCCCGTTCGCGAGCGAACTGACCGGCACCCTGTATTCCTTCATGATCTTCGCGCTGGCCTTCATGGCCCGGCCGATCGGCACCGTCATTTTCATGACGGTCGACCGCGAGTACGGCAAGACGGCCAAGCTGATCTCGGCGCTGTTCCTGCTCGGCACCGCCACCGTCGCGATTGCGTTCCTGCCCGGCTATCACGAGATCGGCGTTGCCGCGATCTGGCTGCTGGCGCTGGCGCGCATTGCGCAGGGTCTGGCCTGGGGCGGCGCCTGGGACGGCATGGCTTCGCTGCTGGCGCTGAATGCGCCGTCCTCCAAGCGCGGCTGGTACGCGATGGTGCCGCAACTCGGCGCCCCGCTCGGGCTGATCGTGGCGAGCGCGCTGTTCGCCTATTTCGCCGGCAATTTGTCGGCCGACGATTTCTTCGACTGGGGCTGGCGCTATCCGTTCTTCGTCGCCTTCGCCATCAACGTCGTGGCGCTGTTCGCCCGCCTGCGCATGGTGACGACGGAGGAATATGCCTCGCTGTTCGAGACCCGCGAATTGCAGCCCTCGCGCATCTCCGAGACGGTCGCGCGCGAAGGCCAGAACATCATGCTCGGCGCGTTCGCGCCGCTGGCCAGCTTCGCGCTGTTCCACATGGTCACGGTGTTTCCGCTGTCCTGGGTGTTCCTGTTCACCCGCGAAAGCCCGGTGCGCTTCCTGATCATCGAGATCGTCGCCGCCGTGTTCGGTGTCGTTGCGATCGTGCTCTCCGGCGTCATCGCCGACCGCGTCGGCCGCAAGTCGCTCCTGATGGGATCGGCGATCGCGATCGCGATCTACAGCGGCTTCGCCCCGCAACTGCTCGACGCCGGCGCGTTCGGCGAGACCATCTACATGGTGATCGGCTTCATCCTGCTCGGCCTGTCGTTCGGCCAGTCGTCGGGCGCGATCGCCTCCAACTTCAGGCAGACGTATCGCTACACCGCCTCGGCGCTGACCTCGGACATGGCCTGGCTGTTCGGTGCCGGCTTTGCGCCGCTCGTCGCTCTGTTGCTTGCGACCAATCTCGGCGTCATCGCCTCGGGTGCGTACCTGCTCTCCGGCGCGTTCTGGACCCTGCTCGCGCTCTGGCTCAGCGGCCAGCGCGAGGCCGGCGACATGGACGCGGGCGGTTGAGCCCATTCGCCGGCGGTCGACTGGCGTGCAGCCGGTTGGGAAGACTCATCCGCTTGAGCTGGCCTGATGCCCAGCTGCAGGTGAGTTGCCACTCAGGCCCACGAGAAGCGAGGAAAGTCGTCTGGCCAGCTGCTTGACGTCGGTGGTCGTCAAACCTTCGCGAACGCACACGACGCCACGAGACGGTGCGAGAGCGGGAAGATAGTAATCTCTCGATTTTACTATGCCTGAAGGCGCCAGCACGCCAGGCATGGCCGATATGCCCAAGCCGGCCATGATGGCTCTTTCGCGAACCGCCGAATCGGAACTTCGAAGCACGATGCGGTATGCAATTCCGCTCCGATCCAGCGGGCCAAGCATCCAGCTGTCCTCCGGGGGACTGACGATCGGCACCGGCGCGCCGGGCCTCGTGACGAAGTCCTGAGACTTGACCCAGGTTGTTTCGAACACGACTTCGTCGACGATCAAGCGTTCGATGTCCGGGTCGGAGCCGTCATGCAGGAACAGGCACGCGACGTCGATAAATCCCTCGCAGAGACCCCGTCGGATCTCGCTGGAATGCTCCGCCAGAACGAAGACGGTAGAGAGATCCTCCCGGTTGAAGTCATCGAAGAGCGCCTTTGCAAATAGCTGGCTCACGCCGAGGCGGCGCGCGGAGGCCTTGTCCGATCCCCCCAGCCTGAGGAGCTGGTCATTGGCGTCGATGATTCGACGGGCCTGCAGAAGTGCGAGCTTGCCGAGTTCGGTCAGGACCGTTCCGTTTGCGGTCCGCGTGAACAGTTCGCCGCCGACGAGCCCCTGGAGCCGCTTCACCTGAGCGCTGATCGCGGGCTGGCTGAGATACAGCCTCTCGGCCGCCTTCGACATGCTGCCCGTTTCAGCAATGGCGACGACCGTCCGCACAATTTCCATGGGGATATTGAGGGGCTGGTGTCGAAGCATCCGGTCTCCTGCAATCGAGCTTGATCGCGACTTGTCTCTCAACTCGATGGTGCGCTGTCCATTTTGTACAATTTTCGTAGCTCTTTGGTTAAACCTGCTGCGCTCGCCGATGGCGCCGCCTGAGCCGAATCTATGGCTCTATAAGTATCTATACATCCCTCAACCTCCGCGTGCTTCAATTATACGCTTCGTAAAAACGCCTTCCGTCAAGCTGCGGAGAATTCGAGCAGAGAGGCGGGTCGAATGCGTTTTCTTTCAAATCAGAGCGGTGCATCGGCTGTCGAGTTCGCCATTTTGCTTCCGGCGTTTTTGACAATCATCTTCGGTATCGTGGTATTCGGATCCTATCTCACGATGGTCCACGGTGTTCAGCAGCTCGCAGCCGAGGCGGCGAGAACATCGATAGCAGGCTTGACCAACAGCGAGCGCAATAACCTTGCGACTTCCTACGTCACGACCAACGTCGCCGGCTATCCTCTGCTTGAACCTGCGAAAGTCAATGTGATTGCTGCCCCATCCGGGTCGGACCCGAATGTCTATGTCGTGACGGTCCAATACGACGCGTCGTCCAACTTTATATTCACGCTACCGTTCACACCGCCGATGCCCTTCCCGATCACACGGTCGGCGGTAATTCCTTACGGAGGGTTCTAGAATGAGACGCGAGTCGGTCGTTCGTCGCTTTGGTGCCGATAGCTCGGGCAACTTCACGATCATGGCTGCGGGGCTCATGACACTCGTCATCGGCTGCACCGCCCTCGGCGTCGACGTTGGCGCAATCTTCGCCGACAGGCGAAAGGCGCAGAGTGCGGCCGATCTCGCCGCGATCGTTGCGGCCAGCAATCTCAGCAATGCCTATAATGCGGCATCCGCAACCGTCGTGAAGAACAAATATTCGGCCAGTTCGCTCGTTGCCGTGGACCTCGGCACCTATACTCCGAATTCTGCCGCATTACCGCAGGCTCGCTTCGTGACGCCCGCGACCGGATCAGCAAACGCAGCGCGGGTCACGCTGAAGACCCAGACGCCGCTCTATTTTGCGCGCTATTTCACCGGCCGTGACCAATTCACGATCAATACGACGGCGACAGCTTCCAGCACTGCGCTGGCCTCATTCGCAATCGGCTCGCGGCTGGCCTCGATCAATGGCGGTCTTCTGAACGCCATGCTTGGCAGCATGCTCGGTACCAGCCTCTCGCTGTCGGCGATGGACTACCAGTCGTTGATCAATGCCAGGGTCGACGCCTTCGACTTCATGTCCGCGCTGGCGACACGCTTGAGCCTGACAGGCGTAACGTACAACAGCATTCTATCGGACAACATCAGGATGTCTGACGCGATCGCAGCAGCGCTTGCCGCGCAGCAGAACACGAATGGGGCGAGCCAGGCGACGATTGCGCTATCGACCATATCGCAGGCTGTGTCCAGCCTCTCGACCAAGGTCAACCTCGCCTCGCTGATCGATCTCGGCCCCTATAGCGGCCTCACCGTCGGCCAGAAGCCGAAGGTCGGCGTCAGCGTCTCGGTGTACAGCCTGCTGTCAGCGATCGCGGAAGTGGCAAATGGCACGCATCAGGTCGCAACATCGGTCAATCTCGGACTGCCCGGGATCTTGAACGCCAGCCTGGTTGCGACGATCGGGGAAAGGCCCGTCGGGTCGGGGTGGGTTGCGGTCGGCGCCCAAGGCGCGAGCGTTCACACCGCCCAGACCAGAATCCTGCTCACGGTGCAGGTCGGAGGAAGCGGCATCGTTCCGGCGGTCAATCTTCCGCTCTACGTCGAGATTGCCCAGGGAACGGCCACGCTCAACAATATTTCCTGCAGTCATCCGGACGTCAGCAATTCGACGGTCACGCTCGGCGTGACGCCCGGCATTGTCGATGCCTGGATCGGGAATGTATCCATGGCCGACATGACGAACTTCACCAGCAAGCCGAACCCGCCGGCTGCGGTTCTGGTCAGCGTAGGTGGGCTGAACGTATCCGGCCGCGCGCATGCGGCGATGGGCAATACGTCGGCGACGCCGGTGACCTTCACCTATGTCGACATCCAGTCTCAGTTGGCGAAGACGGTCTTGACGCAAAACTTCACGTCGTCGTTGACGTCCAGCCTGTTGGGCGACCTCTCGCTCAGCGTCAATGGCGTCGGCCTTCCGATTCCGGGCCTGACGTCGGCGGTCAGCGGCACCCTGGCCGGAGCCACCGGTTCGATCGATCAACTCATCGTCTCCACCTTGTCGACGCTCGGCGTCGGAGTCGGTCAAGCCGATGTCTGGGTTTCCGGAATCCGTTGCGACGGCGCGGTGCTCGTCAACTAGCTCGTTCGCAGGGCTGCGCTCGACCTGGTCGCGCGTCATGTTGATGCGGCGCACCTCACGGTCGACGATTTCACGCGATCTGAATGGGGCATAACGGATGATGATGAAGCCCTGCGCATAGTCGTTAGCTTCTGTTTGCAACGATGATTGCAATGACATGACGGCCATGGGGGATAAGTCGGATGCTGGGAATGCGCAAGCGGAGCGACGTCGATCATGCGTTCGCGCAGGTCGAAGCCATCAACAAGTCGCAGGCAGTGATCGAATTCAAGCTCGACGGGACGATCATCACCGCAAACGAGAACTTCCTCCAGGCGACGGGGTACGGTCTCGACGAGATCCGGGGGAAGCACCACAGCATCTTCTTGCCTGCAGCGGAGCGTGACACGGCGGAGTATCGCGAGTTCTGGTCGCGGCTGAAGCGGGGCGAATTCCAGTCGGCGCAATACAGGCGTGTCAGGAAGGACGGCACGCCGATCTGGATCCAGGCGAGCTACAATCCCGTTTTCGATAAGTCCGGAAAGCCGGTCTCCGTGATCAAATTTGCCACAAACATCACGGCGGGAAAGATCAAGGCGATGGAGGACGCCGGAAAAATTGCGGCCATCGACCGTGCCCAGGCCGTGATCGAGTTCAACCTCGACGGAACGATCATTGCGGCAAACGGCAATTTCCTGAAGACGATGGGATATGGCCTCGACGAAATCATCGGCAAGCATCACAGCATCTTCGTCGACGCGGGCCAGGCTGCAAGCCCCGCCTATCGCGAATTCTGGGCGACGCTGAACAGGGGTGAACACCTTTCGGCCGAATACAAGCGATTCGGCAAGGGTGGGAGGGAGATATGGATCCTCGCATCCTACAACCCGATCCTCGACGAGACCGGCAAGCCCTTCAAGGTGGTCAAGTTCGCGACCGATATTACCGAGCAGAAGTTGAGAGCGGCCGATACCAACGGCCAGATCGAAGCCATCAAGAAATCCCAGGCGGTGATCGAATTCGATATCGACGGCACCATTCGCTGGGCGAACCAGAATTTCCTCGCCGCGATGGGGTATGGGCTGTCCGAGATTCAGGGACGGCATCACGGCATGTTTGTCGAAGCCGCCTACCGCAACTCGCCCGAGTACGCGGAATTCTGGCGGAAGCTCAATAGCGGCGAGTTCCAGGCCGCCGAGTACAAGAGACTTGCCAAGGGAGAGCGGGAGATCTGGATCCAGGCGTCTTACAATCCCATCATGGATCTCAATGGAAAGCCCTTCAAAATCGTGAAGTATGCAAGCGATGTCACCGCGCAGGCGGTCGCACGAATGAAGGCCGAGCGGGCGCGAGAACTGATCGACTCGGTTGCTGCGGGTAGCGAGGAAATGAACGCGTCCATCCGGGAGATATCGGAGACGATGGTGAAGTCGCGGCAGACCACGACGAACGTCGTCAATCAGGTGGAGGCGGCCGACACGCAGGCGAGGCGGCTGAGTTCCGCCGCCGAATCGATGAGCGGTATCGTCGACCTGATCGGCAACATCACCGGGCAGATCAACCTGCTGGCGCTGAATGCCACGATCGAATCGGCAAGGGCCGGCGATGCGGGCAGGGGTTTTGCGGTCGTCGCGTCCGAGGTGAAGGGATTGGCCAGCCAGGCCAAGCAGGCCACCGAGAAGATCACGAGCGAGATCGAGGCTCTGAACGCCGTCTCCGGCGACGTTGCGGGCTCGCTGGCGGCGATCCGCTCCGCCATCGGGCATGTGAGCGAGTATGTCGCGAATACCGCGGCGGCGGTCGAGGAGCAGAGTGCGGTCACCAACGACATCGCGTCGAACATGCAGCGAGCTGCGGCCGAGTTGGCGTGAGATCGCGCGGGCGGGCGGCGCGCTACATCGTCAATCCGCCACGACCTTCACGCGATCGCGCACCTTCACCTGCGCGTTGCGATCGAGGCCGTTGAGCACGCGGAAACGCTCGGCGGGGTGATCGACGCCGGCCATGCGGTGGGAGAGCGATTCCACGGTGTCGCCGGGCTGCACGGTGATGACCTTGATGCGCAGCGGGCGCGCGGCCTGGATCTCGTCGAGGGTCAGGCGGCGGAACGAGTTGACGGTCTCGCGCGCGTTGCGTTCGCTTTCGGTCGACTTCTGCCGTGTCGCGAAGATGAAGCGGTAGACGTCGCTGCCGAAGCGCAGCGCATAGACCTTGAACTGCCACTGGTCGCCCTTGGCGGTCGCGGACGCTGCCGGGAAGCCGTTGATGGTGATGTCTTCGGTGGACGCCTTCTCGACGCCTTCCATCCAGCCGGAGTTGAGGTAGTCGCCGAGCGACTGCTCGGCCGGCACCCGCACCACGTCGAAGCGCATCGCCTGCGAGCCGCCGTCGCGCACGCCGATCACCGCCTGCGCGGTATTGTCGAGCGTGAAATTGTCCGGCGCCTGGAAGGTGAAGCCGAGCTTGGGGTGCAGGAAACGCCGGCCGCGGACAAAACCTTCGCTGGGGTCTTCGCCATAGACGAGGTTGTCGATCGCGGCGAGATAGCTCTCGCGATCGCGCTCGCCACCTTCCGGGGCGACGTACTGCCGCGCGATGGTCTGCGCGTTCTGCACGCGCTCCGGGGTTGCCGGATGCGACGAGGTGAAATCCTGCGCGCGCGGATCGAGCGAGGACTTGCCGACCTTCAGCTCGGCATTGCGCTCCATCGCCGAAAGGAAGCGGGCGGCGCCATACGGGTCGAAATGCGCGCGCGCGGAAATGGCGACGCCGATGCCGTCGGCCTCGAACTCCTGGTTGCGCGAAAAGCTCGCCATGGTGAGCTTGGTCTTGGCGAGCGCGAGCGCGGTGAGGTCGGGGTCGTTGCTCATGTCGGTGACGACACGGGTGACGATAGCGGCCTGGCGCGCCTGATCCTCGCGCATCGCGGCGTGCTTGGACAGCACGTGCGCCATCTCGTGGCTGAGCACCGAGGACAATTCCGAGGTGTCGCTCGCAAGCGCAAGAAGTCCGCGCGTGACATAGAGCTGGCCGTTCGGCAGCGCGAAAGCGTTCACCGCGCCGGAATTGAGGATCGTGACCCTGTAGCCTTGGTCGGGACGGTCCGAGGCGGCAACCAGCCGGTCGACGGTTTTGCTGACGAGCGATTCGAGCCGGGGATCGTCATAGGTGCCGCCATAGCTCGCCAGGATGCGCTCGTGCTCCTTCTCGGTCGCGGGGGTCTGCGCCACGGCCGGCTTCGGCTTCGGCATGGCGACGGTCGGCGGGGTCGCCGCGGCCTGGAACCGGCCCATATCGCCGCAACCGGCAAGGGCTGAACCCAGCACGAGGCATAGCACGGCCGACGCAGCCCGCAGGCGGCGACCTTCACCCTTCCAGTGCTGTTCTGGCACCCCATTCACGTCGCTTAACCCGTGCCCGGCCTGCTTTAAGGCCTTACCCCAATAGGCTCGTTTGCGCCCAGCAATTCAACCTGTCCCAAGAGACGCAGGTCGATTCGCGGCCCCGTGTTCCCCTCAACCCAGCCCCGAACGCGAATACGTCTATTTTCCAGGGACTTAAGGTTGATGCCCACGCTTTCGAACGCCGGTAACGTGCGTCTTGAAATAGTCACGGCAAAGCCGCGTGTCCAGTTCCGTCCGAAGTTGAGGTAGGTCATTGCCCCAGCTTGCCGGACCGACAGGACTTTGCCCTCGACCACCGTAAAACGCCCGATCCCCGCCAAAATATCGTCCGGACTTTCCGCGTTTTTTATGGCCGACGGGTCAGCCCAGTTGCCCTTTTTTTGACGCCGTGCCTCGGCCTCCGACGACATCAGGGCGGCCGCACAGTCCTTGTCGGTGACTTCGGCGGAGACGATGGCGTCGCCTTGGGCCAACAGCATCGCCTGTACCGAAGTCTCGATTTCGCCGATGAAGACCAGCGCCCCCTGCCGGCCGTAGCGGTCTGGTGTGTCGTCAGCGCTCCTCAGAATCACGTCGCGGCCGCCGAGCAGCAAGGTCAGTGCCGGCTTCGTCCCCGCCGTGGACTCGATGCCGGTGAGGCGGATTTCGCGGCCGTCGTCGAGACGGACACTGCGTGCGTCGACGATGGCTGCGACACGGCCTTCGCCTTGGGACTCGAACTGGCACGGGCTCGCGAAGGCGCTGTGCCCCGCGACGAGAAAAATTGCGATGATGAGGTGAGGCCGTTGCGTCACGTGACCCGGAGAGGTTGCGTTGAGCGTCACTTTTAACCCAAGCGTGGCTGCGCGCGAAGGGGCTTCGTCGCACTCCGTCATTGCGAGTGCAGCGAAAGACCGTCTCCGTGGAAGGACTCTGGATTGTTTCGCTGCGCTCGCAATGACGTGGAAACATTTATCCGCACCGAGCCATTCCGTTTTGCGGAAAACGCGTGATGCAAGCGCGACCTGCGTCGCAGCTCGCGCTTGCTGCCCTCCCGCGCATGCGGCATGATCGCGGCAACAAGTTCAACCAAGAGCAATAACCAAGCCGCCATCAGAGTACGGCGCGATAAGGGAGGTCTTTTTCGATGAAGCATATTTTGTCGGGCATTTTTGCCGCAGCGTTTGCCCTGAGTGCGAGCGCCGTGCAGGCCCAGGACAAGCCGCCGCTGAAGATCGGCGGCATCCTCGACATGTCGAGCCTCTATGCCGACATCACCGGCCCCGGCAGCGAGACCGCCGCCAAGATGGCCGTTGAAGACTTTGGCGGCGAGGTGCTCGGCCGCAAGATCCAGGTGCTGGCCGCCGACCATCAGAACAAGGCCGATCTCTCCGCCAACATCGCCCGCGACATGCTCGATAACCAGGGCGTCGAGATGATCTACGACGTCGCGGCTTCCGCGACGGCGCTGGCCGCCGGCGAGATCGCGAAGGCGCGCAACAAGATCATCATGTTCAACGGCCCGGGCTCGATCCGTCTCACCAACGAGGCCTGCGGTCCCTACACCGTCCACTACGTGTTCGACACCTACGGCCAGGCCAACGTGACCGGCCTTGCCGCCGTGAAGTCGGGCCTCGACACCTGGTTCTTCCTCACCGCCGACTACGCCTTCGGCCAGGATCTGGAGAAGGACACCAGCGCCGTCGTCACCAAGACCGGCGGCAAGGTGCTCGGCAGCGTGCGCCATCCGCTCAACACGTCGGACTTCTCGTCGTTCCTGCTTCAGGCCCAGGCCTCCAAGGCCAAGGTGATCGGGCTGGCCAACGCCGGCGGCGACACCGTCAACGCCATCAAGCAGGCGGCCGAGTTCGGCATCACCAAGGGCGGCCAGAAGGTCTCGCCGCTGCTCGCCTTCGTCACCGACATCGACTCGATCGGGCTGGAGACGGCGCAGGGCCTGTTGCTGGCGGAAGCCTTCTACTGGGATCTCAATGACGACACCCGCGCATTCTCGAAGCGCTTTCAGGAGCGCATGAAGCGGCCGCCGACCTCCGCGCAGGCCGGCGTCTACTCCTCCGTGACTCATTACCTGAAGGCGGTGAAGGCGGCCGGCACGACGGACTCCGCAGCCGTCATGAAAGTGATGAAGGAGACGCCGATCAACGACTTCTTCGCCAAGAACGGCAAGATCCGCGAGGACGGCCGCATGGTCCACGACATGTACCTGTTCGAGGTGAAGAAGCCGTCGGAATCCAAGGGCCGCTGGGACGATTACAAGCTTCTCGCCACTGTGCCCGGCAGCGAAGCGTTCCAGTCGCTGGAGCAGTCGCGCTGTCCGCTGGTGAAGAAATAAAGACCGTCATTGCGAGCAGCGAAGCGACGAAGCAATCCGGACTGTCTCCGCGGAAACATCTCTGGATTGTTCGCTTCCGCCTCCGCTCTTCGAGCTTCGACGGACAAGTCGCTCGCAATGACCAGTGTGGCGATAGACCGAACAAAACAACGAAGGGAGACGCCTCCATGAGTAACGACATGGTCCTGCAAAAGCTCGAAGGCGGGCTGCTTACCATCACCATGAATCGCCCGGAGCGGAAGAACGCGCTCAACCCCGAGATGGTCGCCGGATTGGTCGAGGCGGCGCGGCGCGCCGCAGACGATCCGGAGGTGCGCGCGGTGCTGTTCAAGGGCGCCGGCGGCTCCTTCTGCGTCGGCGGCGACGTCAAGTCGATGGCGGCAGGGCGCGCGCCGCTGCCGTTCGAGCAGAAGCTTGCGAATTTGCGCCGCGGCATGGAGGTCTCGCGCATCCTGCACCAGATGCCGAAACCCGTGGTGGCGCAGCTCGACGGCGCGGCGGCCGGCGCCGGCCTCTCTATGGCGCTGTCCTGTGACCTGCGCATCGCCTCCGAATCCTGCAAGATCACGACCGCCTTCGCCAAAGTCGGCTTCTCAGGCGATTACGGCGGCACCTATTTCCTCACCCAGCTGCTCGGCAGCGCGCGGGCACGCGAGCTCTATCTGATGTCGCCGGTGCTCACGGCGAAGGAGGCCCATGCGATCGGCATGGTGACGAAGGTCGTACCCGACGCCGAGATCGACGCCGCCGCGCACGAGCTCGCGCTGTCGCTGGCGCAGGGGCCCTCGATCGCGCTCGGCTTCATCAAGCGCAACATCAACAATGCCGAGCATCTGGCGCTGGAGGATTGCTTCGACGGCGAGGCGATCCACCACACCCGCTGCAGCGACACCGAGGACCACAAGGAGGCTGCAAAAGCCTTCGTCGAGAAACGCAAGCCGGCCTTCAAGGGCGCATGACGATGGCGCCCTATATCCGGCTGCGGCAGATCTGTCTGGTCGCGCCGCAGCTCGCACCCGTGATCTCCGATATCGCGGAAATCATGGGCCTCGCCGTCTGTTACCGCGACGGCAACGTTGCGAAATACGGCCTGGAGAACGCGCTGCTCCCGGTCGACACGATCCTGCTGGAGGTGGTGGCACCGTTCAAGGACGGCACCACGGCCGGCCGCTTCATCGAGAAGTCCGGCGGCCGCGGCGGTTACATGGCGATCTTCTGCTGCAATGATCCTGACGAACGCGGCCGCAACGCCAATGCGATGGGCGTGCGCACCGCGAACGTCATCGACCACGCGCCCTATCACGGCGTGCAGCTCCACCCCCGTGACTGCCGCGCCGCCTTCATCGAGTTCAACCACACCGAAGGCAGTGACGACATTCTGGGTGCTTATCCTCCTGCGGGACCCGATTGGCAGAAGTTCATTCGCAAGGACGTGACGCAGGCGCTGATCTGCGTGGAGATGCAGAGTCCGGATCCGCAAGGGCTGGCTGAGCATTGGGGCAGGATCATCGGCGTTGCGCCGAGCCACGATGCCGAATTGAAGCTGCCCAACGCGACCTTCCGTTTCGTCAAGGGCGCCAGCGAGATCATGAGCGCGCTTGAGTTTCGGGTGGCCGATGTCGCGCGCGTGCTGCATGCGGCGAGGGCGAAGGGGCTCGCGGTTGCGGGGAGCGAGTTCCTGCTCGGCGGTGTGACGTTCCGGATCGCGGCTTGAGCTCTTGACTTCGTCGCTGCGCAGGGATGGCGGATAAACATAAGAGCAGGGATTCAACATGCCGCATCCGCTCGACAGCTTCTTCGCACCCGCCAGCATCGCGTTGATCGGCGCCTCGCGCGATCACGAGAAGATTCCGGGCCGGCTGCTCGCGATGCTGCGAAAGAACGAATATCCCGGCAGGATCTACCCGGTAAACCCGAACTGCGCGGAGATCGACGGGCTCACCTGCTTCAAGTCGGTCGCCGAGATCGGCGTGCCGATCGATCTCGCCGTCATCGTCATCCCCGCCCGCGCGGTCCTTCCCGCGCTCGAGCAATGCGCCGCCGCCCGCGTGAAGAACGCCGTGATCATCTCCTCCGGCTTTGCCGAGGAGGGCGGCGACAGCGCAGCGATGCAGGATTCGATCGCAACGCTGGCCAAACGCACGGGCATGCGAATTTCCGGTCCGAACGCCGAGGGCTTTTTCAGCCAGATGCAGCGCGTGGCGGCAACGTTCAGTCCTGCCGTGGACGTCAAGCCGGGCGTGGTGCCGCTCGTCGCGACGGCGAAGCAGATCGGCATCGTCGCGCAGAGCGGCGGCATCGGCTTTGCCTATTACCACCGTGCGAGGGCGATCGGCGTCGCCGTGAGCTATGTCGTCAGCACCGGCAATGAATCCGATCTCGGCGCCGGCGAATTTCTGGATTATCTGGTGCAGGACGCTTCGACGGATGTGATCCTGCTCTTCATCGAAGGCATCCGCGACGTCGACAAATTCCTTGCCGCTGCACGGCGGGCAGCTGAGCTGAAGAAGCCTGTCATCGTCACCAAGGTCGGGCGCTCCGGCGCAGGTCAACGCGCGGCGGCGTCGCACACCGCTAGCATGGCCGGCTGGTCGGCGGCCTATGATGCGGTGTTTGCCAAATATGGCCTGATTGTTTCCAACGATCTCGACGAAGCGCTGACGATCGCCGCGGTGCTCGCCAGCAATCCCCTGCCGAAGGGCGATCGCGTTGCCGTCGTCACGGTCTCCGGCGGTGCGGGCATCTGGGGCGCGGATGCTGTGGCCCTTCAAGGCTTGCGGGTGCCGGAGCTCTCAGAGCCGATCCAGGCGGGGATCAAGCAGCTGATGCCGTCCTACGGCACCGCGCGCAATCCGATCGACGTGACCGCACAGGGCGTGACCTCGGGTGGCCTGCAGAAGAGCGTCGATCTGCTCACCGCCTGCGACGAAGTCGACGCGATCCTGGTCGTGCTGTCGCTCTCGAGCGAGGTGCGCAAGCCGTTCAAAGAGGAAGAGCTGACGCCGGCGCTGGCGGCGCAGCACAAGCCGGTGGTGTTCTATTCCTACACCGTGCCGTCCGATTTCGCGCGGCGCGAGCTCGCCAGATCCGGCGTGGTGGTGCTCACGGGCCTGACTCATGTCGGAGTCGCGATGCGGCAACTCGTCGACTATGCCAGCTTCAGGCTGCCGGGGCCAGCGGACGAGGCGCGGCCGCCGGCGCACGATCTTTCGGCATATTTCAAGTCGCCCGCGCTGTCCGAGGCCGACAGCAAGGCGTTGCTCCGCACCGCCGGCATCACGCTGCCGGATGAGGTGCTGGTGGAGGACAAGGGCGGGCTCGACGAAGCCGTCGCCCGCGTCGGCTTTCCGCTGGTGATGAAGATCCAGTCGCCGGATATCGCGCACAAGAGCGAGGTCGGCGGCGTGCGCGTCAACATCACGACGAAGGGCGAGGTGTTCCTGGCCTTTGAGGCCCTGCTCGACAATGCACGCAAGCATCGGCCGGAGGCCGCGATCCAGGGCGTGCTGGTCGGTCCGATGGCGAGGCGGGGCGTCGAGATCATCGTCGGCACGATGACGGACGGGACGTTCGGGCCGATGGTGATGGTTGGCCTCGGCGGCATCACCACGGAACTGTTCCGCGATGTCGTCTACCGCCCGGCGCCGGTAAGCGCGGAGGAGGCGGACGCGATGCTAAACGCCTTGAAGGCCGCGCCGCTGCTGAGCGGCTTTCGCGGGGCGGCCAAGGCGGATGTCGCGGCACTGGCGCAACTGATCGCCGACGTCTCGGTGCTGGCAGCCCGCCATGCGGCCGAGATCGCGGAGATCGAGCTCAATCCAGTGCTGGTGCATCCGGAGGGGCAGGGTGTGACGATCGTGGATGCGCTGGTGGTGGGGCGGAAATAGCGAGCAACAAGCAAAACTGTCAACCCGGCGAAGGCCGGGAAGACCCCAGAGTATGCGGCGATGGCGGAGCCACGCGGCGAAGCGCAAACTAAATCACCGTCCCTTGAAATTCGCCGCGCGCCGCTCTTCCGTGGCTTTCACGCCTTCCTTGAAATCTTCCGTCGCGCGCAGGCGGGTCTGTTCGGCGAGCTCGTGGTTGGTTGCTGCCATGACGCGGTCGGCGAGGCCGGCGCGCATCGTGGCACGGGTGGAGAGGAGGCCGAGCGGGGAGCATTCGGCGATCTCGCCCGCGAGCTTCATCGCGGCTGATTTCACCTGGTCCTGCGGCACCAGCTCGTTGGCGAGGCCCCATTTGACGGCTTCTTCGCCGGTGACGCGGCGGCTGGTGTAGAACATCAGCTCGGCGTTGTTCTTGCCGATCAGTTCCGGCAGCGTCGTCGTCAGGCCGAAGCCGGGATGAAAGCCGAGCTTGGTGAAATTCGCGGAGAAGCGCGCTTCTGGGCAGGTGACGCGGAAGTCCGCGGAGACCGCAAGCCCGAGGCCACCGCCGATGGCCGCGCCCTGCACGGCGGCGACGATCGGCTTCTTGGCGCGGAAGATACGCACGGCCTGGATGTAGAGATGGTTGATCGGGCCGAGATTGTCGGCTGGATCGCCCTTCTTCTCGGCTTCGCGCGCCTCCTGCGCCTGCCGCGCCGGATCACCGAAATTGGCGCCGGCGCAGAACGCCTTGCCTTGTGCCGAAAGCACTGAGCTGCGGATCTCGATGTCGCGGTCGAATTCGTCGAGCGCGTCCGCGATCTGGTTGATCAGCGAGATGTCGAAGAAGTTGAGCGGCGGGCGACGGATCTCGATGGTGCCGACGTGGCCGACTTTCTCGACGCCGATATCTTGATAGGTGCTCATGATGTCCTCGATTGAATTAGCGCAAACCAAGCCCGCGGGCGATGATGCCGCGCAGCACTTCGGTGGTGCCGCCCTGGATCGTGAGTTTCGGCGCGGTCTTGATGGCGAAATCGAGCTGTCGCTCCAGCGTCTCGCGGTTGGTCGCGGTCTCCTCGACGAACGCCGCCAGATCGCGGACGCGGTGCGGAAGCTGCTGCTCCCAGACCGTGCCGATGTCCTTGACGATTGAAGCTTCCACCACGGGCTCCTTGCCGGCCTGCAGCATGCCGGCGACCGAGACCGACATGCGGCGCATGGTGTGGAGCTGCGCGACCAGGCGGCCGATGCCTTCGGCGCTGCGCGTGTCTGGATTCGGACCGACCGCGCGGACCAGCTCGGTCAGCACGTAGTAAGTCTCCAGAAAACGCTCGGGACCCGAACGCTCATAGGCAAGCTCGCTCGTCGCCTGCTTCCAGGCGCCGTCGACCTCGCCGAGCACGTGATCGTCGGGCACGAAGAAGTCGGTGAAGACGACCTCGTTGAACTCGTACTGGCCGGTGATCTGGCCGATCGGGTTCACCTGGATGCCCGGCTGCTTCATCTTGACCAGGAACTGCGTCAGGCCGTGACGGCGGTTCTCCTTGGTCGGCGGCGAGGTGCGGAAGATCGCGATCATGTAGTCGGCGATGTGCGCCGACGACGTCCAGATCTTGGTGCCGTTGATGAGATAGCCGCCGTCGGTCTTGGTCGCGCGCGTTTTTGCCGCGAACAGGTCCGAGCCGGAGTTCGGCTCGCTCATGCCGATCGCAAAGCAGATCTCGCCGCGGCAGATGCGCGGCAGGATGTCCATCTTGATGTGCTCAGGCGCGTATTTGATCAGCACCGGTCCGCTCTGGCGGTCGGCGACGAAGAACCGTCGCGTCGGTGCATTGGCGACGCGCATCTCCTCGGTCACGACGTAACGCTCGAGGAACGAGCGCTCCTGGCCGCCATACTTCTTCGGCCAGGTCATGCCGAGCCAGCCCTTGGCGCCGACCCGGCGGGAAAATTCCGGCGCGTCGGTGTCCTCGCGGTTGGGCTTGTGCGGATCGAAGGTGCCGGCGGCGATTTCCTCGGCAAGGAACGCGCGCACCTCCTTGCGCAATTGCTCGCACTTCTCGGGCAGGCGGATCGGATCGAAACGAAGGGCAGCGGTCATTGTTGTCTCGTCCCCTGATCAGCGCGAAGCCACGAGCGGCCACAATTCGTCGGCGCCGCGATTGGCAATGAGCTTGCCGAGCTCGACGGCCCAGTGGCTCTCCGAACCGAAATCGTCGCGCCAGGCCAGCGCCCGCAACGAATAGCGGTGCAGGATGTGCTCCAAGGTGAAGCCGATCGCGCCATGCACCTGATGCGCGATGGCGCCGCCTTTTTCGGCGGCTTCCGCGCAGCGGATCTTGGCCGAAGCGGCTTCGAGATAGACCTCGTCGTCGAACGTCCTTGCGTTGGCAATGGCGTCGGCGGCGGAGGTCGCGGCGGCAAGCGCGGCGGCGGACTCACCGGCAAGACGGGCGAGATTGTGCTGCACCGCCTGGAACTTCGAGATCTTCTTCTCGAACGCGACGCGCTCGTTGGAGTAGCGCACGGAGATGTCGAGCATCGCTTCCAGCGCGCCCGCGATCTGAAGGCTGCGCGCGACGCCGCCCATCAGCATCATTGTGGTCTGGTCAAAACCCTTCGGCGCGGGCCTGAGGGTGACGGGCTGGACCTTGTCGAGCGTGACGGTGTCGCTGTGGTCGTAGCCGACATTGAGTCCGGATTCGATCCGGCCCTTGCTCGCATCGACCAGCGCGATCGAGGCGCCGTCCCTGCCGTGCGCCAGCACAGCAAAGTGCTTGGCCGCTTTCGCAAACGGCACGCCGCGGGCGCGGCCGGAGAGCGAGCCGTCGGCGGCGAGCGCGATGCGATCCTTCGGGGATGCCGGCAGCACCGTCATCTCGCCCTCGGGAGAAGCAATTTTCGCCTGCGCCAGCAGCCAGCCCGCTAGCATGGTCTCGGCCAGGGGAACCGCGACCGCGAAGCGGCCGGCGGCGTTGAGAAGCGCAAAGCCGTCGGCAAGGCTCGCGCCGGAGCCGCCGAGATCGTCGGGCACCCAGGACAATGGCAGGCCGGCTTCGCTCAGCGCCTGCCACAACGGCGCCTGCCACGAATCCTTCCTGTCGTTGTTGATGGTTTGCGGATCGGCGAGATCGGCGAAGATTTTCTCCGCGGTCTCGACGACGATATTGTCACTCTCCGCCACAGCGTTCCCCGTGTTTTGCCATTGGCGCGTCCGGCCCGGCGGGCGAGGCGCGCAGGTTCTTCTTGCGCCCGATGATCCGAAAAAGCCATGGCCCTGACAAGCGTTGATCGCAGGTCAACCTGCGGCGCGGGCATGGGCGCAACAACCGATCTGGACTAATTCCGCTTAGCGGAGTTTGCTCGATTTGCAGGGCGCGGCAAACTCGCTAAACAGGGCCAGCAACTTAATAACGGGGAAGGAAATCCGGATGGCAAAAGACAGTCTGTGCGCAATCGTGACGGGGTCCGCCTCCGGCCTGGGCGCTGCGACCGCGGAAATTCTCGCACGAAGCGGGGCGCGGCTCGTGATCAACTATTCGTCCAGTCAGAAGGAGGCCGAGGCGACGGCAGAGCTCTGCCGCAAGGCGGGCGCGGCCGAGGTGCTGGTCGCCCAGGGCGACGTCTCGAAGGATGACGATTGCCGCAGGATCGTTGCGGCCGCAAGCGGCTGGGGCAGGCTCGACGTGCTCGTCAACAATGCCGGTACGACCAAGCATGTCGCTCATGCCGATCTCGACGGATTGTCGGCGGACGATTTCCAGCGTCTCTACGGCGTCAACACCATCGGCCCGTTTCAGATGGTGCGCGCCGCCCGCAGCCTGCTCGAGGCGGGTGCGAAGGCTTCGGAGCGGCCGTCCGCCGTGGTCAACATATCCTCGGTTGCCGGCATCAGCGGCGTCGGCTCGTCGATCGCCTATGCCGCTAGCAAGGGCGCGCTCAACACCATGACGCTGTCGCTGTCGCGCGCGCTGGCGCCGCTGATCCGCGTCAACACCGTGTGTCCCGGCTATATCGATACGCCCTGGTTCACCAAGGGCCGCGGCGAGGCACAGGCCAAGCAGGTCCGCGACAGCGTGGTGGCGAAGGTGCCGCTGAAGGTTGCGTCATCCGCTGGAGACATCGCCCAGCTGGTCTGCTTCCTGGCGATGCCGGCCTCCAGCAACATGACCGGCGAGGTCGTGCGCATGGACGCGGGGATGCATTTGGTTACGTGAACTCGTCATTGCGAGCAAAGCGAAGCAATCCAGGCTGCCTCCAAGGCAACATTCAAGGCAACATTCAAGGCAACATTCTGGATCGCTTCGTCGCTTCGCTCCTCGCGATGACGATGAGGAGGCAGATGAGCCTCCTCACGCGACGGTTAGCGCCGTCACCCCTTGATCACGCCGCTGGCCACCAGGCGGTGCCAGATGAACAGCACCACCACCGCGCCGATCGTGGCCATGATGAAACCGGCGCCCTGGTCCGGGCCGTAATGCCCGATCGCCTGGCCGATGAAAGTTGCGAGAAACGCCCCGCCGATGCCGAGGATGGTGGTGAGGATGAAGCCGCTCGGGTTGTTCGGTCCCGGCGCGAGCCAGCGCGCGATGAGGCCGGCGATGAAGCCGACGACGATGATCCACAACAGGCCGCCGAAACTCATGACAGTGCTTCCCTTCCCGAGAACGCGTAGATCACAATTTGACTAGATTCTGCCCGAGATCTCGTTCTCGGTCGGCAGCCGCCCGTCCGGCGTCAGATGGTCGACCACCTGCGGCAGGTACTGGCTGAGGCCGGAGAGCAGCTCCTCGCGCGACAGGCCGCTCTGGGCGGACAGGCTCTCGATCTGGTCGGCGCCGAGCGCCTTGGCGAGATCGCCGGGCGCGATCGCCTTGTTCTCACCCTTGCCGACCCAGGTGCTTGCGGTCTCGCCATGGCCGCCCTGCTGGAGCTGGTTGAGGAGATCACCGAGCCCGCCGCTGAGCACGCTGCCGGCCGCGCCGCCCGCGAGCAGGCCGCCAAGGCCGCCCTTCAAGAGGTCACCGAGGCCGCCGCTTCCGCCAAGTGCTCC
Organism: Bradyrhizobium sp. Bra78; assembly: GCF_024519855.1. Classification (NCBI taxonomy): domain Bacteria; kingdom Pseudomonadati; phylum Pseudomonadota; class Alphaproteobacteria; order Hyphomicrobiales; family Nitrobacteraceae; genus Bradyrhizobium; species Bradyrhizobium sp. Bra78. The sequence goes on along the minus strand of NZ_JALJRE010000014.1, from coordinate 16,137 downwards.
TCCGAGGCCACCACCTGGGCCTGCATTCACCGGCGGGGGGGGCTGCGTCGGCGTCGGGGACGGCTGTGGCGCGCTGCCGGACTGGTTGGCTGTCAGATGCTTGAAAGCCTTCCAGGCGAGCAGGCCGAGGAGCGCCATGGTCATCGGCGACATGCCGCTGGAGGATTTCTCAGAACTTGGCGTGCTCGGGCCGCGCGGGCCGTTCTGCATTCCGTTGAGGACGTCGAGCAAACCCATGGCGTTCTCCTGCCGATAACAAGCCCCGTTCAAAAACATATGAGGCTCTCATGACGGTTACAAGGCGATTGCACCGCAACCGTTCCATGGGCAGGCGGCCTCGCCTCTGCTATCGAAGGCGGGTCGTTCAGGGAGCAAGGTCTGGTGGTTACGGATCGATCGATCGTGGTGGCCGGCGCGGGCGCCATCGGCTGTTTCGCCGGCGGCATGCTGGCGGCCGGCGGCCGCCGCGTCGCGCTGCTGGTGCGGCCGCGGGTCAAGACCGAGATCGAGCGGTTCGGCCTGCTTCTGACCGATTTCGACGGCTCCGGGAAGAAGCTGGAGGCGGGCCAGTTCGCGCTGTCGGAAGATCCCGCGATCTTCCACAGCGCCGGCATCGTGCTGGTCACGGTGAAGAGCGCCGACACCGCCGAAGTGGCGGATCAGATCGCGCAGCATGCGCCGCAGGACGCCGTCATCGTCTCCCTGCAAAACGGTGTCGGCAATGTCGCGGTGCTGCGCGAACGCCTCGGCGACCGGCGCGTGCTCGCCGGCATGGTGCCTTTCAACGTCATCGCGATGGGCGAGGGCCGTTTCCACCGTTCGACCTCCGGCGACATCCATATTGGCGAGGACGCGGACAATACGGCTGCCGCGCTGTCGGTGCCGGGGCTCACCCTGCGCGCGAGCCGCGACATCGCCGGCGTGCAATGGGGCAAGCTGATCATCAACCTGAACAACGCGCTCAGCGCCTTGTCCGACATGCCGCTCGCCGCGCAACTGGCGAACCGCGACTGGCGAAAGCTGTTCGCCGACCAGATGGCGGAGGGGCTGGCTGCGATGAAGGCCGCCGGCATCAATCCGGTTTCGGCGACGCCGATCCCGATGAGGTGGACGCCGACCTTGCTGCGGCTGCCCGACATGATCTTCAACGCGATCCTGGGACGCACGATGAAGATCGATCCGGAGGCGCGCTCCTCGATGTGGCAGGATCTGAAGCAGGGCCGCAGGACCGAAATCGACTATCTCCAGGGCGCAGTCATCGCGCTCGCGGAGCAGAACAACATCGACGTGCCGCTGATGCGCCGCATTGTTGCGCTGATCAAGGAAGCTGAAGTCGCGGGCAAGGGTCCGCCCGGGCTGACACCGCAACAGATACGCGGGTAGCGCATGAGTGCGAGGGAGGAACGCGATGAGGCGTTGTTTGATGATCGGGCTCGCGCTGGCCGGGCTCTGCTGCGGATCGACGCTCGCCTTTGCGAGGCCGCCGACGGTCATGAATTCTCCCGGCTATGACAGGCGATTGCAGGAGAGCAGGTCGCAGTTGGGCAGTTCACCGGCGACGGCGCCAACGAATGCGCCGGTCGCGACTCCCAAGCGCAGCAAGAAGAAGCATCCGAACTGAGAATGTAGGTGCGAATCTACATCCAACCCGTCATTGCGAGCGCAGCGACGCAATCCAGAATCCCTCCGCGGAAAAAATCTGGACTGCTTCGCTGCGCTCGCAATGACGGTTGTGGCTGGCTCAGCCCTTCTTCGCGGGCTTGCTCGGCGTCGGGTTGAACAGCTTCTTCAGCTCGTTCAATCCATCCGAAAGCCGCGGCCATTCGCAGGAGAACGAGCCCTTGATGCAGGGCGCGCCCTTCGGCCGCGGCCGCGTCTCGCCGACCGCAGCCTGCAGCACCTTCGGCCGCTCGACCGGGACCGGCACGCGCGCGACCTCGGTGCGCAGCGCGATCTGCTGGAGCTGCTGCGCCTGTTGTTCCTGCTGCTCGCGCTGCTGGCGCGCGGTGGCCCGGGCCGCCTCATTGCTGCGGCGCTGATTGGCGAGATAGGCGGTATAGGATTCGTCGATCTTCTTCTGCTCCTCCGGCGTCGGATTGGGGCCGGCGATGTCGAAGGTGCGGTCCTGGAGGAAGTCGTAATAGGAATAGCCGCCGCCTGTCTTGCGCCGGCCGGCGAACTTCGCGTTGCAGTCGGCGAGCGCGGATGTCTTTTCGGCCTTGGTCGCGGCCTTCTCGGCGGCGTCGGCGCATTCCTCGAAATCGACCGGCGCGCGCTTCCACCATTGCGCATGGGCATGCGACGTCGTCAGCAGGGAAAATCCTGCTGCGGCAACGACAAGCGCCGCACGACGCGATGCAACTGCGTTCGACATTCTACGAGAGCATTCCCTGCAAAACTCAACCCGAACTGAGTCGAGCCGGATTTTTGCCCCTTTATCGCCGGCTTGTCACCCATGGAACCCGGGAATTTCATGGCTGCAATGCTGACATTTTTTGCTTGACGTGGCCCGGGAGTCACAGCCGAGCGGCATGGGATGCGCTTAGACTTTTATCGATTTGAATTCGAAGGGGAATGTTCGTCATGAGAGCGCTGGCCTGTCTCGCTGCAATCGCGCTGACGCTCGTGTCCAGCCATGCGTTCGCAGCCGACGAGGATGCGCCCAACCGCAAGCCCGTGAGAGCGATCGCCGACGCGCGGCTCCCGGTCGGCGGCCAGGGCATGCTGCCGCTCTATCTCTCCAGCGACTGGTCGCTGCCGCTGCCGGCGATCTCGCGCGCGATCATCGTGCTGCACGGGCGCCTGCGCAATGCCGATGAATATTATATCTCGGCCCATTCCGCGCAGATCGCAGCGGGCGACGACGGCAAGAGCGCGCTCATGATCGTGCCGCAGTTCCTGGCAGAGATCGATGTCGTCGCGCACAAGCTGCCTGCGGACACGCTGCGCTGGTCGCTGGAGGGATGGGAGGGTGGCGATGCCGCGCTGGCGCCGAACCCGGTGTCGTCCTTCGAGGCGCTCGATGCGATCCTGGCAAAACTCTCGGACCGGCGCATTTTCCCGAACCTGAAACAGGTCGTGGTCGCCGGCCATTCCGGCGGCGGCCAGGTCGCGCAGCGCTACGCCATCGCCGGCAAGGGCGAGGCGGCGCTGTCGCGCCAGCACATCGAAGTGCGCTACGTCGTCGCCAATCCTTCGTCCTACGCCTATTTCAGCAATGCGCGGCCCGTACCGGCCATCGCCGCATCCTGCGCGGGCTTCAACAATTGGAAATACGGCATGGACGCGCGCCCGCCCTATCTCGCGGACGCGACACCGGCCGCGCTCGAGCAGCGATATGTCGATCGCGAGGTGATCTACCTGCTCGGCACCCTCGACACCAATCCGAAACATTCCGCGCTGGACAAGAGCTGCATGGCCGAAGCGCAGGGGCCGTATCGCTACGCCCGCGGCCATGCCTATGTCGATGCGATGGCCAAGCGCGACCACGGCACGCCCAATCACAAGGTATGGGACGTGGCCGGCGTCGGGCATGACGGCGACAAGATGCTGACGTCCAAATGCGGCCTTGCGGCGCTGTTCGACAGTCCGGGTTGCGGTGCAGAGCATTGATGCGGATGTCTTGAAGGTCTCCGTCTCGAAGGCTTGGTTCTCGAAGGCTTGCTTCTTGAAGGCTTGCGTCTTGAAGGGTTGGCCCCGGCTGTTACACTTCATCCCGTGATCGCCTCGCCCTGGGGCGACGCCAAGAAGACGAAGTGGAAACGCCTGATGCTGCTGCCCCTGTCCGATGTGCCGCGCTGGTACGCCGAGCGCAAGCCGCAAGGCACGATCGCCGTCCGTCACGGGCAGGACACGCTGACATGGGACGAGCTCGAGCGCGGCGCCAACCGGCGCGCGCGGGCGTTTGCCGCCAAGGGCGTCAAGCCCGGCGACTTCGTCGCGATCGGTTTGCCCAACGGCAATGCGTTCTTCGAGACATATTTCCTCAACAATGACGGCAAGGACGCCACCTATCACTATCTCGGCGCCGAGCCGAAGCGCCGCGCCAACGGCTGGGAATCGCTCGGCGATATCGGCAGGCTGGATGCGGAAGGCTACCTCTATCTCGGCGACCGGCTCGCCGACATGATGCTGCGCGGCGGCGCCAACATCTATCCGGCCGAGGTCGAGGCCGCGGTCTCCGAGTGTCCCGGCGTGCGCTCCTGCGTGGTGGTGGGACTGCCCGATCCGGAATTGGGCCAGCGCGTGCATGCCATCATCGAGCCGGAGCCCGGCGCGGACGGTCAGGCCATCGCCGACGGCATGGCGGACTTTTTGAAGGACAGGCTCAGCCGCTACAAGCACCCGGAGAGTTTCGAGATCGTCGGCGCCCCGCCGCGCGATGATTCCGGAAAAGTCCGCCGCACGCTGTTGCGCGACGAGCGCGCAGCGTGGATGAAGGAAGGGCGCGCCTTCCGGATCATGCCGGCGAAAGCGCGGGCGCACGCCGAATAATAAGGATTCCTGGATATGACGATCACGATCGCAACGAACAGCGTGCCGAAGCCGCCCGCCGAGATCATCGAGGGCTTTCGCGGTGCGCCAACCTCGGTCATTTCAGACAATCTCGCCCGGCTGCCGGGCGCGGTGGGGCTGAAGCCCTATCATCGCGGCGGCAAGCTGGTGGGCACGGCCTTCACCGTGCGCACCCGTCCCGGCGACAATCTCGCCATCCACCGTGCGCTCGAGCTGGTCGGTCCGGGTGACGTCATCGTGGTCGATGGCGGCGGCGACGAGACGCGGGCGCTGGTCGGCGAGATCATGAAGAACATCGCGCAATGGCGCAAAGCGGAAGGCTATGTGATTGATGGCGCGATCCGCGACGTCGCGGCCTTCGCCGGCGACGATTTTCCCTGCTACGCCCGCGCGGTGATCCACCGCGGGCCGTACAAGAACGGCCCCGGCGAGATCAACGTGCCGGTCTCTGTCGGTGGTAGCGTGATCTCGCCCGGCGACATCGTGGTCGGCGACGAGGATGGCGTGGTGTCGTTTCCCGCGGCCGGCGCGGCGGCGCTGCTGGAAGCGGTCCGCGCCCAGGTCGCGCGTGAGGAAGAGACGCTGAAGGCGATCCGCGAGGGCCGCTACCAGGGCTCGTATGGAAAATCCTGACAAGACCGAAACGAAGGGGAGAGTAGCGTGAGCCAGAAGGACGAATTCCACAATATCGATAATCCCGGCGACGGGCTGTTTCGCGAACTCGCCGCGGGGGTGACCACGCGCATCTTCTCCGGCGAGCAGGCGATGCTGTCGGTGGTGACGCTGGCGCCGCATGCGCAGGGCACCCTGCATCATCATCCCGAGGAGCAATGGGGCGTGCTCCTCGACGGCTCCGCCATCCGCGTCCAGGGCGAGGAGGAGATTGCCGTGAAGAAGGGCGATTTCTGGCGCACGCCCGGCAACGTGCCGCACACCATGCGCGCCGGGCCCGACGGCGCCCGCGTGCTGGACATCTTCAGTCCGCCGCGGCCAGAATACAAAAAAGCGGGGTCGGGTTTCGGGACGACCTAAGCGCCAAAGAGCAAAAGCCGGGCGCAGCACACCCAAGGGAGGGGACCATGACGATCACACGACGCACGCTGCTGGCCGCGCCGGCCATCCTCGCAATCGCACCGGCGGCGGCGCAAGCCGGCAAGATCACGCTGGTGGTGCCGTTTCCACCAGGGGGATCGACCGATGCGATGGCGCGGCTGCTCCAGAGCCATCTGCAAACGAAGCTCAACCGCATCGTCATTGTCGAGAACAAGTCGGGCGCCGCCGGCGCGCTCGGCGCGGCGCAAGTCGCCAAGAGCCCGCCGGACGGCTCGACGTTCCTGGTGACCTTCGATTCCCACGCGGTGATCCCGTCCATCCTCGACAAGCCGCCCGTCGATGTCGAGCGCGAGCTGACGCCGGTCTTGCTGATCGGTACCGCGCCTTACGTGATCGCGGCGGGTGCGGGCCGTCCCTACAAGAGCTTTGCCGACGTGGTGGCAGCCTGCAAGGCAATCCCGGGTGCGGTGAAATACGCCTCCGTCGGTATCGGCACGCTCGGCCATCTCGCCATGACCGTGCTCGGCAACAAGGCCGGCGTCGAGATCATGCACGTGCCTTATCGCGGCGGCGGCCCGGCCATGAACGACGTGCTCGGCGGCCATGTCGACCTGATCGCGGGATCGGCGGCGCTGGTCGCAGCCCAGCTCGGCACCAACATGCTCCGTCCGATCCTGCAGCTCGGCCGCGAGCGGCTGCCGGGCCTGCCGGATACGCAGACCGCGATCGAGGCGGGCTTTCCGGACTTCGAGACACTGACCTGGTGGGGCATCTTCGCCCCCGCAGGCACACCGCCCGACATCGTCTCCGCCATGGCGACGGCGTCCAGGGAGATCCTGAGCGAGCCCGCGACCGCCGCCCAGCTCAAGGAGACGCAGCAGATGACGTTGCTGCTCGAGGACGGCCCCGCCTTCAAGACGTTCTTCGACAAGCAGGTCGCCACTTGGGGCAAGGTGGTGAAGGACAACAATATCAGGGCGTAGAGGCCGCCGGCAGATATCCGCATTCGGCCGAGCGAAGGGCTTCCGGTCCCGCTACCGCTTTGGTATGTACAGCTCCAGGTAACCTGCCAGCCGGCGGGTTCCGCGGTCCCGTAGCTCAGCCGGATAGAGCGGCGGTTTCCTAAACCGTAGGTCGCATGTTCGAGTCATGCCGGGATCGCCAACAAAAACAACAACTTAGTTGGTTTTCGTGGGGTCAGGCACGATCTAGCGCAGGCTTGGGTAACGGCTGGGGTAGCGCATCGAAATTGTCAATTTGGGTACAATGCGTCAGGCCCATAACCTGAAGGTCATTAGGTTCAAATCCTATTCCCGCAACCGACCCCCAGGCGGGGGATTTCTCGACTGAGGCCTGAGCAATCCGAGTAACGTGCCCTGACGGAGTGACCGCGGTTGACGCTATTTCAGAGCCGTTGATCAGCCGGCCGCCTTGTGGCGCTCACGTGCTGCGCGTGAGATCGCAGGAATCGCCAAGTTTGGACTTTGGCGAAGATCAAGACTGAACCGGTAGGGTTGCGCGCGCCGGGTCTCTTTCGCAGCATCCAGTGTGGCCGCGATTGCTGCACGAGCAGGCCACAATCTGCCCCGCTGTGGTGAATCCCTTAACGAAGTCGGTAGTGGTCCTCGCGCGCCCATAGCTGCCCGCTCGCGAACGATGTTGTCAACTCGCCGAAGCGCCCTGCGGACGGCTCGACGGCTGACTCAAAGTGATGCAGCCTGTTGCAAAGTGAATCGCGTGCTCTTACTGTGAACAATACGAGAACATGGACCGCGCCGCCATGAGTGAAAAATTAAAAAAGTTCGGTCCACGCGTAACCGTCAGTGTCACTGCCCGGGACTATGACACTCTTAACGTTATTGCCGGACGGGACGACGTGTCTGTTTCATGGGTGGTCAGGCGCGCCATCGACGAATATCTCCGGCGACATCCCGATCCACAGCAGACGACGCAAGAGCGGCGCCCGGGCGTCTCTGAACGTGCCTGAAAGCAACATCCTGGGGGGAAGTTCTTCTTATGCGTGACTCAAGTTCGAGGCAGCGGAAGCCTGCCAAGGTCGTTCTCGAAGCATCTCTCAACGCGCTTTATCGACGCCCGTTGGCTGCCAACCGTTCCGGCTCCCTTTTTGGTGCGTTCCCCTATCCAACCAAAATTTCTCCTGATGCTGTTGCTTTCTACATTGCTGCGCATACTCGTCCCGGCGACACCGTCTTTGACGGGTTCGGCGGCAGCGGTTCGACTGGTCTTGCGGCTCTGCTTTGCGAACGGCCCAGCGATGCGCTACGTGCCGAGGCCAAACGCTTGGCGCTGGACGTCCAATGGGGCCCGCGCAACGCGGTTCTTTACGAGCTGGGCACGCTCGGCGCTTTCGTGAGCCGCACCCTCACCAATCCGCCCGACCCCGTGGCCTTCAGAAAGGCCGCGGAGGACGTGTTGGCCGCAGCCGAAAAGCAGGACGGCTGGATGTATGAGGCGCGTGATCCGTCCGGTGGCAAAGGCTCCCTTCGTCACATGATCTGGAGCGACAGCCTCCGGTGCCCGAGCTGTCGGAAGGCGGTCGCGCTGTGGGATGCCTGCGTCTCTCTTGAGCCGGCTGAAATTTCGTCTACGTTTTCGTGCCCCAAATGCGATCACATCTGCGCACTAGATGAAGTTCAGCGCGTTACGGTGACAGAGGCTGATGATGTTCTTGGCGAAGACCGGGAACTACGCCACCGCACACCTGCCCGCATTTATGGCTCCACAGGTGGTAAACGATGGTCGCGCGCGCCTCATTCATCAGACCTAGCTCTGATGAAAAAGATTGCATCAGAGCCGCTTCCTTCGTGCGTTCCTAAGGCTCTGATTCCCTGGGGTGATCTTTATAGAAAAGGGTACCATTTGGGAATTTCTCACGTTCATCACTTCTATACACGGCGCAACCTCATCGTCTTCGCGCGCATGTGGAAGCGGGCTGAATGCTATAAGGGGGCGTTGCGCGAGGGACTGCGGTTCTGGCTTCTTAGCTATAATGCCTCGCACGGCACGATCATGACCCGAGTTGTAGCCAAAACCGGTCAAAAAGACCTCGTTGTAACCAGCGCGCAGCCGGGCGTTCTCTATATCAGCGGCCTTCCCGTCGAGAAGAATCTGTTTGCGGGATTAAAGCGCAAGCTCTCAACAATCGCGCAGGCGTTCGAATTGATCCACGGCGGCAGCGGGAATGTCAAAGTCATCAACGGCTCAAGCTGCAATGTCGATCTGCCGTCCGGCAGTATCGACTATGTTTTTACCGATCCACCGTTCGGCGCGAACATTCCGTATGCGGAGCTGAATTTCATAAACGAGGCCTGGCTCAGGAGATTCACCGACAGGACTGACGAAGCCATCGTCAGCCCCAAACAAGAAAAATCAGTCGACTCGTATCGCGAGTTGTTGACCCGCTCTTTCAGCGAAGCGCGCCGGATTTTGAAGCCCACTGGTCAAGCGACTATGGTGTTTCACTCGGCGTCGGCCGAGATTTGGAATGCCCTGCAGCGGGCTTACCAAGACGCCGGCTTTGACGTTGAACACGCCGGCGTTCTGAACAAAACGCAAGGAAGCTTCAAGCAGGTGACGACCAAAGGTGCCGTGAGGGGCGATCCTGTACTTCTTCTGGGTCCGCGGCGTTGCAGCGCAGGCCATAGTGTGGAAAACGTCTGGAGCATCGCGGCAGCCTTGCACAGTGAGGCCTCTGTAGCCTGTGATCCGGCGGAGTTCACTGCGCCGCGTCTTTACTCGCGCTTTGTGAACTACTTCCTTAGCCGCCAGCAGCAAGTGCCGCTTGATGCGGACGTTTTCTACCGCTGGTTTGCGGAGCAATCACCGCAGGGAGTGCTGGTCAGTGCTGGCGAGTGATGCGCTTGCTGACATCCGAACGGCCGCGCGGCTATTCGAAGAAAATTTGCCTCCGGCCCAGCGCAAACGCCTAGGGCAATTCTTTACGGGCCTGCCGTTGGGACGTTTGCTTGCTCATCTCTCGCTCAGCAGCGAGAGCGTCACGATTCTCGATCCCATGGCCGGAAATGGCGACCTGCTGGACGCTGCCGCAACCGCAGCGCAGGAACGCGGCATTGCGGTAGCGCAGCTCGACGGCATTGAAGTCGAAGACACCACTGCTGCCTATTGCCGACGGCGGGCGGATGTTCATCGGAGCCGCATGGCAGATGTGAAGAGCGCGATCATAGCGGGCAGCGCGTTCGATCCCGCGGTGATCCGTCAGTTAAGGCCACAGGGGTATGATCTGGTCATCACCAATCCGCCTTATGTCAGATACCAGTCTCAGAAGGGCGATAACCACGGCATTGCTGCAGTCCGCGAAGGTCTGCGCACCATTATCGACGAGCGGACGAGGGGAGCCGAGCGCTCACTATGGCAGATTCTTGCCGCAGGATATTCTGGCCTTGCCGACCTTTCCGTGCCGGCATGGATCTTGTCGGCAGTCCTGACGCGGCCCGGCGGCCGACTTGCAATCGTGGCCCCGGCAACATGGCGTTCCCGGGATTATGCGGACATTGTTCGGTACCTCCTGTTGCGCCTTTTCGCGCTTGAATTCATCGTCGACGACACGCAGCCGGGTTGGTTTTCGGACGCGCTGGTCCGCACAAACCTAATCGTCGCAAGACGCCTAACAGTCGATCAGACAGCGGTGCCGCTCACAGAGCGGACCTCATGGGCAAATCCGCGGTGGCTCCAGATTGCGCCCATGGCGGCGAACGCTGAATCGCTCGTTGGCGCGGAGTTTTCTGAGCTTCATCCCGATACGGCCTTCGCGTTATGGGCGAGGTCCGGCGGCCGCGCTCTCCCGCATATCGACAATCGCGCGTTCGCTCTTGTTGACGAATGGAAAACTTTGGAGCACCGCCTGCGTCGTAAACGTTGGTTCCTGAAGGTGGAAGGGGTGACCTCGCGCGCTGCAGTTCGCGCGCAAGGTCGTGGAGCGGCGGATGTTCCTGAACCGCTGCGGGCGCTGATGCCCGCAGGGAGCGCTCTCGCCGATTTACAGACACTCACAGACGCGCAGATCAGGGTCAGCCAGGGATTGCGTACGGGCTGCAACCGATTTTTCTACATGACAATGCTGGCCGAGCACGATGACGGCACAGCCACGGTCGAGGCGTCAGAAAGTTTTCAAAGGCTGCGGTTCAAGGTGCCGAAGGAGGCTTTGCGGCCCGTACTGCATCGGCAGACAGACATTCCGGGCTTCGCGCGCGACCAGGTACCTCGTACGCGTGTTCTTGATCTATCGCGCTGGGTGCTGCCTGAAGATCTGGAAGCGGTGCTGAAGCACGAGCGGGCCTATCGTAAAGTAGGCAGATCACTACCCCGGCAGATGCCTTCAGAGCTTGCCGCCTTTGTGCGCCGTGCCTCCCTTCTTGCGCTTGATCCCGACGCGCCGTCACGGCTCATTCCTGATCTCTCGGCTGTTCGCACCAATGTGAAACTGCCGGGCAGAGCCAATCAAATTCCTGGTTTTTGGTACATGCTGCCGGCGTTTTCCGCCCGGCATTTGCCGGCGATGTTCATCCCGCGGATCAATCACGGGGCACCGGCGGCTTCATTGAATGTTCTGCCGCCGATCCTGATTGATGCGAATTTCTCGACCCTGTGGCCGGAAGGCCCACGATGGACAAACTTTGGCCTCTACGGGTTGTTCAGCAGCGTCTGGTGTCGCGCCGGGATGGAGGCCCTCGGGACGCCGCTGGGCGGCGGAGCGCTCAAGCTGGAGGCGACACATATTCGCCAGATACCGGTTCCGGTTTTTTCAGACGCTGATTGCCAAAAGCTCGGTGCGCTGGGGCATCGCCTAGCAGGGGCGGATTCTTCGGCGCTCGCCGATATCAACCAACTCGTGCTTGCAGCCGCGTTTCCGTCAGCAAATGAAGCCGCCCTGAAGGACTATGCCCGGTATATGGGAGCGCAACTCGGCGCCTCTTCTTCCGCCCGGCAGAGGATTGCGTCTTGAGCGCCGATATCGACAATATTCGTCAAACAATCGCCCGCGGCCGTATGCTGCGGGATGCTGGTCATGTGGAAGCCGTGCTGCGTAGCGAGCTTCAGGGGCGGCTACGGCTTATGTTCCCGGACACGTCCCATGTTAGCTGGATCAACAACTATACAGAAGGTGCCGAGGCCCACACTAAGGTAGGCGTTGCGTCCGGCAAGACCGCCTCGCGCTTCATCGACAATTTGGTGGGCTCGACGACGATTGAGTACGAGTCTGATTTGCGGATTATGACCAAGCGCGATACCGGTTATCTTCAGGTGCGCGAGCAGGCTGCAGGGCTGATCCGTAGCGGGGTGCCCCTGACATCAGTTAGGGGCGTACTATCTGATACGGTGGACTGGTACGCGTATGACGCGGTTCTGGCACCGGGCGCGGACAGCGCGTTTTGCACGGCAGAAGATATTACGCTCGTTCAGATTGACGAATTGCAGCTTTTGGATGACGGCAAGGTTTCGGCGGAGCGCCTGGGCGCGTTCATGCTAAAGCATCTGGCCCGCGAGCAGTCCCGGCCGCTGCGGGCAGACTTTCTGGCATCTGATCTTGGGATGGAGTCGCTGACCTATAAGAGCAGCGCCGCGCTTCTGGCCAAGCTTGTAGATGACGGGCGAGCCTCCTATCCCACAGCGAGCCTCGCCACCGAGCTATGGTCGCATTTCGTGGACCATCTGGAGGGATCATCCGGGACATTCCGCACAGAGGCCTATGTCGATGAGGTTTACGTTACGTTGCTGGCGCGTCTTCTGAGCGCAAACGTCCTTCAGGGCAAGGCGCTTCTAAGCGCGGACGATGAGCTGCGAACGATCCTCAACGGGGACTTCTTTCGCCACCGGTATCAGCTGGAAAATGTCGTTGAACAGGACTATTTCGGCTGGCTTCTGAATGCCCCGTATATCGACAAATTGGCTGTAATCGCTCGCGATCTGCAGCGGGATTTGTACGCCTATGATTTCGGGTGGCTGGCCGAGGAAGATTTGTTCGGCCGCCTGATGGCGCAACTCGCCCGCCGCAGCCAGCGCAAGCTTTTGGGGCAGGAATGGACGCCCCACTGGCTCGCACGCCTTCTTGCCGACCGCTGTCTTGACGGCCTCCCTGCAGGAGAACCGCCGCGTCTTGTCGATATGTGCTGCGGCTCGGGCACTATAGTAGCCGAGATCATAAAAGCCACGCGCCTGCGGTTCGGATTTACCGATATTGCAAGACTCGGCGAAGTGGCCACCGGCTTTGATATCGATCCGCTCGCCGTCAACCTTGCCAAGACGACATGGGTTGTCAGCCTTGCCGGAGAGATTAAGGCGGCTACCAAGCCGATTGTCATTCCGATTTACCACGCGGACTCGCTTTTCGCCGTCACGCCGCTTTCGGAGTCTGTGCCGCTAGATAACGACACTATCCCGGTTTCGCTTGACGGCATGACAGTGCAGTTGCCTACGGCGCTTGTTCAGCCGAAATACCGCGAATTTTTCGATCGCATCGTCGACTGGGCCTATGATGAGGCGAGAGATGCGCAGGCGCGTGGCGCTGTTGCGCCTTTTGCCAAGAGCGATGCGGACAGTTTTCTTGACGGCGCTATTATCGCGTTTGGGATCACGCTCCCGGCGGCACTATACACGCAGCTTTCCGAGGGCCTTTATCCGCTCGCACATCGAATGGCGGAGCTGGCGGTTACTGGTAGAAATGGTATTTGGGCGTTCATCCTGCGCAATACGTACCGGCCTGGCCTTCTCACCGGGCATTTCAATGGCCTCGTATCAAATCCGCCGTGGCTGGCGATGAGCGGGCTTGCGGACAATCCTTATAAGGAATTGCTGAGAGGACGCGCCAAGCTCTACGGCATCCAGCCAGCAGGCCAGTCGTTCCTTCATCTGGAACTGGGTACGATGCATCTGTTGCATGCGATTGACCGCTACCTCGGCACGGATGCTTCGGTCGCCTGCCTGGTGCCGGGCACTATCTTGAACGGCAATCACCATGAGAGGCTGCGCCGGCATGACTTTCTTGGCAGCGAGCGACCCGTGCCGTTTGAAATATCCGAGGTCTGGCAGGTGGCGCCGGGCACCTTCAAATACCCCGGCGCGGCATTGATCGGCCATAAAAGATCAGGGACGGCTTCGCTGCCGTTGCCAACTTTTTCCGGCGTTTTGGCGGCATCCACTGGCCTTGAAGAGGTCGATTTCTCGATACGAAAATTGGGCAATACGCGGAGCGCGTGGGTGCTGGAAAAAGGCGGCGGCCCGGCAGCGGGTGGGGGGATGGCCGATCTGCCGCAGCAAGGGGCGGACCTCATGCCGCGTACAGCCGTCTGCATCGAGGTCTTGCACGATGCGGGCGCTGAATATCGCGTGGACACGCCCGGTGCCGCGTCGCCCTGGCGGTTCACGGTGAAGTCGGCCAAGGAAATGGCCAAGGAGACGTTCCCCGGCTACGCCGCGCCGCGCTTCATTTACAAGATGGCGCAGTCGGAGAATCTTCTTCCCTATGTGCTCGGAAGCCACCGGGCACCGCTCGCCCTCCCGGCGATCCGTTTGGATAACGGGTCGTGGGTGGTTCTTGATGAGGCTGAGATACGAAAGCTCGGCCTGATCCAAACAGCCCGCCGCTTCGCCGCCATTAACAAGAAGCTGGAGACCGTAGGCAAGGGCAAAACCATACAGGAGCGCGTAGACGAGCGCGGAAAGCTGGCAAAGCAGGTCTTTGGATCCGAAGGATTCATCATTCTGGCGGGTGCCGGCGGCAAAAATATCTGTGCCGCCTGTGTACCGACGTCTGAGGCGAAGGACCTGGTGGTTGACCAGACTTTGTATTGGAAAGTCATTAAAGGCAAAGGAGAGGCTTGGTTTCAGGTGGGGATGCTGAACAGCCGCGCCCTTACAGCGGCGACGCTGCCTTTCAACCCTAAAGGCGATTTTAGCGAGCGGCACATCCATACCCTGCCCTATCGCCTAATGCCGATCTACGATCCGGGGAACGCCGACCATGTCAGGATCGCCGAGCTGGCCGAGGAAATTGCCAGTGTGGCGACAGCGCAGGCTCAAACCAATCCCTACCTGTGCGATCCCACCAAAGCGCTGACGGCCCGTCGCCGCAAGATGCGGGACTTCTTAGCAAAGTCACCGCTGGTTTCGGCGATTGAAGGGCTTGCAGGGGCGGCTCTTGGCGTAACCGTGAAGGCTGAAGACGATTCGACAGGAGATCCGGGTTGCTGATCGTTCAAAGTGCGGCAGAGCCCGCGGCCATCCGCAATGCCATCGTTGATTTAATCGCGCCTGCACCGATCTCGATGCAGGTTGCGGCAGCCTATGTGACCCAGGGCGGATCGGGCATCTTGCTTGCAGCTCTTGAGAATGCGGCCGGCCAAGCTGCGTTCACGGCGATGCCCAAAGTCCTCGTTACCTCCTTTGACTTTGGCCTTACGGAGCCCCAGGCCCTGCGCCAGTGGCAGGCCTTGCCGAATACTGAGGTGCGGGTGTCGGGAGCACAAAGGCTCTTGGAAGGCTCTCTTTTGCCGGCGCGGGCGTTTCATCCCAAGCTCTATGCGTTCAGTATCGATGCCCAGCATTGCAACGCGCTTATCGGTTCGGCCAATCTTACTTCGCGTGGCTTCAGCGTGAATACGGAAGCCGCGTGGGCGGAGCGCGATATACCGCGCCGGCAGATCGAAGCGGCCTTCACAAGTGCAGGCTTTGAAACCGTGCTCCTGACGGAGGCTCTTCTGGCAACTTACGAACGCTTGCGCATCGCGCAGCCGCCGCCGCGCGAAATCCAGCAGGAAGCCGAACCAGTAGCCGCGCCAGCGCCGCCGGTTGCAGCGGCGACGCCGCTTTTCCGGATGGCGATTGCGAACGGCACGATTAATCCCGGGAACTTCAATGCCATGTGGGTGCAAGGAGAAGCCCTTCAGGGCGGCTCACGCAATCAGCTGGAGCTACCGCGCGGTGGACACCGGTTCTTCGGCTTTGTGTTCAACCAGTATGATTATCCCGACAACCTGAAAATCGGGCTGCCGGTCCTTCGCAGCGGTGCCCATGTCTGGACGGACAGGCGCCTCACCTGGCATGGCAATAACGGCATGGAACGCATGAACCTGCCGACCGCGGCGCAGGGCGGATTCAACTATGCTGACACGGCTGTCATGTTCCGCCGCTTGGCGGACGGCTCGTTTGAATTAATCGTCACACCCTGGGATTCCGACCTTGCGCGTTCTTGGCGGCAGGCATCGGCACAGCGCAATACGCTTTTCCGGCTCGGCTCGATTGCCACGAACCGGGTTGTCGGTTTGCTTTAGCGCGAGGCGGCGTTTCGTTGGTTGACAAGCCGAGTTCGGCAGGCATATAAACCGCCCACTCCGGTGCGGCATTGCTTGACCTTCGGGCGGCTAAGGCACCGTGAGTTTCTCATTGCGATGAGCAAGCTAACATCCGATAGCTATCGGTTGTGTTTGTCGTGGAGTGAGAGTTTCAAGACTCCCGTCCAGGGAGATGGGTTCTTCGGATCCCGGGCTGTTTGACAAGTGAAGATGAAGAAAGAGAAACGTGGACGGCGGAGTC
>NZ_JALJRE010000013.1:0-214564 GCF_024519855.1 Bradyrhizobium sp. Bra78 | reverse complement strand
TCGTCGAGCATCAATATCGGCCAGGCGCTGACGTTCCATGATGATGGCCCGAGCATCACGGTGACGACGACGGCGGCGCCGGCGGATGCCCTGGTGGTCGACGAGACCAACCTTGCGATCAACGCGACGGCGAACTTTGCCGACAACTTCTCGGTGGTGAGCAATTACGGTGCGGACGGTGCCGGCACGATCGCATCGGCCTATGCGCTCGGCGTCAAGAGCGCGAGCGTGGATTCCGGCCTGATCGACGTTGCGACCGGGCAGCACATCCTGCTGGTGCTGAACGGCAATACGGTCGAGGGGCATGTCGGCGCGACGGCGACGTTGGCCTTCACGGTCACCGTGGATGCTGCCGGCGTCGTAACGCTGGACCAGATCCGCGCGCTGCAGCATCCGAATGCGACCAATCCGGACGATACGGTGACGCTGTCGGCGGCGGACCTGATCACGCTGACGCGAGCCGACACGATCACGGACAAGGACGGCGATTCCACCAACAGCTCGTCGAGCATCAATATCGGCCAGGCGCTGACCTTCCATGACGATGGCCCGAGCACGATTTCTCCGGACTACGCCATTCTGAACAACAGTATCGGCGCGAGCTTTACCGCATACCTCGACTTCGACCACAACATCGACAACAACGTCGGGGCCGATCAGCCTGGAACGATTTCGTTCGCAAACATCACGAACGGCGAATTGGCGGTTGGCGTTGTAAACGGCAGCACCGCAACTCTCACCTCCGGCGGGCAGAACATCCACCTCTACCTCGTGGACAACGATTCCAACCCGGCCACCCCCCTCCAGCTGCAGGGCTGGATCGGGAGCGCTCCTGGCGGAGGCGGCACCGAGGTGTTTGCCGTTACGTTGAACCCGGATGGCAGCCTTGCCACCAGCAACGATCAGTACACGATGCAGCTGTTCGCTCAGATCGGAGCGACCGAGACCCGAACGGTCAACGACTTCTCGTCTCTTGGCCAGAACACGCAGCAGTTCAAGGCGTTGGACGTTGCCAACACGACTCAGGATCTGCTGTTCTCGGGCTATGTGCAGCAACCCAACGGAACGTCGAACGCGTCGGGCGGAAGTTCCGTGTCCGCAAGTACGACCGGCATCGGCGTTGCCAACAACTCGATGAACGACGGCGACAATCTGCGAATTGATTTCGTCAACAGTGCAACGGTCACGAGCGGGAATAACAACGAGTACAGCTACTCGACGCACTACAACATCAACGACTTCCAGTTCGGTATCGTTCAAGTGAACGGCAGTCCGCCCGCAGATTCGATCGAAGTATGGGTGCGAATCTACAATGCGAATAACGACACGTCGGGCAACACGACGGCCACGGATTCCGCGCATCTCGCCGATGATCCTCAGCTCAACACGATCACGTCAATCGAGGTGAATGGGGTCAGCGTCAATCTGGCGTCACTGATCACGGACGGGAATGGAGGCTACCTGGTCACGGGGCTGGACCTTCACGATACCGTCCTGGTGCACGCGTCGGGCACCGGTTACGACCGGATCGAGATCGAGAACGCACTGCAGACTCCGACCTTCAATAACCCTGCGCTCAATGGCGAATCGTTCGACATCGGCACGTTCTCTTATGTGACGACCGCAACAACCATTCCCTCTGTCAGCATGTCGTTCGACGTGGCATTGACGGACGCGGACGGTGACAGTTCGACGAGCAGTCTCGGGATGACTTTGGTGTCGCCGGGGACGCTGTTCAACGACTACTCCGCTTCCGGGACGGGGGTTACGGCCACCGTGGGCGATCCGCTCGATCCGCAAGCCAACATCAAGGGATCCGACTTCAATGATACCTTGACCGGGAATTCGGCCGCGAACGTTCTGTCGGGCGGTATCGGTGACGATACCATCCGTGGGTTGGGAGGCGATGACGTCCTGATTGGTGGTGCGGGCAACGACAAGTTCGTTCTTGAAGCCACGGCGGCGCTCAACGGCCACGATACGATCGCGGATCTGCAGAGCACCGACGGGATCTTTGTCGACGTTGCCAGCCAGGCTTTGACGATTGGAACAGCAGCGTCGATCTCTGCCGCTCAATTTGTCTCGTCGAGCGCGGGGGTCCCGAACGAAGCATCTGCCGGAGCATGGAACGGAGCGGCGAATAGCTTCTTCTTCAACAACACCACGCACGAACTCTGGTACTCTGCAAGCGGTACCGGTACGGACAAGCTTGACCTGGCGCATGTCTCTACCGGAATTCCTGCGGCAGCGACCGTTCATACCTTCTGACGCAACTGCCGTGGCAGACATGCGCTCTGCCGGTAGACGTTGGATGAGCCGATATGCGGCGGCAAGGCGACCAGCCTTGTCGCCGCATCGCTTTCTCTCGGCTGAGCTGCGAAACTACACGGCCAGCAGCGAGAGAGTGCTGATCGGCGCCTATGGTGCTGAGCTGCCCAGGCTAGTCCAAGCAATGTGTCAGAGAAGCACCGGCAGCGTGCTCAGTGACCCGCCGCCACCGGTGTCCGCCGGCCCCGAGCCCGCCCATTCCGATCCCGCCGCCGCCGGCGCAGCTTCGGCCGTGAGCGGCTGAGCCTTCGCATAAGGCTTGGCGAACAGATGCACGCCGTCGTGATTGATCGCGAACAGCGGGGCGAAATTCAGCTCGCCGTTGTCCTCCCGCAAGCCCGCCCACCGGTTGTCCAGGATCAGCCAGCGGCCGTCGAGACGAGCCGCAAGCACCGCGTGGTCCTGCCGCACGGTCCGGTCACGGACGAGGAGCAGGCGCATGTCGGCGTCCGGGAAACCGGCTTCGCGCAACGCGGCGTATTTGGCGATCGCATAGTCTTCGCAATCGCCTTTGCCCGTCGCAAAGCTCGCCAGTGGCGAGCTCCAGCGGTCGAGCTCACGATATTGGGCGAGATCGCTGACATAGCGGATCGCGGTGTTGACACCCAGATTGGCTTCCTCGAGCCGGGCGCGCCCGGACTTTGCCTTGACTGCACCGACAAGCCTGAGGAACTGCGCGGCGTTAGGCGGGCAGCTCGCGGCCTCGGACCTGCAGCGCTCGAGCACGGCTTGCTCGCGGGCGATCTCTCCTTCGACCGCACGCCATTTGCGCCAGACCTCGCTGTCAGGCGCCCGGAAGGTGAAGAGGCCGAACGGTTCATTGCCGAGCGGGGCCATGCCTGAAAGAGGGGCCGCTTCAGGTTGAGCGTCCGTCGCCGTGGGGGAGGGCGGCGTCAGCGCCGCCAGGCGCACGGCATTTGGTCCCCGGCCGCGCTCGCGGTCCAGCTTTGCCAGCACCGCGTTGATCGTGAAGAACGTCGCGGGAGCCTGAATGGTGTCCGCGCCGGATGGCGCGATTTCAGTCGAATCGGCCGGCCCGACATCGGCGGCGAGCGCGGCCGAGGTCGAAAAACCGTTGAGCGAGACCACCATGGCTGCTGCGAGCGCCAGAAAGTCCTGCCGCCGCTGTCCAAAACGCGACTTCATTGACCGCCCCCATATTTCGGGACGTCGCCGGCGTCTTTGCGCGCCTGATCGTCATCCCGACCTGTTTATCGGGAGCCAGCGTGCGCTCGGGCGCGCTTAAGTCGGGTTAAAGCCGGGGAAGGGGGGCCAGGAATGAGCCGGCGCGATGAACCGCGCACCTCCAGCAACGCTAAAGCTTGCAGGCGCGGGTTAAGGACGCATTAAGCAAGGCGAGCGCCGCCCGGCCTAGTGCTCGCGCAAAGCCTCATCCCGCAAGGTGCGAGCCGGCTTCAGGATATAATCCAGAACGCTCTTCTTGCCGGTCAGGATCTCGACCGTCGAGATCATGCCCGGGATGATCGGGAGCGGAGCCTCTTCAGTGCCCAAATGGTTCTTGTCGGTTCGAACCATCACCCGGTAGTAGGTCTCCGGTCGCTGCGCCGACTCGCTCTTGTCGTCGAGGATCGTGTCAGCGCTGATCCGCTCGACCTTGCCGGCCAGATGGCCGTAAACCGAGGAGTCATAGGCGGATATCTTGACGACGGCATCCTGGCCCGGGCGGATGAAGGCAATATCCTGCGGCCTGATCTTGCCTTCGACCAGCAAGGTATCGTCGAGCGGAACGATGTCCATGAGGTTCGCACCGGGCTGAACGACGGCACCGATCGTGGTTACGTTCAGTTTATTGACGATGCCGCGAACCGGCGAACGCAGATCCGTCCTGCGAACCCTGTCCTGCGCCGACTTGATATTCTCGTCGAGGACGGCGAGATCGCCCCTGGACTTGGCGAGGTCCTCGTCGGCTTGCGCGCGAAATGTCGAGATCGTGGTCGCGATCTTCGATTTGGCTTCGGCCATCTGACCCCTGACCTCCGCGGACTGACGCTCCAGCCGGAGCATCTCGATCTCGGGGACGACCTTCTGTTCGTACAGCTTCCGGGTCAGCGTCAGCTCGCGATCGAGCAGCGCGGACGATTGGCTCAGCCTCGTGATCTGCTGGGTGAGAACGTCGATGTCTTGCGCGATCTTCTGCGCGCGGGCCTTGAACACGCTTCGTTCCGTCGCCACGGTCGCAGGTACAACCCCCTCGATCTGGTCCGGAAATACGATCTCGTTGCGCCCCCTCGCTTCGGCATCCAGGCGCGCAACGCGGGCCGCCATCGCGGCGCGGCGTTCCCGTATCTCGCCGAATTCGGACGCGAACTTGGTGTCCTCGATCCGCATCAACGACTGGCCTTGCTGAACCGTGGCGCCTTCCTGGACGAGAATGTCGCCGACGATCCCGCCTTCCAGCGACTGGACAACCTGAATTTGCCGCGAGGGAACGACCTTGCCATTGCCGCGCTTGACCTCTTCGAGCACAGCGAAATGAGCCCACGTCAGGAATGTCGCAAACAGGCCGAAGAAGGCCCACAGCAACATTCGCGAGGTTTTCGGCGTCCTCAGCTTGACGGCTGCACGGATGTCGTTGGCGTAAGTGAAATCAGCTGACATTGGATTTCTGCGCCGGGGGGACGGGTTGAACCACTCTGGGATTGGCGACAGACTCGGTCGACGGAGCCTTTCCTTGCAACAAGCTCAAGACGTGGTCGCGCGGTCCATCGGCGACCAGCCGCCCGTTGTCGAACAGCAGCAGGCGATCGACCATCGACAGCAGTGAAAGACGATGAGTGGAGATGATGATGGTCATTTGCGCATTATCGAGCGTCTTGAGTCGTTCGAGGAACTCGCTTTCGCTGCGGACGTCGAAATGGGCGGTTGGCTCGTCCAGAAACAGGATCTTGGGTTTGCGGATCAAGACGCGCGCCAAGCCGATGGCTTGCTTTTGACCGCCCGACAGGCTGCGTCCGCCCTCTGCTATGGGCATGTCGTAGCCCATGGGGTGCCCTGCGATGAAGCTTTCCACTCCGGCCAGGCGCGAAGCCGCAAGCACTTCTTCGTCCGTCGCGGCCGGATAGCCCAAGGTTATGTTGTCGCGCAGCTTCCCGAAGAACAGATCGGTGTCCTGCATGGCAAAGCCGATGCCGGCGCGCAAGTCAGCGGGATCATACTGGCGCGAGTCGACGCTATCGATCAGGATGCGGCCATCTTGCGCCTCGTAGAACGAGAGCAACAGGCGCCCGACAGTCGTCTTCCCCGAACCAACTCGACCAATGATTCCAACGCGCTCACCGCTCTGAACCTTGAACGTGACCTTCTCCAGCGCCTTTCCAGGCGCATTGGGGTAAGCGAAGGAGACGTTTTCGAAACTGATGGTGCCTTGCTCGATCTTTCTGGCGACATAGGTCCGTTCCGGTGAACGTTCCCGTTCCAAGCTCATGATTCGGTCGATGGATTTGAGCGACGAAAAAGTTTGGGTGCCACGGGTGATCACGGACGCGATGCCTGCAATCGGCGCCAAAACGCGGCCGGCGAGCATGTTGGCTGCGACCAGCGCACCGACTGTCAGGGTGCCGTTCTGGATCAGGAATACGCCAATTACGACCAGGAGCAGACTTGTCAGCATCTGTGCCGAGTTGGCCGCGGTCAGCGCCAGGGACGACCAGAAGTGTACGGCCTCGCCGGACCTTGCTGTCGCTGCAACCGAACGCTCCCAAGCCGTCTGCATCCGTGCTTCACCGCCGGACGCGCGCACAGTTTCCAGACCGGCGAGCGATTCGACGAGCACGCCGTGGCGAGCTGCCGACTCGGCTTGCAAGCGTTTCATCGCCCGATTGAGCGGGCGTTGTAAGACCAGTCCAATTAAGATCATGACCGGCAGCATCAGCAACGGCACCCAAGCCAAGGGTCCCGCGACCACGAAGAGAACCGCTACGAACAGGATGGCAAAGAGCAGATCGGTTGCCGAGACCACGCTGCCCGAGGTGAAGAATTCGCGAACGGAATCGAAATCCCGAAGCTGGTTGGCAATAATGCCGACGGATGTCGGCCGTTGCGACAACTTCACAGCCATAACATGCTCGAAAATGTTGGCTGCAAGGACGACATCGATCGTCTTGCCCGTCACGTCGATCATCTTGCTCCGGACCATCCGCAGGATCAGATCAAAGACGATTGCGAGGCCCATGCCGATCGAAAGAGCAATGAGCGAGGGGATAGCTCCGTTCGGGATGACCCGGTCATAGACGCTCATTGTGAAGAGCGGCATGGCCAGGGCCAGAACATTGATCAGCAGGGCCGCCAGCGCGATATGCCCGTAGTTGCGCCAATGGGCCTTTACGACGGACCAGAACCAGTGCTGCCGGGGAAGGCTGCCGGCCGCGACGGCTCGCGCGTCCGACTCGGCGGCCGCCCGGACCAGAAAAGCATACCCCGTATAACCGGCGGCGATGACGTCCAACGTCAATATCTGCGGCACATACGGCCGGTCGCTTGGGTCAATCACCCTGGCGGTACGCTTGCCCTCGTCAATGCTCAGCAAGATCAGCGTCGCTCCGTTCTTCATGATCAGCACGACGGGAAGAACGAGAGAGGGGATGTCCAGCAGCTTGCGTTTGGTGGCCTCAGTCTCCAGGCCGGCACGGCGCGCCGCCCGCTCATAGAGAGAAACCGTCAGGCGTCCATCGAGGATCGGCAGGCCGCCGAGCAAGCCATCGCGGGTCACGGCTCTGCCGTGATGCCCGGCCAGGAAGATCAGCGAGTCCAGCAAGGGATCGCCTTGTTTCGCTCCGACCTTCTCGGCCCGAACCGATGCCGTGGACTCTTCGCCGATGTTATGCGGGCGTGCGCCTTCTGCCGAGGACTTCTTTGTTTGACGAAACAACAAGCTGATAAGCCTTAAATGAAAAGCGATGAAACGAGCTTGGCAAAGTCGTCGCAGAATACGACAAACTGCCAGTTAATTCATTTACTTATTTGGACGGGCGCGATTAAGGATTAACGATCGCAGGCAGGAAAGCTATCCGTGCGTTATCGGGGGCAGGCCTGGAACTAAAAAAGCCCGCACATCTGTGCGGGCTTTTAGTTGGTCGGTCGACCGATGTCGCTACTTTGCAGCTGGCGAGAATGCGGTCAGGAGCCAATGGGGCTTCTCGGTCGGGGCATATGAGCTGCGCTGTCCCGTCGAGCCATCGAGCACGATCGGCCCACTGGAGCCTGCACGCTGTGCAAACCAGGCGGACACGCCAGCGACTTTGGCCGAGGCGGCGGTCTTGTCGGGCTCGCCCGACCAGCGATCGCCGAAACCCGTCGTGGTGGGCTCGGTCGCAGCATATGACAGCCGAACCGGCGCGGCCGTCGGCGCCGGGACAGCAACCCGCAGCGGCTCAGAACCGCTCTGCGGAAGCGTCCAGCGGAACGTGGGCGCCTTGTAATCCGGCAGGCCGAACAGGTTGAGATCGGTTGGAGCCGCGTCGACCGGGGGAGGAGCCTTCAGATATTCGATCAGCGTTCCAGTCGCGGCGAGCAACTGATAATCGGCAAACACCACGACTGCTCGCGCCGACGTCAGCGAAACCTGCGCATTGAAGAACTGGTTTTGGGCATTCAGAAGGTCGATGAGCGAGCGTTGGCCCAGCTCATACTCCTTCTGGAACGCGGCGATGGTTTTGCGATCCGCCTCCAGCTGGCCGGTCAGCGCCGAAATGCGGGTCTGTGTTATCGTGCGAGCGTTCCAGGCCTTGTCGATGGACTCATATGCGTCCCGCTGCAAGCGGGCGTGCCGTGCCGTGGCTTCCGTGAACCGTTCGGCCTTTTCCGAGCGATTCCAGGCATCCTGTCCGCCGCGGAAGATGTCCCAGGACATCACGACTTTGCCGCTGTAGTCCTCATGGGTAACGGCGGGCGAGCCGGCGGCCGCAACGTAGGGGAAGGAGTTGTCGTAATGCGTCGCCCGACCCTCAAGATAGAATTTGGGGGTGAACAGACCGTCCGTGGACTTGAAGGCATGCTTGGCGGCATCGGCATCCGATTGAGCCGCCGCAATCGTGGAGTTGAACCGCAGCGTGACCGCGAGTGCTTCATCCCGGCTGGCCGGAAGCCCCCGCAACGGGCCGGGGAAGCGCACATTGTAGGGCTCTACGCCAACGACCTTGCGGAACTTTGCCCGTGCATCCTCGAGGCTACGGCGAAACTCGGCCAGGGCCGCGCGGGCACTTTCGACGCGTTCCCTTGACTGCTCAAGGTCGCCTTCGCCGGCCCGTCCGCCCGAAAACCGCGAGTTTACGTTCGAGAAGATCTTGTCATGATTGGCAACGTTCTGCTCGGCCAGGCCGACCAAACGCATGTACCGCACGACGTCAACGTAAGCCTCGGCGGCATCAAGGGCGATGAGCTCGGTTCGTTCCTTGACGCGTGCTGCGGCGGCGTTCACGCGCGCATTTTGGCGCCACACCTCGTGGATCGAGGTGAAACCATCAAAAAGAAGCTGCCGGACGACGACCGATTCCTGGCTCCCGTTCCGCCACGGCCCCGATCCCGTCGTCGGGACCGCAATGCTTGGAGCTACAAAGCCAGGGGGCTGGTCGAACTTTTCCGGCCCATAGCTGGCGTCAATCCGCACTTGCGGTAAGAGCGTACTCTGGGTCTGGCGGAGTTCGCTCTCGGTTGCACGACGGTTTGCCGATGCCTCACCCACACCCGGGTTGGTCTGCATCGCCTGACGCAGGGCGTCATTGATTGAGAACTGCTCCGCTTGTGCCGGGGCGGCCGCCAGGATGATCGTTGCGAAGGCAAAATACGCCGGCTTCATCGTCCCCACCATAAAAGGCATTTAACAAATAGTATTGACCGGGAAGAGTTAGCAAAATGCTGTGATCTTACCTATGACATTTCAGACACAGCTTGCAGTAATCGCTCAAGGCTTCGACTTTCGCGCCCAATAGGCGTGCAACTGAGGCAGCTTAGCCCTTTCCCAATCCTCGACACCGGGGCGTTTGCCGCGCCGCACAAAGTCTGCGCATTTTCTGCTCTTTAGCAATCTGATTTTACTGCTGAATTGGATTATTGCTGTGCTGCGATGTGGCAACCTCAGGTATCGCCTCTTCCGATAAAGGCGAAGTGCATGAGGGTCCGCGAACCGGGGCAGGGGTAGTCCAGGGAGCTTTGCCGAGGACTTCGACGCGCGCGTCGGCGCCGGGCGCTGAGGACCGCATCAGGTCAGCCAGCATGATCCTGCTGTCGTCGATTCGGATCCCGGGGCGCGTCAATGGCCGGAAGGTCGGAATGTACGGCCTGCCTTCTCGGTCGCCGGCCATCAACGCAACCTCTGAGCGTTTCGATGTTTGGGCGGCAGGGCAGACGGGCGGCCTACCGAACGGTCCGGCCGGGGATCATCCTCATAGTACCTCGGGCAACACGCTTCCGGAGTTAACGGCACGCGCTTTTTATTTACATTATTTATGGTGGCCGATACGGCAGCAATTCGAACGGCAAACCTTGCTTAAGGTCTCGGACACATAGTGAATGCATTTCAGCATGCGATTGAAGGGCATCAACTATGGATACAGACCTCCGAACCGAGCTCGAAGGCCTCATGGAAGATATCCAAAAGCGCCAAAGGCATATTGAAGACCAGGTTTTTCTGATCAACGTTCTCGAGCGAGAAGGGCACATCACGCTCGACGAACAAGCCGCCCTCAAGTTTGAGCGCAAACAGCTCGCGCTTCAAATGGAGCGGCAGACAAGGCTGCTTTTGAAGGCGCAGATCTGAGTCAGCGCCAGTCGTTGTCGGGCAACGTTCCTGGCGGGGGCTTGAGTTGCTCGAGCCCCTCATCAATCGTCCGAATGTCTTCCTCAATCCGCTCGATGGTCCGGGTCGGATCAATACCGGATACGGTGCGGAGTTGCTCGAGCAACTGGCACCGATGCTCTCGCAGTTCTGCCAGCCCCGGCCGGTCCTTCAATTCCACCAGAGAAGCAACGATCAGTTCAATGGATGATGGCAAGGCAATACCTGTCGATTAAAAAATTCATTATAGACCTTTATGTCGACCCGAAAAGATCGCCGCCGTCCGCACTTTGACGGAAGCGCCCTGCCGGTCCCGACGCGGCCGCGGGCCGTGCAATCGTGATGCGTCGGAGTGCGTCCTTTACGCCACATGCTGCGAGCGTTAATTTTGCTTCGATACTTGATTGCTTTGCCCGTGTGAGTATCGGGAGCAGCCTTTTTGCCAGGGCCATTGCATACGATGTGTGAGCGTTGCTCGATCTTCGATAGGAAGATTCAGAGATTCAAGGAACTCGTCGTTCAGCTGTCCGATTTCGATACGGGCCTGGTGGAACAAATCATGTGGAGAATAGCCAGGCTGCGGAGCATGAAGGCTGCACTTCACCCTGAAGACGGATAGTCGACCCTACTTCATGACCAGCCGACGGCGAACCGCCGTTGTCCGGTGTCGTTTGCTGCTCCGGGGGCAATCCGTATGTTTCCAACAGCGCCGTCCGCTTGAAATGTAACGGCGGACGGCGCTGCTCCAGCCCCGGGAGGGTGATGCAAAATCCCGGTTTTTCGAGTCTGCGCTTTCGTTGACCGCGGTCAAACCAAAACCGCTCGATTGGTGAATCACGCCGAATGTACCTGCTCCGCACTGCAAAACATCAACCGTTCGGTTGAGAACTCGGGAAAAACAGGAACAACGTCAATCGGACCCCTGTTGGGAAGACCCTTCTTTCGAGCTGCCGCGAGCTACGACCTGAACAAATCATCGGGCAAGTAAGCTCAAATCCCAGCGGGCGGGGGGCTTGGCAAGTTCGGGAAAAAGAGGCAATCTACAATTTTTGGATTGCCAATGCCCGCTTATCTCGTCCGCTCAATCGACACTCACCAGATCGTCGGCTTTTTCTTCGCCGATCATCCCAGAGGTCTTGCCCTTTTGGTCCAGGACTGGACGGACGGGGATCTCTGCGAATATGTCCAACTTCCTGGGGGCGGCATCGTATGGGCCGGGTCGGCGGTTCCGGTGCCTATGGATCCTGGCATCGAGGACGACGCAGACTGGAACATGCCCGAACTGCCTTTCACGAGCGCGACGCTGTCTGAGACCTGGCTCAACGTGCTCTACGGCTACACGACCAAGCTTCGCTGGACGAGGTTCAAGGCCGGAAAAAGACCGGAATCAACTTCACCCGAACCTCCAGAGCCGGTGAGCTCGGGACAGGTCATTCCCCTGCGAAGACCGCAATCATAGCAAATCGGCAAGCGAAGAAACCAACATGACGGCAGAGAAGCTGCGGACACACGTCACCTACCTGAGCGAAATAGAGACTGATTCCGAGCGGCGTGACGTCTTCGCGGGCCTCACTCATGAAGAAACTGTCTGGTTGATCGATTATCGAGAGCGGCGGGCGCGCGGCGAACCCGGATGGAGCCGAGATCAAACGATTGCTCTCGGACTTACCGCAAGACACAAGATAGCGCACACCCAGATCTTGAACTTGGAGTCGGGAAGGCAACTCGATAGGCCGGCCATCAACTAGCTTGTCACGAGTACCTGGATGATTGTGACGGAAGCGTGAACGAACATACCTAGAAGCGACGTGACTGATTTTTCCAATTGTATTTTTTTGGATTTCCGATGCGCACCCTGTTCATTATCCTCGGCATTTGGCTGCTGATTAATGCTCTCTTCGTCGTGATCATGATCCCGCCGCGAAAGCCGCGGAGGTCTAATGCTGAGAGTGGACAGAGCGACCTGTCGCCGGCATTGATCAATCCCAACAGCCGGCTGGTGGAGGCGGATGAGGGTTTTTCGCTTCGGCACGCCATCATTGCAATCGCGCTCGGCTCCTTCTTTTCTCTGACCCCACCATTGCTGCAAGCTTATGATGCCATCGCGGCATTCATCAGGAAGCTCCGCCGAGACGAGGGTGACGGAAATTCAGCGGATCCTCATTCTCGCTGAATCAGAGGACGATCGCCATTTCGAACCGGGCGCTTCACCGGCTCCAGCCCCCATCGATTGATGAGTCCCGACTCCCGAACCCGGAGATCAAGTCGGTCCCGGTGACGGCTGGAGCTTGGCAGCGTCGACAGGACGGTTGGTGACGTCGGTGAAAAGCTTTGCCGCCCCTCCCGCCTTGTCGACGAAGGCGGCTCTCGCACGGGCGACCTTGTCTCTTGCCTCCTGGGTATCGCTGGTGGCCTGAGCGGCTTCGCGATAAGCGGTTTCGGCGTTGCGCAGATCGGTGACGACCGCGTTCAACTGCGTTGCGTTGTTCGAGGTCACGAGCTTCCCTGCGATATACACCACCTGGCTGAGACCCAGAATACCGAGGATGTTCTGCGGTACCGTGAAGGACGCAAGCTGAAACACGCCGCCGGCGAAAAGCGCGAGCCCTACCGCGCCTGTGAATATCAGGCTCTGAAAGCGGTAAACGTCGAAACCGCCGTCGCTCGAGATAAGGTCGTAGAAGCTCGGCTCCGGTGTGGCGCGGGTCGAGTCCTTGTCGAACCAGCCCTTGTTCATGAGCCAGGCCTGATTTGTGGGCTCGAGCGCTATCTTTGAGGACTCCGCTCCCTTGGCGGCCGCGGCCCCGATGCCTGCGATGCCGAGCAATTGCAGGATCGTGGTTGACAGGTCGGAGAGCACGCCCGTGCGAAGCAGGATATAGGCGAGCATCGCAAAAACCAGGATCGTGAAGAAGAACACCTGGAAGGCCGAGAGACTGCCGCGATTGTCGGAGCCGGCCGTGATCCGGATTGGGTTCCAGGCTTGAACGCCTTTCGACGACGTCCCGCTCAAACGCGCAAAGGCCTTCGCGGAGAGAAAATAGGCGGCGAGCACGATCGCGAGTGCCAGCCCGATGCTCAGGGAGTAGGGGCTGAGATAGACCGGCAGGTAGGAAACGTTGAGCGGCCTTCGCGTGCTGTCGCACTGGTAGATGTAGAGGTTCCGCCGGGTCCACCATCCCGCGACATCATTGGGAACGTCGATCGAAACGATCGTGTCGCCGGACTTCAGCAAGCGCTTCACGACGAGGTCGTCGGTTTCGCCCGCTCTTCGCGCGCGGGCGCCGTGCCTGACCTCGTCCCGCGGGACTTCCTTGTTCTCCAGGAAGACCGCGAAATAATGCGCCTCCGGATCGAGAGAGCTCGCGATCCCGAATTCGACATTGCTTCCGGCGGGCACGAGATTGCTGTTGTAGATGATCGCAGCGCTGTTGGCCGTATTGGCGAGCGCCTGGAAAATCTCGCCGCCGGCGCAGTCGGAAATTTCCGTCCGCGCCGCGGCAGCGTCCTTCACGTTGGCTTTTTTCGGGTTGGCAGTCCCATCCTTGGCAGCGGGCTGGACGGCTTTCGTCTCCGCCGCCGGACTGGCGGGATCGCCTGCCTGCTGGGCAAGGCAGGGGGCAGCCAGCAGGGCAGAAGCGAACAGAATTGCGCGTATCCCATTCAGGGAATCAGAAGCGCGGCAGCGGCTTCCAATTTGCGCCACGGCAGCTTGCGCGAAATCGAACAAGGATCCCTCCTCGAAAATGGCGAACGCCGGCAGGGCAAAGCTCAAAAATCTACCTAAGATGGTACGTGCAACAGGCTTCGCCAGCGAGGTTCCGGGCCCCTGGGGCCGCGACTTATGCACAAAAACCTCGTGCCGGTTTGTAGGCCGGAAGGGCTTCGGCTGGGCGGACCTCGAGGCGGACGTCTCCTGGCGTTGCATCGCCGTATTGGGTTGACCCCGACGGTCGATATGTCAGAGAAGGACGGCGGCTGGAACGGAACGCCGCTGTCCTCTTGGGATACAGTTAGGAGCAGGTGCACATATGGCTGAGCGGATCGCTCTGATCACCGGCATTACCGGGCAGGACGGCGCCTATCTCGCCGAATATCTGCTGTCGCTCGGCTATGTCGTGCACGGCATCAAGCGGCGCTCGTCCTCATTCAACACCGCGCGGGTCGATCATCTCTACCAAGATCCGCATGCCGGCAACGTGCCGTTCCTGATGCACTACGGCGACATGACGGATTCGACCAATCTGATCCGCCTGGTGCAGCAGATCCGCCCGACCGAGATCTACAATCTCGCCGCCCAGAGCCACGTCGCCGTCAGCTTCGAGAGCCCGGAATACACCGCGAACGCCGACGCCGTCGGCGTGCTGCGGCTGCTGGAAGCGGTCCGCATCCTCGGCATGGAGAAGGAGACGCGGTTCTACCAGGCCTCGACCTCCGAGCTCTACGGCCTAGTGCAGGAGATCCCGCAGAAGGAGACGACGCCGTTCTATCCGCGCTCGCCCTACGGCGTCGCAAAACTCTACGGCTACTGGATCACGGTGAACTACCGCGAAGCCTACGGCATGTTCGCCAGCAACGGCATCCTGTTCAACCACGAGAGCCCGATCCGCGGCGAGACGTTCGTCACCCGCAAGATCACCCGTGGCGTCGCCCGCATCGAGGTCGGCCTCGAACAGACGCTCTATCTCGGCAATCTCGAGGCCAAGCGCGACTGGGGCCATGCGCGCGACTATGTCGAGGGCATGCACAAGATCCTGCAAGCCGACAAGCCCGACGATTTCGTGCTCGCCACCGGCGAGACCCGTTCGGTTCGGGAGATGGTCGAGCTGTCGTTCGCCCATGTCGGCCGCCGCATCGCCTGGCGCGGAGTGGGCGTCGAGGAGACCGGCGTCGATGAGGCCAGCGGCAAGACGGTGGTGAAGATCGATCCGACCTATTTCCGGCCAACCGAGGTCGATCTTCTCGTCGGCGACGCCAGCAAGGCGCATCAGGTTCTCGGCTGGAAGCCGAAGCGCACCTTCGCCCAGCTCGTCGAGGAGATGATGGCGAGCGATCTGGCCGAGGCAAAGCGGGACGCCGGCAGTGGCAAACGCAGCGTTTGAGCTCAAGGGCAAGTCCGTCTACGTCGCCGGCCATCGCGGCATGGTCGGCAGCGCCCTTGCGCGCCGGCTGGCGCGGGAGGACGTCAGGCTCGTCACGGTGGACCGGCGCGAGGTCGATCTCTGCAACCAGGCCGCCGTGTTCGACTGGTTTGCGAGGACGCGGCCGCAGGTGGTGTTCCTCGCCGCGGCCAAGGTCGGCGGCATCGTCGCCAACAACACGCTGCGCGCCGAGTTCATCTACGACAACATCGCGATCGCGGCCAATGTGATCCAGGCCGCGCATCAAAACGGCGCCGAGAAGCTGATGTTCCTCGGCTCGTCCTGCATCTATCCGAAGCTGGCCCCTCAGCCGCTGCGCGAGGATTCCGTGTTGACCGGTCCGCTGGAGCCGACCAACGAGCCCTATGCGATCGCCAAGATCGCCGGCATCAAGATGGCGGAGGCCTATCGGGCCCAATATGGCAGCGACTTCATCAGCGTGATGCCGACCAATCTCTACGGCCCCGGCGACAATTATCACCCCGAGCTGAGCCACGTGGTCGCCGCCCTGATCCGCCGCTTCCACGAGGCGAAAGTTTCGGGCGCGAAGAGCGTCGTGGTCTGGGGCACCGGCACGCCGCGGCGCGAGTTCCTTTATGTCGACGACATGGCGGATGCCTGCGTCCACCTGATGAAGACCTATTCGAGCGCGGAGCTGGTCAACATCGGCACCGGCGAGGACATCACCATCGCCGAGTTCGCACGCGTCGTGGCCGCCGTCGTCGGTTACAGCGGCGAGATCGCCTTCGACGCCTCGCGTCCTGACGGCACGCCGCGCAAGCTGCTCGACGTCAGCCGCCTCGCCAGGCTCGGCTGGCACGCGACGACCTCGCTCGAGGACGGCTTGAAGCGCGCATATGCGGCGTATCAGGCCGGCATGCCGGTCTCCGCGTAGGAACCATCACCGCCAGCACGAGTTGGCCGTCGGGCAGGGCGAAAGACACACGAGGCCAACCGTGCAGGAAGACGTGCGCGTGCGCACCACCGCGCAGATCGCGGGTCATCCGATTCATCCGATGCTGGTGCCGATACCGATCTCGTGCTTCGTCGGGGCCCTGCTCACCGACATCTCCTATGTCGTCAGCGCCGAGATCATGTGGGCGGATTTTTCAGCCTGGCTTCTGGTCGTCGGCGTCATCTTCGGCATTCTGGCGGCCATCGCCGGCCTGACCGATTTCCTCGGCAACCGCCTGGTGCGGGCGCAGGCGCCGGCCTGGCCCCACCTGGTCGGAAATGCGGTGGCGCTGATCCTTGCGATCGTCAATACGTTGATCCACACGCGCGACGCCTGGACCTCGGTGTGGCCGACCGGGCTCATTCTTTCAGCGGTCACCGTATTGATCGTGCCGGTCACCGGCTGGCTCGGCTGGGCCATGGTGTATCGCCACGGCGTCGGAGTTGCGCGATGAAATCTCCAATCGCTCGCGCATTGTTGTGCTCTTCGCTGCTGTGTCTGGCCGCATGCAACGACGGCAGCGGCGATCCCAAGGCGCAAACCGGCGCCAACCCGACGCTCCCTGACATCCAGCAATACCTCCTGCCGCCGATGCACATCGCCCGCATCGTCGGCTGGAAGAAGGACGAGACGCCGGCCGTCGCGCAGGGCTTGCAGGCCAAGGCCTTCGCGACCGGTTTGCAGCATCCGCGATTCCTCTACGTGCTTCCCAACGGTGACGTGCTGGTCGTGGAATCCAAGGCGCCGAAGGGCGCCCCGATCAAGCGGCCCAAGGAAATCGTGATGGGTTACATCGAGTCCTGGGCGACGTCGGGCGGCGACACCGGCGAGAGCAACCGCATCACGCTGCTGCGCGACAGCAACGGCGACGGCGTGCCGGACACGAAAAGCGTCTTCCTCGACCATCTCAACTCGCCCTTCGGCGTCGCGCTGGTCGGCAACGACCTCTATGTCGCCAACACCGATGCAATCGTGAAATATCCGTACGCCGAGGGGGATGTGAAAATCACCGCGCCGGGCACGGTGCTGACCCAGCTGCCGGGCGGGCCGATCGACCATCACTGGACCAAGAGCCTGGTCGCGAGCGCCGACGGTTCAAGGCTCTATGCCGGCGTCGGCTCCAACAGCAACATCACCGAGAACGGCATGGAGGCCGAGCACAATCGCGCCGCCATCCTCGAGGTCGACCGTGCAAGCGGCCGCTGGCGCATTTTTGCGAGCGGCCTGCGCAATCCCAACGGCCTCAGCTTCGAGCCGCGGACCGGCGCGCTTTGGACGGTGGTGAACGAGCGCGACGAGCTCGGTCCCGATCTCGTCCCCGATTACATGACCTCGGTGAAGGACGGCGGGTTTTACGGCTGGCCCTACAGCTATTACGGCCAGCACGTCGATCCCCGCGTCATGCCGCAGCGGCCTGACCTCGTCGCCAAGGCAATCGTGCCGGACTATGCGCTGAGCTCGCATGTCGCGCCGCTCGGGATGGTTTTCAACACCGGCACGAGCCTGCCGGCCGCCTATCGGGGCGGTGCCTTCGTCGGCGAGCACGGCAGTTGGAACAGGCTGGTCTTGAACGGCTACAAGGTCGTGTTCGTGCCGTTCACGGACGGCAAGCCGAGCGGCCCGCCGCAGGACGTCGTCACCGGCTTCCTCAACGATGACAACCAGGCGCGCGGGCGGCCCGTCGGCGTCGCCATCGACAAGACCGGCGCGCTGCTGGTCGCCGACGACAGCGGCAACACCGTGTGGCGCGTGACGGCGGCGCATCCGCAGCTCACGGAGCGATAGACCTGAGAACGGGAGGAGTTGAACAATGGGCCTTGCTCAATATGCCATCGTGCCGGTGCAGGACGCATGGGGCGTGCTGCACGACGGCGACGTCAAGAGTAGATACGCCACCAAGGAAGCCGCGTTCGAATCGGCGGTCGCCGCGGCATCCCTGGCCCTTCGCGAGGGACATGAGGTCCATGTCAGCGTACCCGGCCGTGAGGCGGGCGAGAGCGCGCTCGGCAGCTAGGCGAGAATATCGACCCTGCTTGCTGCTGGTTCGGCAGGGCCGCTCTGCGGGCAGCGCTGCTATGCTACTCGGAACCTATATTCCCGCTGGCCGAGTCTCAGGCTAAGACATGCTGACAGGCGTGATCCGCGCCTTCCGGGCAGGCGACGTTTGGAATGCGGTTTCTGAAATCTGACGGCAGGCTCGTCGGCGTCCTGCTGGTGCTGGCGATCACCCAACTGATCGGATGGGGCACGATCGGCCTTCCGGCCGTTGTCGGCCGCGACCTTGCGGCCGATCTCGGCATGAGCCTGCCGATGGTGTTCGCGGGCAGCTCGGTGCTTTACGTCACGATGGGGCTGTGCGCGCCCTGGCTCGCCAGGGCCTTTGCGCGGCACGGTGCACGCAAGGTGATGATGGCGGGCACGGTTGTTGCCGTGCCGGGCTACGTCGTCCTGTATTTCGCGCGCGAGCCGATGCTCTATTTGGTGGCCTGGGTCATTCTCGGCATGGGCGGCAGCGCCACGCTGTCGACCGGCGCCTATATCATGCTCAACGAAGTCGCCGGGCGGCAGGCCAAGAATGCCATCGGCGCGCTCATGCTGGTGACGGGTCTCTCCAGCAGCATCTTCTGGCCGACCACCTCCTTTCTAAGCGGTTATTTCGGCTGGCGCGGGACCTGCCTGGTCTATGCGGCGATGCTGCTCGTCATCAGCCTTCCGCTCTACACGTTCTTCGCGCCGCGCCGGAAAATTGCAAAGGATCATGGTGGTGCGCCGGTCAAGGCGTCGCCGCCGCCCGCGATCCCAAGGAGCACCTTCGGCCTCGTGGTCTGCGCGATCACCCTCAATGCTTTCGTCAATTTCGGCATCGGCGCCATTATGATCGAGCTGCTCCGGGCGGAAGGTCTGGCGCCGGCGCAGGCGCTTGCGTTCGGCTCGATGCTGGGCGTGATCCAGGTCAGCGCCCGCGGGCTGGATCTCCTCGGCGGCGGACGATGGGACGGGATCACGACCGGGCTCGTCGCGGGCACGGCATTGCCGGTGGCCATGATGCTCCTGATGACGAACGAAGGCGCGACCTGGGCGGTCGCGGTCTTCGTCCTGCTCTATGGCGCCGGCAGCGGCGCGATGGCGGTGGCGCGGGCGACGATCCCGCTCGTGTTCTACGACCAGGCCGAGTTCGCCAAGGCGATGTCGATGATCGCGCTGCCGCTCAATCTGGCATCCGCGCTCTCACCGCCGCTGCTCGTCGGTCTGCTCACCCAGTTCGGGAGCCGCGGCGCGCTGGGGCTCACCTTCGTCTGCTCCTGCGCGACGGTGCTGATCCTGGTCCTGCTCGGCCGCCGGCGCCCGCAAGTCGCCGCTGCGGCCGCGACCTGAGAATATTCGCGCTGCGGAAATTCACTCCGCCGCCTATCCGGGCCGCCGGGGCGGGGATAGCCGTATGCCCGGAGTGCAGTGCTCAGGGCACCAAAATAGTGTATCCGCAGGGAGCGCAGCCACGGCTGAAGGCCGCCGCGCCAATATCCCGTTCCCGGAGGAAATCGACATGTCGGCCCTGCCGCTTTCAGGCATCAAGATCCTTGACCTCACCCGCGTGCTTGCCGGGCCGCTGTCGGCCCAGATGCTGGGCGACTTAGGTGCGGAGGTGATCAAGATCGAGCGGCCGGGCACCGGCGACGACGCGCGCGCCTTCGGGCCGCCTTACCTCACCGACCCCGAGGGCAAGGCGAACAACAACAATTCGTTCTACCTTTGCGCCAACCGCAACAAGAAGTCCGTCACCGTCAACATCGCCAAGCCCGAGGGGCAGGCGATCATCCGCGAGCTCGCCAAGGACGTCGACGTCTTCATGGAGAACTACAAGGTCGGCGATCTCAAGCGCTACGGCCTCGACTACGAGACGATCAAGGCGATCAATCCCGGCATCATCTACTGCTCGGTGACCGGCTTCGGCCAGACCGGCCCCTACGCGCCGCGCGCCGGCTATGACGCCATCCTGCAGGCCATGGGCGGCCTGATGAGCGTCACCGGCCATATCGACGGCGAGCCCGGCGAGGGCCCGATGAAGGTCGGACCGTCGATCGTCGACTACATGACCGGCATGAACACCTCGATCGGAATTCTCTCGGCGCTCTACCATCGCGACGTCAATGGGGGTGTCGGACAGCACATCGACGTCTGCCTGTTCGACACGGTCATCGCGTCATTGTCGCACTGGCTGCAGATCTACCTCGTCAACGGCAAGACCCCACCGCGCCGCGGCACCTGGGGCAATGGCGGCATGCCGGCCGGCGTGTTCCGCTGCACCGACGGCGAGCTGATGCTGGTGGTGGGCAATGACGGCCAGTTCCAGCGCACCTGCGCCGTGCTCGGCGAGCCCGAGCTCGCCAGCGACAAGCGCTTCGTCAAGAACAACGACCGCGTCGTCCACGGCAGGGAGATCATGGCGATCTTCGCCGGCCTGTTCCTGAAGCAGAAGGTATCCTATTGGCTGGACAAGCTGGAGGAGGCCGGCGTGCCCTCTGGTCCGATCAACAATTTCGAGCAGGTGTTTTCCGATCCGCACGTCCAGTCGCGCGGCATGCGGGTGAAGGTCAACCATCCCTTCGAGCCCGATCTTTCGCTGATCCGCAACGCGCTGACCCTCTCGGAGACCCCGATCAAGAATTACCGCGCCCCGCCGCTGCTCGGCGAGCATACGCAGGAAGTGCTCGGCGACAAGCTCGGCTATGATGCGGGGAAGATCGAGGATCTGAAGAAGCAGGGGATCATCTGATCGCATGACCGGCAAAACCATCATCACCTGCGCGATCACGGGCAATCTGACCAAGCCCGAGCAGTCGCCATATCTGCCCATCACGCCCGAGCAGATCGCGACCTCGGCGCTGGAAGCCGGCGAAGCAGGCGCTGCCATTGTCCACATCCACGTGCGCGATCCCGCCACGGGGCGGCCTTCGATGGAGATCGATCTCTACCGCGAGGTGATGGCGAAGATCCGCGCCCGCAACACCAGCCTCGTCATCAATCTCACCACCGGCCCCGGCGGTCGCTTCGTGCCTTCGGTCGAAGACCCCCGCATCGCCGCTGCAGGCACCACGCTGCTGCAACCCGAAAAGCGCGTGGAGCATATCGAGCTGCTCAAGCCCGACATCTGCACGCTCGATCTCAACACCATGAATTCCGGCGGCGAGGTCGTGATCAACACTCCGCGCAACGTCCGCATCATGGCCGGCCGGATGACGGCGGCCGGCGTGCTGCCGGAGATCGAGCTGTTCGATTCCGGCGACTGCCACCTGGCGCGCGACCTGTTCGCCGACGGCACGCTGAAGGGCCCGGGGCTGTTCTCGCTGGTCCTGGGGGTGAAGTACGGCTTCTCCGCGACGCCCGAGACGATGTTCTACGCCCGCAGCCTGCTGCCGCCGGGCGCGATCTGGTCCGGCTTCGGCATCGGCCGCGCCGAATTCCCGATGGTGGCGCAGGCGTATCTGCTCGGCGGCCATGTCCGCGTCGGCATGGAGGACAATCTCTATATGTCGAAGGGTGTGCTGGCGCAGACCAATGCCGAGCTGGTCGCCCATGCGGCAGGCATCCTGAAGAGCCTGGGTGCGAGCGTTGCGACCGCTGCCGACGCGCGCGCGATGCTCGGGCTGGCATAAGCGTTGATGGCAGCAGTGTGACGCTCGCGCGGCCTTGCGCGAGGCTTGCGCGCAATCCC
The DNA here is from genome assembly GCF_024519855.1 of Bradyrhizobium sp. Bra78. NCBI lineage: Bacteria > Pseudomonadati > Pseudomonadota > Alphaproteobacteria > Hyphomicrobiales > Nitrobacteraceae > Bradyrhizobium > Bradyrhizobium sp. Bra78. The sequence goes on along the minus strand of NZ_JALJRE010000013.1, from coordinate 192,635 downwards.
CAGATAAACCCGGTCCGTAAACACACAGGCTTTCGCTTCGCGCGCGACTCAGATTCGATCTCTTCACTGACTTCGGGAGGGACGTGCATGTCGTACACGATCGGGTTTCAAGCCAAGAACCAGAAGGCCATTCTGGCGACCGAGGCGGCAACGGCCAATCAGGCCGTGGCCATCATTGCCGCGCTGCGGCAAAGCGCGGACGAAATAAAGTTCATCCGCTCGCCGCAGGAAGGCGAGATGGGCATCGAGATGCTGCTGCTGCTCGCCAAGGAAGAGGCCGAGGAGATGCCGCAGGGAGCGTAAAGCGCTTCCACGACTACACTTCGATCAGAAGCGAAACATGACGGCTGCAGGATGATGTAGTCAGCCGTCAGTCCCGCTCGAACCGAAGGTGGCCGCCATGAAACGCGAAGCGCTCCGCGTCGAACCGATCTCGACGTTTCTCGACCGCTGGAAGGCGCCGACCTCGCCGGTCACGCGCGCCGGCAGCATGATCTTCGTCGCCGGGCTGCCGCCGTTCGACCCGGAGACGGGCGAGCTCAAGGAGATGCCGATCGAGCGGCAGAGCGAGATCGTCATGGAGCAGTTGAAGCTGTGCCTTCGGGCGGCCGGTGCTTCGCTGGACAACGTCATGAAGTGCAACGTCTACTGCACCTCGACGAAACACTTCGCCGCGTTCAACACGGTCTATGCGCGCTATTTCCCGCTAGATCCGCCGGCGAGGATATTCGTCTGCACGCCGGAATGGTTCGGCCCCTTCGATGTCGAGATCGACTGCATCGCGATGATGTGAGGGGCTAGCGCGCGTCTCTCGCGAGCGCGCGCGCCGGCGCCTTAGCCTCCGTCCGTGGCGCCGTCAGCGCCATCGTCGCCACGCTGACCACGCGGGCGACCACGTCCTCGACGTCGTCGAGATCGCATTTGCCTTCCGACAGTTTCGTCAGCCGTTCGCTCTCGCGGATGGTGTGGTGCGCCATGGCGAGCGCGAAATTCAGGCCCCAGTAGATATCGACGTCGCTGCGGTCGGGCAGGGCCCGGCGCATCGCGCCGGCGAACTTGCGCAAATGGTCGATCTCGCGGTTCTTGATCCGGCGGATCGGCGGCACGGATTCGATCGAGGCGCGGATCATGAAGCGCGCCGCGGTCGAGCGCTGGTTCTCGGGGCCGAGGCAGCCGCGCAGCGTCGGGCCGACCAGCGCATGCAGGATCACCTCGATCGGCGCACGGCCGCCGCCTTCTTCTTCCGCCGCCTTCAACTCGCGCAGTCGCTCGCGATTGGTGGCGATCGAGCGTGTGACAAATAATTCCGCGATCAGCTCGTCCTTCGAGCCGAAATGATAGTTCACCGCAGCCAGATTGACATTGGCCTCCGCGACGATGTCGCGCAGCGTCACGTCGCCGAACCCGCGATCGGCGTAGAGCCGTTCGGCGGCGGCGAGAATGGACGTCCGGGTATGATCGCTGGCCATGGGTGCCCCTCAGGGAGGGAGTTGCATTTCAAACACTTGTATGAAACTATCGTTTGAAGGCCGGGAAAAGTCAATCCGCAATCGGGACTCGTTCGCAACACGCGGTCGGTTCCCGGAAGCTCGCCAGCTTGCGCATTCACGCTTGCGGGGCGCGCGGGGCGGGAGGACAGTCCGGCGCAAAGCAGGCTTTCAAAGAGAGACCGAGGAGCGTCCCATGGATTTCGATCTGTCGCCCAAGCAGAAGGAATGGCTCGACCGCGTGCAGTCGTTCATGACCAAGCACGTGCGTCCGGCGGTGCCGATCTACAACGAGCAGGACAAGGCCGGCGAGCGCTGGAAGGTGATCCCGGTGCTGGAAGACCTGAAGAAGAAGGCCAAGGCCGAAGGTCTCTGGAACATGTTCATGCCGCCGAACGAGCATGAGGATGATGAATTCCGCGGTGCGGGATTGTCCAATCTCGAATACGCGCTGCTGTCGGAGCAGATGGGCCACATCTCCTGGGCCTCGGAAGTCTTCAATTGTTCCGCGCCCGACACCGGCAACATGGAAGTGTTCATGCGCTACGGCTCCAAGGAGCAGAAGCGCAAATGGCTGCGGCCGCTGATGGACGGCGAGATCCGCTCCGCCTTCCTGATGACGGAACCGGCGGTGGCCTCGTCCGATGCCACCAACATCGAGACCCGCATCGAGAAGGACGGCGATCACTACGTCATCAACGGCCGCAAATGGTGGTCGTCCGGCGTCGGCGATCCCCGCTGCAAGATCGCGATCCTGATGGGCAAGACCGATTTCAAGGCGGCCAAGCATCAGCAGCAGTCGCAGATACTGGTTCCGCTCGACACCCCCGGCATCAAGGTCGAGAAGATGCTCCCCGTGTTCGGCTTCGACGACGCGCCGCACGGCCACGCCCAGGTGCTGCTCGAGAACGTGCGGGTGCCGAAGGAGAACATCCTGCTCGGTGAGGGCCGCGGCTTCGAGATTGCGCAGGGCCGCCTTGGTCCGGGCCGCATCCATCACTGCATGCGCACCATCGGCAAGGCCGAGGAGGCGCTGGAGAAGATGGTGAAGCGGCTGATGTCGCGCACCGCCTTCGGCAAAAAGATCGTCGAGCATTCGGTGTGGGAGCAGCGCATCGGCGAGGCCCGCACCAATATCGAGATGACGCGGCTGCTGTGCCTCAAGGCCGCCGACATGATGGACAAGGTCGGCAACAAGACCGCGCAGGCCGAGATCGCCATGATCAAGGTCGCAGCGCCCAACATGGCTCTGAAGATCATCGACGAGGCGATCCAGGCTTTCGGCGGCGCTGGCGTTTCCGACGAGGCGGGTCTGGCCAAGGACTATGCGGGCATCCGCACGCTGCGGCTCGCCGACGGTCCGGATGAGGTGCACAATCGCGCCATTGCCAGGCTCGAGGTTCGGAAGTATGCCAACTCTCCCAATCGCTAAGGGGGAGGGCGAAAGCGCGCTCCCGTCTTGAAGAAACGACAGGGCATGATCCGCATTCGGAATGACCGCTTGACGCAAGTGCGTCAGCGGTTACCGATTAGGATCATGCCCGACCTGAAATGGTCAGGACTGAAGAGGGAGCGTCACCGTGGCTGACGGCGTCAGGAAAGACGAGGAATTCTCGGGCACCAAGCCGGTCGAGGAGCGTCATCGTATCGACGAGATGCGGCTCGAAGCCTGGATGCGCGACAACGTCGAAGGCTATGAAGGCCCGCTGGTGGTCCTGCAGTTCAAGGGCGGCCAGTCCAATCCGACCTACCGGCTCGACACGCCGAACCGCTCCTACGTGATGCGCAGAAAGCCGTTCGGCAAGCTGCTGCCGTCGGCGCATGCGGTCGATCGCGAATATCGCGTCATCGCCGCCCTCGGAAAGCAGGGTTTTCCGGTCGCGCGCGCCTATGCGCTGTGCCAGGACGACGGCGTTATCGGTTCGGCCTTCTACATCATGTCGATGGAGGATGGCCGGGTGTTCTGGGATCCGACGCTGCCGAGCCAGACGCCGGAGGATCGCCGCAAGATATTCACCAGCAAGATCGAGACACTCGCAAAACTCCACATGTACGATCCCGTCGCGATCGGCCTTGGCGAGTTCGGCAAGCCCGGCAATTACTTTGCGCGGCAGATCGACCGCTGGACCAAGCAGTATCGCGCGTCTGAGACCCAGCACATTCCAGAATTCGAGAAGGTCGCCGAATGGCTGCCGAAGACGGTGCCGGAGCAGGCGCGCGTCTCGATCGTCCACGGCGACTACCGCCTCGACAACATGATTTTCCACGCGACGGAACCGCGCGTGCAGGCCGTGCTGGACTGGGAGCTGTCGACGCTCGGCGATCCCATGGCCGACTTCACCTATCTGCTGATGCAGTGGATCATGCCGGGCCTGCAGGGCGCCGACCTCAAGGCGCTCAACATCCCGAGCGTGGAAGAGGCCGCGCAGATCTATTGCAACGTCACCAAGATGACGGTGCCCGATCTCAACTGGTATTTTGCTTACAATTTGTTCCGCCTCGCCGGCATCACGCAGGGAATAGCCGGCCGCGTCCGGGACGGCACCGCAGCGAATGCCAAGGCGCTCGAATCCGCCAAGCGCACCGTGCCGCTGTCGCAGGCGTCATGGGAATACGCGCAGAAGGCGGGGGCGGTTTAGGGAATGCAAAGGCGCGGTCGATGGCCGCGCCTTTTGCTTTGCGTTCGTAGCCCGGACGAGCGCAGTGATATCCGGGGCAAGGGTCCCGCATGTCGCTTCACTCATGCGGGCTACGGTGTCTCTCGACACTCCGTCATTGCGAGCGAAGCGAAGCAATCCAGAGTATCTCCGCGGTGACGGTCTGGATTGTTTCGTCGCAAGAGCTCCTCGCAATGACGAGGAGGCGCGCTACCCCTTCGCGCAATGCGCGATCAGCTTCTCCACGAAGCCTGCGCACTTCTCCAGCTCTGCCATCTCCACGAACTCATCCGGCGTATGCGCCTGCGCGATCGATCCCGGGCCGATCACCACCGAGGGGATATCGGCCATGCTGGCGAACAGGCTGGCTTCGGTGCCGAAGGCGACCTTGGCGTGATCGTTGCGGCCCGCAAGGCTCTTGGCGAGCGTGACGATTGTCGCATCCGCCGCGGTGTCGAGCGCGGGGTAGTCGAGGATCTCCTCGAAATCGATGCCGCACTCCGGGTGTCGCACCTTCATCGCGGGCTCGATCTCAGCCTTGGCCCAGGCGACGATCGCATCCGTCACCTCGCGCGACTCGGTGATGCCGATACCGCGGCATTCAAAATCCACCGTGCAGGTATCGGGCACGATGTTCAGCGCTGCGCCGCCATGCACGATGCTGGTGAGCAGCGTCGAGTGCGGAACGTCGTAGAGGCTGTCGGTTGCGCGTACGGCTGCGAGCGCCACGGCGCGGCGGCGGATCTCGACGATCAGCTCGGCCGCATATTCGATCGCGTTGACGCCCTCGGGCGCAATCGAGGAATGGCGGGCGAGCCCGTGAAAGGTCGCGCGCACGCCGTGCTTGCCCTTGTGGCCGATGATGACCTTCATCTCGGTCGGCTCGCCGATGAAGGCGCCGAGCGGCCGGACCTTCTTCTTGGCGACCTCGCCGAGCATCGGCCGGACGCCGACGCAGCCGATCTCCTCGTCGTAGGAGATGGCGAGATGGATCGGCGTTGCGAGCTTGGCCTCCACCATCTCCGGCACCATGGCAAGGCACACCGCGACGAAGCCCTTCATATCGGTGGTGCCGCGGCCGTAGAGCTTGCCGTCGCGCTCGACCAGCTTGAACGGATCGTGGCTCCAGTCCTGCCCCACCACAGGCACGACGTCGGTATGGCCCGACAGCACTAGGCCCGGGCGGTCCTCGGGGCCGATCGTGACCCACAGCGAGGCCTTTTGCCCTGTTACATCGACGATGCGCTCGCCCTTGATGCCGAACGCGGCGAGGTAGCTTTCGATATGGGCAATCAGCGGCAGGTTGGTGCGGTCACTGACGGTGTCGAAGCCGACGAGGTCGGCGAGGAGCTTGCGAATCCGGTCGGGTCTTGAGCTTGGCATTGTCTCGTTCTGTCAGGGGGAGTGAGGCTGAGGTGCTTGCAGGAACCATACCAACGCGGTGGCTGATTGCGCAAATCAACACAGAGGATCGTAGGGTGGGTTAGCGCAGCGTAACCCACCATTTCTCTTTCCGCGGACGCACAAGAGGTGGGTTACGCTGCGCTAACCCACCCTACGCATCACAATCCCTTGCGTTGCCCGACGGGCAAAACACGCCATCCATGGGTCCATGCCGGTCGGCGAAAATATTCCACTTTACCGAAATTCGGAAACGACGTATCTGTCGTCTCACTCCGGCCCAAGGAAGAGGGGCGTATCGCGATCGTCACGAACGCGGGCCGGACGGCGGTGGACGCAGGCCACATCGGCGCGAACGGCTTCGCAGGGCGGGCAACCGTGAGTGAAGGCCTCGCGCACACGACCGGTGTGATCCGCGTACGGCAAAATCGTGTGGTCCTGGCGCCCGGGGTCTGTGCGTCAAGTCTTGTGGTGATGTGTGCCGTCCAACCGGGCGCGCGCATCAGCCATCCGCAAGGCGACGGGGGCAATAGTGCATCGCTCCCCGGGGAGAGCGCGACATAAGCCGTAAAGCCACTGCGCAGGGAAGGCCGGATGTCCTGGCTACACCTGTATGCCGCTGTGCAGATTTCTCACTGCAACTTCGCACAGTGGACCGCGGGTGCCAGCCGGCACCCGGTCTTCCCTGCGCCCTCTTTCATTTGGGGGGAAGGCGACGAAGCAAAGCTCGGGCGAACAGGCCGCGAGGATGCGAAGGCGTGTCTGCAATTGAAAATACGAAATGAGAAAAGCGACGGCGTCGCCCCGCACTCCGTCATTGCTCGCAATGACGAGGTTGATGCAGCCGGCTCGCTATCTCTCCGCCGTCGTCCCGGCGAAGGCCGTGACGACACTGTGTGCTAAACCGGCTTGCCCGTATACGGCATCGACGCCGTCAGGCCGCCGTCCACCGGGAACGCCTGGCCGTTCACATACGAGGCTTCGTCGCTGGCCAGGAACAATCCCATCGCGGCGAGTTCGTGCGGTTGGCCGGGGCGCTTGAGCGGATTGAGCTGGCCGATCTTGTCGGAGGTGCCGCGCTCCTTGGCGCGGTCGAAGATCGGCTTGGTCATGCCGGTCTCGATCAGGCCCGGGCAGACCGCGTTGATGCGCACGCCGGTGCCGGTGAGCGAATACGCCGTGGTCTGCACCAGGCTGATGACGCCGGCCTTGCTCGCGGCATAGGGATGACCGCTGGCGCCGGCCTTGAGACCGGCGACGGACGCGGTGAGCACGATCGCGCCGGACTGCTGCTTCACCATGTGCGGCATGGCATGCTTCACCGCGAGGAACGGTCCGATCAGATTGATCCGCAAAACCTCCTGCCACTGCTCCACGGTCTGCTCGCCGAGCGGGACGAGACCGCCGCTGACGCCGGCATTGGCCCAGATCACGTCGAGACGGCCATGCGCCTTCACCGCCCTGTCGATCACGGCGATGACGTCCTGTTCGGAGCCCGCGTCCGCCATCATGGCTTCCGCGACGCCGCCGGCCTTCTTCACCTCGTCGACGGTCTCCTTCACCGCCTCGGTGCGGTCGACCGCGATCAGCTTGGCGCCTTCCCTGGTGAACAGCAGCGCGGCGGCGCGGCCGATGCCGCTGCCGGCGCCGGTGATGATGACGGATTTGCCTTGCAGACGGCCCATGCGTTTCTCCCTTTGTGCGCGCGCGACGCTTGCCGTGCGACGGAATTTCAAACAGAATTTGAAACAGTAAAGTGTCTTGAGACACGTTCACACCTGACGTACAGCGACATCACACGGGATGGAAGGGGTTCGATGGCAGGCGCAGACAAGCCCAATGTGGTCACGACACGCTGGTGGTGGGTCCGTCACGCGCCGGTGCGCAATGACGGCGGCAACATCTACGGCCAGAGCGATCTCGCCTGCGACACCAGCGACACCTACGTGTTCAATGCTGTTGCCAAGGTGCTGCCACGCAAGGCAGTCTGGTATTCGAGCAATCTGATGCGTACGCATCAGACCGCCGAAGCGATCTGGGCGGCCGGCTTTCCCCGGCCTGCGTCGATGAAGTGGGAAGCAGACCTTGCCGAGCAGAACCTCGGGCGCTGGCAGGGCATGAACCGCGCCCAGTTCATCGCAAGCCGCCCCGTCGGCTCGAGCTGGTTCGCCGACATCAACGAGCCCGCGCCCGGCGGGGAAAGCTTCATGGACCTCTACAACCGCACGCGCCGCACCATCGAGCGGATCAATGCCGAGGCAGCCGGCCAGGACGTGATCGCGGTCGCCCATGGCGGCACCATCAAGGCGGCGCTCGGGCTCGCGCTCGAGGGGCAGCTGGAGAAGGCGCTGTCGTTCGACATCGACAATTGCTCGATCACGCGGCTCGATCATTTCGCAAGCCCCGAGCGCACGGTCTGGCGGCTGCCGATGGTGAACCAGCAGCCGTGGATCGCGGACGATGCGCACGCGGCAATGCATCAGCTGGCGGGTCCGGAAGTCAAGAAGCTCGCCTGAGGCCAAAACTTGCCTAAGTCATTATCCGCTCGCGCGGACGCGGCGTAAGCTTCGAACCAATCATAACGCACTCTGGGAGAGAAACATGACCTTGTTCGACATGAAGGGGAAAGTCGCCGTCATCACCGGATCGACGCGCGGCATCGGGCTTGCGATCGCCGAGCGCATGGCCGAGCACGGCGCCAAGGTCGTGATCTCCTCGCGCAAGGCCGACGTCTGCGAGGAAGTCGCCAGGGGCATCAACGGCAAGTTCGGCAAGGGCACGGCGGTCGCGGTCGCCGCCAACATCTCGTCCAAGGAAAATCTGCAAAATTTGGTCGACGAAAGCAACCGCGCCTTCGGCAAGATCGACGTGCTGGTCTGCAACGCCGCCTCGAACCCGTATTACGGTCCGCTCGCGGGCATCTCCGACGATCAATTCAGGAAGATCCTCGACAACAACATCGTCGCCAACAACTGGCTGATCTCGATGGTGGTGCCGCAGATGATCGAGCGCAAGGACGGCTCGGTCATCATCGTGTCCTCGATCGGCGGTCTCAAGGGCTCGACCATCCTCGGCGCCTACGCGATCTCGAAGGCCGCCGACATGCAGCTCGCGCGCAACCTCGCCTGCGAATACGGCAAGCACAACATCCGCGTGAACTGCATCGCGCCCGGCCTGATCAAGACCGATTTTGCGAAAGCGCTGTGGGACAATCCGGAGAATTTGAAGGCGTCGACCGCGCGCTCACCGCTGTTGCGCATCGGCATTCCCGACGAGATCGCCGGTGCCGCCGTGTTCCTGGGATCCGCGGCCGGGGACTTCATGACCGGCCAGACCATGGTGATCGACGGCGGCGCGACGATCAGCTGAGGGCCTCGCGCAGGAGGGAAGACGGTTGGCCGAGCCGATCCGGCGAGGAACCAACCACTTTCCGGCTCGTTAGCCCTCGCATTCATCGTCAACCGGTAGGGTGGGCGAGGGCGAAAAGCGAGACAGATGATCCCCACGGTGATCAAGCCGCAATCCGCCGACGACGTCTCCGCAATGGTTGTCACGGTGGGCGCGGCGATCCTGAGCGTCATTATCGTCGCGGGGCTCTATCTCGGGCGGGAAATCTTCGTTCCTGTCGCGCTCGCCATTCTGCTGAGCTTCGTTCTTGCAGCACCCGTCAGGTTGGTGCAGCGTCTCCATGCCCCGCGTGCGCTGGCTGTCGTCGGTGTCGTGCTGTTTGCCTTCGCCATCATTTTCGCCTTGGGAAGCGTGATCGCCACGCAGCTGAACGGCTTGGCTGGCGATCTGCCGAAGTACCAAGTCACGATTCTGTCCAAGATCCAGTCGGTGCGCGGCGTCGCAGGGGGCAGTTCCACGCTCGAGCGTGCCGCCGAGATGCTTCAGGACCTGGGCAAGGAGCTGGACAAGCCCAAGTCGGTCGCGCCGGCCAACCCGCTGACCTCCGGCACGCCGGCTCACCCCGGCGTCAAGCCCGTCCCAGTGGAGGTGCTGCAGCCTGATCCCGGCGCGCTGGAGAGCCTGCGCTCGCTGATCGCGCCCCTGGTGTCGCCGCTGGCGACGACAGGCATCATCGTCATCTTCGTGATCTTCATCCTGATTCAGCGCGAAGATCTTCGAAACCGCCTGATCAGGCTAGCCGGCTCACACGATCTGCAACGGACGACCGCGGCACTCGACGACGCAGCGGCTCGCTTGAGCCGGCTTTTCCTCAATCAGCTCATGCTTAATACGGGTTTCGGCGTGTTGATTGGAACCGGCCTGTGGCTGATCGGGATTCCCAGCGCAGCGCTGTGGGGCATTCTCGCGGCCGTGCTTCGCTTTGTGCCTTATATCGGCTCGATCATAGCTGCGGCGTTTCCACTTGCGCTCGCGGTGGCGGTCGATCCGGGCTGGTGGATGTTGGCCTGGACGGCGGCGCTTTTCTTCGTCATCGAACCGCTGGTCGGGCAGGTCGTCGAACCTCTGTTGTACGGTCACACCACGGGGCTTTCGCCCGTGGCTGTCGTCGTCTCGGCAACGTTCTGGACGGCGCTGTGGGGACCGATCGGGCTGGTCCTCGCCACGCCGCTCACCGTCTGTCTGGTCGTGCTGGGCCGCCACGTCGAAAGGCTGTCCTTTCTGGACGTCATGTTCGGCGATCGCCCGGCGCTGTCGCCTCCGGAGATCTTTTATCAGCGCATGCTGGCCGGGGACCCGACCGAAGCGGCCGAAAAGGCCGAGCAATTTCTCAAGGAGCGGTCGCTCGCGGCCTATTACGATGAAGTCGCGCTCAAGGGTATGCAACTGGCCCAATCGGACCTCGACCGCGCTGCCCTGGACCAGATCCGGCTCGCACGCATCCGCGATACCGTGGTTGAATTTGTCGACGATCTCTCCGACCTGGATGACGGCCGTCCCGTCGGGAGTGAGCGCACCGAGGATGCCGAAGCAGCCGATGCCGTCGAAACCGTCGCCCCGGCCAGTGACCGACCGGACATCCCCGTGCTCGATGCAGCCAAACTTGCGGAGCCATTTCGCGGCGAAAATGCCGTGCTCTGCATTGGCGGCCGTACCATGCTCGACGAGGCCGGTGCGATCATGCTCGCGCAGCTGTGCCGCGCGCATGGCGTCGGCAGCCGTGTCGAAGGACCGGAGGCCTTGTCCACCGCCAGCATCTTCCGTCTCGAGACGTCAGGCGTGGCCTTGGTCTGTCTGGGCTATGTCGGCATCACGAGCCCGGCGCATCTGCGCTACGCGGTGCGCCGGCTTCGCCGCAAGCTGCCGCATGCGTCCATCATGGTTGGATGCTGGGCGGAGGACGTCGCAAACATCGACGAGCTGCGTGAGACGGCGAAGGCCGATCTGTTTGCCACCTCGCTGCGCGAGGCGGCGCAAATCGTCGTCTCCATGGCACAAGGCCAGGTTGGCTCCGCGCCGTCTGTTGCGGAGCCTGCCGTGTTGGCGCGTGCCTGAAAAGGCTACTCAACCGCCGCGTAGACCAGATCCCGCACCAGCGTCCGCGTGTAGTCGCGCTGGCCCGGGCCCTGGCTCATGAACACCGCGAACAGATCCTCCTTCGGATCGATCCAGAAGAACGTTCCGGCAATGCCGCTCCAGAAATACTGGCCGACGCTGCCGGGGAAGGGCGCGATGCCGGCCTCGCGGCGCACGGCGAAGCCGAGGCCGAAGCCGTGCCCGGGCGACAGCAGCGTGCCGTTGGTCACGACGTGCGGCCCGAGGTGATCGGAGGCCATCAGCTCCAGCGTCTTGCGGCCGATGATCCTGTTGCCGTCGAGCGTGCCGCCATTGCGCAGCATCAGCGCGAAGCGGGCATAGTCCATCGTGGTCGAGACGAGACCGCCGCCGCCGGACTCCATCACAGGCTGCTCGAGCATGTTGAACAGCGCGACCTTGTCGCCGGTCCAGGGATCGGCCGCGAACGGCTCGGCCAGCCGACCGGCATTGGCCTCGCTCGTGGCAAAGCCGGTCTCGGCCATTCGGAGCGGGGCAAGCACGCGCTCGGTCAGGAACGCGCCGAGTGATTTGCCGCTGGCGACCTCGATGATGCGGCCGAGGATATCGGTGGAGCGGCTGTAGTTGAACTCGTCACCGGGATGGCAGACCAGCGGGAAGCTCGCCACCATCGCGGCGTGCTCGGCATTGGTGATCTTGCGGCTGCGTACCCGCGAGTCCTGGTAGATCTTGTGCACGGGGCCATCGCCCTGGTGCTCATAGGTGAGGCCCGAGGTGTGGCGGAGCAGGTCCTGCACCGTCATCGCCCGCTTGGGCGGAACCAGTTCCAGCTTGCCGCCGCTGACCACGCCGACCTTTTGATCGCCGAACTCCGGGATGAATTTGGCCACAGGGTCGTTCAGGAGGAGGTAACCGTCCTCGACCAGCGCCATGATGCCAACCGAGACGATCGGCTTGGTCATCGAGAAGATCCGGAAGATCGAATCTTGCGCCATCGGTGCCGGGGCCGCCGGGTTCTGCCTGCCGAGCGCCTCGAACCAGCCGACCTGGCCCCGCCGCGCCACCAGCACGGTGACGCCGGGAACGGTTCCCTTGTCGATTTCGCGCTTGAAAGCGTCCGACATGGCCTGGAGGCGGGGACGCGACAGCCCGAGCGTTTCGGGGCGGGCTTCCGGCAAAGGCGGAGTCTGGGCTGTGGAGGGGGCTGTCGTGGCAGCTTGGGCGGTCATGGGGGCTCCCGGGTTGTTCTTGTCGTTGGAGACCAACCTTCGCCCAGAAGTCGCGGTGTGAACAAGCGGCGCCGGTGCGCTTCTCCCTTGCAATCCGGTCGCCCCCTGTGCTTGAAAGCGGCCCTGAGCCGCGGCAACGCAGGTTCGTAGGAGTGTAGCTCAATTGGTAGAGCACCGGTCTCCAAAACCGGGGGTCGCAGGTTCGAGCCCTGCCACTCCTGCCAGCGAAATCAAATAGTTAGATTAGTTGCTGGCGGGCTGGACAAGGTCTCGCGTCTTGAATCCCGGAGATAGGCCCTCAAGGCCTGAGACAGACCTGTCGCGACCCGATGGTCGCGCGCGCGGTCTTCGACCGCCGCTCAGCGAGCAGCGGTCCGCCCGGCGTCCGAAGGCACCTGGCTGAGATCAATGTTGCGGATCGGCACGCGGCGAAGCAGCGAAAGGATGGTCTGGCCGAGCTGCAGATAGGTGTGCGGACGCAGCGCGCGCGATGATCCCTTCAGCTCCGCATTCAGGCTCACGGGCACCTGGACGTGGGTGAGGCCGAGCTGGAGCAGCGAGATCAGGGAGCAGATCTGGTAGCCGTAGCCGTCGACGTCCACCGCGATCTGGCGCAGCCATTTCACGGGGTAGATGATCATGCTGTGGTAGTCGGACAACCAGAAGCCGAACAGGCAATTGAGGATGAACCGCAGCGAATGCGACTGGATCGAGCGATTGACGGAACGGTCCGATTGATTGTCGCGGTAGGTGATCACAATGTCGGCGGCGCCCGCCGCCTTGAACATCCTGGCGATGCCTTCGTCCTGAAAGGCGTGATCGCCGGGGATCAGCGTGATGGCATCGAACTTCGCATGGGACAGCGCGTATTTGAAGCCAGCGCCGACGCCGCGCCGTTCCGCGTGATGCCGCACGATGATCCGCGAATCCCTGGTCGCGTAGTCGTCCATGATCGCGCCGGTCGCGTCATCGCTGCCATCGTCGATCAGGAAGATCTCGAAATCGTCGAGCAGCTCGCGGGCCAGCGGCAAGACACCGTCGATGGTGTCGGCAATCTTGTCCTGCTCGTTCAATGCCGGAATGACGATGGTCAGCTTTTTGGCGGCCTTGGGAGATGTCATCGGATACTGCCGTTTCCGGCCACTCTGTATAGTTGAAACCGGATGCAACTCTAAGTCATCCGCGCCGACCGAACAACATCGCGCCGACACACCGGTCTGCGGAACTGTCACAATTGGGCGGGGGCGTGTCCTCAAGGCAACTAATCGATAAAGTCGTAGAGGCCCGTGTCTCCAATGCCGAAGAATCGGCGCAAACGACCGATGCGGCCTGCCATGTTCCGGCCGGCCGCAGTCGCGGCAAAGCGCGAGTCGACCTGTTCGACCAGCCCGCCATCGACAAGAATCTTAGCTCGTCCCTGGAACAGATGTGGAACCTGGCGTTCGACGACCTCGGATAGCGGGGCGGTCCGCTCCGGCCGGTCGACGAGGCTCAGCAGGATCTCCAGCGAAACCGACTTGTACACCGCCCCAAAGGCGAAAACATAGCCCATGACGCAAAACGCGAAAATCGAGGCGGCGTCCCAATACCGGAATTGCGGGACGATCAAAACGCCGAGTACGACGCCGAAACCATGTGAGACGATTGCACCGATTGCGAGCAGGATCACCGGCGCAATCGACCACGCGAAAGCGCGGGCCATGAATTGCAGGACTGGTGCCAGCAGGGCGAAGGCGATGGCGGCGATGAACCCGACAGCAAAGGACATCGAAAATTCACCCAAGGCCGGTCGACAAGCGAACCAGCTTGACGAGATAAGTCACCGCCAACCCCTTGGCCGTCGGCGCCAGCTTGTCATCGGTCGTCATCACCAGTCCCGAACCGGTCAGGAGCTTCAGTCGATTGTGCGCGAAGGTCCCGATGTCGCCGCCCTGCATGTAGGCCGCGGCCCATTGCTCCGACGTGAGGGGGCGCCCGGCCTGGACCAGTGACGTGAGCAGCGTCAGCGTGAAACCCCAGGCCAGCAGGCTGAACAGAACGTAGCAAAGCATGATCGCCGTCGCCAGCAGGAAGAGACCGCCGAGCACGTCGTCAAGATTTCGTTGACCCGGAATCGCGATGCAGGCGATGACAAAGAGAACGACCACGCTCACGCATCCCAGCCGAAAGCGACGGCCAGATCCGCGAATGATCCGCGCATAGCACATCAAAAGCAGCGGAAGCGCGGCACTGAGACAAATCGCAGCGATCTGCGCGGGACCCGGAAGCATGTTCATTTGCGGAAAATCGCCCCGGTTGCCTCTCAGGCCGAGCCAGACTGAAAAGTCTATAGGTGGTCGGATTTTTCCGGTCAAGGGAGGCCGGCTTCGCTCCCTTGCGGGGCTCTGGCAAGCGTGCGAAATCTACGCCCGATGACCTTACTCCACCGTCCGGGCAAATCCTCGCTGTTGCGCCCGATAGCAATCCTCCTCGTGGTGTTGCTGGCTGCGCACGCGCCTATGCTGCTGAACGACGGTCTCTTCATGGACGACTGGCTGGTGCTCAAGCCGCGTCCTGATTTCGTCATCGACATCGATTTCCTGCTGTCCGGTGCCGGCCATCCGATTTTCTACAGCTACGACACCTTCGCAAATTGGACGGGCGCTCCAATTGTTGCGATGGTATCGATGGCGATCGCCGGAATTCTCTTCGGCGCGACATGCCTGGTGCTGACGGCCACGCGGCTCAATCTGCTCGACCGCGCCGAGGCCGTCGGCGTTGCACTGATCGTCTGGACCTATCCCGGCTACCAGCTCTGGGCGGGCAAGGCGAACGCGGTCTACGTCCTGAGCTTTGGGCTGTCGTTCGTCGGCGCGTGGCTGCTCAGTCTCGCCTATGGCGCCGGCGGCTTGCGATCCCTGCTGCTCCGCGTGATGTGTGCGCTCGTGTTCCTGCTGAGCTTCGCATTGAACTCGACGATCGTGCTCTACGCCTTCCTGATGTTCGGTCTCTTCGTTGCCTTTTGGCGGGCCTGTGACGCGGGGCAGGGCTTCGTTCGCCGCACATGGCGCGCGGCCTGGCGCTGCGCCGTGGCTTATCCCGAACTGGTCGTGCTGCCTCTGGTCTATTGGGGCGCGCTCAATGTCTGGTTCAAGCGTAGCGGCGTATATGCGCAGCACTACAACGCCCATTTGCCGAACCTGGGCGAATTGGTGCAGGGGTGGAGGGTCTTTTTTGCCACCGGCTACACCGACGTCGTCGTCAACACCCTTCACGCGGCGGTCGACAGCCCAAAGCTCTTCATCCTTGCCGCGGTCCTCGTCGGCATCGCGTTGATGCTGCTGCGCTCCGACACAGAGCCGACCGGCTGTCGGAGCTTGAACGCCCTGCCGCTCGCGCTCGCCGTAATTCTGTTCCTGGCATTGTCGCTCCCCTATCTCATCGCCGGCCTGAGGCCTGCGACATCGCATTTCTATGAGAGCCGTCATCTCCTGATGTTCGGCCTACCGTCGGCGCTGACGCTGCTCGCCTTCAAGCGGGCGGCCGAACGTTGGACCCGTCCCGGCCTCGCCTTTGCAGTCGTGTTCGGATTGGGAACGATGCTGTCGATCGGCATGCTGTGGAACGGCTACATTTTCATGCAGGCGAGGACACTGAAGCAGGAGGCCCTGGCGCGCGCTCTCGCCAGCCGGACCCAGCCGGCTGCGACGGTCTTCGCGCTCGACGACGGCTTCGTCGATTTCCCGTCGCGACACGTGCCGTTCGGTCTCGCCGAGGTCAGCGGCATCCTCCGGCTCGCTTGGGGCAATCAGCCCTTCTTCGGTTTCGCGCTGCGTGCGGAGAGGCCGTCGATCCTCCGGGAAATGGAAGAGGCGCGCACGGCGCCCGGAAGCGCGTTCCGCCATTTCGATCCGTCGGGACGGCAGGCGACGATCTCATTGCAGCCTGGCCCCGCCGCCGCGCCGAACATGGTGCTGGCTCGGAGATATTACGCCTGCCGGCTGCTTGCGCGCTGCGATGTATCGCAGTTCCTGGATCAACTCGCGCAGGTCACGATCGACGTTGGGCCGATCGCCGGCATCCTGCCGATCGAAGGCGCGAAGCCTAGCCAGTGACCTGCCGCTTCCAGACCGCCTCTGCCAGTGCAATGTCGACGATCGAATCCTCGCCGGACGCCAGGGGAGCCTTTCGTTCGATGATATCGGAGACGAATGCATCGGCCTGACGTCGAAAGGCCCAACTCTTTTCGCGCGGCAGCCGGGTGAGACGACCATCGCAGTCGAGGATGATCTGCGCCTCTTCCCCGGCAAAGGGAGCCGGCAGTTCGATGGTCACGGCGCCGCGCTCGAAGTTGATCGTCAGTCCTTCGCGCCAGGCGCCCTCCGATCCATTTGCAAGTTCCAGCACGCAGCCGACGCCGTCGAAGTCGAGAGTGAGGCGCGCGGCGCCGGAGACTTCGACGCTGCTTTCGGCCACAGCGGGCGAAGGCCCGAGCACATGGCGCGCCAGATTGATGATGTGGCTGAAGACGTTCAGAAAGTTGTCGTAGCCCGGCCGCATCGCGATCGGCATCCAGTCCGGACCGTCCTGCCAGAGCTCGAGCCCGTCGGGCCGGGTCTCGCCGGTCATGACGAAGGTCTCGCGCGATCCGCCGGTGTTCCCGGCGAAACACCAGCCTCGCGCGCCGATCATGCGTCCGAGCGTCCCTTCGCTTCGAATGCGCGCCAGCTCGGCCAGCGCGCGCGCCACGCCGGCGTCGTGGCGCTTCATGTAGCCGATGCTGTAGACAAGGCTCTGCCGCCGGGCAGCCGCGACGAGCGTGCTTGCCTGTGCCGTCGTGTAGGCCATCGGCTTCTCCGACAGCACGTGCCGTCCGGCGTTCAGCGCATCCAGGACGATCGGGCCCGTGGCCCGGCGTTTCGTCACCACGACCACGCCGGATATTTCGTTGTCGGCAAGCAGTTCCCGGTGTGTGGCGTAGACTCGCGTGATGCCGAATTTTTGCGCCGCCGCGGCAGCGAGATCCGGTCGGAGATCGGCGATCGCGACCACGCGGCAGGTGGGATTGGCAACGAAATTGGCAAGATGGCACATCTGGCCGACCATGCCGGTCCCGATGATGCCAATGCCAGGACGCACTTGCTACTCTTCCTCGAAACGCTTGCGAACGACGAGGAAGTGCGTCGGCTGTCCCCAGGTGTTGATGAACGCCGCTTCAGTTCGGGTGAGGGCCGTGACCGCGGAAAAATCGCGCTGTCCGATCGCGCTGAAGATGCGATGGAAACTGTCGAGCGTCGCGTTGATTGCTGCGATGTCGGCAGCATCGTCAGCGAAGATCTCGGTCGCGCGCGCTGTGTCGCGCAATTCGGCGAGGCTCGAGATCACACGGGGAAGGCTGTCTCCGAAGGGGTCGTCGATCAGCCTGTCGACGTCGACGAGCAGACCTTCGATCAAGGTCGTGATCGTGCTCACCGCGTCGGCCTTGCCGACGAGATAGAGCTTTCGTCCGCCGAGGAAGCTCAGTCGGCTCCGCTCGAGATGGCGCACGGAGCGACGCAGCTTTTCGTCGGAGGACAGGACCTTCCTGTGCCAGTAGACGTCAACATTGTCGTGGTACGACGGCCATGCCGAATGGATGTCGAACCCCAGTTCATGCGCCGACGTGCACAATTCCACGGCATCGAGGAAATACCGGCGTCGGACGAAGGGATTTTCGAGCACGTCCATCAGCCAGGATTCGAAGCTGCGGGTGTGCGGAATGCTGTTCCATTTCGCCTCGTACAGCAGCTTCGCCGTTTCCAGCGCTGGACGTTCCGACAAGGCCTTGCCGGCCGCATGGATGGCCTTGAGCGCGAGTTCGAAGAAGCCGCCGTAGCGCTCGTAATACGAAACGATGGCATATCCGTCCGGATTGAGCAGGCGATGGAAAATGCGAAGCCAGGTCGCGCTCGGCTGGATCGTGTAGATGAAGCCTTCGGCATCGACCACGTCGAAGCGGCGATCGCTCCCAAATCCTTCGACATCTGACGATGCCAGCTCGCGAAGGCGGGCGGTCTGCCCGAAATGCGAGAAATAGGCCTGAATCCGCGCGTGGGCCTGCCGGTTCGGTTCGGCGAGCGTCATGTTTGCGCCCCAGCCGGCAAACACCAGGGCGTTCTCGCCGGAATCCGGACCGAACTCGAGGACCTCGGCGTCACGGAACAGGCGTGGCGGCAACACCAGCTTGTCCGAAAACAGCTCGCGGCGCGCACGGGCATAGGCATCGAGTTCGCCGGGTGACTTGAAATTCGCGAACGTCGGCAGGATGTTTTGACGTTCGTAATAGTTGAAAAGCTTGTCCTCAGCCATGCTGCGCCCCTGTGGCTGTCGCGCGCCGACCGAATTCGCTCGAGAGGTCAATGACCGGCCACGGATCGGTCGAAGGGCGGAGGCGGCAAGAGTCGGTCACTGTTCGGGCTCTTTGCGGAATGACGGGCGAACATCGGCGCCAAAACACACGCGGCGTCGCTGAAGCCTATATAGCGCCGCAGGCTGCGTCACAATTCTTAAGTTGCCGGGCCCGGGTCCAGGTTCGATCTGGACGTTCTACTGAACTCCCGGAGATGCTTCATCGCATGCGGGTGACGGCAGGGCCAGGAGCCAAGCCGCCCCACGGACGCCAGGCCGTCGGCACGGCGGCCGATACTCCGCTCTCGCCAGGGGCGTCGGCTCGCCATCCTTCAATTGCATGAGCTCCCCACGGCCTCCGGTGGCTGAAGGAGCATCCTCGAGGACCTCCCTCAGGATCTCGAACAAGCTCATGTCATTGAGCGGCGGAATCGCGGGCGCGGCGCGATAACGCCAGGTCTCCTGGCGTTGTGGGCAAGGAAAGAATTCGAGGTAGGAAATCGAGCAGCGGCCGCGCGAGGCGGCCCCTGAAGTAAGATCCCCGCAAAAGTCGGTGTAGACAAACGATCGTCCTCGACCTTCGTCACGCAGCGTCGCTTGTGCGACATTCATGTCATTTGCCGCAAGGCACCGCGCGCGGAATGGAATGCCGTAACTGTCCGAGATCAGGAGCTTCACGACCTTGGGCTCGGGATCCGCCAGCAAGGCTGCACGGACCTGCCGCTGCATGTCACCGGTGACCAGCCCGTCGTACAGCAGCCATTTGGAATCGTGCACCAACGAAAGTGCGAAAATTGTGATCACGCCACCAGCGGCCGCCGTACGAAGACGGGGTGTCGGAATCATCTGCATGATGGCGGCCATCAGGATCAACATGCCGAATTGCGATGGAAAGAGCAGTCTCGATTCGCCCCGTCCCATGTCGCCATAGAGCCCGGCAAGCGCGTAGGGAATGGCGCCGAGGACGGCCATTGCGGCTCCCAACAGCAGCAAAAGCAGCAGGCTTCCGGTCGAGGCGCGGCTCTTGAGCATCCAGGACGTCCGCAGTGCGCCTGATGAGAACAGGACGAATACGGCGATCGCTGCGAATGTCAGCATGGTCGAAACGGGGCGGCCGAGAAGCTTGAAGCCTTGGGAGTATGCGTAGGCGAGGCCGCGCGGGAAGGCCAGCAGATGGGTAGCCAGTGCCTGGCTGATGACGGCAATGTCAGGCGTGAAACCATACTGCCCGGCGTAGTGACCGCTCTTTCCCAGAATTGTCAGCCGCAGCACGATCATGACCGCGATGGCCAGCCAGAACGGAACAAGACGTGCGAGCGTCTGCGTCCAACGTTCGGTCGGGGACCGCGCCAGCACGATGCGGAGCGGCTCGAGGGCGATCAGTGTCTCGAGGGACAATGCGAAGAGCAGGCTGAACGGCGCCGTCCATCGGAGTGCCCGGACCTTCGAGTAGCTCAACTCGTAGGACAGCAAATAGAACAGGAGAAAGAAGTCATAGACCGCGTTTTGCGTCAGGCGAATTGCATAGAATGGGCTGAGCAGGAACAGCGCCGTGACGAGGTCCCTGATCCGCCTTGTATGCGGTGATCGTGAAAGAACGGCGTAAAGCAATATGCCGTTCACGATATGGCAACCCAGTCCGGCGAGCCGCGCGGCGAGATCGGGCATGTCGGGCAAAAGCGCAACAGACACGGTCATGGGGATGGCAAAGCCGGCATGGGCTGCCTCCCATAGCAGGCGCGCAAGACCGACTGCGCCTTGGGTCCAATAGATGTAGTAGACGGTCCAGTCGTCGCCGAAGACCTGGCGCGCGAACAGCGCAGGCACGCTCGCGGCGATCGCCAGTGCCATTGCCAGGTAGACATAGGCAATGCCTGGCCGTCTCCAGGAACGGTGAGCTGCTGCTTTCGAGGCAGTCTTCATGCGAAAATCATCGAAACCGGCAAAGACGCTCACGCTCGCAGAACCTTGCCTTGCCCGGCTCGATGCCCGGCGGCAAGCATGGCGATCCTCGCCACGTATTCGTGGACCTCTGAGGCATCGCTGCCATCAGGGGCCCAGTCGGGAAAGGCCGTGCGAGACGGATCGAACGGGCCAGCGGTGGTTTCGTGAAACACCAGCCATTCCGAGGTGATCAGAAGCGAATGGAACACCTTTTCGGGCATCCGGTAGTAGCAGAGGGAGCCTTGTCCGTAGGGCGCCATCTCGAACACGTCGCGAATGCGGCCATCGTCTTCGAAGATTACCGCCTGCGCGGTTCCTTCCATTACATAAAACGACTCCGGCTTGCCCAGGTGCATGTGGGGTCGAACATAGGCCTCGCGATGATGCACGATCAGCATCTCATGAAGGCCGGACGATGGATCCGGATGCGTGCATAGCCGGCTGCGCAAACGCGGATTGCCTGCGGCGATGCGTTTCAGCTCGCTGATCGTCGCGTCGTCCGCAGTGACGATGGCGTCATTGGAATAGTAGACTTCCGGATTCTGCGCGCGTAGCGACGTCGTCCGGCGCAGCTCGGTCGTTTCACTCGAAGAAGATGAAGCCATGGTCGCCACAGGCTGTTCGCGACATTGTCAGAGGATGGTCGCGAATTTGTTGACCAGCAGGATGTCCTCGACGGCCTGAATGCCGTCCCGCGACGAAAGCGTGATCTCCTCGACGGCTGCGTGCAGGTCGCAGCCCTCGCGCAGCACGCGGTCGTAGATCTCCCGTCGCCGCGCTTCGTCGGGCGGCAGCATGAAGATGCTGTAGAGGATCAGGCCGCGCAGCCGCGGCAACTCGTCCAGGATGTCCTCGAGCACCATGTAGCTGCCGGGCATGATATGCTCGGTGGCGCTGAGCAGATATTGCAGGTTCTTCCGCTTCGCGTAGTCGCGGATCACGATGTTCTGGACGTGCTGCGGAGTGCGGCTGCCGTTCAGCGGCCGGGCGCCGATATAGCCGCGATGGCCGGCTCGCTCAGCCATGGAAGCCTCCCGGCAGCTTGTATTGCATTCCGACCCGTGTCGCCGGGCGCAGCAGGATCGGTTCGAAGAACTCGCCGAAGCGCTTGTCCGCGTAGGGCGACATGATGCTCTTGAAGCGGCAGTTCATGCTCCAGCGCGTGCTGGATTCCTCGTTGACGCGATTGCCGTGCATCAGGGTCTGGTTGAACAGCATCACGTGACCGTAGGGGATCTCGATGAAGGTCGCGTGCGGCTTGATCGTCTTGTACAGCTCCTCAGCGCTGCGCAGGCTCGCCATCCGGTCCTGCATCTCGCCGTTCAGGGACGGCGACAGCAGGTACATCGCTTTGGTCCGGTGGACATTGACCAGGGGCACCCATACCACGACCTCGAACGGCGAGTCGCCCGACCAGACGTCGGAATGTGTGGCGAGCAGGGAGGAGTCGTCGCCGGGGAGCTGGATGCTGAGATTGACCCGGCGCTGCATGCAGAGCTCGTTGCCGACGATGGTCTCGATCGTCGAGCGCGCCAGGCGGAAATAGGTCGGGCGCAGCCACGGCTCCGCATTGAGACCGGTGATCACGTGCATTCGGAGTGCGTTGAGCTCGGCGACGCTGACCCGCGTATGAATGTTGTCCAGTAGATCCTGCGGATCGTTGGAATGGGGCAGGCGCAGGAAATCCGCCGCGAGTTCCGCGGCCCGCCGCTGAATCCGATCAAGCCCGGCGCGGTCATCCGCCGGGGTCGTGATGAACCCCTCGTCGATGAACCGGTTGGTTAACGACTGCTCTTCGGCCGAAACGAACGCCGTGTCGATCATGCAAAACAACTCCCGCGTGCTGCGCCGAATTATAGCTGATATCGCAAGCCGACTGGAAGGGCCCTACGCGAAGAAACCGGAATGGGCCTCCGCTCCGTTTGCCGGACGTCCCGCCTGGCGTGGCCGGCGCCGGAAACTGCGAACGGGGCTCTGCAAAAACGGCCTGGAACGGCTGAAACTTAGGAATCGACAAAGTGCTCGTCGAACCTTATTCCCGGATAAATGCCGCCCTCGGAGAGGTCGACATGACATATTTTCTGCGGGGACGATCGGTGGCCTGGTTGACGCGATACGGCCGGCGTCCAGCCGAGTCGGGCCTCGGAGCGCCCCGGGTGGGTCACAGCTGAAGTAGGCGGGTTTCGTGCGGATCGGAGTCGATTTCGACAACACTATCGCGAATTACGACGCGGTTTTCGTAGAGGCCGCGCGCGGGCGAGGCTGGGTTGCCGCCGATTTCGAGGGCACCAAGAAGCAGCTGCGCGACTCGGTCCGCAAGCTCGATCACGGCGAAATCAAGTGGCAGGTCCTGCAAGGTGAGGTCTACGGGCCGCGCATGCACGAGGCCGTACCGTTTCCCGGCGTGATGGAGTTCTTCGAGGCGGCTCATCGGCGCGGACTCAGCCTGTTCATCGTCAGCCACAAGACCCGATTTGCGAACTATGACGAGACGCGAGCCGACCTGCGCGAGGGCGCCTTGCGCTGGATGGAGGCGCGGGGCTTCTTCGAGCAGGACCGCAGCGGACTCGTGCGCCCAAACGTCTTCTTCGCAGACACGCGCGCCGAGAAGATCGCGCGCATCGGGATGCTCGGTTGCACCGTTTTCATAGACGACCTCGAGGAAGTGTTCGTAGATCCGGCATTTCCAGGCGACGTCAGCCGGGTTCTGTTCACGTCTGGGAACGCGCCCGTCGGCAGCGGTGCGATCATCGCCAAGGCGACCTGGGCTGATATCACGCGGCATGTCCTTGGCGAACCGGAAGCCGCCGCGGCCAACATACTCGACGAGACCACGCGGATCGCGGTCGATCTGATCGGGGCTCCGATACGATCGATCGAGCCGGTGCGAGCCGGCGGCAACAACCGATTGTTCCGGATCACCGCGGTCGACGGCGCGCGCTTTGCGCTCAAGCAATATCCCCGGCAGGCATCCGATCCGCGCGACCGGCTGGCTACGGAGTTCAGGGCCCTTCAGTTCATGCGACAGGCCGGTGCGACGCAGGTACCGGCGCCGCTGGCCTCTGATCCCATGTCAGGGTTCGCACTGTATGACTGGATCGACGGACAGTCCCCCGTGGCAAATGCGTCCACGGTCGAGGCGGCGATAGCATTCGTGGGCGAACTGCTTAAGCTTTCCGGCCACCAAACCGCTGCCATGATGCCGACCGCGTCCGAGGCCTGCTTCAGTCCCGCAGATATTGTTGCGCAGGTAGAGCGGCGGTTTGCGGTGCTGAAGGACGCCGCGGCTTCGCACGCACATCTCGATGCTTTTCTCGCCGTCCGATTTGCCGGAACTGCCGTTCGTACGGTGGAGCGTGCGAAGGAACTGTGCCGTGGAGAGCATGTGGATTTCGACGCACCGCTCGATTCGTCCGCCCGTTGCCTTAGTCCGTCCGATTTCGGTTTTCACAACGCATTGCAGCGGCCGGATGGGCGTCTCGTGTTCCTGGATTTCGAATATTTCGGCTGGGATGACCCGGTGAAGCTGACATGCGATTTCATGTTGCATCCCGGCATGAATTTGTCGCCCGATCTTGCGCGGCAATTCCGCCAGGGCATGGTCGGCCTGTTCGGCGCAGAACGCGGTTTCGACGTGCGACTGCGCGTCTGCCTGCCGCTCTATGCCCTGCGATGGACAATGATCCTGCTCAACGAATTCCTGCCCGAGCGATGGGCGCGCAGGGTCGCGGCCGGCGTTCAGGCCGAGCACCGCGACGTGTTGGAGCAACAGCTCGAGAAAGCGAAGGCGATGCTTGCCAGAGCCGAGACCGCGGATAGCTCGACCTAGCGGGTCAGCGTATTTGCCGGTGCGGTGCTGCCAAGCCGGGGCAGGGCAAACAGCTTCTCGGCAACGAGATTGACGAAATAGCGCGAACCTTCGCGGGTGAAGTGCGCGGCATCCCACGCCATTGGAATATCGGGTGCGTCCGGCACCATGGTCAGGCAACCATCCGTATTGCACAGCTGCTTGATTGGCGAAATGTACTCGATCCCGAGGGTGGCGGCCCGCCCGGCCATATCGCGATCGATATCCTCCATGTGGTGGACCACTCCGAAGGTCATGCGGCCGGGCAACGTCGCCGAATGGTGCTCACCGACATAGCGTGACAGCACATCGGGCAGCGTTCCCTCCCAATGCGGCACCGGGCCTATCAGGACAATTCTTTCAACCCCCATGTTCCTCAGGATTTCCACCGTCCCGGCAAGTCGGTCGAGCGCGTCCTCTTTCTCCGATTGCGGCCAGTCATGAGCTAGCACGACGACTTTGGGTTTGATCTCCCCAAATTCCTTTCGGATCGAGTCGTTGATCGGACGGCAGAGCGGAACGCCAACCTTGTCGAAATCAAAGACGGGCGGACAGGAACTCGACGTGAATTGAGCGATGGCGAACCTGTCGCTTGCCGGGTTGTCCTTGATCCCGCGGTAAAGATGGGCGCCATGGGAGTCGCCCCAGATGGCCAGCACCGGAGCGCCGGCAGCGATCTTGTCTGCCTCGACACAAATCGGCGAGAAAATCTGCTCCTTGCCGAACAGCAGGCAGTGGTCGTTCCTGTAGTCGATCCAGTAGTTGTATTTCCGGTACTGCAGCACGCTCGCAACGTTGTCCAGGTTTCGTTGCGGAAGCCCGTTGGTGATATTGGCTGCAAAGCCGGCGCCGAGCACCGCTGCCATGATTGCGGCAGTCGCCGTCGCCGATAGGCTGAGGGAACGCCAGCGAGATTTGCTGCGCCTGAGCGGAAGCTCAACGACGACATACGTGAGCCATGCAAGAAGAACGCTCAATGCCATGGCGCCGACAAGTTGGGCCGTGGAGGGAACGAGCACGTTCGTTCGGATGAAATACAGGACGGGCCAGTGCCAAAGATAAAGCGGATAGCTTATCAGACCGATGAAGACGATCGCGCGATTTGAAAGGACATTTCGGTTGAGCCACGCCTGCTGGCCGGCCGAAATCAGCAGGAACGCACCTCCCACCGGCAATAATGCGCGCCAGCCGGGAAAGAGACTGTCCTTGTTCAGACGGTAGAGAGCAATCGCGATCAGGCATAATCCAATGACGGATTCCAGGTCGGCGAGCGAGATCGTGCGGCCGGTGCGAGCCTGAAAGGACTGGTCGATGGCGGATTTGACCCGTGTCGCGCCCGAAAGTTTGAACCAGGCGAGAACTGCCCCGGCCAGTAGCTCCCAAAATCGGGCGTGCGGCAGGTAGAAGGCGTCGGCCGCCTCGATCCTGACCGCGTAGCAATTCGCCGCGAATGAAACGACCATGATGGCGACGATGACCGGCAACTGCTTCATGCGCGCGCGAGCGCACAGGTAAAGTACCAGCGGCCAAACGATATAGAATTGCTCTTCAACGCCCAGCGACCACAGATGCAGCAGCGGCTTCGCCTCTGCTGCGGTGTCGAAATATCCCGATTGCCGCCAGAACAGGATGTTTGCCACGAAGGTCGTGCCGGCCTCGATCTCCTGACCGAGTTGCTGATATTTGTGAGGCACCAGCGTGAACCAGCCGAAGATCAGGCACGATCCCAGGACCACGATCAGCGCAGGGAAAATCCGCAATATGCGCCGGGCATAGAAGTCGGCGAAGCTGAAGCTGTTCTGATCCAGACCTTTCATGATGATCGAGGAGATCAGAAAGCCGGAGATCACGAAAAAGATGTCGACTCCGACATACCCGCCCGGCGCGAGGCCGGGAAACGCGTGGAACGCGACGACCGAAACGACTGCAATCGCTCGGAGTCCATCGATATCGGGACGATAGTCGACGCTTTCGTTTTGGCCGATGGGAGAGTTGTTCATAAACGCGAATTCAGGGCTGAGGCCAGGCCGCTCAGGACCACGACGATGACGGTGAAGACACAAGCTCACGCAGTGGAACGTTTGAGCAATGCACGATGGGCGACTGCCTGTGCACCGACGGCCCTGATAGCATCCGCACCCGGGCGGGGGAAGTAATCACAGCGGGGGGATTGCGGGCAAGCGAAAGCGCCGCAGCTTGTCTACGCGAAGGCGGAATCTCCATGACGGCGACCGGAAGGCCGCGTCGCGTGAAAGGCCTTCATCCAACGCCTGGTCCGGATAACGAGATCAGTTCTTGATTGGCGCGATAAAGCCGGTATGCATTTTCATAGCCTGCTCGCGAAGGTCGTAACCGGCTGACGCGGCAATTGTAGTATTCTTTGTGTCGGAATATGTAATGATTACAATTGGTTGCTATCGAATTTATCGCGCGGCGCGCGATGGCGGGCGGCGTCTGCTTTCGAGAACGAACGTGCATCGGCAGAAGGGTGCCACGTCCCGATGAGTTCAAGCGCACAGCACGGTGACGGCGAGGCTTCATTCGAGCGCAGTGCCGAGTCTGATCGGGCAGCATCGCAGGTCGCCTTGTTGGCACCCGCTCTCGCCGAGATTCCCACCCGATTCTGGTTCTCGATCCACGTAGCTTTGACCGTCTTCATCGCATGTGCGCTGCTGTGGATGGCGCTGAAGAGCGCAATTGCCTCGGGCGTCGATCTGACTCATTCGGAACTGCGCGACCGCATTCTGTACCTGCCGTTCTATATGTTCGGCCCAGTGGCGGTCGTCCTGGCCAATTGGCGCGTCGCTGCGCGTCAGATGCCGCCGCCCGGCAATGCCATCTTGCTGTTTGCAATCGTCGGTCTCACGCACCTCGGTCTGTTGGCTGCAAGCACGGGTCTGCAATTCCTGTTCCTGTGCATGGCTCTGGCGAGTGTTGTCGCTGCGCTTCGCTGGCGGCGCGGACAATACGAGCCGGCGGTCATCGCTGCGTCGACCGCCCGCCGCGTGAATTGGGTCGACGCGATTGCGATCGTCGCCATCTGCATGCTGCTTCTCCCTGCAAGTAGCGACCGGCTGGCCGCGCACATCGGCATCAGCATCGCGAAGATCAGCTATTTCGTTGGTCCGGGGCTTTACAGCTACGGCTCTCATTTGACGCCTGGTCTGGATTTCTACTCTCACTACGGCCCGGGGCTGGGGCCGGCCTTCTCGTACCTGATGGGATCAGGCTGGAGAAACGTAGCGATCAGCGCCGTCGAGCTGACCGTCGCAATCACCTTGTTGTTCTATGGCGCCGAGTATCTGTTGCTGATGTTTTTGACCGGCAGTCGGCTGCTGGCATTCGCCGCGCCCGTTTTCACCGCGGTACTGAACTTCTCGACTTATCTTGCGTTCGATGCCCCCTCGGCATATCCGGCCCGATATCCATTGCTGTTTCCGTTCGTGCTCGCCTTCGGCTGGTTCTGTGGAGGGCGGCAGCGCTTGGCGCCCGTGCTCGTGATGTCGATCTTCGCCGGCATCTCCTTGTTCTGGCATACCGAGGTCGGGCTCTATCTGATCCTGGCGGGATGCGGCGGGATATTCATCTCACGCTGCAATCGGCCGCTTGAACTCGCTACGATCGTCATTTTCGTGGTCGGATCGATCGCGATGTTCTTTGCCGTGTCTTGGCTATTTCTGGGGCCGTCGTCGCTATCCTGGTCGTTTCTGACTGCCGCCGTGCAGCCGATCATGGCCTACGCAGGAGGGTGGGACGGCGAGGTGGTGCGGTGGAATACGATCTGGAGCGTGTTCTACAACCTTCCCCTGCCGACCGTCGCCATCGTCACGATCGGCGGGCTCTGGTTTTTCATGTGGTGCCGGCCTGACGCCTTGAGCGTGCGCGAACGGCAGGTCGCAGGTGTACTGGCGATGCTGTCCTTTGTCGGTCTCGGCATGCTGACGAAATGGATCAATCGTTCGCTGGATGCCGAGTGGCACCAGAATGCCGCGCCGCTCATCGTTGTGATCTGCTGGTGGGGGCATTTTCTCTGGAGCACTTCCGGAGCGCGTATCGCCCTCGCAAAAGCGGGCAGGGCCACGCGTGTCGGCGTGGCGGCTGCGCCTTTTCTTGCGGCCGGATTGTTTCTTCTCAAGGTCACCGATCGCGCGAACCCGTATCCTTACGGGCTGCCGGCCTACATAGCCTATCCCAGCCTTGCCAAGGCGATCGTCGCACCTTCGCATCTGTACGACGAGCTTTCCTACCGCGACTATTTCGCGAGCACCGACACGATGGGGTGGGATTGGCCGCAGCTACTGACCGGGATATCGGCCGACGACATCGCGTTGATCCAGCGGCATGTTCCACCTCATCAGCGTGCCCTGGTGGTATCACTCGTCGACTGGGCCTATCTGGCTGAAGCGCAACGCCCGCCGAAATCGGTTTTCATGCCGCTGATGTTCGCGTTTGACCCCGCCTTCGCCGACCGCTCGTTCAGGGATGCCGACCTCGTCTTTGTCGATAACCGTCCCCTGAACCAAGCCCCGGACGCCTCCGAGCAGCTTGTCAATCTGATCAACAAGGATTATGCCCCAACGAGCGAGCGCTCCACCACCTTGACGCTCTATCGCCTGAAGAAATCCGCGGAACAACCCCGTCCCGAAAGCCCTCCACGATGACTGCCGATTCGGTTGCTCTTGCCCGGTCTCCAAAGAGCCTGCCACTTGATGAACGATCGATCTGGTTGCGGCGCCTGGTGGTGGACGCCCTGGTCGGTGGTGAGCGCGGTCACGTCGGCTCGTCGATGTCGCCGATCGAAATTCTGCGCGTGCTCTATGACGACGTGCTGCGCCATCGGCCCAGCGAGCCGGGCTGGTCGCTGCGCGATCGCTGCATTCTGAGCAAGGGCCATGGATGCCTCGCCCTCTATGCGCTGCTGGCCGACAAGGGTTACTTCCCGACCGATCTGCTCAAGACGTTCTGCCGCAAGGGATCGATCCTCGGCGGTCACCCCGAGCACGGCAAGGTGCCCGGCGTCGAGGCCTCGACCGGCGCACTCGGCCACGGCCTCTCGATCGGCGTTGGCATGGCACTGGCCGCCCGCATGCAGAAGCGCGACAGCCGCGTCTTCGTGATCATGGGTGACGGCGAAATCAACGAGGGCTCGGTATGGGAAGCGGCGCTTTCCGCAGGCAAGCACAAGCTGTCCAATCTCGTCGCCATCATCGACTACAACAAGATCCAGTCTGCCGGCGCGACCGCTCACATCCAGGAACTGGAGCCGCTGCTCGACAAGTGGCGGGCTTTCGGATTTGCGGCCGAGGAGGTCGATGGCCATGACGTTGCAAAGCTGCAGAAACTTTTCGCACGTGTGCCGCTCGATGTCGGCCGGCCAACTGCGATCGTCTGCCACACCGTGAAGGGGAAGGGGCTCCCGTTCGCCGAGCACGACCCCGAATGGCATCACAAGTCGAAGGTTACAGCCGAGCTCGGCGAGCGCCTTTATGCCGCCTTGGAGCCGCGCTGATGCGACAGACCTGCGTTAACATGGTGTACGAGCTGGCCAAGGCCGATGACCGCGTCGTCTTCATCGGATCCGACCTCAGCCCCGGCCTGCTGGCCGGCATGCAGGAACAGTTTCCGGACCGCTGGTACATGGAAGGCGTCTCGGAGCAGAACGTCATCGGCATGGCAGCCGGCATGGCCCTGGACGGTGCGATTCCCTATGTCAATACGATTGCGACCTTCATCACCCGCCGCTGCTACGAGCAGGTCGCTGTCGATCTATGCGTGCACGACCTGCCGGTGAGGCTGATCGCGAACGGCGGCGGGCTGGTCTACGCACCGCTGGGCCCCACGCATGAAGCGATCGAGGATATCGCGATCATGCGGGCGCTGCCCAACATGACCGTGGTCGCGCCGGCCGACGCCGAGGAGATGAAGCGGTTCATGGCCGTGTCGGTGGACTGGCCGCACCCGATCTACATACGGCTCGGCAAGGGCGGCGACCGGGTGGTGACCAGGCCGGAGCATGGCTTCGCGATCGGGCAAGCCTATCTGCTGCGCGAAGCCGAGGGCGGAAAATCGAACCCGGTCCTGCTCGTCGGAACCGGCGTTGCAACCACGCAGGCGCTGCAGGCCGCAGAGATGCTGGCGGCGGACGGCATCGCCTGTCACGTTCTGCACATGCCGACGGTGAAGCCGTTGGATGTCGCCGCCATTGAAAAATACGCGCGCGCATCCCGTCTCGTCGTCACGGTCGAAGAACATACGGTCATTGGTGGCCTCGGCAGTGCCGTCACCGATGCGCTGGTCGAGCGCTTCGACGGGCGCGTGCCGAGGATACGCCGGATCGGCATTCCCGATGTCTTCGCCAGCGACTACGGCAACCAGGAATGGCTGATGGAAACGTTCGGCCTGCATGCCGCAAACATCGCCGACGTGGTACGGAAGGCCGTTGGCTCCGACTAACAAGGTTCCCAGAACAGTCGCCTCGCTTTGAAAATCGGAAAGACCCTGTGACCATGCAGCTCTGCCGTCTCTGCCGCTCCGATCGGTTGCGCCCGGTCATCGACCTCGGACCCATGCCGATTGCCCACCGGATGTTGCGTCAACGGGACGAGAGCGAAGAGCGTTTTCCGTTCGCCGTGAAAGTCTGCGATGCCTGCGGACTGCCGCAAATCGCCGAGCCGATCGATCCCGATATCCTGTATCGCGACTTCAACTTCAACTTCAGCAGCTGGAAGGTCGAGCCGCACGAGCCCGACGAGCTCGACACCATCCACTCCTTCGTCAAGCCGAGAAGTGTCTTCGAGATCGGCTGCAACGACGGCCGTTTCCTCGAAGAGCTGCGCAAGCGCGGTGCAGAGGCCCTTGTCGGCGTCGAGCCGAATTCAGTATCGAGCGAGATTGCCCGAAAGCGCGGGCTCGAAGTCCATTGCGACATGGTGAGCCCGGCGATCTGTCAGGACGCCGTCGCACGTCACGGCAAGTTCGACCTCGTGGTGTCGCGCCAGGTCCTCGAGCACATCGGCGATTTCGAGAATTTCTTCGATTGTATCGACCGCACGCTCTCCGATGACGGTTACCTGTTCATCGCCGTTCCGGATTTCGCGCCGGGCCGCGCGGCCGGCGACATCTCCGTCCTGTGGGAGGAGCACGTCAACTACTTCACGGAGGAGACGCTGCTGGCCTTGCTCGCGCGCAAGGGGTTCGAGGCCGTTGCCGTCAAAAAGTACAATTTCAGCGGCGGCTCGCTTGCAGTGACGGCACGCCGCAGCAAGCTGAACCCGCCGGCGTTCGACGGCGGCGCATCGGCTGCGGCGGCGGAGAAGTTCGGCGAGTTGGCCCGCGACTATGGGCGCCGCCTGGTTCCCGCGCTCTCGCGCCTGAAGGCCAAAGGGACGGACATCGTGATGTATGGCGCCGGATGCCGGGCCTGCACGTACACCAACTCGCTCGAGCTCGGTTCGCTGGTCGATTTCGCCATCGACGATCAGAAGGAGCGTCAGGGCCTGTTCATGCCGGGCTCTCGCATCGCGATCCGTTCGCCGGATGAGCTGAAGAAGTCGTCGGCGCCTCTCGTTTGTCTCCTCGCGGTGAACAACGAGAATGAAGCCGTGGTGACGGCGAAGCTGAAAAACATGCTCGACCGGCCGCACGCCATCTTCTCGATCTTCGCGCCCGCCGACATCTGGCGGGAGCTTGATCGCCTCGAGACGCTGTAGGGATCAAGCCGGCGAGGAGCCGGCTTGGTCGGGACCTCCGCGGCTCACTTCAGGCTGATGTTCTGCATCATCTTGATGTTGAAGTACCGGGGGTCGTTGAGCGAGTTCGGCAGACGGCCGGACTTGAAGGCGTCGACCAGCCCCGACACGGCCTGCTCGATCGTGTGCGTCGGCGCAAAGCCGAGCTCGCGGCGGATCTTCTCCGACGAGACGTGGTATGAGCGCAGATCGTCGGTCGGCTCCACCGCGACGTCGACATTGCTGCCGACCACCGACTTGACGATATCGGCGATCTTCATCAGCGAGTGATTCTCGTAGCCGATATTGTAGGTCTTGCCGTCGATCTTCGCGTCGTCCTGCTGCAGCAGGAACAGATAGGCCGCGGACATGTCCTCGATGTGCAGGTTGGGTCTGCGCTGCGTTCCGCCGAACACGCGAATGCGGCCCGTGTTGACCGCGAGATTGGTCAGGATGTTGACGACGACGTCGAGCCGCTGCCGCGGCGCGTAACCGCAGACGGTGGCGGGACGGACGGTGCATGTGACGAACCCCGACGCGGCCTCCTCGGCAAGGTCGGTCTCGCACATCGCCTTGAATTTCGAGTAGTCGGTCAGCGGCTCACAGGACAGATCCTCCGTCACCTCGGCCTCGTCCTTGATGCCGTAGACGCTGGACGAGGACGCGTAGATGAAGCGCTTGATGCCGGCCTTCTTCGCGGCGCGCACCATCGGCCGGAAGCAATCGTAATTGATGGATTTTCCGAGCGACGGGTCGAGTTCGAACGACGGGTCGTTGGAGATGCAGGCGAGATGGATCACCGCGTTGTTGCCGCGCAGGGCCTCGTTGATCGCGGCCTCGTCGCGGATGTCGCCCTTGATCAGGCGCAAATTGGGGTTGTTGCGGACGGCGTCGAAGACGTCCTCGCCGTACATGAACAGGTCGAGCACGGTGACCTTGTGGCCCGCGGCGAGCAAATGGGGAACCAGCACGCTGCCGACATAGCCGGCGCCACCGGTGACCATCACATTCCATTTTTGATCAATCACTGTCGTTCTCCAGAATTGCCGTTCGCGTTACTTCAGCAACGCGGTGACGAATTTGACCAGTGGCACCTTTTCGACCGAACTGCGGTGGCCGACGATACCGACCTTGATCGCGCCTGCAGCGTTGCCGATGAAGGCGACGTCCTCGATATTGCCGCCGGCGGCGACCAGAGGCGCGGTGATCGTCAGGAAGGCGTCCCCCGCGCCGACGGTGTCGACGACTGTCTTGGTGAAAGCGGGAACGCGCGCCACGCCGGTCTTCGACGAGAAGGGGTAGCAGCCGAACGAGCCGTGCGTGATGATCATGTTGTCGCAGTCGATCTTGCCGTGCAGTCCGTTCTCGATCACCGACGCGATGTCGCTGAACTTGTCGGTGGCCGCCAGCCGGGCTTCCGGCGCGTCGATGCAGAGGTAGTCGGCCCGCGGATATTTCGTGACCAGATTATAGCCGTGGTTTCCGCTGTTGCTCTGGGCGTTGATCGCCAGGAACTTGGAGTTGGCGATCAGGGCATCGATCGTGCTTGGCGCGATCATGCCGTGACCGAAATCGGTGACGATCACCACGTCCCCGCCGCGAACGCGCTCGGCGGTGATTTGGTCGATCTCCTTCCGCTCGGCCTCGTCGAGCGGCGTGTCGTCCATGGTGTATACTTCGAAGAGCTTGTGCAGATATCCAAGCTCGACGTACCGCAATTTGCGGGTCGTCGGACGGCCCTGAATGCGGATCGGCGTGAGCGTGACGTTCGGGCGGACATGCGCGCGGATGAACTCTTCCGGGTAGTCGTTGCCACCGAGCGTCGTGACGATCTCCACGGACTTGCAGAAGCTCGCCACGTGATTGGCCGCGGCAATGACGCCGCCGGCAAATTGCTCGCCGTTCTTGAACAGTGTGGCGACGATGTTTTCTTTCGAGGCCTTTCCGAGCGCCGTGACGTACTGGTATTCGTCGATGATGGTGTCGCCGACCAGCACGACGTGCATGTCCTGGATCTTGTCGATCAGCTTCAGCAGGCGTTCGGCGCCGCCGCCTTCGCGCACCTTCTGGAGGTAGTCGCGCAGGGGGGGATCGTAGATGTCGAAGTAGCGATTCATCAGCGACGACGAGCTGAAGGTGACGTCGCGCGTGAAGACGACGCGGCCGCCATGGCGTTCGACGACCTCCCGCTCGGTGGCGATCTTGCCGGTGACGTCATCCTCGGGATTTTCGTAGTCCGAACCCTTCACGTAGATGTCGGGGCGTACGGCATCGAGGATCGGCTCGGCGCTCGAGGTCCGGTTGATTCCGACCCAGTCGACCGTGCCGAGCGCGGCCAGCATCTCCGCGCGCATGTTCTCCGGAAAGATCGGCCGTCCCGGTCCCTTGTTGACGAAACGGTCGGCCGTCACGGTCACGATGACGACGTCGGCCTCGTTGCGCGCTGCCAGGATGTGCCGGACATGGCCGAGATGCACGAGATCGAACACGCCGTGGCAGAGTGCGACGGTCCGGCCTTCTGCCTGCGCGGCCCGCGCGATCGCGGCCAGTTCCTCGATCGTCTTGATCTTCTCGTGCGGGGCCGGATGGCCGGTCGGCTTGTCTGTCGGAGCATTACCCATGTGAATTACCTAAAGCGCAGGTCGGTCTCGGTTGACCGACCCGGAAATGATCGGTTGGCGGCGAGAGCATTGAGTTCGAACGCGTCGGCTCAACGGCTTGCCTTCTGCGACGTGCCGGACGCCGAATCGTTTTCGCCACCAAGATATTTGAACCAGTCCTTGGTGGCGTCGGCGATCTTGTCCACCGTCCAAAGGGGAGCGTCCTTGTACTGGTCCATCGACTTCAGCATCGTCGCGACGCCGACCTCGAACTTCACTTTCGGGGTCCATTTCAGGACCCGCTTGATCTTGGTGATGTCGGCGTAGGTGCAGTCGGGCTCGCCGGGCCGCTTGGGAATGTGGACCTTGTCGCCGCCGAGAAGCTCGACCAGCCGGTTGACGCTGTAGGTGTTGTCGGAGCCGACGTTGAATATCTCGTTCGAGACCTCCGAGCGCGCGGCGGTCACGAAGGCATCGGCGACATCGCTGACGAAGGTGAAGTCGCGGGTCTGCTCGCCATCGCCAACCACCGTGAAGGGCTTGCCGGCGAGCTTCTGCGCCATGAAGACGCCGAACACCGCACCGTAAGTGCCCGTGGTACGGTGGCGCGGCCCGTACACGTTGAACAGACGCAGCGCGACCGCGGGCAGCTTGTAGACCTGGCACCAATGCATGACGCACTGCTCACCGAGATTCTTGGTGAGCGCATAGGGATACATCGGACGGATCTCGGCGCTCTCCGGGGTCGGATAGGCGTTGGGAATTCCGTAGCAGGACGACGATGCGGCGTAAACGAAGCGGCTGGCGCGAGCCTGCCGCGCGGCCTCGAGAACGTTGACCGTGCCGTCGACATTGGCGCGATGATAGGGGATCGGGGACTCGATCGAGGGAACGATGTCGGCCAGCGCCGCGAGATGGAAGACCCAGTCGACACCGTTGAAATACGGTCTGATCGAATCGAGGTCGGTGACGTCGGCCCGCACGATGTTGAGCTGGCTCGAATTGGCACGCGCGGCCAGATTTTCGGGCCGTCCGATCACGAAATTGTCGAGCGCGATGACCTCGTGGCCGTCATCCAGGAGGCGATCGACGAGGTGACTTCCAATGAAGCCGGCGCCGCCAGTAACGATGCATTTCATGGGGAACATCCGTGACGCGAATGCCCAGCGAAACAGGCTCGCCAATGTTTGAGTGAAACCCGAAAGCCGACTACCAGCCGCTCGCAAACTTTGCAAGTATTATACCTTTGCAATCCCTGGTAATAGCCGGTATCACCCCGTCATGTTGCAATCGAGCCGCCAGCCCATGCCAGCCGAGTCCGTCGATCCCGATCACAAGGCTTTTCTCGACGATTACGTGCAACGCCTCCATCGCGCGACGGCGGCGGACGACGGTGTTTTTGCCAGGATCTCCGCCACGCGCGCGGCCTGGTTGCGCGCCCGCGAGCAGGGTGGCCGCGTCATCTTCATCGGCAACGGCGGCTCGGCCGGTATCGCCTCGCATCTGGCTATCGATCTGGCGAAGAACGCCGCTGTGCCCGCACTGTGCTTCAGCGATGCAAGCATGATGTCGTGCCTTGCCAACGACTACGGCTTCGAGGACTGGATCGCGCATGCCGTGCGGTTGAGCGCCCGCGCCGGCGACTGTCTGGTCGCGATCAGCTCGTCGGGGCGTTCGAAGAACATCCTCAATGCGGTTGCACAGGCACGGACGATGAAGCTCGGCGTGATCACGCTGTCGGGCATGAACGAGGACAACCCCCTGCGCAACCTCGGGGACATCAATTTCTGGGCCGACAGCCGCAGCTACAACATCGTCGAGACCACGCACCAGTTCTGGATGATGGCCGCGATCGACCTCGTTATCGGTCGCGCGGAATATCCGGCATCCTGAGGCGGGCATCCGATGCAGTCGCGGCTCAAGCAGGCGGTCCTGTTTTCAGTAAAACTTCTGCTGTCGATCGCCGTGCTGGTCTACATCGCGCGCGGTCTCGACCTGCATGCGTTGCGGACTCACCTCGTCTCCGTCGATCCGTTCCTGTTCGTGCTCGCGCTCGCGCTGATATTCGTTCAGACCTTCGCGCTCAACGGCCGGTGGGAGCTGATCATGCGCGCGCTCGGCGTGTCGCTGGACTGGCTGGCCGGCTGGCGAATCCTCATGATCAGCCTCTGGTTCAATCAGGTATTGCCGTCGTCGGTCGGCGGCGATGCGGTGCGAATGTGGCTGCTGCGCCAGCGTGGCGTGCAGTGGCCGGAAGCGGTCAAGGGCGTTGCAGCGGACCGTTTCACGGCGTTGATCGGGCTGATCGTGCTGATGGTGGCCGGATTGCCGTTCCTGATGTCGCGCGTGTCCAATCAGGCCGCGATCCTGGCCATCGGCGGGCTGACATTGGCGGGCGTCGCCGGCACCGTGGTGCTGTTGACGCTCGATCGCCTGCCCAAGCGCCTCATCGCGTTTCCCGCGATCGAGAGCTTCGTCCGGTTCGGAACGCTCGTCAGATTCCTTCTCCTGCAATCCGAGCACCGCGGTTTGCTTTTCGGATCGGCGCTCCTCATCCATCTCGTGACGGCGGCGGCTTGTTATGCCCTGGCCCGCGGCGTAGGAGCGCAACTCTCGGTGGTGGACGCCGCCGTTCTGATTCCGCCGGTGATCCTGCTGACCGCAGTTCCGATCTCGATCAGCGGCTGGGGCGTTCGTGAAGGGGCGATGGTCGCCTGTCTCGGTCTGGCGGGCGTTCCTTCCGAGGAAGCGCTGTCGGTTTCAATCCTGCTGGGTGCCGTCAGCGTCCTCATCGGTCTCGCAGGCGGCGTGATCTGGCTGGCAAGTCCGGAGCGCGGCTCATATTCGGCGGACAAGGCAGCGAAGGCTGCGGAAGCATCGGCGGACTACGGGCTGGCGAAAGCCGAGGAGGTATCGAGCCACCCTTGATCGCTCTTGAATCATTGCCGCCGATCTGATCTCCACAGGGTAGGATTGCCTCACCCGCGCGTGTCTCCGTTTTCCGGTCCCACAATGAAAAACCTGTTCTACGTTCGTCATACCTGCCGCCTTTGTCATTCGGACAAGCAGGAACTGGTCGTCCCCATGGCTGGCATGCCCATTGGCACGCCGAACTTCCAGGTGCCGGACGCCAGCGTCGACGATCCCGTCTTTCGGGCCGCCGTGCCGATGGCGCTGCACCTGTGCGCAGACTGCGGCCACCTCCAGATTCTCCATGTCGGCAATCCGGAGATCCAGTACCGCAACTACGTCTACACGACCTCGCTCTCGCTCGGCCTGCGGGAGCATTTCGCAGGCTATGCCAACGACGTCATCAGCCGTTTCGGGATTGCGCCGGGCTCGCTGGTCGTCGAACTCGGCAGCAATGACGGCTCGCTGCTCGGCTTCTTCAAAGAGCGCGGCATGCGGGTACTGGGTGTCGATCCCGCCGTCGACATCGCGCGGCGTGCGACGGAAGCGGGGATCGAGACTATCGGCGATTTCTTCACCGATGCCATTGGTCACCGCATTCTGCAGAGCCATGGTGCGGCCAGCGTCGTCATCGCCAATAACATGATCGCCAATGTCGACAATCTCGATCCGCTGGTGATCGGGGTTCGCGACGTGCTTGCGCCGGACGGGTTGTTCGTTTTCGAGACGCAATACGGCGTTGACGTCACCGAGAAGAACCTTCTCGACACTGTCTACCACGAGCATCTGTCGTATTTTAACATCAAGCCGCTGACGCGCTTCTTCGCGCGGCTCGGCATGGAATTGATCGACGTCCAGCACATCTGGACCAAGGGCGGTTCGATCCGCGTGACGGTGCAGCGCGTTGGCGGCGCCAAGAAGCCGTCTGCGGAGGTTGCCCGCTTCGTCGCCGAGGAAGACCGGCTCGGCGTCGACCGGCCGGCCTATTATGCGCCCTATGCGAAGAGAATCGCCGCCATCCGGGACGAGCTGGTCGCGATGGCCGATGCCGCCCACGCGCGCGGTCAGCTGGTGGCCGGCTACGGCGTCTCCGTCGGCACCACGACCCTGCTGCCGCAGTTCGGCCTGGAGAACAAGATCGACTTCCTGGTGGACGACGACCCCAAGAAGGCGAACGTGATGGCCGGCCCGGGATACGACATTTCGATTCTGCCGCCCGCAGCCCTTTACGAGCGCAAGCCGGCGTTCGTCGTCGTCTTCGCCTGGCGCTATGTGGATCCGATCCGGGCCAAGCATGCCCGTTATTTCGCCGAGGGCGGAAAGTTCGTGGTGCCGCTGCCCGGTATCTCCGTGGTCGATCGGGCCGACTGACCGTGCCAGGTCGCTAAAGGGGGGCAGGAGAGGGACCCCTTTACTGTCGTTCTGCAAGGAACCGGCTGAAGCTCCGGGACGGCGCTTTGGCAGGGGCAGATAAGCCCTTGATCGGCCTGGGCTCTGTTCGGTCGTCCGGGGAGGTCGGGTTGTCCGCGCGAGCCCTCTCTATCTTGACCTTTGGTCCCATCCGCAGTAGATACCCCGCACTCGCTGCCGGCCCGTTAAACGCGGATTTCCGGCGCGGCTTTGAAATCCCCGAACAATCGAGCCCGGTTTCCGGCTCATCCTTCAAGACAGAGGGCTGGGCCAACGGCGGCTGTTCGGATCCCTGAAATTCATTCGCGTCTGTCGACGGACGTTGGACATCAAACGATGGCAGTCAGCCCGTTCAAGTTCTTGCAGGAAGTGCGCTCGGAGACCGCCAAGGTCACCTGGCCGACCCGCCGCGAGACCACGATCACCACCATCATGGTGTTCGTGATGGTCGCCGTGGCCTCGATCTTCTTCTTCGCCGCCGACCAGATCATCCGCTACCTCATCACCTTCCTTCTGGGCATCCACTGATGGCAACAGCAACGGCTCAATTGTCTGACAAGCGCTGGTACATCGTCCACGCCTATTCGAATTTCGAAAAGAAGGTCGCCGAATCGATCCGCGAGCAGGCCAAGCAGCGCGGGCTCGAGGAGCTGTTCGAGCTGGTGCTGGTCCCGACCGAGAAGGTCACGGAAGTGCGCCGCGGCCGCAAGATCGATGCCGAGCGCAAGTTCTTCCCGGGCTACGTGCTGGTGAAGATGAAGCTGACCGACGAGGCGTTTCATCTGATCAAGAACACGCCGAAGGTGACGGGCTTCCTCGGCGCCGAAAACAAGCCGATGCCGATCTCGGAATCCGAGGCCATGCGCATCCTGCACCAGGTGCAGGAGGGCGTGGAACGGCCGAAGGCGTCGGTGTCGTTCGAGATCGGCGAGAACGTGCGCGTGGCCGACGGCCCGTTCGCCTCGTTCTCGGGTGTGGTCGAGGAAATCGACGAGGCGCGCTCGCGCGTGAAGGTCGCGGTGTCGATCTTCGGCCGCGCCACGCCGGTCGAGCTGGAATTCGGTCAGGTCGAGAAGGTCTGACCGGACGACGCGTGAAGCGAAGCTTCGCGCGAAAATAGGCCGTGGGAGGAAGAGGGCGGTTGCCAGCCGCGCTCGATCCCAACCACGGAACCTGAAACCGCCGGTCCAGGCCGGCACAACAGGAGTGATACATGGCAAAGAAAGTGACCGGATACCTGAAGCTTCAGGTCCCGGCCGGTGCGGCGAATCCTTCGCCCCCGATCGGTCCCGCGCTCGGTCAGCGTGGTCTCAACATCATGGAGTTCTGCAAGGCGTTCAACGCCCAGACCCAGAAGGAAGAGAAGAACACCCCGATCCCGGTGGTCATCACCATCTATGCGGACCGTTCCTTCACCTTCGAGATGAAGACGCCGCCGATGTCCTTCTTCCTCAAGCAGGCTGCAAAAATCCAGTCCGGCTCGAAGGCGCCGGGCCGCGACAAGGCCGGCGCGGTGACCAAGGCGCAGGTGCGCGAGATCGCCGAGAAGAAGATGAAGGATCTCAATTGCGACACCATCGAATCGGCCATGAAGATGGTCGAGGGCTCTGCCCGCTCGATGGGTCTG
Organism: Bradyrhizobium sp. Bra78; assembly: GCF_024519855.1. Taxonomy (NCBI): domain Bacteria; kingdom Pseudomonadati; phylum Pseudomonadota; class Alphaproteobacteria; order Hyphomicrobiales; family Nitrobacteraceae; genus Bradyrhizobium; species Bradyrhizobium sp. Bra78. The sequence goes on along the minus strand of NZ_JALJRE010000013.1, from coordinate 151,967 downwards.
GAAGTGGCGGGGTAAGGGCTCATGGCAATCGGAAAGCGTTTGAACAAAGCCCGCGAAGGTGTTGACCGCGAAAAGCTTTACCCGCTCGCGGACGCCATCAAGATGGTCAAGGAACGCGCGAAAGCGAAGTTCGACGAGACCATCGAGGTCGCGATCAATCTCGGCGTCGATCCGCGCCACGCCGACCAGATGGTCCGCGGCGTCGTGACCCTGCCGAACGGCACCGGCCGTACGCTCCGCGTCGGCGTGTTCGCCCGCGGCGCCAAGGCCGACGAGGCCAAGGCTGCGGGCGCCGACGTCGTCGGCGCCGAAGACCTGGTCGAGAAGGTGCAGAACGGCTCGATCGATTTCGACCGCTGTATCGCCACCCCCGACATGATGCCGCTGGTCGGCCGTCTCGGTAAGGTGCTCGGCCCGCGCGGCCTGATGCCGAACCCGAAGATCGGCACCGTGACCATGGACGTCACCGGTGCGGTGAAGGGTGCCAAGGGCGGATCGGTCGAGTTCCGTGTCGAGAAGGCCGGCATCCTGCAGGCCGGCGTCGGCAAGGCCTCGTTCTCCGAGGAGAAACTGGTCGAGAACATCAAGGCGCTCGCGGACGCGGTCTCCAAGGCCAAGCCCGCCGGCTCCAAGGGAACCTACATCCAGCGCGTTGCGGTGTCCTCGACGATGGGCCCCGGCGTGAAGGTCGAGCCGGGCACCATTCTCGGCTAGGGTTTGAAAATTGCATGAGGTGAGGGGCGGAATCGGGCGACCGATTCCGCCCCTCATCGTTTGTGGCGACGTTTACCGGAAACAAGAACAATGGCTGACAAGGTCCTGATCTACTCGCGCTTTCCCAAGACGATGATGGTGCGTTTCGCCGAGCGGTTCGAACTGCTCGATACCGGCGGCAAGCCCGCGCGTGAAGTGTTTTCGGCCGATGAACTGAGTGGCATCCGCGCGCTGCTCACCGCGGGCGGCACGCCGCTCGACGCGGAGGCGATGGACCTGTTTCCGAAGCTCGGCGCCATCGTCTGCTACGGCACCGGCTATGACGGCATCGACCTGAAGGCGGCCGCAGCCCGCAACATCGAAGTCGGCCACAGCCCGGGCGCCAATGCGGCCTCGGTCGCCGACATCGCGATGACCCTGATGCTCGCGACGACGCGGCGGATCCTGGCTGCCGACCAATATGTCCGCAGCGGCGATTGGGCCGCCTCGAAGCCGTCGCCGATGATGCGGCCCCAGGCCGGCATGCCCGGCCGCCGCATCGGCGTCTACGGCATGGGCGAGATCGGTCGCAAGATCGCCGCGCGCTGTGCCGCCTTCGAGAGCGAAATCGGCTATTTCAGCCGGACTAAGTACGATTTGCCCTATCAATATTTCCCGACCCTGGAGGCGCTGGCCGATTGGTGCAGCGTGCTGATGATCGCGGTCCGGGCAGGGGCCGACACCCAGCATGTCGTCAATGCGGACATCCTGAAGCGCCTGGGCGCGGACGGCTATGTCGTCAACATCTCCCGCGGCTCTGTCATCGACGAGAAGGCCCTGGTAGCGGCCCTGACCGACAAGACCATTGCGGGGGCCGGCCTCGACGTCTTCGACAAGGAACCGCACGCCCCCGACGCCCTGACGGCGCTCGCTAACGTAGTGCTCGCGCCGCATATCGGCGGTCACACCCTCGAATCGCACGTCGCCATGCAGGATTGCGTGCTGACGAATCTAGGCGCGTTCTTCGAGGGCAAGTCGCTGCCTCATGGGGGCAAATGAGCCTGAATCAGCCCTTGTCGGCCCAGGACAGGCATCCGCGGCAACGGATTGGAACTGGTGTGAATTTTGCTCTTGGCAAGCAGGCTCCGAGCGGTTAAAGAACCGCTTCCGGACGTGCCGGCCTCGGCTGGCGCGTTCGTGCACGCATTCCGAAAACCCGACAAGACAGGAGATCATTCCTTTTCAGGACGTCCGTAAGGATTTGCCGGAAAAGGGAAGAAAACCCGTCGGTTGGTGGAGTGCGGGCAGAGGTCGGGCGGTTCGCCGGCTGACCTTGTCCTGTCCAAGACTGCAGGCGCCCGCGGGGAATCTCGATTTCTCAACGGCTTAATCGCATGGCCTGCATAGACGGGTGAAGACCGGATTTCACTTCGCGCCCAGCTTTACGGCTGGCTCCGCGGAACGGGTCTGGTTCGGACCTCGACACGCCGTGGGCCTTAGCGGGCTCCCGGAGGGCAGGCTTTGAATTGTCGTCTTGCCCGGCGTGTCCGATGGGTTTTGGCCCTGAGGTTCAGGTTTGGGCGGGACGATGGGTGCAACCCGGCGGTCCCGCTTTCGCGATGACCGCCAACCGGAAAGAGCTTGCTGTGGAACGAGCGGCAAAAAAGGAAGCGGTCGAACAGCTCAATGGGGTCTTCAAGACCACGAGCGTCGCGGTCGTTGCCCAATATTCCGGCCTGACCGTTGCCCAGATGCAGAAGCTGCGGACGCAGATGAAGCAGGCTGGCGCCTCGGTGAAGGTCTCGAAGAACCGTCTCGCCAAAATTGCTCTTGAAGGCACTGACGTCGTTGCCATCGGTCCCATGCTGAAGGGACCGACCGTGATCGCCACTTCGAATGATCCGGTAGCGGCGCCAAAGGTCGCCGTCGAATTCGCCAAGACGAACGAAAAGTTCGTCATCATCGGCGGCTCGATGGGAACGACCGTCCTGAATGTCGACGGCGTGAAGGCTCTTGCCTCGCTGCCGTCGCTTGACGAGCTGCGTGCAAAGATCGTCGGCCTGCTTGTGGCCCCGGCGACCAAGCTCGCTCAGCTCGCCAATGCGCCCGCGGGCAAGCTCGCGCGCGTCATCCAGGCTCATGCCTCAAAGGGCGAAGCGGCCTGACGCCCTTCGCAAAACTCAAACCCGAACCAGACTTACATTCAAGGAAACTGAACAATGGCTGACTTGCAGAAGATCGTTGACGACCTCTCGAGCCTCACCGTGCTCGAAGCTGCCGAACTCGCGAAGCTCCTCGAAGAAAAGTGGGGCGTGTCCGCCGCTGCGGCAGTGGCCGTTGCCGGTCCCGCCGCTGCTGCCGCCGCTCCGGCGGAAGAGAAGACCGAGTTCACGGTCGTTCTGGCCGCCGCCGGCGACAAGAAGATCGAGGTCATCAAGGAAGTCCGCGCCATCACCGGCCTGGGCCTGAAGGAAGCAAAGGACCTCGTCGAGGGCGCGCCGAAGCCTGTCAAAGAAGGCGTGAACAAGGACGAAGCCGAGAAGATCAAGGTCCAGCTCGAGAAGGCTGGCGCAAAGGTCGAGCTCAAGTAAGCAACGCTTACTGGCACAAGATCCCGGCGAGCGTCAGCGAAACCGGGATCTCTGACCATCTCGAAAGGGTGGGCCAGATGCAAAAGGCGTGCGACGGAACGTCCCGATGCAGGCCGAACACGGAAAAGTGTGGGGATTTGAGGGTTTACCCCTCGAATCTCCACTATTGTCGCCCCATATCGGGTCGGCAGCACGAAAGCGCGGTGGGCAGGGATGCCGGATTTCCCTGTAAGCCGTTGGGAGAGCAAGCTATTTCGGGCTTTTGCAGTCCGTGAAGACGATCGTTGTGACGGGCGGGCGTGCCTATGCGCCCCGCGCGTCGTTTTGCGTTTTGAAGATCTGAAGAACAGATTCAGGACATGACGGCCTGAAACTGGATTTTTGGTCCCCAAAACGGGTTCGAAAAATTCAACCCGGGGAGTGGTGGCAGCCGCTTCTTGGACGACGCGCCCCGAGCGGGCGACGAAATGAGAGGCCACGATGGCGCAGCAGACATTCACCGGTCGCAAACGCGTTCGCAAGTTCTTCGGACACATCAAGGAAGTCGCCGAGATGCCGAACCTCATCGAGGTTCAGAAGGCATCCTATGACCAGTTCCTGATGGTCGACGAACCCGCGGGCGGACGCCTCGACGAGGGTCTGCAGGCGGTGTTCCGCTCGGTGTTCCCGATCTCGGACTTCTCGGGCACCTCGATGCTGGAATTCGTCCGCTACGAGTTCGAACAGCCGAAGTACGACGTCGACGAGTGCCGCCAGCGCGGCATGACCTTCGCGGCACCGCTCAAGGTGACGCTGCGCCTCATCGTGTTCGATATCGACGAGGAAACCGGCGCGAAGTCGGTGAAGGACATCAAGGAGCAGGACGTCTACATGGGCGACATCCCGCTCATGACGATGAACGGCACCTTCATCGTCAACGGCACCGAGCGCGTCATCGTCTCGCAGATGCACCGGTCGCCCGGCGTGTTCTTCGACCACGACAAGGGCAAGACCCATTCCTCGGGCAAGCTGCTGTTCGCCGCCCGTGTCATCCCGTATCGCGGCTCCTGGCTCGACATCGAGTTCGACGCCAAGGACATCGTGTATGCGCGTATCGACCGTCGCCGCAAGATTCCGGTGACGTCGCTGATGTTCGCGCTCGGCCTCGACGGCGAGGCGATCCTGTCCACGTTCTACAAGAAGATCCTCTACAAGCGGACCAAGGAAGGCTGGCGCGTTCCGTTCGACGCCAACCGTTTCCGCGGTTACTCGACCATCAACGACCTGATCGACGCCGACACCGGCAAGGTCGTGCTCGAGGCCGGCAAGAAGCTCACCGTCCGCGGTGCGCGTCAGATGCAGGAGAAGGGGCTGAAGGCGCTGCGCCTGTCGGATGAGGAGCTCGTCGGCAACTATCTCGCCGAGGACCTCGTCAATCCCAAGACCGGCGAGATCCACGCGGAAGCCGGTGAAGAGATCACCGACAAGTCCATGAAGGCCCTCAACGAGCACGGCTATAAGGAGTTGCCGCTGCTCGACATCGACCATGTCAATGTCGGCGCCTACATCCGCAATACGCTCTCGGCCGACAAGAACATGACGCGCGAGGACGCGCTGTTCGACATCTATCGCGTGATGCGTCCGGGCGAGCCGCCGACGCTGGATTCGGCGCAGGCGATGTTCCAGTCGCTGTTCTTCGATTCCGAGCGTTACGACCTCTCCGCGGTCGGCCGCGTCAAGATGAATATGCGCCTCGACCTCGATGCGCCCGACACCCAGCGCACGCTGCGCAAGGAAGACATCCTCTCCGTCATCAAGACGCTGGTGGATTTGCGCGACGGCAAGGGCGAAATCGACGACATCGACCATCTCGGCAATCGCCGTGTGCGCTCGGTCGGCGAGCTCATGGAGAATCAGTACCGCATCGGCCTCCTGCGCATGGAGCGCGCGATCAAGGAGCGCATGTCCTCGGTCGACATCGACACGGTCATGCCGCAGGACCTGATCAACGCCAAGCCGGCGGCTGCCGCCGTGCGCGAGTTCTTCGGCTCCTCGCAGCTCTCGCAGTTCATGGACCAGACCAACCCGCTGTCGGAGATCACCCACAAGCGCCGTCTCTCGGCGCTCGGACCGGGCGGTCTGACCCGCGAGCGCGCCGGCTTCGAGGTGCGCGACGTGCATCCGACGCATTACGGCCGCATCTGCCCGATCGAGACGCCGGAAGGTCCGAACATCGGCTTGATCAACTCGCTCGCGACCTTCGCGCGCGTGAACAAGTACGGCTTCGTCGAGACGCCCTACCGCAAGGTCAAGGACGGCCGCGTCACCGACGAGGTCGTGTACCTCTCGGCGATGGAAGAGGGCCGCTACACGGTCGCGCAGGCCAACGTGCCGCTCGACCCGAAGGGCCGCTTCACCGAAGACCTCGTGGTCTGCCGTCATGCCGGCGAAGTCTTGCCGGTGACGCCGGACAAGGTCGACTACATGGACGTGTCGCCGAAGCAGCTCGTTTCGGTTGCCGCGGCGCTGATCCCGTTCCTCGAGAACGACGACGCCAACCGCGCGCTGATGGGCTCGAACATGCAGCGCCAGGCGGTGCCGCTGGTTCGCGCCGAGGCTCCGTTCGTCGGCACCGGCATGGAAGGCGTCGTTGCGCGTGACTCGGGTGCCGCGATCGCGGCGCGCCGTTCGGGCGTGATCGACCAGATCGACGCGACCCGCGTCGTCATCCGCGCCACGGAAGATCTCGATCCGACCAAGTCGGGCGTCGATATCTACCGTCTGATGAAGTACCAGCGCTCCAACCAGTCGACCTGCATCAACCAGCGTCCGCTGGTGAAGGTCGGCGACATCGTCAAGAAGGGCGACATCATCGCCGACGGTCCGTCGACCGATCTCGGCGAGCTCGCGCTCGGCCGGAACGTGCTCGTCGCGTTCATGCCGTGGAACGGCTACAACTTCGAAGACTCGATCCTGCTCTCCGAGCGGATCGTGAAGGAAGACGTCTTCACCTCGATCCATATCGAGGAATTCGAGGTGATGGCCCGCGACACCAAGCTCGGGCCCGAGGAAATCACCCGCGACATTCCGAACGTTTCGGAAGAAGCGCTGAAGAACCTCGACGAAGCCGGCATCGTGTACATCGGCGCGGAAGTGCGCGCCGGCGACATCCTGGTCGGCAAGATCACGCCGAAGGGCGAAAGCCCGATGACGCCGGAAGAAAAGCTCCTGCGTGCCATCTTCGGCGAGAAGGCCTCCGACGTTCGCGACACCTCGCTGCGCGTTCCTCCGGGCGTGCAGGGCACGATCGTGGAAGTGCGCGTGTTCAACCGTCACGGCGTCGACAAGGACGAGCGCGCTCTGGCGATCGAGCGGGAAGAGATCGAGCGTCTGGCCAAGGACCGCGACGACGAGCAGGCGATCCTGGACCGCAACGTCTACAACCGTCTTGCCGAGCTGCTCGAGGGACGGCAGGGCATCGCCGGTCCGAAGGGCTTCAAGAAGGACACCAAGATCACCCGTGCGGTGCTCGAGGAGTACCCGAAGTCGCAGTGGTGGCTGTTCGCTTCGCCGAACGACAAGCTGATGGCCGAAATCGAGGCCATGCGGAAGCAGTACGACGAGTCGAAGAAGGGGCTGGAACAGCGCTTCCTCGACAAGGTCGAGAAGCTTCAGCGCGGCGACGAGCTGCCGCCCGGCGTGATGAAGATGGTCAAGGTCTTCGTCGCGGTGAAGCGCAAGATCCAGCCCGGCGACAAGATGGCCGGCCGCCATGGCAACAAGGGCGTGGTGTCGAAGATCGTGCCGATCGAGGACATGCCGTTCCTCGAAGACGGTACGCACGCCGACATCGTGCTCAACCCGCTGGGCGTGCCCTCGCGCATGAACGTCGGACAGATCCTCGAGACCCATCTCGGCTGGGCCTGCGCCGGCCTCGGCAAGCGCATCGGCCAGACGGTCGATGCCTATTTGTCGAAGCAGGACATCAGGCCGCTGAAGGAAACCTTGAAGAAGGTCTACGGCGAGGACGAGACGATCAAGTCGCTCAACGACAACGAGTTGATCGAGCTCGGCCACAATCTGAGCCGCGGCGTGCCGATCGCGACGCCGGTGTTCGACGGCGCCAAGGAAGCCGACATCGAGGAGATGCTGAAGCTTGCCGGTCTGGACGCTTCGGGTCAGTCGACCGTGTATGACGGCCGCACCGGCGATGCGTTCGATCGCAAGGTGACGGTGGGCTACATCTACATGCTCAAGCTGCACCATCTGGTCGACGACAAGATCCATGCGCGTTCGATCGGTCCGTACTCGCTCGTCACCCAGCAGCCGCTGGGCGGCAAGGCGCAGTTCGGCGGCCAGCGCTTCGGCGAAATGGAGGTGTGGGCGCTCGAAGCTTACGGCGCGGCGTACACGCTCCAGGAGATGCTGACGGTGAAGTCGGACGACGTCGCCGGCCGCACCAAGGTGTACGAGGCGATCGTGCGCGGCGACGACACGTTCGAGGCCGGTATTCCGGAATCGTTCAACGTGCTGGTCAAGGAAATGCGCTCGCTCGGCCTCAACGTCGACCTGCACAATTCCAAGGTGGGTCCGGCGCCGACGTCGGAAGCGGCCGAGTAAAACGACCTTTCATGCCCGGCCTTCACGGCCGGGCATCGGCGCCCGACCCGAGGCCTTGAGGGCAGGGCGCCCCGCTCGAGTGATTTTCGAATTTGCGGCCGTAGGCGACCGGCACGCGAGGAGAAGACGATGAACCAAGAAATTATGAATCTCTTCAACCCGACGACTCCGGCTCAGGTCTTCGACCAGATCCGGATCTCGATCGCGTCTCCAGAGAAGATTCTGTCCTGGTCCTACGGCGAGATCAAGAAGCCGGAGACCATCAACTACCGTACCTTCAAGCCCGAGCGCGACGGCCTGTTCTGCGCCCGCATCTTCGGGCCGATCAAGGACTACGAGTGCTTGTGCGGCAAGTACAAGCGCATGAAGTACAAGGGCATCATCTGCGAGAAGTGCTCGGTCGAGGTCACGCTGTCGCGCGTCCGGCGCGAGCGCATGGGCCATATCGAGCTCGCAGCCCCCGTCGCCCACATCTGGTTCCTGAAGTCGCTGCCCTCGCGCATCGGCCTCCTGCTGGACATGACGCTGAAGGATCTCGAACGGATCCTCTACTTCGAATATTACGTCGTGCTCGAGCCGGGCCTCACCGCGCTGAAGGACCGTCAGCTGCTGTCGGAAGACGAGTATCTGAAGGCGCAGGACGAGTACGGCCAGGATTCCTTCACCGCCATGATCGGCGCTGAGGCGATCCGCGAGCTGCTCAAGGGCATGGATCTCGAGAAGCTCGAGGCCTCCTTGCGCATCGAGATGCAGGAGACCGACTCCGACATCAAGCACAAGAAGCTCGCCAAGCGCCTGAAGATCGTGGAAGCGTTCCGCCACTCCGGCAACAAGCCGGAATGGATGATCATGACCGTGGTCCCGGTGATTCCGCCGGACCTGCGTCCGCTGGTGCCGCTGGACGGCGGCCGCTTCGCGACCTCGGACCTCAACGACCTCTACCGCCGCGTCATCAATCGCAACAACCGCTTGAAGCGGCTGATGGAGCTGCGCGCCCCGGACATCATCATCCGCAACGAGAAGCGCATGCTTCAGGAAGCGGTCGATGCGCTGTTCGACAACGGCCGCCGCGGCCGCGTCATCACGGGCGCCAACAAGCGTCCGCTGAAGTCGCTCGCCGACATGCTCAAGGGCAAGCAGGGCCGCTTCCGTCAGAACCTGCTCGGCAAGCGCGTCGACTATTCGGGCCGTTCGGTGATCGTGGTCGGTCCCGAGCTGCGCCTGCATCAGTGCGGCCTGCCGAAGAAGATGGCGCTCGAGCTGTTCAAGCCGTTCATCTACTCGCGGCTTGACGCCAAGGGCCTGTCCACGACCGTGAAGCAGGCCAAGAAGCTGGTCGAGAAGGAGCGGCCCGAGGTCTGGGACATCCTGGACGAGGTCATCCGCGAGCATCCGGTGCTGCTCAACCGAGCGCCGACGCTGCATCGCCTCGGCATCCAGGCGTTCGAGCCCGTGCTGATCGAGGGCAAGGCGATCCAGCTCCACCCGCTGGTCTGCGCCGCGTTCAACGCCGACTTCGACGGCGACCAGATGGCCGTGCACGTTCCGCTGTCGCTCGAGGCGCAGCTGGAAGCGCGCGTCCTGATGATGTCGACCAACAACATCCTGCATCCGGCGAACGGCCAGCCGATCATCGTGCCGTCGCAGGACATCGTGCTCGGTCTGTACTACGTCTCCATCATGCGCGAAGGCCTGCCCGGCGAGGGCAAGATCTTCGGCGACATGGCCGAGCTCGAGCATGCGCTGCACGCGAAGGTCATCCACCTGCACACCAAGATCAAGTATCGGTGGCAGGGCATGGACGAGACCGGCAAGGTCTCGACGCGCTGGATCGAGACCACCGCAGGTCGCGTCATGCTCGGCAATCTCCTGCCGAAGAACCCGCGCATTTCGTACGAGATCATCAACAAGCTGATGACCAAGCGCGAGATCTCCGGCGTCATCGACCAGGTCTACCGCCACTGCGGTCAGAAGGAGACTGTGATCTTCTGCGACCGCATCATGGCGCTCGGCTTCTACAACGCGTTCAAGGCCGGCATCTCGTTCGGCAAGGACGACATGGTCGTTCCGCACTCCAAGTGGAAGATCGTCGACACCACCCGTACGCTGGCGAAGGATTTCGAGCAGCAGTACAACGACGGTCTGATCACCCATGGCGAGAAGTACAACAAGGTCGTCGACGCCTGGTCGAAGGCCACGGAAGAAATCGCCAAGGCGATGATGAAGGAGATCTCCTCGACCAAGAAGACGGCGAGCGGGGCGGATGCCGACATCAACTCGATCTACATGATGGCTCACTCCGGTGCCCGCGGTTCGCCGGCCCAGATGCGCCAGCTCGCCGGCATGCGCGGCCTGATGGCCAAGCCGTCGGGCGAGATCATCGAGACGCCGATCATCTCGAACTTCAAGGAAGGCCTCTCGGTTCTCGAGTACTTCAACTCGACCCACGGCGCCCGCAAGGGCCTCGCGGACACCGCGTTGAAGACCGCGAACTCCGGCTACCTGACCCGTCGTCTGGTCGACGTCGCGCAGGACTGCATCATCACGCAGAACGACTGCGGCACCAAGCTCGGCATCAAGATGCGCGCCATCGTCGATGCCGGCACCGTGGTTGCCTCGCTCGGTTCGCGCATCCTGGGCCGCACGGCCTGCGAAGACGTGCGCGACAGCTCGGGCAAGGTGATCATCAAGCGCGGTACGCTGATGGAAGAGAGCCATCTGGACGCCATCCATCAGGGTGGTGTGCAGGAGGTGAAGATCCGCTCGGCACTGACCTGCGAACTCGTCAACGGCATCTGCGGCATGTGCTACGGCCGCGACCTTGCCCGCGGCACGCCGGTCAACCACGGTGAAGCCGTCGGCGTCATCGCGGCGCAGTCGATCGGCGAGCCGGGCACCCAGCTGACCATGCGCACCTTCCACATCGGCGGTGCGGCGCAGCTCAACGAGCAGTCGTTCGTCGAATCCAACTTCGACGGCAAGATCGTGATCCGGAACAAGGCCATCGCCCGAAACAGCGAAGGTCATCTGGTCGCGATGGTGCGCAACATGGTGATCGCGATCGTCGATGCCGACGGCACCGAGCGTGCGACGCACCGTATCCAGTACGGTTCGCGCCTGCATGTCGACGAAGGCGACACCGTCAAGCGCGGCCAACGCATCGTCGAGTGGGATCCCTACACCCGTCCGCTCCTCACCGAAGTCGAAGGTACCATCGGCTTCGAGGATCTGGTCGAAGGGCAGTCGATCTCGGAAACGCTGGACGAAGCCACCGGTATCGCCAAGCGCGTGGTCATCGACTGGCGCTCGACCCGCGGCGGCGCGGACCTGCGTCCGGCCATCGTGGTCAAGGGCAAGGACGGCAAGGTGCTCAAGCTCGCCCGTGGCGGCGATGCCCGCTACATGCTGTCCGTCGATGCCATTCTCTCGGTCGACGTCGGAGCCAAGGTCAACCCGGGTGACATCCTCGCCCGTGTCTCGACCGAAAGCGCCAAGACGCGTGACATCACCGGCGGTCTGCCGCGGGTGGCGGAACTGTTCGAGGCCCGGCGTCCGAAGGATGCGGCGATCATCGCCGAAATCGCGGGCACCATCCGGTTCGGGCGCGACTACAAGAACAAGCGTCGCATCTCGATCGAGCCGATGGACAAGACCGACGAGGCGCGCGAGTACCTGATCCCGAAGGGCAAGCACATCCACCTTCAGGACGGCGACGTCGTCGAAAAGGGCGACTTCATCGTGGAAGGCAACCCGGCGCCGCACGACATTCTGGCGGTGAAGGGCATCGAGGAGCTCGCGGCCTATCTGGTCAACGAGATCCAGGAGGTCTACCGGCTCCAGGGCGTGCTCATCAATGACAAGCACATCGAGGTGATTGTCCGTCAGATGCTCCAGAAGGTGGAAGTCACCGACCAGGGCGACACGGACATGATCTCGGGCGAGCAGGTCGACAAGATCGAGTTCGACGCGCTGAACGAGAAAGCCAAGGAAGAGGGCAAGAAGATCGCCACGGGTACGCCGGTTCTGCTCGGCATCACCAAGGCGAGCCTCCAGACCCGCTCCTTCTTCTCGGCGGCCTCGTTCCAGGAGACCACCCGCGTCCTCACGGAAGCGGCGGTCAACGGCAAGGTCGATCCGCTCGAAGGCCTCAAGGAGAACGTCATCGTCGGCCGGCTGATCCCGGCAGGCACCGGCGCCTCGATGGCCAAGATCCGCGAAGTCGCGATGAAGCGCGACAAGCTGATCCTGGACGAGCGCGAGAAGCAGGCGGCCGTCGTGTCGCCCGCGCCGGAAGCGGAGCCGATGGCGCTGCCGCCCGCGGAATGATCGTTCATCCGTAGGAATACCGAGGACAATGAAAAGGCCGGCGCAAGCCGGCCTTTTTGCTGCTTTGTTTGCCTGTTGCGGTGCAAGATCAACATTTGTTCATCTTTCCTTCAGGCGCAAAAGCGCTTCTGCTAGGAGAGTTTAGACCGGTGGATCCCGTGACGGGGGCAGGGCCGGAGACCACGGAACTCTCATGCTTGATCTGGCAATCGTAGGCGGCGGCCCCGGCGGGCTGATGAGCGCTTGGTATCTGAAGCGCAAGCTCGGCGATCTCTGCCGCGTCACCATCTACGAGGCATCCGACCGGCTCGGCGGCAAGATCGTCACGCGTAAATTCGATTCCGCGCCCGCGATGTACGAGGCCGGCGTCGCCGAGATCTACGACTACTCGATGACCGGGCCGGATCCGCTGCGCGAACTGATCCAGCATTTCGGCCTGCAGACCATTCCGATGGACGCCGAACAGGTGCAGTTCGGCGGCGAGCTGCTCAACGACGTCGCCGGCATGCGCCGCAAATACGGCGCCAGGACTGCGGCCGCGATCGAGACGTTCCGCGAGCGCTGCGCCGAGGCGATGTCGCCGATCGAATATTACGAAGGCGTCGGCGCGCACGACAACGAGAACCCCTGGGCCGACAAGACCGCCGAGCAGGTGCTCGACGAGGAGGTCGAGGACGAGACCGCAAAGCGTTTCTTCAAGGTGATGGCACGCTCGGACATTGCGACCGAGAGCCACAACACCAACGGCCTCAACGCGCTCAAGAACTATCTGATGGATGTCGACGGCTATATCGGCCTCTATTCCATCCAGAACGGCAACGAGCAGCTGATCGAGTGCCTGCAGTCGGAGGTCAATGCCGACATCCAGCTCAATCACCGCGTGCTCACCGTCGGCAAGGCGCCGACGGGCCGCTACCAGCTCAAGATGATGAACGGCAAGGGCCCGGAGACGCGCGACTTCGATCTCGTGCTGGTCTGCCTGCCGCATTCCTGGCTTGCCACCATGGGCTGGGAGGGCGAGCAGCTCCGCAAGTCGATGGTCAAGCACGTTTCCTATTTCGACCGCCCCGCGCATTATTTGCGCGTCTCGATCCTGTTCGACACGACGTTCTGGGGCGACAAGATCACGGGCGCCTGGTTCATGTCGGAGGCCTTCGGTGGCTGCTGCGTCTACAACGAAGGCGCGCGTCACGACGTCGGCAACCACGGCGTACTGAACTGGCTGATTCCGGGCTCCGACGCGCTGGCCTTCGCCAATCTCTCCGACCAGGAGCTGATCGACGCCGCGCTGAAATCGCTGCCGGCCTCGCTCGGCGATGCGCGTTCGCATGTCATGGAGGGCAAGATCCACCGCTGGCTGTCGTCGGTGAACGCGATTCCGGGCGGCTTGCCCGTGCGCGACGTCATGACCAATCACCGGCCCGAGCCGAAGGAGCATCCCGGAATCGTCGTGGTCGGCGACTATCTGTTCGACTCGACGCTGAACGGTTTGCTCGACTCCTCGGACGCGGCGACCGACATCATCCTGACCGAGATGATGCGCCTCCGCCGCGAGCGTTCGCAGGACGACAAGCCGCTCTCCGACAAGATCGATCGCGACTATTTCGCAAACTATCGCGGCCTCGGCCCCTATAGCGAGGCGTGGCGTCACTTCACCGATCCGGATTACCTCACCAGGCTGATCGGCATCGTCTGGGGCAAGACCAAGGGTGCCAAGCTATTGGTCGCGGGCTCGGCCAGCGGGGAGCTGGTCGGCGCACTGCGCGATCGCGGCTTTGATGCCTTCGGCATCGAGAACAACCGCGCGATCCACGCCAAAACGCCGAAAGCGCTGAAGAAGTACAACAAGCTCGGCTCGATCACCGACATGCCGTTCAAGGACGGCGCGTTCGACTTCGTGTTCGAGACCAGCCTCTGCCACGTTTCCCCGAAGCAGGTGGTCCGCGGGATCCGGGAGCTGAACCGCGTGGTCAAGACCGGCCTCGTGTTCGGCTCGATCACCTCCGACATGGCCTCGACGGTCATCGACCGCTACGACCTGTTGCGCGGGGTCAGGAAGCTCGGCACCTGGTGGGAATGGTCCGAACTGTTCTTCGGCAACGGCTTCGACCTGTCGATGCACCGCAAGGATTGCACCGACGCGCTCTGGGAGGCGACGCTCGCCGCCAACAAGGGCCCGGGCCAGTGGTACGCCGACGCCGACAGCTTGCGCTATTCCTTCTTCGACAAGGTCGAGGACGAGGACGAGGAGTAGCGGCAAGGACCGAGCCGGATTCGCCATTTGCTTTGCCGAATTCATTCTGATCGCATAGAATCGGTGCAATAGCGGTTTCCGCTATTTTCTGCTTTCTCTGCGGTCATGCCGGCCGTCAGCATCGGTTGGTTTCATGGCGTCCAGGCCTCCTTCTCCCGACAAAAAGAAGCTTGCTGCGGAAGAGGCGGCCGAGCTCGACGACAAGCTCGCCCCCGTCAAGCCCGACCTCGAAGACGACGAGGACGATGAAGACGAGGAGGATGACGAGCTGGAGCTCGACGACGACGATGAGGACGAGGATCTTGTCGTCTTTACCGCGCGCGAGGCTGCCGGCGCGCTCGCGACCATCCTGGGTTTCGTCAAACCCTTCCTGGTCAACTACAAGCGGATGCTGTCCTTCGTGGCGTTCGGCGTCTTCGTCGAGACGCTGTTCAACGTCATCATGCCGCTCAGCCTGAAGTACCTGATCGACGACGCGCTCGGCGAGGAGGATTTCCATGCGCTGTACAAGATCCTCGGGGTGCTCGCGGTCGCCGGCATCTTCACCTCGATCGTCGCGGTCTGGTACGAGCGCTGGGATGCGCGGCTGGCCGCCTGCATCATTTCCGATGTCCGCAAACGGCTGTTCGAGCATGTCCAGGACCTGCCGGCGGCGTATTTCGGCCGTACCAAGCGCGGCGAGATCCTGTCGCGCTTTTCCGTCGACCTCTCGGCCTTCGAAGGTTCGGTCAAGACCTTTGCCAACAGCGCGGCGCTGCCGTTCCTGGAATTGATCGCCGGCATCATCCTGATGCTGTTCCTGAACTGGCAGCTGGCGGCGGTCGCGCTACTGGTGTTCCCGATCACGCTGATCGGCCCGCGCATGCTCACCCCGAAAGCGGTGCAGGCCAATTACGAGCAGAAGCTGAACGAGAGCGCGCTGCTCGGCATGGTGCAGGAGAACGTCGCTGCGCAGGCCGTGATCAAGGCGTTCAGCCTGCAGCGCAAGATGTTCGGTTTCTTCGCTTTCCGCAACGACGAGACGCGCAACAGGATCGCCTCGGCCGCGTTCCTGTCGACCATGGTGGAGCGCACGGTCACCATCTCGGTGCTGCTCCTGCACCTCGTGGTGCTCGCGATCGGCGCCTATCTGGCGACCAAAGGCCAGATCACCATCGGTACTTTCGTCACCTTCGAGAGCGCGTTCTGGGAGGTCTCCTACAACATCGCCCACGTCATGCACTTCATTCCGGTGTCGATCTCTTCGGCCGCCGCGATCCGGCACATTCAGGAGCTGCTCGACGAGCCGACGCGCGGGGCCGATCGTGCCGGTGCGCCGGACCTGCCGCGCATCACCCACGACATCACCTTCGACCGCGTGACGTTCCAGTACGAGGGCAGCCAGACCCCGGTGCTGGACAATCTCAGCCTCAAGCTCGACGTCGGCAAGCGCATCGCCATCGTCGGTCCCTCAGGTTCCGGCAAGAGCACGCTGCTCAATTTGATCCTGCGACTCTACGTGCCCGACGAGGGCCGCGTCACTATCGACGGGGTCGACGTCCGCAAGGTGACGCTGGATTCGCTGCGCCGGAGCATGGCGGTCGTGTTCCAGGAGAACATGCTGTTCAACATGTCGATCCGCGAGAACATCCGCCTCGGCAAGGAAGGCGCGACCGACGAGGAGGTCGAGGAGGCGGCCAGGAAGGCCGAGATCCACCGCTACATCATGAGCCTGCCGCAGCGGTACGACACGCCGGTGGGCGAGCGCGGCGATACCCTCTCGGGCGGCCAGCGCCAGCGGGTCGCGATCGCGCGCGCGGTCATCCGTAATCCTTCCGTGCTGCTGCTGGACGAGGCTACCTCGGCGCTCGACCAGACCACGGAAGCCGCGATCAACCGTACGCTGCTCAAGGTCGCCAAGGGTCGCACCATGATCTGGTCGACTCACCGCCTGACCTCGGTGGTCGAGATGGACGAGATCATCGTGATTTCAGGGGGCAGGGCGATCGAGCGCGGCTCGCATGCCGAGTTGCTGGCGAAGAACGGCACCTACCGCAAGCTGTGGAACGACCAGATCCACCAGCCGCATGGCACGGCGGCTCAGGCCGGCGACGACAGCGACGAGGATGAAGACGACCTCGACGAGGACGATGA
Organism: Bradyrhizobium sp. Bra78; assembly: GCF_024519855.1. NCBI lineage: Bacteria > Pseudomonadati > Pseudomonadota > Alphaproteobacteria > Hyphomicrobiales > Nitrobacteraceae > Bradyrhizobium > Bradyrhizobium sp. Bra78. The sequence goes on along the minus strand of NZ_JALJRE010000013.1, from coordinate 135,371 downwards.
GGACGAGGACGACGAGGAGGAGTGACCGAGGAAGTTCGGCTCCAGATGGACAGCTCCTCCAAGAGGCCGCAGCAGCCCCTGAACCGACCAGGCAAGGAAGCGTGCCCAGCGCTGCGCCGCCCAGTAGGGGCTCGTCGCGATCGATACTGAACGGAAGTCGAATGCCCTCGCCGCCGACCATTCGTCGCACGCCCGCTTGACCGGATCGGCATAGAAAGCGGCGATCTTGTCGGTATCCATCCCGTCGGAGGCGAGCCATTGCGGGATGTAGACATTGCAGAGTCGCTCGACGTCGGTGAAGACCTTGTCGCAGCCGGTGCCGGCGGCAGGGCAGGAGGTCGCGAAGGCATCGCCCACCAGCACGAGGCCGGGCTGGCCGCTTGCGTCGTTCACATAGAGATCGACCGGGCGGATCTTGATCTCGCCGGGAACGTCGAATGCGCCGGTGATGCGCTTCAGCCGCGGCAGCGCGGCGTTCAGCGTCTCGGCCGGCGCCCGGCGCAATTCATGCAGCCAGGGATCGTCGAAGCCGCGGTAGACGAACAGATTGGCGCGCATCCTCGCCCCGATCGGAAACAGCGTGAGGTAGGGGATGCGGTCGCTCGGCCGTTCCGAGAAATAGGTCAGCGCCGGGAAGTCGAACGAATTCCGTCCCGCCGGCACCACGTCGAACCCGATTGAGATCGAGTGGCAGGCGCTGATGACTGTTCGCGCGATGCCGAGCTGGCGGCGCAGGCCGACATTGAGGCCGTTGGCGAGCACGACCAGCCGGGCCGAGACCACCTCGTCGTTGGAGAGCGTGATCTTCTGCCGTTCCGGGCTCGTCTCGACCGAGACGGCCTTGGCGCAGATTCGCTCGACGCTGGCAGCGATGTCGTCGCGGACGGCGTTAACGAGGGAATCGTAGAGGATGTTGAATTGGCGGCTGGGGGCCTTGTCGAGGAGTTGGCCGAAGCGGGCGATCCAGTTCTTGCCGACGAAGGTCGCGCGGCGCAGCACCGATTCGGCGATTCCGGTCTTCAGGAATCGCTCGACCTGCACGTGACCACTGAGTTTTTCGACTCGAAAGTCCGCCGGATAGCTCTCATGCGGATCGATCAGGACAGTCGAAATACCGGCGCGGCCGAGCATCGCGGCGGCGGTCGAGCCCGAAAGTCCTCCGCCGATGATGGCAATATCGGTGTAGCGCATGGCGTAAATCTCGGCGAAGGGGGCAGATTGACGCCTCAATCGGAAAGAAAGCCTTAGCAAGGGTAATAAAAGTATATTTTATCCGGGTGTAATTATATTTTGAGGTGGCGGAACCTGCGCTGCGTTCCCATATGGGAAAGGCTTGGTGAGCGCGGCAAACTGGCAAATTCCATAGGCGCGAGAAGCGTTTTGTGACTGTCGTTTCGCCTTGACTTGATCGACTCCCACTTATAGAAAGCGCCTCACTTAACGACAGGCGGTGAGCATCGCCAACGTCGGAACGGGCCACCCGTTGACCTCCAAGGTTCTGTGAACCCCCAAGGGTCGCTAAACACGGGCACCAACCTCGACGAATGCCGCTCAAACGCTGTCGATCATAGCTAGGCAATGCCAGTGCGATTTTAGTTCTCTTGAGCAAGCTCTCTCGAGATCGAGTTCGGATGCATGACCTCGGTGCGCGGACCGCAGCTTCAAGCTGACCGGTCTGAATATCGCGGTCCTCTGTGGCGTCGTAACGCTTTCCGCTCAGTGATGGTGCGGTTGGCGCAATTTCGCTTTGTGCGGATTGTCCCGCGGAAGGTGGCCTCGTCGGGCGGGTAGCTCGAAAGAATTTGCGGACCCGGTGACGGGCCGCGGCAAGACAGCGGACCCGCAAGGGGCCGCGGCAGAACACAAAGGGTAAGGCCAGGATGCCGACGATCAACCAGCTGATCGCTCAACCGCGGGAAGTGCAGAAGTCGCGCAAGAAGGTGCCGGCGCTGCAGCAGTCGCCGCAGAAGCGCGGCGTTTGCACGCGCGTTTACACCACGACCCCGAAGAAGCCGAACTCGGCGCTTCGTAAGGTTGCCAAGGTGCGCCTGACCAACGGCTTCGAGGTGATCGGCTACATCCCTGGTGAGGGCCATAACCTCCAGGAGCACTCGGTGGTCATGATCCGCGGCGGCCGCGTCAAGGACTTGCCCGGCGTGCGCTACCACATCCTCCGCGGCGTTCTGGATACCCAGGGCGTCAAGAACCGTAAGCAGCGTCGTTCGAAGTACGGCGCCAAGCGTCCGAAGTAAGCGGGAACCAAGCCTATGTCTCGTCGCCACTCAGCGGAAAAGCGCGAAGTTCTGCCGGATCCGAAGTTCGGGAACATCATCGTCACCAAGTTCATGAACTCGGTGATGTACGCCGGCAAGAAGTCGGTCGCCGAAGGTATCGTCTACGGTGCGTTCGGCATCATCGAAACCAAGACCAAGCAGAACCCGCTCGGCGTGTTCGAGCAGGCGCTCGAGAACGTCATGCCGACCATCGAGGTGCGCTCCCGCCGCGTTGGTGGCGCGACCTACCAGGTTCCGGTCGAGGTTCGCTCGACCCGCCGGCAGGCGCTGGGCATCCGCTGGCTGATCTCCGCTGCGCGCGATCGCAACGAGAAGACCATGACCGAGCGGCTCTCGGCGGAGCTTCTGGACGCGTCGAACAACCGCGGGAACGCCGTCAAGAAGCGTGAAGACGTGCACCGGATGGCGGAAGCCAACCGCGCCTTCTCGCACTATCGCTGGTAACGGCGACACACCCGGACTTGCAAGGAACGACTCATGCCCCGCCAACATGCCATCGAGGATTACCGTAACTTCGGTATCATGGCGCATATCGACGCCGGCAAGACCACGACGACCGAGCGCATCCTCTATTATACCGGCAAGAGCCACAAGATCGGCGAAGTGCACGAAGGTGCTGCGACGATGGACTGGATGGAGCAGGAACAGGAGCGTGGCATCACGATCACCTCGGCTGCCACCACCGCGTTCTGGGCCGGCAAGCGCCTGAACATCATCGACACTCCCGGCCACGTCGACTTCACCATTGAAGTCGAACGTTCGCTGCGCGTGCTCGACGGCGCCGTTTGCGTGCTCGACTCGAACCAGGGCGTCGAGCCCCAGACCGAGACCGTCTGGCGCCAGGGCGACAAGTACAAGGTTCCGCGGATCGTCTTCGCCAACAAGATGGACAAGACCGGCGCCGACTTCTTCAAGTGCCTGTCCGACATCGTCGATCGCCTCGGTGCCAAGCCGATCGCGATCCAGCTTCCGATCGGCGCCGAGAACAACTTCAAGGGTCTCGTCGACCTCGTGAAGATGAAGGGTATCGTTTGGAACGATGAATCGCTCGGCGCGAAGTTCGACTATGTCGACATTCCGGAAGATCTCGTCGAGCAGGCCAAGGAATATCGCGAGAAGATGGTGGAAGCCGCCGTCGAACTCGACGACGACGCATTGGCCGCCTTCCTCGACGGCAACGAGCCGGACGAAGCGACGCTGAAGCGGTTGATCCGCAAGGCGGTGCTTACCGGTGCGTTCTATCCCGTGCTGTGCGGCTCGGCCTTCAAGAACAAGGGCGTGCAGCCGCTGCTCGACGCCGTCGTCGACTATCTGCCGTCGCCGATCGACGTCCCCGCGATCAAGGGCACCGACGACCGCGGCAACGAGGTCGTGCGCAAGGCCGACGACAAGGAGCCGCTCGCGCTGCTCGCGTTCAAGATCATGGACGACCCGTTCGTCGGCACCATCACCTTCTGCCGCATCTACTCGGGCGTCCTGCAGAGCGGCACCGGCGTCGTGAACTCGACGCGCGAGAAGAAGGAGCGCATCGGGCGCATGCTGCTGATGCATGCGAACAACCGCGAAGACATCAAGGAAGCCTATGCCGGCGACATCGTCGCGCTGGCGGGCCTGAAGGAAGCGCGCACCGGTGACACGCTGTGCGATCCCGACAAGCAGGTGATCCTGGAGAAGATGGAATTCCCCGAGCCGGTCATCGAGATCGCGATCGAGCCGAAGTCCAAGGCCGACCAGGAAAAGCTGGGCGTGGCGCTGGCCAAGCTCGCCGCGGAGGATCCGTCCTTCCGGGTGTCGACCGACCAGGAGTCCGGCCAGACCATCCTCAAGGGCATGGGCGAACTCCATCTCGACATCAAGGTCGACATCCTCCGGCGTACCTACAAGGTCGACGCCAACATCGGCGCGCCGCAGGTTGCGTTCCGTGAGCGCGTCACCAAGAGGGCCGAGGTCAAGTACACCCACAAGAAGCAGACCGGCGGTACCGGTCAGTTCGCGGAAGTGTCGATCGTGGTCGAGCCGAACGAGCCCGGCAAGGGTTACGAGTTCGAGTCCAAGATCGTCGGCGGTGCGGTTCCGAAGGAATACATCCCCGGCGTCGAAAAGGGCCTCAACAGCGTGATGGGCTCTGGTGTCGTCGCGGGCTTCCCCGTGGTCGACGTCAAGGTTCAGCTCGTCGACGGCAAGTATCACGACGTCGACTCGTCGGCGCTCGCCTTCGAAATCGCATCGCGCGCGGCGTTCCGCGAAGCGCTGCAGAAGGGAAAGTCCGTCCTGCTCGAGCCGATCATGAAGGTCGAAGTGGTGACCCCGGAAGACTACACCGGCTCGGTCATCGGCGACCTGAATTCCCGGCGCGGTCAGATCCAGGGTCAGGACATGCGCGGCAACGCCAACGTCATCAACGCGATGGTGCCGCTCATGAACATGTTCGGTTACGTGAACAACCTGCGCTCGATGAGCCAGGGTCGCGCGACCTTCACCATGCAGTTCGACCACTACGCAGAAGCGCCGGCCAACGTGTCGGCAGAAGTCCAGAAGAAGTTTGCCTGATTGTCGTCGGTTGAAAGCTGACGATTGAACGGAGAGTCAAATGGCCAAAGCAAAGTTTGAACGTAACAAGCCGCACTGCAACATCGGCACCATCGGTCACGTTGACCATGGCAAGACGTCGCTGACCGCGGCGATCACCAAGGTTCTCGCCGAAGCCGGCGGCGCGACGTTCACCGCGTACGACCAGATCGACAAGGCGCCGGAAGAGAAGGCGCGCGGCATCACGATCTCGACCGCGCACGTCGAGTACGAGACGCCGAACCGCCACTACGCCCACGTCGACTGCCCCGGCCACGCTGACTACGTGAAGAACATGATCACCGGCGCCGCCCAGATGGATGGTGCGATCCTGGTCGTGTCGGCCGCTGACGGCCCGATGCCGCAGACCCGCGAGCACATCCTGCTCGCCCGCCAGGTCGGCGTGCCCGCGCTCGTCGTGTTCCTGAACAAGTGCGACATGGTCGACGATCCGGAGCTGCTTGAGCTCGTCGAGCTCGAAGTCCGCGAACTGCTCTCGAAGTACGAATTCCCGGGCGACAAGATCCCGATCATCAAGGGTTCGGCACTCGCCGCTCTCGAAGATTCGGACAAGAAGCTCGGCCACGACGCCATCCTCGAGCTGATGAAGAACGTCGACGAGTACATTCCGCAGCCGGAGCGTCCGATCGACCAGCCGTTCCTGATGCCGGTTGAAGACGTGTTCTCGATCTCGGGTCGCGGTACCGTCGTGACCGGCCGTGTCGAGCGCGGCATCGTCAAGGTCGGCGAGGAAATCGAGATCGTCGGTCTGCGTGCGACCCAGAAGACCACCGTCACCGGCGTCGAAATGTTCCGCAAGCTGCTCGATCAGGGCCAGGCCGGCGACAACATCGGTGCGCTGCTCCGCGGCACCAAGCGCGAAGACGTCGAGCGCGGTCAGGTGCTGGCGAAGCCGGGTTCGGTCAAGCCGCACACCAAGTTCAAGGCCGAGGCTTACATCCTCACCAAGGAAGAGGGCGGCCGCCACACCCCGTTCTTCACCAACTACCGTCCGCAGTTCTACTTCCGCACCACCGACGTGACCGGTGTCGTGCATCTGCCGGAAGGCACCGAGATGGTGATGCCGGGCGACAACATCGCGATGGAAGTGCACCTGATCGTGCCGATCGCGATGGAAGAGAAGCTCCGCTTCGCGATCCGCGAAGGCGGTCGCACCGTCGGCGCCGGCGTCGTCGCCTCGATCATCGAGTAATTACGAGAATAGGGATCGGCGAGTAGCGAATGGAGACATTCGCTATTCGCTATTCGCCACCCACTGAAGAAAGACCACGGCAATGAACGGCCAAAACATTCGTATCCGGCTCAAGGCGTTCGACCATCGTATCCTCGATACGTCGACCCGCGAGATCGTGAACACGGCGAAGCGCACCGGCGCGCAGGTCCGCGGACCCATTCCGCTGCCCACCCGCATCGAGAAGTTCACCGTCAACCGTTCGCCGCACGTCGACAAGAAGAGCCGCGAACAGTTCGAGATGCGCACCCACAAGCGTCTGCTCGACATCGTCGATCCGACCCCGCAGACCGTCGATGCTTTGATGAAGCTCGACCTGGCCGCCGGTGTCGACGTCGAGATCAAGCTCTAAGATTTTTGGATCACGTTCGCGACTAGCGGACAGAAAGAACAGGAAGCACGCCGATGCGCTCCGGAGTGATCGCACAAAAGGTCGGGATGACGCGGGTCTTTACAGAGGCCGGCGAACATATCCCCGTGACCGTGCTGAAGCTCGGCAATTGCCAGGTCGTAGGCCACCGCACTGAAGAGAAAAACGGTTACGTCGCGCTCCAGCTTGGTTCTGGCAGCCGCAAGACCGTGTACATGCCCAAGGCGGAGCGTGGCCAGTTCGCTGTCGCCAAGGTCGAGCCGAAGCGGCAGGTCGAGGAATTCCGCGTCTCCGCGGATGCCATGATCCCTGTCGGCGCCGAGATTCTCGCCGACCACTTCGTGGTCGGCCAGTTCGTCGACGTCACCGGCACCTCGGTCGGTAAAGGCTTCGCCGGCGGCATGAAGCGCTGGAACTTCGGCGGTCTGCGCGCCACGCACGGCGTGTCGGTCTCGCACCGCTCGATCGGTTCGACCGGCGGCCGTCAGGACCCCGGCAAGACCTGGAAGAACAAGAAGATGCCCGGCCATATGGGTGTCGACCGCATCACCACGCTCAACCTTCGAGTCGTCCAGCTCGATGTCGAGCGCGGCCTGATCCTCGTCGAAGGCGCCGTTCCCGGCTCCAAGGGCGGCTGGATCCGCGTGCGCGACGCCGTCAAGAAGCCGCTGCCTAAGGAAGCTCCGAAGCCCGGCAAGTTCAAGGTTGCTGGCGAAGCGGAAGCCGCCCCGGCTGCGCAGGAGGCGTGAGATGGAATTGAAGGTCACCACCCTCGAAGGTAAGGAAGCCGGCTCGGTCCAGCTCTCCGATACCATTTTCGGTCTCGAGCCGCGCCAGGACATCATTGCGCGTTGCGTGCAGTGGCAGCTCAACAAGCGCCAGGCCGGCACGCACAAGGCCAAGGGCCGCGCCGAGATCTGGCGCACCGGCAAGAAGATGTACAAGCAGAAGGGCACCGGCGGTGCTCGTCACGGCTCGGCCCGCGTGCCGCAGTTCCGCGGCGGCGGCCGGGCCTTCGGTCCGGTGGTGCGTTCGCACGCCACCGACCTGCCGAAGAAGGTCCGCGCGCTGGCTCTCAAGCATGCGCTCTCGGCCAAGGCCAAGGACGGCGATCTCGTCGTGATCGACAAGGCCGCGCTGGAAGCCGCCAAGACCAAGGCGCTGCTCGGCCACTTCTCGGGTCTGGGGCTCACCAACGCCCTGATCATCGACGGCGCCGAGCTCAACAACGGCTTTGCGGCTGCCGCCCGCAACATTCCGAACATGGACGTGCTGCCGATCCAGGGCATCAACGTCTATGACATCCTGCGCCGTCAGAAGCTCGTTCTGACCAAGGCCGCCATCGATGCGCTGGAGGCGCGCTTCAAATGACGAAGAACATCGAGCCTCGCCACTACGACGTGATCCTGTCGCCGGTCGTGACCGAAAAGGCGACGATCGCCTCGGAGCACAACAAGGTGCTGTTCAAGGTGGCCGCGAAGGCGACCAAGCCGCAGATCAAGGAAGCGATCGAGAAGCTGTTCGACGTCAAGGTCAAGAGCGTCAACACGCTGGTCCGCAAGGGCAAGACCAAGATCTTCCGCGGCAATCTCGGCTCGCAGTCGAACACCAAGCGCGCGATCGTGACCCTCGAAGAGGGCCACCGGATCGACGTCACCACCGGTCTGTAAGGTCGTACGACGATGGCACTGAAGACATTCAATCCCACGACGCCGGGCCAGCGCCAGCTGGTCATGGTCGATCGTTCGGCGCTCTACAAGGGCAAGCCGGTCAAGGCGCTCACCGAAGGCAAGCACTCCTCGGGCGGCCGCAACAACACCGGTCGCATCACCGTGCGCTTCCGCGGCGGTGGTCACAAGCGGACGCTGCGCGTCGTCGACTTCAAGCGTGACAGGCTCGATGCGCCCGCGACGGTCGAGCGGCTGGAATACGATCCGAACCGCACCGCGTTCATCGCGCTCGTCAAGTACGAGGACGGCACCCAGGCCTATATCCTGGCGCCGCAGCGCCTGGCCGTCGGCGATTCCGTCGTTGCCGGCAACTATGTCGACGTGAAGCCGGGCAACGTCATGCCGCTCGGCAACATGCCGGTCGGCACGATCATCCACAACATCGAGGTCAAGATCGGGAAGGGCGGCCAGCTGGCCCGTTCCGCGGGCACCTATGCCCAGCTCGTCGGTCGCGACCATGACTACGTGATCATCCGCCTGAATTCGGGCGAGCAGCGCCTGGTGCACGGCCGGTGCCGCGGCACGATCGGCGCGGTGTCGAACCCGGATCACATGAACACGTCGATCGGCAAGGCCGGCCGCAACCGTTGGCTGGGCCGCAAGCCGCACAACCGCGGCGTTTCGATGAACCCGATCGACCATCCGCACGGCGGTGGTGAAGGTCGTACCTCGGGCGGTCGCCACCCGGTCACTCCGTGGGGCAAGCCGACCAAGGGCAAGAAGACCCGCAGCAACAAGTCGACCAACAAATTCATTCTCCTAAGCCGCCACAAGCGGAAGAAGTAAGGAACGCCGGACATGGTTCGTTCAGTCTGGAAAGGCCCGTTCGTCGAGGGTTCTCTGCTCAAGAAGGCAGATGCCGCGCGCGCGTCCGGCCGTCACGACGTCATCAAGATCTGGAGCCGTCGCTCGACGATCCTGCCGCAGTTCGTCGGCCTGACCTTCGGCGTCTACAACGGTCAGAAGCACGTGCCCGTGGCCGTCAACGAGGAAATGGTCGGTCACAAGTTCGGCGAGTTCTCGCCGACCCGGACCTTCCATGGCCACTCCGGGGACAAGAAAGCCAAGAAGGCTTGAGGATTAAACGATGAGCAAACCTAAGCGCGAACGGAGCCTCGCCGAGAACGAGGCCAAGGCGGTCGCCCGGATGCTGCGGGTGAGCCCGCAGAAGCTCAACCTGGTCGCCCAGCTCATTCGCGGCCGGAAGGCGGCTGCTGCGCTCGCCGACCTGCAGTTTTCGCGCAAGCGGATCGCGGTTGACGTGAAGAAGTGCCTGGAATCGGCTATTGCCAACGCCGAGAACAACCACGACCTCGACGTCGACGATCTCGTCGTGGCGCAGGCCTTCGTCGGCAACGGCCTCGTGATGAAGCGCTTTGCCCCCCGCGGCCGTGGCCGCTCGGGCCGTGTCTACAAACCATTTTCACAGCTGACGATCATCGTTCGTCAGGTCGAAGCCGAAGCAGCGGCTTAAGGGACGCAGGAGAAAACGATGGGTCAAAAGATCAATCCGATCGGCCTGCGTCTGGGCATCAACCGGACCTGGGATTCGCGCTGGTTCGCCGGCAAGCAGGAGTACGGCAAGCTGCTGCACGAGGATGTCAAGATCCGCGAGATCCTGCACAAGGAGCTCAAGCAGGCGGCCGTCGCCCGCATCGTGATCGAGCGTCCGCACAAGAAGTGCCGCGTCACCATCCACTCGGCTCGTCCGGGCGTGGTGATCGGCAAGAAGGGTGCCGACATCGACAAGCTTCGCAAGAAGGTCGCGGACATCACCTCGTCCGACGTCGTCATCAACATCGTCGAAATCCGCAAGCCGGAGCTCGATGCGACGCTGGTGGCCGAATCGATCGCGCAGCAGCTGGAGCGCCGCGTGGCGTTCCGCCGCGCCATGAAGCGCGCCGTTCAGTCGGCGATGCGTCTCGGCGCGGAAGGCATCCGAATCAACTGCTCGGGACGTCTGGGCGGTGCGGAAATCGCGCGTATGGAATGGTACCGCGAAGGTCGCGTGCCGCTGCACACGCTGCGTGCCGACATCGACTACGGCGTTGCGACCGCGTTCACGACCTTCGGCACCTGCGGCGTCAAGGTCTGGATCTTCAAGGGCGAGATCCTCGAGCACGATCCGATGGCCCAGGACAAGAGAATGGCCGAAGGCGAGACCAGCGGCGGTGGTGATCGCGGTGGCCGTGGGCGCCGTGACAACGCTGCGGCCTGACGCCAGCACAGAGAATTTGAGGGCTTGAAGCCATGATGCAACCTAAGAAAACGAAGTTCCGGAAGGCGCATAAGGGCCGTATCCACGGCGTTGCGTCTTCGGGTGCGACGTTGGCCTTCGGCCAGTTCGGCCTGAAGGCGACCGAGCCTGAACGCGTCACCGCGCGCCAGATCGAAGCCGCTCGCCGCGCGCTGACCCGCCACATGAAGCGTGCGGGCCGCGTCTGGATCCGCGTGTTCCCGGACGTTCCGGTGTCGAAGAAGCCGGCCGAAGTCCGCATGGGCTCCGGCAAGGGTTCGCCGGAACTGTGGGTCGCGCGCGTCAAGCCGGGCCGGGTGCTGTTCGAGATCGACGGCGTCAACACCCAGACGGCGCGTGAGGCGCTGACCCTGGCGGCCGCCAAGCTGCCGATCAAGACGCGCTTCGTCGAGCGCATTGCGGAGTAATGGCCATGGCACAGATGAAGATCGAAGACATCCGCGCGATGAGCCCCGACCAGCAGGATGACGCCATCCTGAACCTGAAGAAGGAGCGCTTCAACCTGCGCTTCCAGCGTGCCACGGGGCAGCTCGAGAACACCTCGCGCCTGCGCGAGGCTCGTCGTGACATCGCCCGGATCAAGACCGTCGCCGCGCAAAAGCGCGCGAAGAAGAAGTAAGAGGCTTACGAAGATGCCGAAACGTACTTTGCAGGGCGTGGTCGTCAGCGACAAGCAAGCCAAGACCATCGTGGTGCGCGTTGATCGCCGCTTCACGCACCCGATCTACAAGAAGACGATCCGTCGTTCGAAGAACTACCACGCGCACGACGAGAGCAACGAATTCAAGCCGGGCGACATGGTGTGGATCGAGGAATCGAAGCCGATTTCGAAGTTGAAGCGCTGGGTCGTGATCCGGGGCGAACACAAGAAAAGCGCCTGATCTGTTGGCTTTAGCCGACTGACTTCAGGGAAATGTTGAGCGCCGGCTGGGCTGGCGCAAAGAGAAGAGGACGAGGTGCATCAATGATTCAGATGCAGACCAACCTCGACGTGGCCGATAATTCTGGCGCACGCCGTGTCATGTGTATCAAGGTGCTCGGGGGCTCCAAGCGCCGCTACGCCACGATCGGCGACATCATCGTCGTCTCGATCAAGGAAGCGATTCCGCGTGGCAAGGTGAAGAAGGGCGACGTGATGAAGGCCGTCGTGGTGCGCGTCCGCAAGGACATCCGCCGCGCCGACGGTTCGGTCATCCGCTTCGACCGCAACGCCGCCGTTCTGATCAACAACCAGTCCGAGCCGGTCGGCACCCGTATCTTCGGGCCCGTGCCGCGCGAGCTGCGCGCCAAGAATCACATGAAGATCATCTCGCTCGCGCCGGAGGTGCTGTGATGGCTGCGAAGATCCGCAAGGGCGACAAGGTCGTCGTGCTGACCGGTCGCGACAAGGGCCGCACCGGCGAGGTGTTCGAGGTGCGTCCCGACGCCGGCACGGCCCTGGTGCGCGGAATCAACATGGTCAAGCGTCACCAGAAGCAGACGCAGGCCCAGGAGGGCGGCATCATCTCGAAGGAGTCGCCGATCCAACTGTCTAACATCGCGTATGTCGGCAAGGATGGAAAGCCGACCCGCGTCGGATTCAAGATTCTGGCGGACGGCAAGAAGGTCCGCATCGCCAAGAGCTCGGGAGCTGAGATCGATGGCTGAGGCCGCTTACACGCCGCGCCTGCGCGCGGAATACGACGCGAAGATCCGCACCTCCATGACCGAGAAGTTCGGTTATGAGAACGTGATGCAGGTTCCGCGCCTGGACAAGATCGTGCTGAACATGGGCGTTGGCGATTCCGTCAACGACCGCAAGAAGGCCGAGACGGCAGCCGCCGAGCTGACCCAGATCGCCGGCCAGAAGGCGATCGTGACCTACTCGCGTATCGCGATCGCGACCTTCAAGCTGCGTGAGAACCAGCCGATCGGCTGCAAGGTCACGCTGCGCAAGGCCCGCATGTACGAGTTCATCGATCGCCTGGTGACGGTCGCGCTGCCGCGCGTCCGCGACTTCCGCGGCCTGAACCCGAAGAGCTTCGACGGCCGCGGCAACTACTCGCTCGGCATCAAGGAGCACATCATTTTCCCCGAGATCGACTTCGACAAGGTCACGGAAGCCCGCGGTATGGACATCACCGTCTGCACCACGGCCAAGACCGACGAAGAGGCGAGGGCCTTGTTGACCGCTTTCAATTTCCCGTTCCGGCAGTGAGACGCTGACCTAAAGCCTCTCAAACGCGGATACCCAGGAGCCAAGCATGGCAAAGAAGAGTTCAATCGAGAAGAACAACCGGCGTAAGCGGATGACGAAGAACGCCGCCCCGAAGCGCGCGCGGTTGAAGGCGATCATCGCCGACAAGACGCTGCCGATGGAGGAGCGGTTCGCCGCGACCCTGAAGCTGGCGGAAATGCCGCGCAACTCGTCGGCGACCCGCATCCGTCTGCGTTGCGAGCTGTCGGGCCGTCCGCGCTCGATCTACCGCAAGAACAAGCTGTCCCGTATCGCGCTGCGCGAGCTTGGCTCCAAGGGCATGGTCCCGGGCCTCGTGAAGTCCAGCTGGTAAGGAGGGTCGTTTAGATGTCTACGCACGATCCAATCAGCGATCTGATCACCCGTATCCGCAACGCGCAGATGCGCTCCAAGAACAAGGTCTCCACGCCTGGCTCGAAGATGCGCGAGAACGTCCTCGAAGTGCTGAAGAGCGAGGGCTACATCCGCGGTTACGCCACGCTCGAGCATTCCTCGGGCCGCAGCGAGATCGAGATCGAGCTGAAGTATTTCGACGGCGAGCCCGTCATCCGCGAGATCGAGCGGGTCTCCAAGCCTGGGCGTCGCGTTTACGCCTCGGTGAAGAACCTGCCGCGGGTCAACAACGGACTCGGCATTTCGGTGTTGTCGACGCCGAAGGGAATCATGGCCGACCACAGTGCGCGTGAAGCGAACGTGGGCGGTGAAGTTCTCTTCACGGTGTTCTGAGAAGGATTTTTGATCCATGTCACGTGTTGGCAAAAGGCCTGTTGCGGTGCCGTCGGGTGTGACCGCGACCGTCGATGGGCAGACCGTCAAGATGAAGGGGCCGAAGGGCCAGCTTCAGTTCGTCGTCCATGACGACGTCGAGGTGAAGCTCGAGAACGGCCAGGTGAAGGTGAACCCGCGGGTCGAGACCAATCGCGCGCGGGCGCTGTACGGCACGGCTCGCGCCCAGGTCGCGAATCTGGTCGAAGGCGTCACCAAGGGCTTCGAAAAGAAGCTCGAAATCACCGGCGTCGGTTACCGCGCCGCGATGCAGGGCAAGAACCTGCAGCTCGCGCTCGGCTACAGCCACGATGTGGTCTACGCGATCCCGGAAGGGATCACGATCACCGTGCCGAAGCCGACCGAGATCACGGTGACCGGCAGCGACATCCAGCGCGTCGGCCAGGTCGCCGCCGAGATTCGCTCCTATCGTCCGCCGGAGCCCTACAAGGGCAAGGGCGTGAAGTATGTTGGCGAATTCATCTTCCGCAAGGAAGGCAAGAAGAAGTAACGGAGCCGGTCATGACGAAAGCCAAGGTTACGAATGCCCGGCGCAAGCGGAGTGTGCGGCTCAAGTTGCGCCGCTCCGGTGGCGGCCGTCCGCGTCTGTCGGTGTTCCGCTCGTCCAAGCACATCTACGCCCAGGTCATCGACGATCTGAAGGGCGAGACGCTGGCCTCCGCCTCGTCGCTCGAGAAGTCGATGCGCGACGGCGGCAAGACCGGCGCCGACATCGATGCGGCGAAGGCGGTCGGCAAGCTGCTGGCCGAGCGCGCCGCCGAGAAGGGCGTCAAGGAAGTCGTGTTCGATCGCGGCAGCTATCTCTATCACGGGCGCGTCAAGGCTCTTGCCGACGCGGCGCGTGAGAGCGGGCTGAGCTTCTAACAGAATTTGAGGATTGAGGCGTAAGCCTCTGAAGGATTGGAAAAATGGCAGAACGCGAACAACGTGGTGGACGCGATCAACGCGGCGGACGTGACCGTCAGCAGCGCGAGGAGCGCGACAGCGAGTTCGTCGACAAGCTCGTTCACATCAACCGCGTGGCCAAGGTCGTCAAGGGCGGCAAGCGCTTCGGTTTCGCAGCGCTGGTCGTGATCGGCGACCAGAAGGGCCGCGCCGGTTTCGGTCACGGCAAGGCGCGCGAAGTGCCCGAGGCGATCCGCAAGGCAACCGAGTCCGCCAAGCGCAACCTGACGCGCGTGTCGCTGCGCGAGGGCCGTACGCTGCATCACGACATCGCCGGCCGTCATGGCGCGGGTCGTGTCTACCTGCGTGCAGCTCCCGCGGGTACCGGCATCATCGCCGGCGGTCCGATGCGCGCCGTGTTCGAGACGCTCGGCGTCCAGGACGTGGTGGCGAAGTCGATCGGCTCGTCGAACCCCTACAACATGGTGCGCGCGACCTTCGATGCGCTGAAGCACCAGGATTCGCCGCGTTCGGTCGCAGCCCGCCGCAACATCAAGGTCTCCACCCTTCAGGCCCGTCGCATCGGCGGCGATGCCGAAGTGGCTGCTGACTAACGGAAGCTTTTCGGAGTAGACCACGATGGCCAAGGCCGCAAAGACGATCAAGCTCGAGCAGACCGGCAGCGCGATTCGCCGCCATCACTCGCAGCGTTCGACGCTGATCGGGCTCAAGCTCAACAAGATCGGCCGCACCAGTGAACTGCCGGATACCCCGGCGGTCCGCGGCATGATCGAGAAGGTTCACCATCTCGTCCGCATCGTCGACGAGAAGTAAGCAAGGGCGCGCGATCCCGAAGTCCGGCACCGGCTTTCGGCGAAGATCATGCGCAAGAAACAAGGAGAAGGGCGATGAAGCTCAGCGATATCGCCGACAACGCCGGCTCGCGCAAGAAGCGTATGCGCGTCGGCCGCGGCATCGGTTCCGGCAAGGGCAAGCAATCCGGCCGCGGTGGCAAGGGCCAGACCGCGCGTTCGGGCGTGCGCATCAAGGGTTTCGAAGGCGGCCAGATGCCGTTGCATCGCCGTCTGCCCAAGCGCGGCTTCAACAACATCTTCCGCATCGAGTTCGCCGAGATCAATCTCGACCGGCTCCAGGAAGCGGTCGATGCCAAGAAGATCGATGCCGGCAGCGTCGTGAATGTCGAGGCCCTGGTGAAGGGCGGCGTGCTGCGTCGCCCCAAGGGCGGGCTGCGGCTGCTCGGCCGCGGCGAGCTCAAGTCCAAGCTCAACATTGAAGTGCACGGCGCCACCAAGACCGCGATTGCCGCGGTCGAGAAGGCCGGCGGTTCGGTGAAGATTCTCGCCCCTGCCAAGGAAGAAGGCGAGGCGGCGTAACAACTGCGTCATTGGCCCGCGGCTCGCGGGCCTTTACGCATGTGGGACGTGGACTTATCGAAGCCGAGCCCCAGATAATGTCCGGCGTCCGCTATATAGTAGCCCGGCCGCGGGCATGACGGCGCAACAGGCGGCGGGAGAAAGTCCAAGATGGTCTCTGCAGCGGAACAACTGGCAGCCAATCTCAATTTCGGCGCGTTTGCCAAGGCCGACGAGCTGAAGAAGCGCATCTGGTTCACCCTGGGTGCGCTGCTCGTTTATCGGCTCGGGACCTACATCCCGCTGCCCGGCATCGATCCCAACATCTGGGAGCAGGTGTTCCGCTCCCAGGCGGGCGGCATCCTCGGCATGTTCAACATGTTCGCCGGCGGCGGCATCCACCGCATGGCGATCTTCGCGCTGAACATCATGCCGTACATCTCGGCCTCGATCATCATCCAGCTCCTCACCACCGTCTCGCCGCAGCTCGAGGCGCTGAAGAAGGAAGGCGAGGCCGGCCGCAAGCTGCTGAACCAGTACACCCGCTATCTCACGGTCATCCTGGCCGCGTTCCAGTCCTACGGCATCGCCGTGGGCCTCGAGGGCGCCGGCAACGTCGTCAGCGACCCCGGCATGTTCTTCCGCCTGTCCACGGCGATCACGCTGACCGGCGGCACCATGTTCCTGATGTGGCTGGGCGAGCAGATCACCTCGCGCGGCATCGGCAACGGCATCTCGCTGATCATTCTCTCCGGCATCGTCGCCGAGCTGCCGGCGGCGCTCGCCAACATGCTCGAGCTCGGCCGTCAGGGGGCGATGTCGACCGGCCTGATCCTGGTCGTCATCATCATGGCGGTCGCCGTGATCGCCTTCATCGTGTTCATGGAGCGCGCCCAGCGCCGGCTCTTGATCCAGTATCCCAAGCGCCAGGTCGGCAACAAGATGTTCGAAGGCCAGTCCTCGCATCTGCCGCTCAAGCTCAACACCTCGGGCGTGATCCCGCCGATCTTCGCGTCCTCGCTGCTGCTGCTGCCGACCACGGTTGCGAATTTCAACGCGGGCAAGGGACCGGAATGGTTCCAGTGGATCACGACCCAGCTCGGCCACGGCCGGCCGCTGTTCCTGATCATGTATCTCGCGCTGATCGTCTTCTTCGCGTTCTTCTACACCGCGATCGTGTTCAACCCGACCGAGACCGCGGACAATCTGAAGAAGCACGGCGGCTTCATTCCGGGCATCCGCCCCGGTGAGCGCACGGCGGAATATATCGACTACGTGTTGTCGCGCATCACCGTGCTCGGAGCGGTCTATCTGGCGATCGTCTGCTTGATCCCGGAGATCCTGATCTCCTACGCCTCGGTGCCGTTCTACTTCGGCGGCACATCGCTGCTGATCGTCGTCAGCGTCACCATGGACACGGTGGCGCAGGTGCAAGGCTATCTGCTGGCCCATCAGTATGAGGGCCTGATCCGTAAGTCGAAGCTGCGCGGCCGCCGTAGATGAGCAGGGAGCTCGCGCGCCGGATCGCTTTCACGATTGGCGCGCTGCTCCTTTTCAGGCTGGGCACCCGGATCCCGTTCGCAGGGATGGGTGCTTCGAGCCTGTCGTTCTCCGCCGAGCATGTGGGCCGCTTTTCGATCTTTGCACTCGGTATCTTTCCTTATCTGAGTGCTGCGATCGTCATTCGGCTTCCTTCGCTGGTATGGCAGGGCCTGAGCTCGCTCGAGAGGTCGGGCGAGCGCGGCCGGCGCAGGATCTCCGGCTACACGCTGATCCTGACTTTCGCGTTTGGGGCCTTCCAGGCCTACGGCTACGCCTCGGCCGTCCGGACAATTCCGGCACTGGTTCCCAATCCGGACGAATGGTCCGTGCTCGCGGCCACGGCCTCGGTCGTCGGTGGTGTGTTCGTCCTGATCTGGCTCAGTGAACAGATCACCCGCCACGGCATCGGCAATGGTCTGGCGCTGCTGCTCAGCGTCAATTTTCTGGTTCATATCCCGGGCGACGTTGCCGGCATCGCAGGCCTGCTGCAGAGCGGTGAAATCTCCGGCGATCTCGTGCTGGTCCACGCCGGCTTTCTGGTGCCGGCCACCGTGGCGCCGTGGATCTGGTTTCTGCCGCTGGCTGGCCTGACCTACATCTTTGGTGCCGATACGCCATGGGTCGCCGCCGCCTACCGGCAACTTGAGCTTGGCACGCTGGCGCACGTGGTCCTCGGATCGGTTGCGGTCTTCGTGCTTGCGTTCGTCTACACCGCCTATGTGGTCGATCCCGAGCACACGGCCCAATCCTTGGCTGCACGCGACGGCAGCATCACCGGTGTCGCACCCGGCGAGGCGACGGCCGGCTATCTCGATCGCGTCGTATCATTGACGACGGTCGTCGGAGCCGTCTACCTGACGGCATTGCAGTTGATTCCGGAGGTCTTCGAGCTTTACCGGATCGGGCTGCCTTATAGTATGATCATCGATGGTGGTGCGGCGCTGGTTGTGGTTTGCACCGCTCTTGATATCAAAACACAGGTGCGCGACGTATCGCTCACCAATCCGGGGGGCGTACGCCGATGAGAATTATACTTCTGGGACCGCCGGGATCGGGCAAGGGGACCCAGGCGCAGCGGCTGGTACAGCGCTACAGCATCGTCCAGCTTTCGACCGGTGAGATGTTGCGCGCGGCCGTGGCGGCGGGAACGCCGGTCGGGCTCAAGGCCAAGGAAATCATGGCCAGCGGCGGCCTCGTTCCCGACGAGGTCGTGGTCGGAATCATCTCCGATCGCATCGACCAGCCGGACGCGAAGAACGGTTTCATCCTCGACGGTTTCCCGCGCACCGTGCCGCAGGCCGAGGCGCTGGACGAGTTGCTCAAGCACAAGCACCTCAAGCTCGACGCGGTGATCGAGCTCCGCGTCAACGAGAGCGCGCTGCTGAACCGTGTCGAGACCCGCGTTGCCCAGATGCGGGAGCGCGGCGAGGAGGTCCGGATCGACGATACCCCGGAGGTCCTGACCAGGCGTTTAGCCAGCTACCGCAACCAGACGGAACCCCTGATTCACTACTATTCCGAGCGGCGGAAGCTCTCGACCATCGACGGCATGATGGCCATCGACGAGGTGACCCGCGCCATCCACCGCCTGCTCCTGGCGCTCGGGGCGGTCGAGCCCAAGACGCATGCCCGCAGCGCGGCCAAGACGGGCCCCGCCAAGACGACGGCCAAGAAGGCCAAAGCGGCCAAAAAGCCGGTGAAAACAGCCAAAAAGGCTGCGAAATCCGCCAAAAAGGCCACCAAGAAGGCCGTGAAGGGTGCCAAGAAGGCGGCCAGGAAGACCGTCAAGAAGGCGACAAAGAAGGCGGCCAAAAAGACGGTCAAGAAGGCCGTCAAAAAGGGTGCCAAAAAGGCCGCAAAAAAGGTCACGAAAAGGCGAGCCAAGCGCTAGCGGCGGTTGACGAAAGCCCCCTGAATCCCCTAATAAGCCCCGCATCCAAGTCGGATAGTTTCAAACGATGCCGGGCCCCAGGAAGACCAGGGGTGGGCGTCGTGTTCGCGTTTGTGAACACCTGCCCGAGAAACCAAGCACTTAAAGACCGGTTCCTGACGAGGGATCGGCAACAGGAGAGAAGGCCGTGGCCCGTATTGCCGGCGTGAACATTCCGACCAACAAGCGCGTTCTCATCGCGCTCCAGTACATCCATGGCATCGGCCAGAAGATCGCCGGTGAGATCATGGAGAAGGTGAAGATCCCCGCGGATCGTCGCGTCAATCAGCTCAGCGATGCTGAGGTGCTCCAGATCCGCGAAGTGATCGACCGCGACTATCTCGTCGAGGGCGACCTGCGTCGTGAGGTCGGCATCAACATCAAGCGTCTGATGGACCTCGGCTGCTATCGCGGCCTGCGCCATCGTCGCGGCCTGCCGGTGCGCGGTCAGCGGACCCACACCAATGCGCGCACGCGCAAGGGCCCGGCCAAGGCCATCGCCGGCAAGAAGAAGTAAGTTTTCGAATCCAATCACGGCGTGTGGCGAAAGGGGATGACCCGTTCGCCACACGCCTTTCGTTCCACAGGTGTAGCCGCTGGCATTACGGCGGCGTTTGAGATCTCCAGGAAAGGTACTCCATGGGCAAGGAAGCCACCCGCGTTCGTCGTCGTGAGCGCAAGAACATCGCCTCCGGCGTCGCGCACGTGAACTCGTCGTTCAACAACACGACCATCACCATCACCGACGCGCAGGGCAACACGATTGCCTGGTCTTCCGCCGGCACGATGGGCTTCAAGGGCTCGCGCAAGTCGACCCCGTACGCCGCGCAGGTTGCCGCCGAGGACGTGTCCAAGAAGGCGCAGGAGCACGGCATGCGCACGCTGGAAGTCGAAGTCGCCGGTCCCGGTTCGGGCCGCGAATCGGCGCTCCGCGCGCTCCAGGCCGCGGGCTTCACCGTCACCTCGATCCGCGACGTGACCACGATCCCGCACAACGGTTGCCGTCCCCGCAAGCGTCGGCGCGTTTGATACGAGGTCGCGGGCGCCATCGTCGCCTGCGATGACTTTTTTTAAGAAGCTGCGGGTGCGACCCGCGGCCTTTCTCCAACGCCAGAATCTGCAATCGCAGTTCGACTGGCCCGTATGGGTGAAACAGTGACGATCCAGAAAAATTGGCAAGAACTGATTCGGCCGAACAAGCTCCAGGTGACCCCCGGAAGCGATTCGAACCGCTTTGCGACCATCGTCGCCGAGCCGCTCGAGCGCGGCTTCGGCCAGACGCTCGGCAACGCGCTGCGCCGCATCCTGCTCTCCTCGCTCCAGGGAGCGGCGGTGCAGTCGGTGCACATCGACGGCGTGCTGCACGAGTTCTCCTCGATCGCGGGCGTCCGTGAGGACGTCACCGACATCGTGCTGAACATCAAGGACATCTCGATCAAGATGCAGGGCGAAGGCCCCAAGCGCATGGTCGTCAAGAAGTCGGGCCCGGGCGTCGTCACCGCCGGCGACATCCAGACCGTCGGCGACGTCGTGGTGCTCAATCCGGACCTGCAGATCTGCACCCTCGACGAGGGCGCCGAGATTCGCATGGAGTTCACGGTCGCCACCGGCAAGGGCTACGTGCCCGCCGAGCGCAACCGTCCCGAGGACGCGCCGATCGGCCTGATCCCGGTCGACAGCCTGTACTCGCCGGTCCGCAAGGTCTCCTACAAGGTCGAGAACACCCGCGAGGGCCAGATCCTCGACTATGACAAGCTGACCATGACGATCGAGACCAACGGCGCGATCTCGCCGGATGACTCGGTGGCCTACGCCGCCCGCATCCTGCAGGATCAGCTCAACGTGTTCGTCAACTTCGAAGAGCCGCGCAAGGAAGTCGCCCAGGAGATCATCCCGGACCTCGCCTTCAACCCGGCCTTCCTCAAGAAGGTGGACGAGCTCGAGCTGTCGGTGCGTTCGGCCAACTGCTTGAAGAACGACAACATCGTCTACATCGGCGACCTCGTGCAGAAGTCGGAAGCCGAAATGCTCCGCACCCCGAACTTCGGCCGCAAGTCGCTGAACGAGATCAAGGAAGTGCTGGCCCAGATGGGTCTGCATCTCGGCATGGAAGTGCCGGGCTGGCCGCCGGAGAACATCGACGAGCTCGCCAAGCGCTTCGAGGATCACTACTGATCCGAGCTACGACAGGCTAAAGCGCGAGTTCATCGCGCTTTAGCGGGCGAACGCAGGCAGCCCACCTGAGCAACAAGTCCGACGAACCGTCGCGACGAAGACAAGTCAAGGAATAGATCAATGCGTCACGGCAAGGTTCATCGGAAGCTCAACCGCACTGCCGAGCATCGCCGCGCGATGTTCGCCAACATGTGCGCCGCGCTGATCAAGCACGAGCAGATCGTCACCACGCTGCCGAAGGCGAAGGAGCTGCGTCCGATCGTCGAGAAGCTCGTCACCCTCGGCAAGAAGGGCGGTCTCGCCATGCGCCGCCAGGCCATCTCCGAGATGCGCGACAAGGATCAGGTCAGGAAGCTGTTCGACGTCCTGGCGACCCGCTACAAGGACCGCCAGGGCGGCTACACCCGCATCATCAAGGCCGGCTTCCGCTACGGCGACAACGCCGCGATGGCCGTGATCGAGTTCGTCGATCGCGACGTCGATGCCAAGGGCCAGGATTCCGGTCCGGTGCAGGAGAAGGAAGCCGAGGCGGCGTAAGCCGACCGGCATTTCAGTTTTCAGAAAGCGGCGCCCCAGGGCGCCGCTTTTTTTATAGCGCGGCGATATCTCATGCCGCGCACGATCGTTTTTTTGAAGGCGATGCGGGCCGGGGGGCTGACATGAGGATTGTGGTTGGGATTGCGCTGGCGATGCTGATGTCGCCGGCCACCTGCGAGACGCTGGTCGAGCGCGGCGCCTATCTCGTCAACAGCGTGATGGTCTGCCACAACTGCCACACCCCGCGCGCGCCGCAGGGCCTCGATCTCTCGCGCGCATTGTCGGGCGGGCAGACCTTCGACGAGCCGGCATTCAAGGTCACCGGTTCCAACATCACGCCGGACAAGGACACCGGCATCGGCAATTGGAGCGACGCCGAGCTGAAGCGGTTTCTCGTCAGCGGCAACAGGCCGAACGGGACCTGGGTCGCGCCGATCATGCCGACTGCGTTCTACACGGTGCTCACCGCCCGCGATCTCGATGCGCTCGCGGCTTACTTGCGCTCCGTGCCTCCCGTGCGACACGAGACGCCGGCCCCGGAATACAAGATCGCGCTGAAGCCGGAGACGCCGATCTATGCCGGCATGCAGGCGAGCGAGCAGGAGCTGTCCGACCAGCTTGCGCATGGCCGTTATCTGCTGACCATCGCCCATTGCCTGGAATGCCACACGCCGGAGGGCCCGTCCGCCGTGCACGATTTCGCCGCAGCGAGCGGCAAGGGCGGTCGGACATTTAGGGGGCCCTGGGGCGAATCCGTCTCCCCCAATATCACCCCGGATCCCGGCGCAGGTCTCGGCGCGTGGAGCGATGACGAAATCAAACGTGCGATTACGCAAGGCATCGCGCGCGACGGCCACAAGCTCAAGCCGCCGATGGCCTATGCTGCCTACGCCAGCATGACGGCGCAGGACCTCGATGCGATCGTCGCCTTTCTCAGGACACTACCGGCGCGCAACTGATCCTCACGCGTCGGTGAGGGCGATTGAAGCTGCTTGTGCAGCGCACGATATCTGCGTCAGCCTCAATGGAGACGACGCATGAACATCGACCTTTCCGGAAAGACCGCCCTCGTGACCGGCTCGACCGCCGGCATCGGCCACGCCATCGCCAAGGGCCTCGCGGGCTCAGGCGCGAGCGTCGTGATCAACGGGCGCGGCCAGGACAAGGTCGATGCGGCCGTCCGCAAGCTGGAAGCGGCCGGGGCTAAGGTGCGCGGCATTGCCGCGGACGTCTCGACGGCAGCGGGCTGCAAGGCGCTTGTGTCCGCGCTGTCCGAGGTGGACATCCTCATCAACAATGCCGGCATCTTCGAGCCGAAGGACTTTTTCGAGATCCCCGACGCGGACTGGAGCCGGTTCTTCGAGGTCAACGTCATGAGCGGCGTGCGGCTGTCGCGCGCGTATCTGCAGGGCATGCTCAAGCGCAACTGGGGCCGCATCGTCTTCATCTCGTCGGAATCCGGTCTCAACATCCCCGTCGAGATGATCCACTACGGCATGAGCAAGACGGCCCAGCTTTCGGTCGCGCGGGGCCTGGCACAGCTCACCCGCGGCACGGGTGTCACCGTCAACTCCGTGCTGCCGGGCCCAACCATGTCGGAGGGTGTCGAGACCTTCGTGAAGGATCTCGCCAAACAAAACGGGCAGTCGGTGGATGAAGCCGCTGCCAATTTCGTCAAGCAGCATCGCCCGAGCTCGCTGATCCAGCGCTTCGCCAGCGTCGACGAGATCGCCAACATGGTGGTCTATGTTGCGTCGAAGGAAGCGTCCGCAACCAACGGTGCGGCACTGCGCGCGGAGGGCGGCATTGTCAATACGATCGCTTAGAAATGTAGGCTTCGCAAGGTGGGTTAGCCTTGCGACTGCGCGAAACGCAATTCGCCTGGCGTGACCCACCTTACGCACCTGCTACTCGAGCCAACGCTCAATCCGGCCATAGCCGATGATCTTTGGGCCTTCGCGCAGAGTGAACATGACGCCTGGCCTGAGTTTGTCGTACATCGGGTTTGGAAAATACATTAAAGCGAGAAGAACCTTCATCTCCTTGCCGATGGCGGGGAGGTGAGGGCCGTCACTGAACGCGACGCCGATGTATTCTTCCGTGCTAACGCCCCGATTGTCGACCGCCGCATGGCGAATGCTGGGGTCGCCAACGACGATATGAGGGCGATAGCGATTGTTTGAGAACGCGCCGGCAGGGAAGGAGGTCGTTCGACCGCCTTCCTCTGGGCTCAGCAAAGTGACGTCACACTCGATCAATGGCACCGTTCGGTGAGTTGGGCCCGGATCGACAGTCATCACGTTTTCTACCACCCCTCCAGCACGATCTTGCCGCGCGACTTGCCGCTCTCGAGCAGCGCATGTGCGCGCTTGAGGTTGGTCGCGTTGATCGTGCCGAAGGTCTGGTCGAGCGTGGTGCGCAGCACGCCCTTGTCGATGAGGTCGGCGACGTCATTGAGCAAATGATGCTGCGCGATCATGTCGGGCGTCTGGAACGAGGAGCGCGTGAACATCGATTCCCAATGCACCGAGATCGCCTTGCCCTTGAACGTGCTCATGGTGAATTCCGGGGGATCGTCGATCAGGCCGAACCGGCCCTGCGGCGCCATGAACTCCGCGATCGCCTTGTAGTGCTGTTCGGTGAAGGTGAGGCTTGCCACCAGCGCGACCGGCGGCAGCTTGAGCTTCTCGATCTGCTCCTTCATCGGCTTGCCATGGTCGATCACCGCATGGGCGCCGAGGTCGAGGCACCACTTTTGCGACTCCGGCCGTGTCGCGGTCGCGAGCACCGTGAGGCCAGTGAGGCGGCGGGCGAGCTGGATCAGGATCGAGCCGACACCGCCGGCGCCGCCGGTGATCAATAGCGTGCGCGGATCGACGCTCTTGCCGGGCACGGCGCCGAGCCGGTCGAACAGCAATTCCCAGGCGGTGATGGAGGTGAGGGGGAGGGCGGCGGCCTGCGCAAACGACAGGCTCTTCGGCTTGTTGCCGACGATGCGCTCGTCGACCAGATGGAATTCGGAATTGGTGCCCTGGCGCAGGATCGAGCCGGCGTAAAACACCTCGTCGCCCGGCCTGAACAGCGTCACCTCGGGCCCGACGGCATCGACCACGCCGGCCGCGTCATAGCCCAGAATCTTGGTCTCGCCCTCGGGTGGAGCTGCGCGCTTGCGAACCTTGTAGTCGACCGGATTGGCCGAGATCGCCTTTACGGCGACGCGGATATCGCGGCCCTTGGGCTCGGTCTTTGTGGTCTCGAAATCGAACAGCGCGTCCTGATCCTCGATCGGAAGCGATTTCTTGTAGCCGACGGCCTTCATGGCTTGTCTCCATCAGATGGCGCAGAGCTTGTGAGGTGTGCGCCTGGCTTGCTAACTGTCGCTCTGGCTCCGATTTGGCAAGTACTGTAAATTCGGGGATATAGTCCCTGTTTGGATACTATAGGGAAACACGCATGAAACGGCGGGATTTTGCCCGGCGTCCCGGCTGCTCGGTCGAGGCGACGCTGGATCTGATCGACGGCAAGTGGAAGGGCGTGATCCTCTACCACCTCCAGGACGGCACCCAGCGCTTCGGCGAACTGCGCCGCCGGATGCCGGGCATCACCCAGCGCATGCTGACCAAGCAGCTTCGCGCGCTGGAGGAGGACAAGCTCGTCATTCGCAAGGTCTATGCCGAGGTGCCGCCGCGCGTTGAGTATTGCCTCTCCGAGCTCGGTGAGAGCCTGCGACCGGTGATCGACATATTGAAGGCGTGGGGCGAGAGCCATCAGCAGCGGCTGTCCTGCGCGCCGCCGCCGGTGGTCGTGAAGAAGCCGAAGCGCGCCGCATAGGTATCCGGGAGCGGACCGTGCCGCTCCCGGAAGATCTCGCTTCAGAACGCGAACTGCGTGCGCATCGCGACCGCGTCGAACTTCGAGCCGACATCGGCGGTCGAGACCGGCGAGGCCTGCCGCGACACCGTGCCGTGCAGATAGTCGAGCATGAAGCGGACGTTGCCGTTGACGTACCAGTTCAGCGCCGCCGTGTAGACGGTCTGCCGGCCGCCGGCGATGCCGGTCGCCGTTCCCAACTGGTTGTTGAGGTCGATCGTCGAGAAGCGTCCCGCGATTTCCCAGGCGCCCCAGCCGCCGCCGTCGAGCGAGAACGGATGTGCCGGCTTGACGCCGTTGTAGGCCGCGTTGGCCGCGTTGTAGCTCCGGCCTTCGCCGGTCAGCACGTAGCCGGCCTGCGCGTAACCGCCCTGGAATTTCAGGCTCGGCGCACCGACCAGCGGCACGCCGGTGTGGGCTGTTCGGTCCACATTGTACCAGAAATACTCGCCTTGAACGATGAAGGGACCATAGGTCGCTGCTGCCTCGACGCTATAGACCTGCGCGCCCGAGGCATTGGCGATGGCGCCGGTCGAGATCAGCGTGGTCGGATCGAGACGCAATTCCGGACGATCGCTCAGCGTGACCGTCTGGGTGTTGGCGATCAGATTGCGCGGCGGCTGAATCAGCCATTGCGCATCGGCGCCGATATGCACCGAGTAGTCCTTGCCGCTGACCGGGTTGCCGGCAATACGCGCCACCGCGCCGTATTGCTCGCTCGTGCCCGCCGGAGCCGCGCTCGAGGCGGAGTGAATCGCACCTGTCGAGGGCCCCGTGACATAGCCGCCGATCCACAGCTGGTCGTTGAACCAGCGCGTGCCGACCGCCGAGCGGAAGTCGCCGGCGGCGATGTTGGTCGCGATGACGCCGGGCGAGGCGCGCTCCATGAACATGATGTCGTTGGAGCTCGTGGCCTCGTCCATGGTGTATGGCAAGTCCATGACGCCGGCCTCGATCGCCATCCGTCCACCGAACGGCTTCAGGCCGGTGTAGCTGAGATAGGCGTTCTCGACGCCGGAGACGCCGCCGCCGGGCAGCGAGCCAGGCGCTGCGCCGCCGAATCCGTCGGAAGTGCCCCCGAAGTCGTAGACCAGTGCGAAGTTCCAGTCGTTGAAGAACTTGCCGGTAAGTCCGATGCGCGCGCGGCGGACGTTCTCGCCACTGTCGAGCTTTTGCGGAACGGTCGCCGCCGTGTTGGGACGATAGTCGTAGCCGCCGACATCCCAGTGCACGCGGCTGGTGATCGCGACGCAGTTCGCCTGGTCGGCGGTGCAGATAGTCGGACGGTTGTTCGGCATCGTCACGCCGACGCCCGAGGCTGGCGCCGGTCCCTTGAGCGAGATCGCCGCGTTGGCATTGGCGACGACGGCCTTCGCTTCGGATCGAGCTTCGGCTTTTGCCTCCGCCTTCGCTTCAACCCTGGCCTTCGCCGTGGCCGCGGTGTTCGCGGCGGTCTGGCTCTGGAGCTTGTCGAGCTTCTGCTCCAGCATCTTCAACTGCTGCTTCAGAAGCGCGATCTCCTGATCGCTGCTGCTTGTCGATTGGGCGTGGGCCTGCGAGGCCGCCAGCGCGCCGGCGAGACCAATCGCCGTGGCTGCAATTCTTGTCCTGCTCACGTCATGACTCCATCATTTGATGAACTTCCCCAAGTCACTGGCGGAGAGCCTAGGATCGATCGATGACTGCCCCGCGACGGCGCGGCCCGGTTGCGCGGTTCCCAATGATGCAAATTCGCTGCAACCGAATCCACCGTCGGCCAGAATGCAAGATGACGCGCATCATGCCAATCCGGCGCCCAGGCGAATTGCCATTTCGCACGCCGGGCTTGCATTTGGGCGACACCGGAAGGGACTGAATATTGCCGTCCGGCGCCCTTCTATTGGGGGGCGAACGCGCCTATATTCCGGCGTCTTTTCCGAGAGGTAGGAATGTTTCGTTCGATCCGCGCCGCCGTCATCACCGCATTGTGCATAGCTTTTTCGGCCAGCTTCGATCCGGCCGCGGCGCAGGACCGCCGGGTCCCGTCATCGCCGGCCGAACTGCGGCTGTCCTATGCGCCGATCGTACAGCGGGTGCAGCCGGCGGTCGTCAACGTCTATGCCGCCAAGATGGTGCAGAACCGCAATCCGCTGCTCGACGACCCGATCTTCCGCCGCTTCTTCGGCGTGCCGGGCCAGCAGCCCGAGCAGATGCAGCGCTCGCTCGGCTCCGGCGTCATCGTCGATGCCTCGGGCCTCGTCGTCACCAATGTCCATGTCATCGAAGGCGCCGATCAGGTGAAAGTGTCGCTTTCGGACAAGCGCGAGTTCGAGGCCGAGATCCTGCTGAAGGACACGCGCACCGATCTCGCAGTGCTGCGCCTGAAGGACACCAAGGAGAAATTCCCGACCCTCGACTTCACCAATTCCGACGAGTTGCTGGTCGGTGACGTCGTGCTCGCGATCGGCAATCCCTTCGGCGTCGGCCAGACCGTGACCCACGGCATCATCTCGGCGCTGGCACGCACGCAGGTCGGCATCACCGACTACCAGTTCTTCATCCAGACGGATGCGGCGATCAATCCCGGCAATTCCGGTGGCGCGCTGGTGGACATGAGCGGCAAGCTCGCCGGCATCAACACCGCGATCTATTCGCGTTCCGGCGGCTCGCAAGGCATCGGCTTCGCGATCCCCGCCAATATGGTGCGCGTCGTCGTCGCCTCCGCCAGGAGCGGCGGCAAGGCGGTGAAGCGGCCCTGGTTAGGGGCGAAATTGCAGGCGGTGACGCCCGAGATCGCCGAGAGCCTCGGCCTGCGCTCGCCGACCGGTGCGCTGGTCGCCAGCGTGGTGTCGAACGGCCCGGCGGCGAAGGCCGGCTTGAAATCCTCCGATCTCATCACCGGCATCGACGGCCAGACCGTGGATGACCCCAACGCTTTCGACTATCGCTTCGCAACGCGCCCGCTCGGCGGCACGGCGCAGATCGACGTGCAGCGGGCCGGCAAGCCGGTCAAGCTGACGGTCGCGCTGGAGACGGCGCCCGACGTCGGTCGCAACGAACTCGTCGTCACCGCGCGCTCGCCGTTCCAGGGCGCGAAGGTCTCGACCATCACGCCGGCGCTTGCTGACGAACTGCATCTGGACGCCGACACCGAAGGCGTCGTGATCACCGATCTCGGCAGCGACAGCGCGGCTGCAAATGTCGGCTTCCAGAAGGGCGACATCATCCTGGCCGTCAACAACCAGAAGATCGGCAAGAGCGGCGACCTCGAAAAGGCCGCAGGCGAGCGCCCGCGGATCTGGCGCATCACGCTGGTGCGCGGTGGCCAGCAGATCAACGTCACGCTGGGCGGATGAGTCCGAAGCGACCGCAGGAGACGCCAACTCTCTTCGCCGCGGCGGGGCTCGACCACGAGGCTCCGCATCCGCTGCCGGACAGGCTGCGGCCGCGCGCGCTCTCGGAGGTCGTCGGGCAGGATCATATCCTGGGTCCCGACGGCGCGCTGACGCGGATGCTGGAGACGCGCACGCTTGGCTCGCTGGTGTTCTGGGGGCCGCCCGGCACCGGCAAGACCACGGTGGCGCGGCTGCTGGCGGATGCGACGGATCTGCACTTCGAGCAAATATCGGCCGTGTTCTCCGGCGTTGCCGATTTGAAGAAGGCCTTCGAGGCCGCTCGTGCCCGCCGCGAGATGGGCAAGGGCACGCTGCTGTTCGTCGACGAGGTGCATCGTTTCAACCGCGCCCAGCAGGATTCGTTTCTGCCCGTGATGGAAGATGGCACCGTGGTGATGGTAGGGGCCACCACCGAAAACCCGTCCTTCGAGCTCAACGCGGCGCTTCTGTCCCGGGCGCGCGTGCTGGTGTTTCGCTCGCTCGACGCGGCCGCGATCGAAAAGCTGTTTGCGCATGCCGAGGAGGTTGAGGGCCGCAAGCTGCCGCTCGATGCCGAGGCGCGCGCCGTGCTGGTGCGCATGGCCGACGGGGACGGGCGGGCCTCGCTGACGCTGGTCGAGGAAGTCTGGCGCGCCGCGCGCAAGGACGAGATTTTCGATGCCGCGCAGTTGCAGGAGATTTTGCAGCGCCGCGCCCCGATCTACGACAAATCGGCCGACGGTCACTACAACCTGATCTCGGCGCTGCATAAGTCGGTGCGCGGCTCCGATCCCGATGCCGCGCTGTACTATCTGGCGCGCATGCTCGATGCCGGCGAGGACCCGCTGTTCCTGGCCCGCCGCGTCGTGCGCATGGCGGTCGAGGACATCGGCCTTGCCGATCCGCAGGCGCTCGTGATCGCCAATGCCGCCAAGGATGCCTTCGACTTTCTCGGCCATCCCGAAGGCGAGCTCGCCATCGCGCAGGCCGTGGTCTATCTGGCTACCGCGCCGAAATCGAATGCCGTCTACACCGCCTTCGGCGCAGCGATGCAGGTCGCGAAACAGGCCGGCTCGCTGCTGCCGCCCAAGCACATTCTCAATTCCCCGACCAAGCTGATGAAGTCGGAAGGCTACGGCGCGTCCTACGAATACGACCACGACGCCCCCGACGCCTTTTCCGGCCAGGACTACTTTCCGGAGGCCCTCGGCCGCCAGACCTTCTACGACCCCCCGGAGCGCGGTTTTGAGCGCGAAATCCGCAAGCGGCTGGATTACTGGGCCAAGCTGCGGAAGGAACGGGGCGGCGGAGGCTAAATTGCCGTTTCGTCGTGACGAAAGGGCACTTTTGAGCTAGGCAGGCATCATGAGCCGCCGCATCAAGAGAATGAATCCGAAGCCCCGCGAGCGCGATGAGCGCAAGGAGGCGCGCCCCTTCAAGGCGCGCAGCGCCAAGAAGGCCGGGCCGCGTCCCGGGGCCAAGCCGGGTGGCAAGCCGCCGCGCTTTGCGGCCGAGCGTGTCGAGCGGCGCGCACCCAAATCCCTGCCGGAAACGCCCGCGCCGGAAAAGCCCGTCGAGGCGCTGCTGCCGACCAAGGTGCAGACCGTCAAGGTCACGGCGGACGAGAACAACATGCGGGTCGACCGCTTTCTGGAGGCGCGGTTTCCCGGCCTGTCGTTCTCCCACATCCAGCGCGTCGTGCGCAAAGGCGAGCTGCGCGTCGACGGCAAGCGCGTCGACAGCAAGGACCGGCTGGAGGAAGGACAGAGCGTCCGCATACCGCCTCTGAAGCTCGACACGCCGAAGGCGGCGAGCCCGCTGTCCGAGGCCGCGCAAAAGACGCTTGCCGCGCTGAAGGAGATGACGATCTACGAGGACGACGACGTCCTCGTGCTGAACAAGCCGTTCGGGCTTGCGGTGCAGGGCGGCTCTGGCACGACGCGACACATCGATCAGATGCTGGAGGTGATGCGCGACTCCAAAGGGCAGAAGCCGCGGCTTGTGCATCGGATCGACAAGGATACGTCCGGCTGCCTGCTCATCGCGAAGACGCGCTTTGCCGCCTCGCATCTGACCGGTGCATTCCGCTCGCGGTCGGCGCGGAAAACCTATTGGGCGCTGGTGCCGGGCCTGCCGAAGCCGAAGCAGGGCCGCATCTCGACTTTCCTTGCGAAGGAGGAGAGCGAGGACGACACCATCATGCGCATCGCCCAGCATGGCGATGAGGGCGCGAGCCACGCGGTGACGTATTATGCGGTGGTCGAGACCGCCGGCAACAAGCTGACCTGGGTGTCACTGAAGCCGGTGACGGGCCGCACCCACCAGCTCCGCGCCCACATGGAGCATATCGGCCATCCCATCGTGGGCGATCCCAAATATTTCAACATCGAGAACTGGCAGTTGCCGGGCGGCCTGCAAAACCGGCTGCATCTGCTCGCGCGCCGCATCGTCATTCCGCATCCACGCGGCGGCTTCATCGATGCCACCGCGCCGCTGCCGCAGCACATGCAGCAGTCGTGGAATTTGCTCGGGCTCGATGCGAGCCGATTTGATCCGATCGAGAACGCGCCTGAGGAGTAGCTGGTCGAGGTACCACGCGCGTCATTGCGAGGAGCAAAGCGACGAAGCAATCCAGGTTGTTGCCGCGGATGCTTTTCTGGATTGCTTCGCCGCGCTCGCAATGACGGAAGCTCCCTCAATTCCGGAATTGCTCCAGAAACATCCGCAGACTGTCATGCGGGCTCTCGATGTCAGTGATCAGCCAGCCCTCGGGACCGTTGACGAGGATGAAGTTCAGCGTGACCTGCCGGCCGCGATTGTCGAAATTCGCCGCGACATAGGTCTTGTCGTATTGCCTGCGGACGACCGCGATCGCGACCGGACCGAGCTTCCAACTCTGGCTCTGCACCAGGAAATCGTAAGGCTCGACCCGCGGCGCGGACCACATCTTGCGCAGGCTGGGGTCGAAGAATTGCCTGGTGGTGGCAGCGTCGCGGGGCAGCCCTTTGGACAGCTCCGGCACGCCCTGGCCGTAATGGGCGTAGACGTTACGCACCAGCGATTCCGGGGTGCGGAAACCGGCGTCCGCCGCGGCCAGCCAGAGCCCGGCGAGCAGGGCCACAATGCCCGCAAGTTCCTTCATGCCTGCTGCTCGCTTTATCGGCCGCCGGTTCTATCTTAAAAGCCTAGCATTCAGCGGCGGAGACCAGAAATTCAAGATGCGCGAATTGTTTGATGAGGCCGCGGGGCAGTCCCCGCTCGATCCGCAGGAGGCGGTCCGCCAGGCCTCGCGCGTGCCGTTGCGCAAGCGCTTCTACAAGGAGGTGGGGGTGGCTGAGGCCGAGGGCGGTTTCGCCATCACGCTCGACGGCAAGCCGATCCGGACGCCCTCCGGGCGCCAGGTGGTGACCCCCTCGCAAGACCTTGCCGATGCGGTGGCCGCGGAATGGGCGGATCAGAAAGAGACGATCAATCCCATGACCATGCCGCTGACGCGGATTGCCAACAGCGTGGTCGAGGGCGTGGTCGACCGCGTCGAACTCGTGGCCGACGACCTCGCAAGATACTTCCAGTCCGACCTGGTGTTCTATCGCGCCGGTCACCCGGAGGGGCTGGTGGCCCGCGAGGCCGCGCATTGGGATCCCGTACTGTTCTGGGCCGCGGAGACCTTGGGCGCGCATTTCATCCTGTCCGAGGGCGTCATGCATGTGAAGCAGCCCGATGAGGCGGTCCAGGCCGCGCGCGCCGCGCTGCCCGGGGATCCCTGGTCGATCGCGGCGCTCCACGTGGTCACGTCCCTCACAGGCTCGGCCCTGCTGGCGCTGGCGCTGGCCCACGGGGTGCGCGACGCCGACCAGGTCTGGGTGGCTGCCTATGTCGATGAGGACTGGAACGCCGAGAAGTGGGGGGTCGACGAAGAAGCGGCCGCCCGCCGCGCCGCCCGGCTGAGGGATTTCAAGGCTGCGGTCGCGGTCCTGGAGGCGGTAAAGCCGCCCGCGGCCAAAGGTCCTTAACGAGAGGTTTACGACGCCGGCGTTAGGGTGGCCCGTGCTCCGGGACCCCTGAGATGCCGACGCCGATAAGCTCGATCCTTCCCGTCAGTGCTGCCAGCCCCGTGGCTGATGCGGCGACGCCCGATCTCGTTCTTCAGGCCGGCAGCGTCGTCGACGCCAGAGTGGTCAGCGTGCTCGCCGACAATCTGGTGCGGATCGCGATCGCAAATCTTTCGATGGACGTGATGTCGGAGGTGTCGCTGACGCCAGGGCAAAATCTCCAGCTCGCGGTGTCGCAGAACGACGGCACCATCCGGCTCGCCGTCATGAGCGGGGCAGGGGAAGCTGCCGCCGATCAGGTCACGCTGACAGCGCGCGCGGCCTCGCTCGTCGAGAGCCCGCCGCTTGCACCGTCAGCGAGCGCGGCGCGCAGCACCCTGACGCCATTGGAACAGGTCGCCGTCACCGCCGCTTCGGCCGAGGCCGTGACCAAACAGGGCAGCCAGGCACCGCTGTTCGCCAATCTAGCCTCCGTCGTCACCGGCAGCGATCTGCCGGCGGGGCTGAAGCAGGCGGTGCTGGCCGTGCTGGCGCAGCAGACGCCGCTCAACCCTCGGCTCGATGGCGGCGATATCGAATCCGCCTTCCAGAAGTCCGGCCTGTTCCTCGAGGCCTCGCTGGCCGCGGGCACGACACCGTCCTCCGGCACGGTGCCGGACCTGAAGGCCGCACTGCTGGTGCTGCGGCAGACCTTGGCCACGCTGGAAACTGCCGCGCCGCAGGGGGCCACAATTCCTTTGAGCGCCACGGGGACACCGCAGGCCGCCGCCGCGTCGGCTGCTGCAGCAGGTCAGGCCGTGCAGGCCGCATTGCCGTCAACCGAATCCGAGATCGCACAGCCGCCGCAAATGCCGCGCAGCGCCAATTCCGCGGCCGCGGTGCTGGTCGACGTTGCCGGCAATGCCGCGCAGGCCGCGATGCCGCGAACCATGTCCGCCGGCCTTGCCGCGAGCCTTCTGCAGGAGGTCGCGCAAAACCTGCCGCGCCTGACCGGCAATTTGCCCGGCTCGAACAAGGCCGTGCCCGACGGCCACATCTTCGAAGCCGCCGCGCGGCCGACGCCACCGCCGGTTCGCGGCGCGCTGCCGGCACCGCAGGCGATCGCCTCGCCGTCGCTCGCGCCCGATACGCCGCTCGCTGCGACCGTGCATCGCCTGCTCGACGACACCGATGCGGCGATCGCGCGGCAGACCTTGCTGCAGGTCGCCTCGCTTCCTGACCGGACCGACGCCGGCGGCCACCGCATCGATCCGACCGTGCCGCAGTGGAATTTCGAGATTCCCTTCGCAACTCCGCAGGGCACGGCGATGGCGCAGTTCGAGATCTCGCGCGATGGCGGCAATGAAACCGCCGATCCCGCCAAGCGCGCCTGGCGCGCGCGCTTCACGCTCAATGTCGAGCCGGCCGGCCCGGTGCACGCGCTGATTACCCTGAACGGCGACAAGACCTTCGTGCGGATGTGGGCGGAGCGGCCGGCGACCGCGCAGCAGCTTCGCGCCGGCATCGGGGAGCTGAACCTGGCCCTGACGAGGGCCGAGCTCAAACCCGGCGATATCCTGGTGCGCGACGGCACCCCGCCGCAGCCCGCACCGGCCCGCGCCGGCCACTTCCTGGACCGGGCCACATGAGCGATCCGTCCAAGCTTGCGATCGCGCTGCATTACGAGAAGGGCAGCAACGCGCCGGTCGTCGTCGCCAAGGGCAAGGGTACGATCGGTGAAAAGATCGTCGAGATCGCCAAGGCCAACGACATCCCGATCGAGGAGAACGAGATTCTGGCCGGCGCGCTGTCCAAGGTCGAACTCGGCGAGGAGATCCCGCCCGACCTCTACAAGGCGGTCGCCGAAGTGCTGGTGTTCGTGCTGCGGCTGTCGGGCCGCGGGCGGTAGAGCATGATCCGGACTCGAAGGGCAGCGTTAGCGCGAAGTGTGCAGCGGTTTTCCGAACAGATCATGCTCAAGAAATAACCTGTCATCGTTTTACCACGATGGCGGCTGCATGGTCGTGGCCACTTTCATGGTTCACGGACATCTCTCTTGATCACCCGCCGTTCCACCCTCGGCCTCCTCGCCGCAACTGCAATCGTGCCATCGCGTACGTTCGCCCATGTCGCACCGCCGCGCAACGAGATCCGCGACAGCCTGGCAAAACGCTTCACCGACCTTGGCACATCGGGCACCTTCGTCGGCTACAAGGTCGAGGACTATCTGGTCGTCGCCAGCGACAAGGAACGCTCGGGCGAAGCAAAGCTGCCGGCCTCGACCTACAAGATCCCGAACTCGCTGATCGCTATCGAGACCGGCGTGGTTACTGACCCCGACAAGGACGTGTTCCCGTGGGATGGCGTGAAGCGGCCGATCGAAGCGTGGAACAAGGATCACACACTGCGCAGTGCGATTCTCGTGAGCGCGGTGCCGGTCTATCAGGAGATCGCGCGGCGCATTGGTCAGGAGCGCATGCAAAAGTACGTCGATCTGTTCGACTACGGCAATCGCGACATCGGCGGCGGCATCGACCAGTTCTGGCTCACGGGGAATTTGCGCATCGATCCGGTCGAGCAGGTCGATTTCGTCGACCGGCTGCGCCGCCGCGCGCTGCCGATCAGCAAGCGCAGCCAGGATCTCGTCGCCGACATCCTGCCAGTGACCAAGGTCGGCGACAGCGTCATCCGCGCCAAGTCCGGCCTCCTGGGCGCCGAGCGCGGCGAGCCCTCGCTCGGCTGGATGGTGGGCTGGGCCGAGAAGGGCGAGGCCCACACCGTGTTCGCGCTCAACATGGATTGCAAGGAGCCGCGTCTGGTCGGCGAGCGCATGCCGCTGACGCAAGCCTGCCTTGCCGAGATCGGCGCAATCTAGCGCTGCCGCGCCAACGTCGCTCTCCAACGTCATTGCGAGGAGTCACTTGCGACGAAGCAATCCAGAGTCTTTCCTTTGAGGCAGCCTGGATTGCTTCGCTCCGCTCGCAATGACGGAGGATGTCGCGCCAACGCAGGCTCCATGTGCATCCCATGGTGAGCCGCAGTTGGGTGGGCCAAGGTGCGCAGCGCCGTGCCCACCATCTCTCCATATCGTGATCTGCAAATGGTGGGCACGCTTCGCTTTGCCCACTCTACGGCATCGGACCGGGCAGTCTCAGCCCAGCTTGAACAGCGCCTGCAAGAACTCCTCCACGGCTTTGCGCGACTCCGCAGCAGTGGTGGGATTGCCGCCGACATGCGGGTTGAGCTCGACATAGGCGTCCTTGTAGGTGAAGGGCGCTTCGGTAGTGCCGTTCATGAGCACTCGCGCGGCGGCTCGCCTCAGGCGGTGTCCGTCTTCTTCACCGTCAGCGCCTGGTCGATCGCAAAGCCGCCGATTTCGCTCATCGCCTGCGAGATCACGTCGCCCTTGCGGGCAAAGCCGTCGGAGAGGAAATCGAACTGCGTGCGCGCCAGCCGCAGCACCTCGATCGGCACGGAGACCACGGTCTCGTTGAAGGCGTCGACCGAGGCGCGAAGCGTATCCAGCTCGCCCGTGAGCTTGCCGATATGGCTCTCCGCATGCTGCATCAAGCCGAGCAGCTTGCCGCGCTCGGCATCGAACGCCG
Organism: Bradyrhizobium sp. Bra78; assembly: GCF_024519855.1. NCBI lineage: Bacteria > Pseudomonadati > Pseudomonadota > Alphaproteobacteria > Hyphomicrobiales > Nitrobacteraceae > Bradyrhizobium > Bradyrhizobium sp. Bra78. The sequence continues at coordinate 98,577 of NZ_JALJRE010000013.1, read as the reverse complement.
CGCGCTCGGCCGCTGCAGCCGTGGACAGTTCGGCCAGCTGGGTGCGCAATCCGTCAATTTGCTTGGCCAAGGCATCGGAGGCCATCTCACCGGCCACCCGCAGCTCGGTGTTGCGCGTGTTCTCTTCGTGCTCCCGGTGATAGAGCCGTTCCGCCGACATCGCCCGTTGCGCCAGCGACTCGATCAGTGCGGCCGCGCGCAGCAGCATCTCGCCGTTCCTACCCGACACCATGCTGGCCATGCGCCGCAGGAAGTCGGTGGTTTCGGACGATGAACTCGGCGGCAGCGGGACGACCGTCGCGGACATGAGGTGATGCTTGCAGCCAGAAATGATGACCGCCGCCGTACCGACTGGGCTCACGCAACATTCGGCGCCTGATCGCTGAGCTCCGAGCAAGCCTGAATCGCCCGGCCGGGTCAACCGGGCTGCGCCAGATTTGCGACTGCGTCAGGGGTTCTTCTGCCGGCCGATCCGCCCCAGATGGGTGAAGCCGAACCCGGCCGCATATTTCAGGCCATAGCCCAGGGCCCGGTCGATGCCGATATGGGCGAGCCAGATCAAGGCGATGGACAGAGTGAGCGGCGAGGCGAGGCCGAAGCCGAGCGTCAGGAGCGCGACCGGCGCCATGTAGCTGTGGGCGGCATTGTAGACCAGCGCGCCGAACCGGGCGTCCGAGAGGTAGGCCAGGAAGCTCAGATCGGGGACGAAGAAGAGCAGGGCGAACACCAGCCATGACCCATCCCAGGCCGCATAGAGCATCACCATGCCGGCGAACAGCGTCAGGCCCTCCAGCCGCAGCAGGATGTTGACGCCGCCGGTTGCAGAGCCGGTCTCGGCCACTCGCTCGTCCATCGTCGCCTCCCAGGCAAAACTTTGTAATTCCTTGTGCTTTGGCGCTGCGGCAAGGCAGCCCTGCGACGCCGAAAGCGGCTTCCCGGCCCGCAAAATGCCGTGTTAGAACCCCCGGCAATCGCATTTAGGCTAAGAACTGGCGGGAGCAAATGAAGAATATCCTGGACGCCCTTGAAGACCGTCGTGCCGGCGCAAAGCTCGGCGGCGGGGAGAAGCGCATCGAGGCGCAGCACGCCCGCGGCAAGCTGACCGCGCGCGAGCGCATCGAGCTCTTGCTCGACAAGGGATCGTTCGAGGAGTTCGACATGTTCGTCGAGCACCGCTCCACCGAGTTCGGCATGGAGAAGAACAAGATTCCCGGCGACGGCGTCGTCACCGGCTGGGGCACCGTCAACGGCCGCAAGACCTTCGTGTTCGCGAAGGATTTCACCGTGTTCGGCGGCTCGCTGTCCGAGACCCACGCGCTGAAGATCACCAAGCTTCAGGACATGGCGATGAAGGCGAGGGCGCCCATCATCGGCCTCTATGACGCGGGCGGCGCCCGCATCCAGGAGGGTGTCGCCGCGCTCGCCGGCTATTCCTATGTTTTCCGCCGCAACGTGCTCGCCTCGGGCGTGATCCCGCAGATCTCCGTCATCATGGGCCCCTGCGCCGGCGGCGACGTCTATTCGCCGGCGATGACCGACTTCATCTTCATGGTGAAGAACACCAGCTACATGTTCGTCACCGGCCCCGACGTGGTGAAGACCGTCACCAACGAGGTCGTCACCGCCGAAGAGCTCGGCGGCGCTAGCGTGCACGCCACGCGCTCGTCGATCGCCGACGGCGCCTTCGAGAACGACGTCGAGACGCTTCTGCAAATGCGCCGCCTGATCGACTTCCTGCCGTCGAACAACACCGACGGCGTGCCGGAATGGCCGAGCTTCGACGACATCGGCCGCGTCGACATGTCGCTCGACACGCTGATCCCCGACAATCCGAACAAGCCCTACGACATGAAGGAGCTGATCCTGAAGGTCGTGGACGAGGGCGACTTCTTCGAGATCGCGGATTTGTTTGCCAAGAACATCGTCACCGGCTTCGGCCGCATCGCCGGCCGCACCGTCGGCTTCGTCGCCAACCAGCCGATGGTGCTGGCCGGCGTGCTCGACAGCGACGCCTCGCGCAAGGCTGCGCGCTTCGTGCGCTTCTGCGACGCCTTCAACATCCCGATCGTCACCTTCGTCGACGTGCCGGGCTTTCTGCCGGGTACCGCGCAGGAATATGGCGGCCTGATCAAGCACGGCGCAAAGCTCCTGTTCGCCTACTCGCAATGCACCGTGCCGTTGGTCACCATCATCACCCGCAAGGCCTATGGCGGCGCCTTCGACGTCATGGCCTCCAAGGAAATCGGCGCCGACATGAACTACGCGTGGCCGACCGCCCAGATCGCCGTGATGGGCGCCAAGGGCGCGGTCGAGATCATCTTCCGCTCTGACATCGGCGACCCCGACAAGATCGCGGCAAGAACCAAGGAATACGAAGACCGCTTTCTGTCCCCCTTCATCGCCGCCGAGCGCGGCTACATCGACGACGTCATCATGCCGCACTCGACGCGGAAGCGGATCGCACGCGCGCTGTCGATGCTGAAAGACAAGAAGGTGGAAACGCCGGCGAAGAAGCACGACAATTTGCCGTTGTGAGCAAACTCGATTTAGATGCGTACTTGAAGGAGACCCGAAAGCTCATTCGGAGAGCTTATCGCGGAGAGGCAGCACGCGGGAAAAGCAAAATCTCGCCTGGCGAAGATCTGCGGAAGACGGTTCAGAAATATCGACGAAAGGCTCTGAAGGTCATTCCCTCGGATGTTTTGATCTGGCTTGCGTTCTTGGACGAAGCCATCGCCTTTTGGCTGATTACTTGGGCCTTCTACCGAACAAAGGTGGATGGGCCCTCGGACAAGCGGCAGATATGCTTGATGGCCCTCGCTGGGCGTGTTTTTCAGGACATGATTTGCGTTCGCGGATTGATAGAGGGCGGATTCTTTCTACAGTCCAACGTCGTTACGCGAACACTGATCGAGGCAATTGACGTAATGCATCTGCTGAACAGTCAGCAGGAGCTAGCAACTGAGTTTCAACAAATAACGCAGAATTCTGAGGCATCTAAATTTTGGCATCTCCATTGCTCAAAAGGAAGAATACACAAGCTGGCTAAAGCGCGATGGCTTTGGTTCTTCGATGGCAATGAAGACCCTGCAGTGGCCTTTCACGGATTGCGTGAGGGCTATCTGGATATGATGGGTATGTCGGCGCATCCCAGTTTTGGCCCATCCTTTGCGACCTTTATGGATCGAGAGTCGGATAGCATTGTAGAGAACGCTATGGGTACAATTTCTCCCATGTCGAAATTTACAATCCATCTGATCTTATTGCGGGTTTTTGAGTACGGCCTTCTTTGGTTGGGGCCTGAGGCCGCGCTCTACAAGACCGAGGGTGCACGCAAGAAGACAGATATGGACGAAAATATTACGAAGGGCTTGAGCATGATGCTGTCGATCGTGCAGTCGGTAGATCGTCCAAGACAGGGCGACCCACTCTACCCGGAATTCAAGACGTACTGGCCGCAGCCCGAATAGCTCCACGTGACACATAGAACAGATTGGGAAAAGGACGTCACTTACTTCGGGAGAGCGGCGACGCTGGTTACGCGGCGTTCAAACGCGCTTAAGTGGACTGGAGTCCGATGACCGAAGACAATCCGACCGACGCGATTGCAGACATCGAAGCGCGGATCGAGGCGTTGGCCGAGATCGCCGAGCGGTGCCGCAAGTACATTCTGGCATCCAAGATCGCTATCGGGGGCGGGGCCGCACTGTTGTTGATCACAATCCTCGGACTGTTTGCCTTCGGTCAGACCGCCGCGCTTGGCTCGATCGCTCTGGTGCTCGGCGGCATCGTCTCGCTCGGTTCGAACATCAGCACGCTGCGGCAGACGGATGATGCGATCAGTGCCGCCGAGGCGCGGCGCTCGGCGTTGATCGGCCGGATCGACCTTCGCGTGGTCGCGGATGCGCCGATGAAGCTGGTGTGACGCGGTGCTTGGCGGGCGCGAACGTCACGCCGCGGCCCTGTGCGTCAGGTTATGCAGCTCCTCGCGGCATTCGGCTGCGAACGCTTGGAGTCGTTCCGCGGTTTGCCGGTCGAGGATCGCCTTTGCCAGCCTTTCGGCGCGGGCAAGCTGCTCTCTGAGATATGCGATGCGTGCCATGTGTCACCTTCCGCAGGGGTCATTTGATGGCGGTGAGCCTACGGCCGAAACCCGATTCATTATGTGAGGCACGTCACATGCCACGCGGACGCCGCGCTAGCGGGCGGCATCCGCCGCGGCGAAATGCGCCATCTGGTCGGCGTGGGCCTTGGCGAAGGCCGGGCGGGCGGTGGCGCGCGCGACGTAGGCGCGGCAGGCCGGATGCTCCGTGAGCCCGTCGAAATGATCGACGAGGCGCAGCACGTCCGACATCAGGATGTCGGCGACGGAGAAGGAGCCCGCCAGCCATTCGCGCATCGCAAGTACCGGCTCCATGTGCTTGAGGCGGAGCTTGAGGAAGTCGTCGAAAAACTTCACGGATGGTGAGCCGTCGTTCGTCCCGGTGAACCTGAAAAGCGCCCAGGGCAGGCTCGCCATCTCCACGGAGTTGAGTGCGGAGAATACCCATTCCGTCGCTTCATTGCGGCCGCGCGGATCTGATGGCATCAGCTTGTCGCTGAGTTCGCCGAGATGCAGCAGGATCGCGCCGCTCTCGAAAATGGAAATGCCGCCGTCGGTCAGCCATGGCACCTGGCCGAACGGCTGGTGCGCCAGATGCGCGGCGCCGCGGTCGTCGAACGGCACGCTGGCGACGAGGTAGGGCAAGCTGGCCTCCTCGAGGGCCCAGCGCACGCGAAGGTCGCGGACGAAGCCGCGCGGCAGTTCGGGAACCCAATTGAAGGTGGTCAGGGTGAGGTCGGCCATGCGGTGTCTCCGTGCTGTCTGGGCAGAGGACGGATGAGGCGCGCGCGTTCCGACAGCGGGGAGAAGCTTTTTTCGACACGGTGAGAATGCGCGATTGCGCCCTCACTGCCCGAGCTTCGCCAGCCTGCCTTGCTTGGCCGCCTCGACCGCGCGCTCCGCATCCTCCGGCAGCAGCAACCGCTCCGCGACCTGCCGTGCCGCCTCGCGGCGCACCGCGGCCACATACGCGCCGTCATCCGCATAGCGCTCCGCGATCGACGGCCGGGGATCATGCACTTCCTTCCGCGCGGCCTCGGTCGGCGCGAACGGCACCACCGCGCCTTGCAACGGATAGAGCGCGGTCGGCCCAAAACCCTGCGCGCGCGGATTCCAGGCCGTGTAGGTCGCGCGCGGGACGGCGAGCGCGAGCTGTCGGACCCCAGCGATGGCCATGCCGTCATCGTCCGCCTTCGGCACGAACACGGGATAGCGGCCGATCTCCTTCGGCGGCAGCACGCTCTGGTCGGAGAAGGCGGCGAGCGTGTGGATGCCGGCGTAGGGCAGGCCGGGGATGTCGGTCGGCACCGCGCCTTGCGCCGACACGAGCGTACCGTGGGCGCGCATGGGAACGCGGCTGGCGGGCGGTTTGATGCCGTCGCTGATCCAGGTGTTGAGGTCGGTCAGCAGCGCGCGCATCGGCATGCCAGCATGCATCGGATTCTGCGGCAGCGACATCGCGGGCACGCCCTTGCGCATCATGTCGGCAGCTTCCGCGAAATGCGGCGTGCCCGCGATCATGTAGGCGCGAACGTTGTCGGGCAGGTCGAGGTGGTTGCCGGCCAAATCAGTCAACAGCAGTGAGGCGTGCGAGGCCCACCATTCGTGCTCGCTGTCGGTCTGCATCACCTTGGGGCAGGTGGTCGAGAGCGAACAACGGCGGAGCAGGCCGTCGGTCTTGCCGGAGTAGGGATCGCTGAGGCTCGCATAGGTGAAGGGGAAAAGATCGGCCTGCCACGCCGGATCCTGCGGATGGCGCGGGTTGCGGCCGGGTTGGCCGAAGCGGACATTGGTCGCCATCCGCCGCGTGCCGGCGACATGCGGCATCAATCCGTCGAACACCGTGCGGCCGGCAAGGTCCTCGTTGAAGCCGAGATAGAGGAAGTCGCGCAGGAAGCGGCCGGATTGCGAGACGCCGAAGCCGATGGCGCGGCTGACCGACGGATGCAGGCCGTTCAGCAGCGGGTTCGCTTGCGTCTCGTCGTGGCGGAGGAAACTGACGACGTCGCGCACGGCGGCATAGCCCATGCCGAGAATGACAGGATCGCGCGCGGTGTAGGTGATCTCATAAAGCGCGCCGGCGTCAAAACCGTCGGGGCGGCTGATCTCTACCGTCACGGGGTCGACGAGTTTTGCCGAGAGACCGGGAGGCGTCTGCCGCGCATCGGCCCAGGCGGCGCGCACGGTGACCTTGAGGTCGGCGGCATCAGCCGCCGGCCAGGTCAGTGTCGCGCGCGCGGGGTTCGCTGTGTTGTCGAAGATCACCTCTTCGCGCGCCGGTCCGGTGACGCTTCCGAGCACCGGCGCGGTCAGTGCGAGCTGTCCCGGCTTGGAAGGGATGTTGCCCTGCCAGCCGACCCAGACCATCGTAAAACCCTGGCGGTGCAGGAAGCCGATGCCGGCATCCTCGGCCTTGTCCGCAGTGTTCGCGCCGGGTTGCGATGAGTCGTCGAACAGTTGCGGCGCGAGCTTGCGGCCGCGGTTGGGCACGTCCAGCAGCAGCGTGCCGTTGCCGTGCGTGGGATCGCTCGGCCGGAGGATCACGACATCAGCGGTGGCTTCGACCTTGCCTTCGCTGTTGCGCGGCGCGAGCGCGAGATCGGTGATGACGGCGTTGCGGTCGTCGGCCGGGTGGAGCGCGAAGGTCGCGCGCGCCGTGATGCGCTCATAGGTGCCGATCGTGCCGAAGCTGCGTCCGGCGAAAGCCGGCACGCGCTCCATGATGTCGAAACGGATGATTTCGGCGAGCGAGGCTGTGGGCCACAGCCAGGTCATTGCAATGAGGCCGGTGACGATCCTGCGCATGGCCGTTCCTTCCCTTATCGGCGCTGCGGCAAAATCCGTCGCGCGGGCTTTTTGTTGCCGGCACTATAACCGGCTAGACTGGCGCCAAACAACAGGAGGAAACCAGAATGCCCGCCGCCTTCTTCGTCGTCCGCGCGATCGTCGCCGATGCCAGCGAGCGTGCCGCCTTCGACAGATGGTACGAGACGGAACATCTGCCCGACGCGGTGAAGGCGTTCGGTGTGACCAAGGCCTGGCGGTTCTGGAGCCTCGACGATCCCTCGCTGCATCAGGCCATGTACCAGTTCGACGACGAGGCGGGGCTCGCGGCGATGCTGAAGGGCGATGCGTTGAGCCAGCTTGTCTCCGATTTCAACCGCGACTGGCCCGACGTGAAGCGCTCGCGCGAGACGCTGGTGCTGGCGCAGGAGCTCGTGAAGTAGGTGCGCGTCCCTGCCGCCGTGGCAATGAACCTGAATGCGCGATTCAGCTTTGGTTCATGTCCCGACCGCGACACTTCCTCTGCATCACTTGCTCGATAGCCCAGAGGGACATGTCATGGAGCGCCGGAACTTTTTGAAACTTGCAATCGGTGTCGCGGCCGGAGCCGCCGCGTTCACGACCGCCGCACAGGCTGCGCCGCTGGCGCCGCAGCCGCTCGGCGATCCCCGCATGCCGCAAGGCAATCCGGACGCTCATCCCGCCCTCACCAGCAGCGAAGAGGCCGCGCAGCTCAAGCCCGAGCAGGTGCACTGGCACGGCCACCACCGCCATTGGGGCTGGCGCCGTCGCCACTGGGGCTGGCATCGCCGGCGCTGGCACCGCCGCCATTGGTAAGCTTCGCGCAAGCCAGACTCGAACGGGGACCGCGATTGCGGTCCCCGTTTTGATTCGAAGTCGTTCGGCCCACACGACGTCAGGCTCTCAAAAAAATGGCCGCGCAGGCTGATGCCGCGCGGCCATTTCACATGCGAAAAACGAGATCAGAACGGGCGGCAGCGGCCGGCGTACCAGTGGAAGCCATACGGACAGACGCGCGGACGCACCACGACGACGGGTGCGGGGCGGGGCGCCACGACCACGACCGGTCCGCGTCCGGCCATCGGGCGGCAGTGGCCATAGCGACCGCGATAGAAGCCCGGGCCGCAACCCTCGGCGGCACTGGCCGCCTCGCTGAAACCAACGACCGCGCTGGCGAGCATCACGGCGGCGAACAGATATTTCATTTTTCTTCCTCGTCCTTGGGGCAGGTTTTGGGGGCAGAGTCTTAGAGGACTGGCGCTTGCGGCGCACAATGAATCAAAAGACACGATTCGACACGTTAAATCTGGGGAGAAACGTGCCGACACGTCGCGATCCAAACCTGCCAATCATGACCTGAATGCGGCATGAACGTTCCCCTCATCCTGCCTCACGCGACAGCAATGGCGTTACCGGCCAAGAAAGCCCAGCACCAGCTCCTTGTACTTCTCCGGCGACTCCAGGGAAGACGAGGTGGCCGGTGTCCGGGATCACTTCGGCCCGCGCATTCGGCATCTTCGCGGCGAGCGCCTTGGCCAGTTCGGCGTTCTGCCCCATTTTCGGGCGCAGTGCCTCGGGCGCATTCGGCCGGCCCGGCGCGTTGTGGTCGTCGGCGCCCATGATGAACAGCGTGGGCTCGGTGATGAGCGGGATTTCGTGTGCCACCGGCTCGCGGTAGATCATCTGGCCGGAGCTGACGAAGGCGCGCAGCCAGCGCGGGTAGTCCGGACTGCCCTTGTTGAAGCGGGCGTCGATGAACGGCGTGATCGCATCCGGCGGCAGCTTGATCGCGTAATTGGTCAATCTCACACGACTTGCGTGATCAAGTCTGCTCGTTGCCGAACAGCGCCGCAAACTGCTTCTCGCCGGTGCGCGTAAAATTCACCACGCGGCTGCCGGGCGTGGCGTCGCGCGCGGCCCATTTCAGCTCGGCAAAACGCTGCATCATGGCGGCGCCCAGCGTGCCGGCGAGGTGGTGGCGCCGCTCGCTCCAGTCGAGGCAGGCCTTGCAGACCGGACGGCGTGGATGGGAGAGCATCGCGGGCGAGATCTGCAGATGCCTGGCAAGGAAGCGCTCGCCCTCGGCGGTCAGCTCGATGTCCTGCTTCTTCTGCCTGACCAGATTCCGCTCGCGCAGGCTGTCGAGCATCTGCACGCCGAGATCGCCGGCAAGGTGGTCGTAGCAGATCCGCGCGCGCCGCAGCGCCGGATCCTTCGGCCCGGTGCGCACGCGCATGTGGCCGGTGCGCGCGGCGAGGCCCGCAAGCCCTTCGAGCACGCCGGCGACGTCGTCGTCGGTGAGGCGATAGTAGCGGTGCCGGCCCTGCTTCTCCGGCTCGACCAGTCCGCCGGCCTCGAGCTTCGAAAGATGCGAGCTCGCGGTCTGCGGCGTGATGCCGGCTTCCTGCGCCAGCTCGCTCGCGGTCAGCGCGCGGCCGTTCATCAGCGCCGTGAGCATGTTGGCGCGGGCGGGATCGCCGACCAGCGAGGCGACCATGGCGATGTCGGGACCTGATTTCATGCTTCGATGGTAGCCGAAGCATCGCGGTCGGGCAAGCGCGTAGGTTGTCGCTACAAACTCGTCATTGCGAGCGAAACGAAGCAATCCAGACTGCTTCCGCGGCGACGGTGTCGCTTGCGCCCTTCGCAATGACGGCGAACTCACAGGAGCCCGTCATGTCCGTCACCGTCTTCATCCGCTACCAGCTCGATCCCTTCAAGCGGGCGCAGTTCGAGGAGTATTCGAAGCGCTGGCTCAGCATCATCCCGAAATGCGGCGGCGACCTGATCGGCTATTTCATGCCGCATGAGGGCACCAACAACATCGCCTTCGCGCTGATCGGCTTCGAGAGCCTCGCGGCCTACGAGGCCTATCGGGCCCGCCTGCGCCAGGATTCCGAAGGCATGGCGAACTTCCACTTCGCCGAGGAACACAAATTCATCCTCGCCGAAGAGCGCACCTTCCTGCGCCAAGTGGTGCTGTAAGTGGTATTGTAGGGCACCAACGATGAGGAGACGCCCATGATCGCTGTGATCTTCGAGGTCTGGCCCAAGCCGGAACACCGCCAGGATTATTTCGATCTTGCGGCCGACCTGAAGCCGCTGCTGCAGACCATCGACGGCTTCATCTCGGTCGAGCGTTTCGAAAGCCTGACCGAAAAGGGCAAGATCCTGTCGCTGTCGTTCTGGCGGGATGAGGCCGCGGTGCAGGCCTGGCGCAACACGATGGAGCATCGCCGCACGCAAGCGAAGGGCCGCGCAAAGATCTTCGCCGATTATCATCTGCGTATCGCCAGCGTCATCCGTGACTACGGCATGAACGATCGCGAACAGGCGCCGAAGGACAGCCGCGCGGTGCACGATACGCACTAGCGCATGCGGCGGGTCGACCCCATCTCTGCGCGGCCAACAAGGGAGAGAAACATGCATGTGACGACTGCTGACAAGCGCGCGACCTTCAGGAAGATGCACGAGAGCGGCTGCTTCATCCTGCCCAATCCGGTCGACGTCGGCAGCGCGAAAGCGTTGCAGCATCTCGGTTTCAAGGCGCTGGCCTCGTCGAGCGCAGGCTTTGCCTGGACCATCGGCAAGGCCGACAACCGCGTGTCCGTCGAGGACGTCTGTCAGCATCTGGCAGCATTGAGCTCGGCGGTCGACATCCCCGTGAACGCCGATTTCGAGGGCGGCTTCGCGGTCGAGCCGGACAAGGTCGCGGACAATGTCGAGCGGTGCGTACGGACCGGCGTGGCCGGACTGTCGATCGAGGATTCCACCGGCGACAAGGACAAGCCGATCTACGAGCGCGCGCTCGCGGTCGAGCGCATCAAAGCCTCACGCAAGGCGATCGGCGACAGCGGCACCCTGCTGGTCGGGCGCTGCGAGGCGTTCCTCTGGGGCGTGACCGACCTTAAGCTCGTCATCGACCGGCTCACCGCTTACGCGGATGCCGGCGCCGATTGCCTGTATGCGCCGGGCCTGAAGAGCCGCGAGGATATCGCGGCGGTGGTGAAAGCGGTGCATCCAAAGCCGTTCAACCTGCTGATCGGCGGCTCCGGCCTGTCGCGGCAGGAGGCGGAGGATCTCGGCGTGCGCCGGATCAGTGTCGGCGGCTCGCTCGCGCGTGCGGCCTGGGGCGGTTTCATGCGCGCGGCGAAGGAGATGGCGGAGAAGGGGACCTTTACGGAGCTCGGCGGCGGCTATCCCGGCGGCGAGCTCAACAAGATGTTCGGCTAGGGCGGTTTTCCGAAAGGATCATGCTCAAACAAGAACCTGAAGCGCGATGACGATTCATTCACAATCCAATCTCATCGCGCTTTAGCCAAACGAAAGCGGCGGGATGTGAGGTCCCGCCGCTGTCGCATAATGTTGCAAATCGTTACTTCGCGCCGTCAGACGGCTTCTGCGTATCCGGGGCCGGCTTGCTCGGCGCGGCGCCCGTGGTCACACCCGGCGCGGTGTTGCTGCGCGGCGTCACGTCGCGCATGCCGGGAGGTGCGGCCGGATTGGCAGGCGGCGCCTGCTGCGCGGTCTGCGTCGTCGGCGTGTTGCTCGCCTGGTTGCCGGTGGTCGTGTTGTTCAGGCCGTAGAACACGGCACCAAGCACCAGCGCAATGGCAACGGCGAACAGCGCTACCTTGCCACTGGAGGCGGGGCCTTCGCCAAGCTCGGGATCGACCTGAAGCTCGGCATCCCGTCGCGCCGCACGGACATACTCATCATCGGCGAGATTCGGGCGATACGGATCGTTGGGAAAACGGTCGTCAGCCATCGATTGGGTCTCCTCGATTATTGCGGCTGGACAACCCTCAGATGCTAGATTCTGTTCCGCCCTCCCTAATGCTTTCGTCGCATGTTGCGCCCGCCCCGGGAATCGGGAACCTGTTCGCGAGGGAACCCGAAGCGTAAGTTCCGCCGGTGGGAAGGGAACAAGACGATGTGGAGCTTGCCGCCGGGCGATACGGTGCTGCACCTGCTGTCGCTGGTCGCGGTCGCAGCGCAAGGCATGACCGCCGCGCTCGCGGCCGGCCGCCGTAGCATGGACTGGCTCGGCGTCTGCTTCCTCGGCTGCATCACGGCGCTCGGCGGCGGCACCCTGCGCGACCTCTTCCTCGGGCATTATCCGCTCGCCTGGGTGCAAAACCCCATCTACCTCGCGCTGGCCGGCGGCGCCGCCTTCCTCACCATCCTGACCGCGCGCCTGGTGCACCGGCTGAAGGTGGCCTTCATCGTGCTCGATGCCATCGGCCTCGTCGTCTTCACCATGACCGGCTGCGACATCGCCTGGCAGATGGATGCCACGCTGCCAATCGTCATCGTCTCGGGCATGGTGACCGGATGTGCCGGCGGCGTATTGCGCGACGTGCTTTGCAACGACGTGCCGCTGCTGTTCCGCTCCGAGCTCTACGCCAGCGTCTCGGTCGTCACCGGCCTGTTCTATGCGACCGCCTTCGGTCTCAAGCTCAACGCCGAGCTCTGGACCATTTTGACCTTCGTCCTCGGCATCAGCTTCCGCCTGCTGGCGGTTCGCTACAAATGGGAGATGCCCAAATTCGTCTTCACGGAAGACGAGGAACGAAAGCCCTGACTACGGCTCCTGCGTTCGCGCCTTCGCCACCTGCGCCGGCGTCACCAGTGGCGCCGCATTGCCCCAGGAATTGCGGATGTAGTTCGTCACCGCCGCGATCTGCTCGTCGGACAATTGCTTGCTATAACCGGGCATCTCGCCGGCGTTGGGCGCGCGCGGCGTGGTCACGGTGTGGGCGCCGTCGAGGATGATGCGCAAGGTCGAGGACGGATTGACAGATTGCAGCAGGGCGTTGCCGGGTAGCGGCGGATAGATGCGCGGCGCTCCGGAGCCGTCCGCCTCATGGCAGGCGATGCAGAGCTTGGCGTAGACGGCCTGTCCGGCCTTCATTTCGGCATCGTCAGGCGGCGTCACGATGGTCTCGCGCCGCGCCGGCGGCAGGCTCTTCAGATAGACCGCGATCGCGCGGACATCGGCATCGCTCATCTTCGAGGTCGAGTTGACGACGACCTCCGCCATCAGCCCGCCGGCATGACTCTTGGCGTTGCGCCCGCTCTGAAGATATTCGGTGATGTCCTCGGCGCTCCACGACTTCAGCCCGGTGCGGGCAGCGCCGTCGAGCCGCGGCGCGAACCAGCCGCCGACCTCGCCGCCTGCCAGCGCCTGTGTCTGCTTGTCCGCGCCAAAATAGTTCTTCGGGGTGTGGCAGGCGCCGCAATGGCCGAGCCCGGTGACGAGATAACCGCCACGATTCCACGCCGCGCTCTGGCTCTGGTCCGGCTCGAACAGGCCGGGCTTGAAGAACAGGGAGTTCCAGATCCGCATCAGGCCGCGATAACCGAACGGCCAGCGCAGTTCCGGCGGCTTGTTGCGGTTCACGACGGGCGCCAGCGTTCCGAGATAGGCCCGGATCGCCAGCGTGTCGTCCTTCGTCATCCGCGTGAAATAGGGGTAGGGGAAGGCCGGGTAATAGTTCGAGCCGTCAGGCGCGACGCCGGTGCGCACCGCGCGCGTGAAATCGGCGTCACTCCAGCCGCCGATGCCGGTGGTGCGGTCCGGCGTCAGGTTCGGCGCATAGATCGCGCCGAAGGGCGTGTCGATGCGCTTTCCACCGGCGAACGGTTTCGCCGGATCGGCGGTGTGGCAGCCCGCGCACCCGCCGGCCTCGACCAGCGCCTTGCCGTAGGCGACCAGCTCCGGCGACGGCTCGGCGGCGATGGCCGCATTCGCAACCGCACTGCACAACGCAAGACCAACCAGAATCGTCCGCATCGAACGCCTCTCCTGCGACCAATCGACGTCGTCCCGCTGGATAGGGCGTCGATTCATTTCGCGACGGCGGGGGTATGGTGACACAAATTGAAAATGCCCGATGCCTTTGCAGCCACGAAATTGCGATTTTTACCCGGCGCCTCCTTTGGTCCAGATTTGTGATGCGGAGCGTGAAATATCCGACATAGAGTGGCGGAGACGGTCGGCGCGCCCTAGCTAAAAACAACGGGCAGGCAACGGCTTAAGTGGCCAAACGCCCAAAAGGGCGGAAGAGGACAAAATGGGCATCAACCAGGGTCCGATCAGTCTCGACCAGAAATACACCCAGGACACCGGTCACGTCTTCACCACGGGCATCCAGGCCCTGGTTCGGTTGCCGATGGCCCAGATCCGGCGCGACCGCGCCAACGGCCTCAACACCGCGGGCTTCATCTCCGGCTACCGCGGCTCGCCGCTCGGCGGCTACGACCAGCAGCTCTTCGCCGCGCGAAAACATCTCGAGCAGTACAACATCAAGTTCCAGCCTGGCGTGAACGAGGACCTGGCGGCGACCGCGGTCTGGGGCTCGCAGCAGCTCAACCTCTCGCCCGGCGCCAAGTACGACGGCGTCGTCGGCATCTGGTACGGCAAGGGCCCCGGCGTCGACCGCTGCGGCGATGTGTTCCGCCACGGCAATGCAGCCGGCTCCGCCAAGAACGGCGGCGTCTTGTGTCTGGCCGGCGACGACCACGGCGCGAAATCCTCGACCGTCCCGCATCAGTCCGACCATGCCTTCATGTCGGCGCTGATGCCCTATCTCTACCCGTCCAGCATCCACGAGATGATCGAGATGGGCCTGCTCGGCATCGCGATGTCGCGCTACTCGGGCTGCTGGGTCGGCATGAAGGTGATCACCGAGACGGTGGAGACCACCGCCGAGATCGACCTCACCGACGAGATGAAGCCTTTCATCATCCCCCCGGATTTCGAGCTGCCGCCCGGCGGCCTCAATCTGCGCTGGCCCGACGACCGCTTCGAGCAGGACCGCCGCCTGCAGGATTACAAGGGCTTTGCCGCGATCGCTTTTGCGCGCGCCAACAAGGTCAACCGCATCACCATGGATTCGCCGAATGCGCGCTTCGGCATCATGGCGTCCGGCAAGAGCTATGAGGACGTTCGCCAGGCATTGCGCGAGCTCGGGATCACCGAGGAGGTCGCCGCGAAAATCGGGCTGCGCCTCTACAAGATCGGCATGCCCTGGCCCTTGGAGCCGGAAGGCGTACGCCAGTTCGCGGTCGGGCTGGAGGAGATCTTCATCATCGAGGAACGGCGCGAGATCGTCGAGAACCAGGTCAAGCAGGAGCTGTTCAACTGGCGCGACGACGTTCGCCCGCGCATCGTCGGCAAGATGGACGAGCACGACAAGCGCTTCCTGACTTTCTCCGCCGAGCTCAGCGTCGCCTCGCTCGCCACCTCGCTCACCGAACGTCTGCTTCGACTTAATCTGAACCCCGAGATTGCGGAGATGCTCCGCGTCAAGGCCGACTGGTTCAACGGCCGCCAGGCGACCCAGATGCAGGCGGTCGCACCCGTCTCCCGCACTCCCTACTTCTGCTCCGGTTGCCCCCACAACACCTCGACAAAAGTCCCCGAAGGCAGCCGCGCGCTCGCCGGCATCGGCTGCCATTTCATGGCGCTGTGGATGGACCGCTCGACCGAAACGTTTACGCATATGGGCGGCGAGGGCGTGCCGTGGGTCGGCATCGCGCCCTTCACCAACGAGAACCACATCTTCGCGAATCTCGGCGACGGCACCTATTTCCACTCCGGCCTGCTCGCAATCCGTCAGGCGGTCGCCTCCAAGACCAACATCACCTACAAGATCCTCTACAACGACGCGGTGGCCATGACCGGTGGCCAGCGCCATGACGGCGATCTCTCGCCGCAGCAGATCACCTTCCAGCTCCATGCCGAGGGCATTCGCGAGATCTATCTGGTCTCCGAAGCGCCCGATTCCTATCCGGCCGACACCATCGCGCCCGGCGTGAAGCTGTATCACCGCGACGAGCTCGACAGCGTCATGAAGATGTGCCGCGAGCACAAGGGTACCTCGGCCATCGTGTTCGTGCAGACCTGCGCCGCCGAGAAGCGCCGCCGCCGCAAGCGCGGCCTGATGGAAGATCCGGCGCGCCGCGTCATGATCAATCCGGCCGTCTGCGAGGGCTGCGGCGACTGCTCGGTGCAGTCGAACTGCATCTCGGTCGAGCCGCTGGAGACCGAGTTCGGCCGCAAGCGCGCCATCAACCAGTCGTCCTGCAACAAGGACTATTCCTGCGTGAAGGGTTTTTGCCCGTCCTTCGTCACCGTCGACGGCGGCAAGCCGCGCCACCGCGCGCCGGCCGATCTCGGTGACATCGGCGCGCTGCCGGAGCCGGCCTCGCGCCCGACGCTGGACAAGCCCTACAACATCGCCGTCGGCGGCGTCGGCGGCACCGGCGTGCTCACGATCGGCGCGCTGCTCGGCATGGCCGCCCACATCGAGGGCAAGGCCTCGATGATCCTCGACATGTCGGGTCTCGCGCAGAAGGGCGGCGCGGTGCTGAGCCATGTCCGCCTGTCGGATCATCCGGCGGAAGTGACCTGCTCGCGCATCGTTACCGGCACGGCCGATCTCGTGCTGGCCGCCGACGAGGTGGTCGCCGTCGCGAAGGACACGATCTCGCTCTGCGACACCAGCCGCACCCGCGGCATCATCAACAGCCACGTCATTCCCACCGCCGACTTCGTCCTCAACCGCGACTTCAACTTCCAGACCCGCAAGCTGAACGGATTGCTGGAGACCGCGCTGCACAAGGACTCCGTGTTCTTCGATTTCACCAAGCCGGCCGAGCAGCTGCTCGGCGACAGCATCGCCACTAACATGATGATGATGGGCTACGCCTATCAGAAGGGGCTGTTCCCGCTGTCGGCTGAAGCGATCGAGCAGGCGATCGAGGTCAACGGCGTCTCGATCAAGATGAACAAGGAAGCGTTCAGGCTCGGCCGTCTTGCGGTGGTCGATCCCAAGCGTCTTGCCGACATGCTGAAGGGAACGGACGAGGTCGTGGCGCCCAAGACCCTGGACGCGATGACGCTGGACGAGCTCATCGCCCATCGCGCCAGGCATCTCACCGCGTATCAGAACGGCCGGCTCGCCAAACGCTACCGCAGGCTGGTCGATCAGGTCAGCGACGCCGTGGTGAAGGGCGGCTATGACGAGGCGCTGACGCGTGCGGTCGCAATCAACTATGCCAAGCTACTCGCCTACAAGGACGAATACGAGGTCGCGCGGCTCTTCACCGACGGCGCCTTCGAAAAACAGCTCCGCGACCAGTTCGAGGGCGACTTCAAGTTCAACTTCAACCTCGCGCCGCCGATCCTCAGCAGCGGCGTCGACGCGCTCGGCCGTCCGAAGAAGCGCGCTTTCGGTCCGTGGATGCTGAGCGTCTTCCGCGTGCTGGCAAAATTCAAGTTCCTGCGCGGCACGCCGTTCGACATCTTCGGCCGAAGTGCCGACCGCAAGCTCGAACGCGATCTGATTACCGGCTACGAGAAGGACGTCTCAACCGTGCTCGGCCTGTTGTCGCCGCTCACAATCGACACCGCGGTCGAGCTGCTGTCGCTGCCGGACCGCATCCGTGGCTACGGCCCGGTGAAAGAGAAGGCGGTCGCGGACGCCAAGGCCCGCTACGCCCAGCTCGCCGCCGATCTCGCGAACCCGCCGCCCGCACCAAGGCAGATCGCGGCGGAGTAGGAAGGTCTCGTAGGGTGGGCGCAGGCGCAAAGCGCCGTGCCCACCATCTCACCGCGATTGAGCCCCAAGAGGCGGGCAAGCTACGCTTTGCCCAGCCTAAAAATTCCTCTTTGAAATCAACCACTGCTTTACTGTGCATGGGGTTGTTTCGCGAGATCGAAGCGTTGTCTTCGAAAAATCGAAAATCGCTTGTGCCGTCGGGCAAAACACCTTTAGGATTTTGCCCGTCGGTCCCGTCATTGCGAGCGGAGCGAAGCAATCCAGAAATGCATCCGCGGAAAGATTCCTGGATTGCTTCGCTCCGCTCGCAATGACTGCGGAGGCAGGCGGGCGCTCCATGACCGTCGCCACTTGCGCCAAACCGCTCCCCCTCTCGCCCGACGGAATATTTCCGCGCTTGCCAATGCTGCAGTGGGGGTTCAGAAAAACGGAGCAAGAAGAAACGCCAGCGGAGACCTGAAGTTTTGACCATCAAGGGCAAGGCCTACATTGCCGGGATCTACGAACACCCGACCCGGCATGCGCCGGACAAATCCACCGCCCAGCTTCACGCCGAGGTCGCCAAAGGCGCGATCGAGGACGCCGGGCTCTCCAAGGACGATGTCGACGGCTATTTCTGCGCGGGCGACGCTCCCGGCGGCGCCTGGCCGATGGTCGACTATCTCGGCCTGAACACCAAAAAGCTCCGCCATGTCGATTCCACCGAGACCGGCGGCTGTTCCTACATCATCCATCTCGGCCATGCCGCCGAAGCGATCGCAGCGGGCAAGTGCTCGATCGCGCTGATCACGCTGGCCGGCAAGCCGCGCACCGGCGCGATGCCGCCGCGCGCGGCCGGCGCGGAAGCCGATTTCGAGTCCGCTTATGGCGCGACCACGCACAATGCCTACGGCATGTGTGCCATGCGTCATATGCACGACTACGGCACCACCAGCGAGCAGCTCGCCTGGATCAAGGTCGCGGCCTCGCATCACGCGCAATACAATCCGCATGCGATGCTCAAGGACGTCGTCACCGTCGAGGACGTCCTGAACTCGCCGATGATCTCCGATCCCCTGCATCGCATGGATTGCTGCGTCGTCTCCGACGGCGGCGGCGCGCTGATCGTGACCACGCCAGAGATCGCCAAGAGCCTGAAGAAGCCGTTGGTCAAGCTGATCGGCCATGGCGAGGCGATGAAGGGCCCGCGCGGCGGCAAGGATCTCGATCTCACATATTCCGCCGGCATCTGGTCCGGTCCGCGCGCGTTCGAGGAAGCCGGCATCACGCCGAAGGACATCAAATACGCCTCGATCTACGACAGCTTCACCATCACCGTACTGATGCAGCTCGAAGACCTCGGCTTCTGTAGGAAGGGCGAGGGCGGCAAGTTCGTCGCCGACGGCAATCTGATCTCGGGTGTCGGCAAGCTGCCGTTCAACACCGATGGCGGCGGCCTCTGCAGCAACCATCCCGTCAACCGCGGCGGCATGACCAAGATCCTCGAGGCCGTGCGGCAGCTGCGCGGCGAGGCGCATCCGAAGGTGCAGGTCAAGAACTGCGATCTCGCCATCGCCCACGGCACCGGCGGCCTCTTGGGTGTTCGCCACGCTGCCTCGACTGCCATTCTGGAGCGCGTGTGATGGTAGATGCAAAGAAATATCCGGCTCCCGTGACGAACCCCGAAACCGCCGCGTTCTGGGACGCCGCGAAACAGGGCAAGTTCATGATCAAGCGCTGCACCGCCTGCGGCGAAGCCCATTACTTCCCGCGCTCGATCTGCCCGTTCTGCTACTCCGACAAGACGGTGTGGGAGGAAGCCTCGGGCGAGGGCACGATCTACACCTGGAGCCTGATGCGGAAGTCGCCGACCGGCCCTTACGCGATCGGCTACGTCACGCTGAAGGAAGGGCCGTCGGTGCAGACCAACATCGTCGACTGCGATCTCGAGAAGCTCAAGATCGGCCAGAAGGTGAAGGTGGTGTTCAAGCCGACGGATGGCGCTCCATTGCCGTTCTTCACGCCGGCCTGATTGCTTTCTTCCTTCCCCCTTGTGGGGGAAGGTGGCGCGAAGCGCCGGATGAGGGGTATCTCTCCGCGGAAAGACTATTTGTGTGGAGACAACCCCTCACCCAATTGAATTTGTCGCACTGTCCTCGCTGCCCTCTCCCACAAGGGGAGAGGGCACTCTAACTGGCGGTGTCGAAGACATTCGGGAGGAAATCAGAAAAATGTCCGCCAGATACGAAGAGCTCAAAGCCCTCAAAAACCTCGGCCAGAAATACGCCTATGGCGACCGTGAAGTGATGCTCTACGCTTACGGCATCGGCCTCGGCGCCGATCCCATGGACGAGAACGAGCTCGCCTTCGTCAACGAGGGTACGCTGACGCCGCGGCCGCTCAAGGTGGTTCCGACCTTCGCCTCCGTCGCGGCCTGGGGCTCGGGGCCCGGCGAAATGAACCTCAACCGCGTGATGGTGGTCGACGGTGAGCGCGACATCACTTTCCATCAGCCGCTCCCGGTCGCCGCACACATCACCGCCGACTCCTCTGTCGTCGAGGTGTACGACAAGGGCAAGGACAAGGGTGTGGTCATCGCTCATCAGACGGTGCTGAAGAACGAGAAGGGCGAGAAGCTGGCAACGCTGGTCGCCTCGCGCTTCGCCCGCGGCGACGGCGGTTTTGGCGGGCCGAACCTGACCCAGCCCGATCCGCACAAGATCCCATCGCGCTCGCCCGACAAGACCGTCGATATCGTCACGCGTCCCGACCAGGCGCTGGTGTACCGGCTCTGCGGCGACCGCAACCCGCTCCACAGCGATCCGGAGTTTGCGAAGAAGGCCGGCTTCCCGCGTCCGATCCTGCACGGCATGTGCACCTACGGCATCACCTGCCGCGGCGTGCTCCAGACCTATGCCGACTACGACGCCTCCGCCTTCCGGCAGCACGTCGCGCGGTTCTCCTCGCCGGTCTATCCCGGCGAGACCGTGACCATGGATCTCTGGAAGGACGGCAACACGATCTCGTTCGAAGCCAAGGTGAAGTCGCGCGGCGTCACCGTGATCAAGAACGGCAAGACGGTGCTGGGTTAGGAAGGTCTCGTGCCCCGGACGCAGCGTTTCACGCTGCATCGCGTCCCGGACACGAGAGAACAAAAATAACCAGGGAGAAGCCACCATGGGACTACTCGACGGCAAGGTTGCGCTGATCACCGGCGCGGGCGGGGGGCTCGGTGAGGCCTACGCAAAGTTGTTCGCGCGGGAAGGGGCCTCGGTCGTCGTCAATGACCTCGGCGGGCCTCGTGACGGCTCCGGCGCCGACAAGTCGATGGCGCAGCTCGTGGTGGACGCCATCACGGCCGAGGGCGGCAAGGCCGTCGCCAACGGCGCCGACATCTCCACCATGGAGGGCGGCCAGTCGGTGTTCGACGACGCCATCAAGCATTTCGGCCGCGCCGACATCCTCGTCAACAATGCCGGCATCCTGCGCGACCAGACCTTTGCCAAGGCGACCGAGTCCGACTGGGACAAGGTCATCAAGGTGCATCTGAAGGGCACCTTTTGTTGCACCATGCCGGTGTTTCGCTGGATGCGGGAAAACGGCGGCGGCGTCATCGTCAACACCTCCTCGACCTCAGGCCTGATCGGCAATTTCGGCCAGACCAATTACGGCGCGGCCAAGGGCGGCATCTGGGGCCTGTCCAACGTGCTGGCGATCGAGGGCCGCAAGTACAACATCCGGATCTGGACGCTGGCCCCGGGCGCGCTGACCCGCATGACCGCAGACCTGCCCCGCTATAAGGAGAACCCCGGTGCGGCGCTTGGGCCGGACGGCATCGCGCCGGCCGTGCTATACATGGTCAGCGACTTGTCGGGCGACCAGACCGGCAAGGTGCTGGGCGTATCCGGGCCCCGCGGCGTGCGCGAAATGCGGATGATGGAAATGGAAGGCTGGAAACCGCCGCACACGGGCTGGAAGGCCCAGGACATCGCCGATCATGCCGGGGAGATCTTCTTCTCCGAGGAGCAGATCAAGATGGGAGCGCGGCGGTTTTAGCCACACTGTCATTCCGGGGCGCGACGAAGTCGCGAGCCCGGAATCCATAACCCCGGCGTGTGGTTATGGATTCCGGGCCTGTCCCTTCGGGCCATCCCGGAATGACGAATAGAGAGAGATGAGGAACTAGATGAAACTGACCGCCGACGCCAAGGGCACCTTCGCAATCGCGCCGACGCCGTTCCACGATGACGGCCGGATCGACGAGCGCTCGATCGACCGCCTGACCGATTTCTACGAGGAGGTCGGCTGTGATGGCGTCACGGTGCTGGGCATCCTTGGCGAGGCGCCTAAGCTGGACGCCGCAGAGGCCGAGCAGGTCGCGGTGCGTTTCGTCAAGCGCGCCAAGAAGATGCAGGTGATCGTCGGCGTCTCCGCGCCGGGCTTTGCCACCATGCGCTCGCTGGCGAAGGCCTCGATGGATGCGGGCGCGGCCGGCGTGATGATCGCGCCGCCGCCGAGCTTGCGCACCGACGACCAGATCGTCGGCTATTTCAAGCAGGCGGCCGAGGCCATCGGGCCCGACGTGCCCTGGGTGCTCCAGGATTATCCGCTGACCTTGCAGGTGGTGTTCACCCCTGCCGTGATCCGCAAGATCGTCATGGACAATCCGAATTGCGTGATGCTCAAGCACGAGGATTGGCCGGGCCTCGAGAAGATCACGACCCTGCGCGGCTTCCAGAAGGACGGCTCGCTCCGTCCGCTCTCGATCCTCTGCGGCAACGGCGGCACGTTCCTCGATTTCGAGATGGAGCGCGGCGCCGACGGTGCCATGACCGGTTATGCTTTCCCCGAGTTGCTGATCGATGTCGTGAACCTCTCCAAGGCCGGCAAGCGCGACGCCGCGCATGACCTGTTCGACGCGCATCTGCCGCTGATCCGCTACGAGCAGCAGCCGGGCGCGGGCCTCGCCGTGCGCAAATACGTGCTCCAGAAGCGCGGCATCATCGCCTCGAGCGCGCAGCGCAAGCCGGGCGCGACCATCACGGCGGCGGCGAAGGCGGAGGTCGAGTATCTGCTGTCCCGCGTCGCCCGGTTCGACAAGCGGGCCAATCTTGGCCCGCAATCCAGCGCCGCAGGTTAGGTGGATGGCCGAGACATCAGCATCACGCCCGGCGTCGACGATCCTTCTGCTGCGTGACGGCGGGAAGGAGGTCGAGGTCTTCATGATGGTTCGCCATCATCAGATCGAGTTCAACTCGGGCGCCCTGGTGTTTCCCGGCGGCAGCGTCGACGCCGGCGACCAGGAGATTGTCGCCCGGTCCGACCTCTATTCGGGCGGCGAGGGGCTCAGCGAATCCGACCGGGGCTTCCGGATCGCCGCGATCCGCGAGACCTTCGAGGAGAGCGGCATCCTGCTGGCGCGGTCGAAGGACTCGGGAGCGCCGATCGATGCCAGGCGCGCCGGCGAGATCGCCGATGCGCATCGCGTCGCGCTCAACGAGCACAAGATCAGCTTCCTCGATATCCTCGCCGACAACGGCCTCCGGCTCGCGCTCGACACGCTCGTGCCCTACGCGCACTGGATCACGCCGGAGGGCATGCCGAAGCGTTTCGACACCTGGTTCTTTCTTGCCGCGGCGCCGCCCGATCAGCTCGGCGCCCATGATGGCAGGGAGTCGACGGACTCGATCTGGGTGTCGCCGCGCGAGGCGCTGGAGGGCGGGGAAAGCGGCCGCTTCAAGCTGCCGTTCCCGACCACGCGCAATTTGATCCGGCTCGCCAAGCAGGGCAGCGTGGGCGCCGCGCTGGAGCATGCGCGCGGCATGTCAATCGTCACGGTGATGCCGGTCATGACCAAGACCGAAACCGGCCGCCAGCTCCGCATCCCCCGCGAAGCCGGCTATGACGGCGAGGTGTTCGAGGTCGGGGCGGTCGGCTAGGACACTTCGACACAAAGCGAAGTATTGACGACCGCAGGCGCGCTAGGTTCCGTTCGTGACAACGGGACGGAGCGCGACATGGACAATCGGCAGGACACCAACATCGCCGTCGAGCTCGCGCTGCTGGTCGTGCTCGCAACGCTCTGGGGCGGCTCCTATACCTTCATCAAGCTCGGCGTCGCCACCATTCCGCCGATCACGCTGATTGCGGCGCGCACCACCATTGCGGGCCTCCTGCTGCTCGTCGTCATGTGGGCGCGGGGCATCAGGATGCCGACGGACCGTGCGACCTGGCAGCGCTTCGCGTTCCAGGCCGTGCTCAACAGCGTCATCCCCTGGACGCTGATCGCCTGGGGCGAACGTCATGTCGATGCCGCGCTCGCCACCATCCTCAATTCGGCCGGCCCGATCTTCACCTTCCTGCTCACGGCGGTGGTCACCCGCCACGAGACGACGACGCCGCGAAAGCTGTTCGGCGTGGTCGCCGGCATGGCCGGCATCCTGCTGATCGTCGGCGTCGATGCCTTTCATGACCTCGGCAGCGGCCTGCTCGCCGAGGCGGCAATCGTCGCTGCCACGATCTGCTACGCCTGTGCCGCAATCTTCGGCCGCAGCTTCAAGGCCCTCGATCCCATGGCGCCCGCGGCGGGCTCGCTGCAGGCGGGCGCGGCGGCGCTGATCCCGGCCTCGCTGATCGTCGAGCAGCCCTGGACGCTGTCGCCCTCGCTGAGTTCCGTACTGGCGCTGCTCGCGCTGGCGACCTTCTCGACGGCCGCGGCCTTCGCGATCTACTTCCGCCTGATCCAGACCCTGGGCTCGGTCGGCACCACCGCGCAGGCCTACCTGCGCGTGCCGATCGGGGTTGCCATCAGCGTCGCCTTCCTCGGCGAGACCCTGAGCCGGACCGCCTGGCTGGGGCTTGCCTGCGTCGTTCTCGGCGTCGCCGCCATGACCATTCCGGCCCGGCGGCCGGCCAGCGTCGAAGCGTCATAATCCGGAGGGGCGGCAGGCTCCCGATATTAAGGATATTCGGCGGCCAGAGGCATGTTCCCCCGGGGGCGCAATACGTCGTATATTGGGCGGCCCAGCAGCCCGGTCCTCAAATCACCAATGTCCGCCGAATTGACGCCGACCCCTGAGAAAAAGCGAACATTCTCGCTCTCCATCGGCCAGCTCACCTTCGGCAGCTTCCTTCTGGTGCTGGCCGTGATCATCGTCACCTCGGCCGCGAGCGTGATCGCGATCCGGCACATCGACACCACCTTCGCCGAGCTGCAGCGGCTCCAGAGCGTCGGCGATCTCGCCGAGGACATCGACCGCCGCATGAACGAGCTGCGCCTTGCCGCGCGCGACTTCGTCACCGATCCCGGTGCGGGCGTCCAGTTCAAGCAGGTGGGCGAGGCGGCCTCGACGCTCAGCGACATCCTCAAGAAGACCCGCATCGAGCTCGCGCCCGAGCAGCAGGACATGATCGACGGGGTCACCGAGCGGCTTGCGACCTATCGCAGCGGCCTGGAGCGGATCTCGACCCTGATCGACCGCCGCGCCCAGCTGCTCGCTGGTCTGCCGCCGCTTCGTGACCAGTTCGACGTGGCCGTCTCCGGCACCGCGGACCGCGAGCTGGCATCCCGCCTGTCCGAGGCGCAGAGCCGGATCGCCCTCGGACTGCTCGCGCGCAACCCGTCTGCGGCCGAGCAGGCGGCGCAGAGCATGCGGGCAATGGGCATCGCGGATACCAGGCTGAGATCGGCCGTCAACGATTACGCCGAGGCGATTATCGCGGTCGCCGTGCGTGAACGTCAGATCGCCGACATCGACCGCGAGGTGCTGGGAACCGAAGGCCGGTTGATCGGCCGCGTCACCGAATTGCTGCGCGAGGTCTCGGCCCGGCGCGGCCATGTGCTGTCGCGCGACTTTGCCCGCACCCTGACGGAGGCGCGGTGGCAGAGCATCGTGCTCGGCACCATCGGCGTGCTGATCGGCATGGTCGCCGCAGCCTTTGTGGTGCGGCGGACCGTCCGGCCGCTTGCCAAGATCGCAAGATCGATTCGCGCGCTCGCGGCTGGCGAGAAAGACACGTCGATCCCGTCGGCCGATCTCGACAACGAGATCGGCGATATCGCGCGCGCAGCCGAAGTGTTCCGCCGCGCGCTGGAGGAAGCGGACACCGCGCGCGAGGCGGCGGTGCGCGCGCTGACCGAACAGCGCCTCGCCGAAGAGAGCTACCGGAAACTGTTCGAGGGTTCGGTCGACGGCATCTATGTGACGACGCCGGCCGGCGACCTCCTCAACGCCAATCCTGCGCTGGCGCGGATGATGGGCTACGACAGCCCGCAGGACCTGATCGAAAGCATCAACGATATCGCCCACACCATCTACGTCCACCCCGAGGCACGCGTCGAGTATCAGCGGCTGATGGCGCGCGACGGCATGGTGCGCGAATTCGAGTACCAGGTGCGCCAGCGCAGCGGCAACATCCTGTGGCTGTCCGACAGCGCCACCGGCGTCCGGGACGAGGCGGGCACCATCGTCCGCTACGAGGGCACGCTGCGCGACATCACCGACCAGAAGCGGGCGGAAGACGCCATCGCCGAAGGCCGGCGCCTGCTCCAGCAGGTCATCGACACCGTGCCGGCGGTAATCAACGTCAAGGACCGCGATCTGCGCTACGTGCTGATGAACCGCTACATGGCCGGCATCTTCGGCATTGAGCCCGGTGACGCGCTCGGCCGCACCACCGCCGACCTGATGTCGCGCTACGGCGCGGCCAAGACCGACGAGAACGACAAGCGCGTGCTGGATCTGCGCAGGGGACTCGGCTTCTACGAGGAGGAGTACAAGGATTCCTCCGGCAACATGCGGCAATGGCTGGTCAACAAGCTGCCGCTGCTCGATGCCGAGGGTGAGATCGAGCGGATCGTCACCGTGGCGCTCGACATCGGCGAGCGCAAGCGCGGCGAACAGGAGATGCGCAAAGCCAAGGAATCCGCCGAGACCGCGCTACGCAATCTGCGCGAGACCCAGGCTTCGCTGATCGAGGCGGAGAAGCTCGCCGCGCTCGGGCGGCTCGTGGCCGGCGTCGCGCATGAGGTCAACAATCCCGTCGGCATCAGCCTCACGGTCGCCTCCGCGCTGGAGCGCAAGGCCGCGATGTTCACCGCCGAGGTCGAGCGCGGCGAGCTCCGGCGCTCCGCGCTCAACGACTTCCTCAACACCAGCCGCGACGCGTCCTCGCAGCTCGTCTCCAACCTCAATCGCGCCGCCGAGTTGATCCAGTCGTTCAAGCAGGTCGCCGCCGACCGCAACTATTCCGACCAGCGCAGCTTCGATCTCGGCGACCTCACCGAGCAGGTGGTGATGAGCTTGCGGCCGGGCCTGCGCAAGCACAATCTGACGCTCAATGTCGAGTGCCAGCCGGATCTGACCATGAACAGCTATCCCGGGCCGTACGGCCAGGTGCTGACCAATCTGTTTCTCAATTCGGTGGCGCACGCCTTCCCGGACGGCCGACCGGGGAGCATCGACATCCAGGTGCGCGAGTCGGGCAAGGACAATGTCGAGATCATCTTCTCCGACAATGGTTGCGGCATGTCGCTCGACGTTCGCCGCCGCGCCTTCGATCCGTTCTTCACGACGCGGCGCGACCAGGGCGGCACCGGTCTCGGGCTGCACATCGTCTACAGCATCGTCACCAACCGGCTCGGCGGACGGCTCGACCTCGATTCCGAACCGGGCAGCGGTACGCGCATCCAGATCATCCTGCCGCGCGTGGCGCCGCTCGAGCAGGCCGCGGAATAGTTCGCGCCTGGTTAGTCGGCTTCTGCGAGCTTGTGCAGGGTGGCGCTGAAAATCAGGCTCGCCTTGCCGACGAGCGCTGTGCCCGTCATCTCTGCGCGGGTGTCCGTGTAGGTGCCGCTGACGCCGATGCCGACCGGGGCCGGGCCACCGAACAGAGGATTGTCATCGCCCCGCGGCGAGGTGTGCCGTTGCACCAGCACCTCACCTTTGAAGGTGTGGTCGTCCTTCACCACGTAGCTGCCCGTATAATAAAGGTAGGCATCGCCGCCAAGGATCTTGCCGTCGCGAAAAAGAATCACGCCGCTGCCCTTGCCGGCCCGACCATCGAGCAGGCTCACGTGAATCGAATAGAGGCCGTTCTTCATAACGTCCCGAGGCCGGCCGCCATCGCCCAATGGCGTAACCGGTAGGGCTTTTATGCCAAAGCGCGTCCCCTCGCGCAACGCGGCAGTTTGCCGGCCGCCGCGGCAGCCGGCCGCTGCGAGCCGTAGTTGTCCCGACTTGCGTGTGACGACCTCATGACGGTCTGATCATGACGCGAGGCCAGCCGTTGCGAATCAAGTTGGCCCGCGAAATGCATAACCATTGTTGCACTGGCCGCGGGGTGCTGGAGCAAGACAAACGTGAGCAACTGGATCGATTCCGGCGGCGATGAGCCGCGTCAGTACAGTGTGCGTCCCACGATTTGCGAAACACAGCAGCGACGGAACGGCGACACGGCACGCTGGCGAAGCGTGGCGAGCCTCGCTTGTGCTCTGGCTCTGATCGCACTCGCTGCCCCATTCGGGCACGCGCGCGACCGCGGCCAGTTCGTCAACACCAATGCCGACCTGAAGGCCTGGTTCGACGGCCTGCGAAGCGGCAAGGGGCCTTGCTGTTCCGATGCCGACGGCTCGGCGCTGTCGGACGCCGACTGGGACAGCAAGGACGGGCATTACCGGGTCCGCGTCCCGCGCTACGGCTTCGTGCGCGAAGGCCAGCTGCAGGAACTCGTCTGGGTCGACGTCCCCGAGGAGGCCGTGATCTCCGAGCCGAACCGGGTGGGGCGCACCATGGTCTGGCCGATCTACGGCTACATGGGCGTCGCGATCCGATGCTTCATGCCCGGGAGCATGACTTAGGCAGGCCAGGCGGCTTCGCCTGGTCTGGCTGAAGCCGATGCGGCGCGCCGTGTCAGGTATACTTCTTGTCGCGCTCGAGCAGCTCGATGGAGATGCCCTCGGGACCGCGGATGAAGCAGATGCGCACGCCGGGGCGGATCGTGGTCGGTTCGCGCGTGAAGGTCACGCCCTTTGCCTTGATCTCGGCCGCGACGGCGTCGATGTCCTTCACCGTCAGACCGAAATGGTCGAGCCCCTGATGCGGGTGCGGCGGCGGCGGGCTCACCGCGTTGTCGCCCTCGAGCGGCGCGATGAAGATTTTCGCGCCGCCAAGACTTACATCGATCCGTCCCGGTGCGTGTACGATCTCGCCACCGAGGATGTCCCGCAGCCAGGCCGCCGTGGCCTCCGGATCGGGGCTGCGCAGATGGACGTGATCCCAAGTGACGACTGGCATTTCATGTTCTCCCGACGGGTCTTTCGATGTTGCAGCGCATGTTAGCGGCCCCGGCCGGAGACCGCCACCGCCCATGCCGATTCGCAACTGCGCGGGAACCTTAGTTCGTCTTCCGGATTGAGGTAAGCAGTGGTCCAGTCCGTCGTTGAAGGCGCTACGGCCATCATCGGTGACATACCCATGAACGTCAGGTTTGACCGGATCCGGTTGGGACGTTTTGCCGAAAGCGGCGAGCGGCTGGCACGGACCGTGACGATCGCGAGCGTCTCGTTCGGCCGAAGCCTGCTGTGGCTGCTGGCGGCCATCATCGTCGGCTGCGGCGTCTGGATGCTGCTGCCGCTGTCCAGGGGCAATGGTGCCGAGCCGGCGGCGTCTGGCGTGGCGGCTGTCGAGCCGACCCCTTCGGGCAATGCGGCAGCTGCGGTGTCGCCGGTGTCCGAAGCTCAGGCTCCGGCAAAGGCAGAACTCGGTCGCCTCAGGATTTCATCGCAGACCTGGCGCCGCGGCGGGCTTGGTTCGAAAGCGCTGGTGACGTTCACGCTGCGAAACGACAATGACTATGCCGTAAAGGATCTCGAGATCGTCTGCGCTTTTGCGCGGCGCGACGGCAGTCATCTCACCGACCGCAGCCGCGTGCTTGCGGACCCGGTCAGCATGAAGAGCCGCAAGACTTTTGCGCGCATTCCGGTCGGCTTCGTCAACGTGAATGCCGATCAGGCGAAGTGTTCGCTGGTTGCGGCACGCCGGGCGTGAAGGCGGCACTCCGGTAGCGGAAAAGTTACTCTTCCCAAACCTCCCAAAGTCCTGGCCAAAAACTTTGGCGTTGCCATTTGAACCGAATGGCTGGGCCGGGAACCAATTGAGTAATCGCCTGTTGAGGCGAAGTGCCCACGCGGGGATGCGGGGGGCGGAGTGCGGTCAATGCCCATCTTTCGGTATTTCGTCTTTGTCGGTGGAGCTTTGCTCGCAGTGCTGTTCGCGGCGAACTATGTTCTGCCGGCTTCGCCTGTGACGCAGGCTGTCGCAACCGCAAGCAACGAACAGCCGCTGATCCGGATCAGGTCCGATCGGCACCTGCCGGACCGCGTCGTGCTCGACACCAGCCAGCCGACGATAACCGCGCCTGCATTGAAGGTCGCCGCTGTCGCAGCTCCCGTGCCCACGGCGCAGGACAGCGGCGTGTCGCCGGCCTTGGCCGAGATGTCGGCGAAGGCGCGGGTCCGCGAAACGTTCGCCCAATTCACACCCGCTGGGAAAGCCGATACCGCCGCGGTCAAGAAGACCGAAGCCAAGGCGCAGGTTCAGCCGCAGGTTCAGGCGCAGACCCAGCTGCCTCAGGCACCCGTTCAGTCCAAGCGCAAGGTCGCCAGGACCCATCCGGCGCCGCAGCCGGGACGGCCGATGATGCTGGTGGCACAGCAGCCGCATTTTGGCCTTTTCGACACCACCTGGTGAGAGAGCCTTTGGTGCCTCGATCGAGGCGGGAAGGGCTTTTTATTGGCCGGCCTCTCTGCTAATTCGAACCCGTCCGAACGTCATCCGGCCGGCTGGTCCGCCAGCTGCGGTCCGGTGCATCTCGGTTGTGGCCCACTGCCTGGGCCAGGGCGCTCGTAGCTCAGCTGGATAGAGCATCGGATTTCGATTCCGAGGGTCGGAGGTTCGAATCCTTCCGAGCGCGCCAGTTCCGGATATGTTCCGAAGCGATGCTGGTATCGCTTAACCGCCGCAACGGTCCGCGCAGTCAGCCTGCCTCTGGACTGGCTTGCCGGCCCCGTGCCAGCGTGTCCGAGGGCGTTTCGCGGAATGTCGCGCGGTAGGCTGCGGCAAACTCGCCGAGATGATGGAAACCCTGAGCGCGCGCGCATGTGGCGACGGTGGTGCCGCCTTTGAGGAGGCGAGCCCGGGTCGCCCACAATTTTTTCAGGCGAATGTATTGGTGCAGGCTCATGCCGCGCACCTTGCTGACTGCGCCGCCGAGCGTCCGGATCGAGACGCCAAACTCGTCGGCGAGATCGGCTGTGTAGATCGAAGCAGTCGGATGAGTTGCGACGTAATCGTCGATCCGCTGCACGAGCTTGGCCGACCGTTCGCCTTGGACCGAGGCGCTCCGGTCCGAGAGCGGATCGATTCGGAACAGATCGTCGAGCGCGAGCAGCAGGCCTTCCTGCAGATGGGCGGCGACCTCGGTGGCTTCGAACAAAAGCGGCTGCACCGATGCGGTTCGCAGTATGTCGAGCAGGAGTTGCCGTGTATGGAGCAGGGCGGGCCTGTTCGCGACGCAGGCCCTCAGGTCGTCGGCCTGATCGAACCAGCCCCGGTCCCTCAGATGGGGCGAGAAGACGATCATCGCATGATGATTGGTCTGAGGCTCGACGAAATGGCCTTCATCGTTGCCGCGAAGCGCAACGAAGAAGCGCGCGTCGAGATCCATTCCCTTGGAATTGACCCGAAGGTCGTCCGTCATGGGCAGGATCACCATCCCGCCGGGCATGCGATAGGCGGTGTCGAGGATGCGCGCGAACGAGCGCATCATGATGATGCGGCATGCCGGCAGGGAGACCACGGCGCGGGCCGCCGCGAAGTTCGGGACGTCGAGCGGAATGCTTCTCGCATCCTCCATCGACTCGATCGGCCGAAACGCATCGACGTCGGCAAAGCCGATCAGTTGAAGCGCGGAGGAAGGGGCGAGGGCGTTGAACAACATGCGTCTAGCCGGCTTCTGCAATGTGACAATCAAATGAACGTCAGTACATCGCCATCAATGGCGAAACATCGCCCCCCAGTAAACCGGATTCAGGGCCGTAGTATTGCGGACATCATGCCATCAAGGCCTCGGATCGATGTCGTGGTCAATGGTCCCGGCTCATCGGCTGGCCGGTGGCGAGGTCGATGAAATGCAGCCGCGTGCAGGCGGGACAGGCGAAGGAAGCAACGCTCCGTCCCTCCTGCCTCTGCTGCTTCTCGAGATGCGTCTGCACATTCATGCCCGTCTGGGGGCATCGAAAAACGATCAAATCGGCCATCACCGCAGAATGACGGCGTGGCGGGGTTTATCTTTGATCTGGATCAGTTTTGGAATGACTCCAGACCGGCCGCGATCGCGCAATCCACGATCGCGCAAAAACGAAGGGGCCCGGAGGCCCCCTTAGAGATCACCAGCGGCGATAGCGCGGTCCATAGTAACGCGGGGCATAATAGCGCGGCGCATAATACCTGGGGCCGTAATACGGCTGCGGCGCGTAGTATCCATAGTAGTTCGGGCGCCAGAAACAGCGTCCCCAGGCGTCACAGACCATGCGAACCTGCTCGACGTTCGAGACCTGCGGGGTCGCAGGAGCAGGCGCGATGGGCATGGCGAACGCCGCCGGTGATGCCAGGATGGCACCGAAAAGGGACGCGGCGACGAGGCCAATCTTAAGCTTCATGATGTCTTCCTCCGCTTACGCAATACAGGATATCGAAGTTGTTCTGATCAAATTGTGGCGGAACCGAAATGTAATGCTGATGAACAAATCTTCAGCCAGTCCGCCGCAGGCCTGACCTTTGGGCTCCGCCAGCCTATCCCAGGTTCGGGTCCCTGACCAACGCCGTGCCTGGGTTCACCGGCATCCTTGATCCCGCGCAATTCATCGGTGCGGCTTCCTTCCTAGGCTTGTCGTCGCGGCCAGTCCTTCGAGGAATTCGAAGGGCAGTGGTCGCGAGACTGCTTGGAGCTGGGCAATGGACAAGATGAGACTGGACAACGGTGACTGGCTGGTCGTGTGCGACGGACGCAAGGCGCTCATATTGGAGAACCTCGGCGACGAGATGTTTCCGAATCTCCACACCAGGGAGGTGCACGAGCAGCCCAATCCCTCGACCAGCGCGCAAGGGACCGACGCGCCGGGCAGGCTGCATGGCGCGGCCGGCGGGGCGCGCAGCTCGGTGGAGCAGACGGATTGGCACGATGAGGCCGAGCGCGCCTTCCTGCGGGGCCTGGCCGGCCGGCTCGACGCCGCCGTCAGTTCGGGCGAGACATCGGCCCTGACCATGGTGGCCTCGCCGCGTGCGCTCGGGATGATTCGCGCCGATTATTCGGATGTCGTGCGCAAAGCGCTCCAGAGGGAGGTCGGCAAGGACCTCGTCAAGCTGCCGGTCCACGAGATCGAGAAGCAATTGCTGCTGTCGGGCGCCGCCAAATAGCGGCACCCGCAGAGGATGCGCCAGCGTTCCTCAGTAGCAGGGGTGCCGGCGGCGGTCCTGGCCGACATAGGCGGCCGCGCTCTGGTAGCAATGGTTGGTCGATGGGCCGTCGTAAAAGGCAAAGGTCCCCGGGGTGATGCCGGGCCCGTAATTGTGCAGATAGCTGATCGGGTAGGGCAGCGGGTTCGCGTAGTAGCGGTGGTACCGGTGATGTCCGCGCGCCTCCGCGAGGCCAGGGGCAAGGATTGCGGCCGAAAGGGCAGCAACTGCGGCTACAAGCGTCAACTTGCTCATCTCGATTCTCCGGAACCCGCGCGAATAGGTCAGCTGTTTATAGCCATTTCGGCCGGCCAGAACACCCGTCGGACGCCCGGAAATCGAGGCCGGTCCCGCAGATTCCCGGGTGGGTGTGACAGAATTGCCGGACAAGCGGTTCAGGCTGCCCATTTTTGGCCTTTTCGGGATGCTTAACGAATTCCCCACACAAGTATGACCAAAGAGAATTCAGCTAAGAATCCTGTCGCCGGCCCTTTGGGGGTCCTTCGAGGCCGGTCCCATTCCTGAAGGCTTTCGTCGTCACCTCGCCATGCGCATCACGCTTCTGAGCCTGCTGTTGCTCTGCCTCGCTGCCGCCACGCCGGCGCGCGCCGTGCTGCACATCACCCGCGACCACGGCGGCTATGTCGATGAGTACAAGGCCAAGTACAAGCACGTCCGCGAGAAGGGCGAGCGCGTCATCATCGACGGCATCTGCAACTCGGCCTGTACACTGGTGCTCGGCATCGTGCCGATGAACAAGATCTGCGTCACGCCGCGCGCCAGCCTTGGCTTCCACCAGGCCTACTACGACAAGGCCTTCACCTTCGGCATCAAGGTCACCAGCGCCGAAGGCACCTCCGATCTGATGTCCTACTACCCCGACACGGTGAAGGACTGGATCCGCCGCAATGGCGGGCTCACCACCGACATGAAGAAGATCAAGAACGGTGTCGATCTCTGGAAGATCATCGACCCCTGTCCGGAAGAATGGTGAGCGGCTGAGCCGTCCCCGTGCGTCGCAGCGCAGCATCATCCGGACGAGATTCGCCGAAATTCGCATTGCCGCATAGACCGCCCATGGGGCAATGAGGGCGGTAATGAACCATAATCAAGAAGCACTGACCGCCCGCGCCGCGCCGATCCTGTTCGTCCTGCTCTGGAGCACCGGATTCATCGGCACCAAATACGTCATCAACAACGCCGATCCCTTGACCTATCTCGCCATCCGCATGGCGATCGTGGTCGGTCTGATGGCGATCATCGCAGCGATCGCGCGTCCGAAATGGCCGGACCGGATCGGAATCGCGCACAGCGCGGTTGCCGGCATCCTCGTCCATGGCTTCTATCTCGGCGGCACCGCAATTGCGATCGCGCACTCGATTCCGGCCGGGCTCTCCGCGCTGATTCCAGGCCTTCAGCCGATCCTGACCTCGACCATCGCCAACCGCTGGCTCGGCGAGAAGGTGACGCCGGTGCAATGGGCGGGTCTCGTGCTTGGCCTCGGCGGCGTGATGCTGATCCTGCACGGCCGTCCCATGACCGGCGAAGCCGGGCTCGGATGGCTTGCCTCGGTTGTCGCGCTGATCAGCATCACGCTCGGCACGCACTATCAGCGCCGCTACTGCAACCACATCGACTGGCGCGCCGGCAATCTCGTGCAGTACGTGTCCGTCACGATCTTCTTCGCGATCGGCGCCTTCCTGTTCGAGGATCGCGTAGTGCACTGGACCCGGGAGTTCGTGCTCGCGCTCGCCTGGCTCGCCGTCGCGCTCTCGATCGGATCGATCGGGCTATTGTACTGGCTGATCCGGCATGCCGCGGCGACCTCGGTTGCGAGCCTGTTCTACCTGGTACCAGCCGTCACGGCGCTGATGGCCTATCTTCTGTTCGGCGAGAAGCTCGATGCGCTCGCGATTGCCGGCATGGCGATGTGCGCGGCGGCGGTGTTCGTGGTCAATCGGCGCTTTTAGGCCGAAAGGCCGGAGCGCTGGAACACATCCCCGACGTGCCGCGCCCAAGCAGTCGCAGCGAATTTTGCGATCCCCAAGACGCCCGCCATCCGGGCAGGCGCGCATCGGGGCGGCGAGGGCAGGGCGCTTTGCCGCAAAGCCTCCGGGCGCGCCCGCACCCGGAGGCTTGCTCTGGTCTATCCTTGACCTATCCTCGACCTTTCCTTGGCCTAACCCTGGGCCGGGATCAGCGCTTGGCCTTCTTGGCCTTTTTCTTCTTGGCGGCTTTCTTTGGAGCCTTCTTCGGAGCCTTCTTGGCGGCCTTCTTCGTGGTTTTCCTCGCGGTTTTCTTGGCCGCTTTCTTCGACGACTTCTTTGCCGCCTTCTTCGACGTATTCTTGGCGGCCTTCTTCGGCACTACTTTCTTCGCGACCTTCTTGGCGGCTTTCCTGACCTTCTTGACGGCGGTGACTGCGGCTTCCTTGGTCGCTTCCACGGCGGTGGTGATCGTCTCCATCGCCTGTTCGGTGATCGGCTTCTCGTCGTCCATATCGTCCCCCACGGTTTGTATGGAGCGACGACGATAGCGGGTTTCAAAATTGTGTCAAAGCAACGCTCAACCTTTGCGGATCTTTGCGTAGGCGGCGAGCGCGCGCTCGCGTCCCTTGGCATGATCGACGATCGGTTGCGGATAGGTCTTGCCGAGCGTGACGCCGACGCTTGCCAGCTCGATCGGCGTTGCCTGCCAGGGCTGGTGGATCAGCTTGGCCGGAACGTCTTTCAGCTCCGGCACCCAGCGCCGAACGTAGGTTCCGTCAGGGTCGAACTTCTCGCCCTGGAGCGTTGGGTTGAAGACGCGGAAATAGGGTGCAGAATCCGCGCCGCAGCCGGCGACCCACTGCCAGTTGGCGGGATTGCTGCCGGCATCCGCATCGACAAGCGTGTCCCAGAACCAGCTCTCGCCGTCGCGCCAGTCGATCAGGAGGTGCTTGACCAGCAACGAGGCGACCACCATCCGAACCCGGTTGTGCATCACCCCGGTGTGCCAGAGCTGGCGCAGGCCGGCGTCGACGATGGGATAGCCGGTGCGCCCGCGCTGCCAGGCCGCGAGCGCCTTCTTGTCGCCTTTCCATGGGAAGCCGTCGAAGTTCGATTGCAGGTTTTCGGTCGCAAGGTCGGGGTGATCGTGAAGCAGGTGGCGGCAGAATTCGCGCCAGCCGAGCTCGCTCAGGAACTTGTCGACGCCGGATCCGATGGCAGGATTTTCCGCGGCGGCGAAGCGCGCGGCGTGCCAGACTTGGCGCGGGCTGAGCTCGCCGAACCTCAGATGCGGCGACAGGCTCGAGGTGCCTTCGCGATCCGGGCGGTCGCGATCGCCGATATAGCCGACTGCGGTGCGCTTGAGGAAGTCGCGCAGGCGGGCGCGGGCGGAGGCTTCGCCCGGGGTCCAGGTCTCGCGCAGGCCGCCGGACCAGTCGGGCTCGGTCGGCTCGAGCTTCCAGCTCTCCAGTGCGTCGCTGGCGAGCTTGGGCACCGCGCGAAGCGCCTTCGGTGCCGGCAGGGGTTTTGGCGGGTCGCCGAGCGACAGCACGCGCCGCCAGAACGGCGTGAATACGCGAAGGCCGCGGCCTTCATTGTTGCGGATCGCCGCGGGCGGGACGAGCAAGTCGCCGGGGAAACTTTGCGAGTCCAGGCCGAGCTTTGCCAGCGTCGCTTCGAGCTGTTTCTCGATGGCCTGATGCGGCCTCTGCGCGATCCCGTTCCAGTAGACGGCGCCGGCTCCGCTCTCGCGGACCACCTCCATGATCACCCTGGCCGCCGGCCCCTTGCGCAGGATCAGCGATCCGCCGCGCGCGCCGATATCGGCGCCAAGTGCCCGCAGCGACTGCGCCAGCCACCAGCGTGCCGCGCCGCCCGGTGCGCGACCGGCGGCGTCATCCAGCACACAAAGGCAAATGACCGGCGCGCCGGTGTTGGCGGCGGCGTGGAGGGCGGGGTGGTCGGACAGGCGGAGATCATCGCGGAACCAGACGATGATGGGCGGCGGGCTTGGGGTGGTCAGGGGCGACCTCGTTTACAATCTGGAAAGCATTCCGCGCGGGGCGGTGTGAACCGTCGTTAATGCGGCCGTAAGCCGATTGCATCAATATGCAGGAATTCCAGGGGTAGTTCCATTCATGTCAAACCGTCCGACGGCGAAGTTCTTGCCGCAATTCAAGCTTGGCACCAAAGCGGTCCTATGCGCCGCGTTGCTGATCGCTGTGAATACAGCGCTCGTGGTCGGCGCCGGCTATTGGTCGCTCACCTCCGCTGTCAACGATCGTGCGCTCCGCGACATCGAGGTGAGTTTGCGCACGCTGGCGCTGGCCTTTGCCGAGGTCGTTCCCGACGCCAAGATCACGATGCGGGATGGCGCGGTCGCGCGCGCCGAGATTGCCAAGATGCCCGAGTTCAGGGATCACGCCATCGTCGATCGCGCGGTGTCCTATGTCGGAGGCAACGCCACCCTGTTCGTTTATGACGATGCGAGCGGGCAGTTCGTCCGCCGTTCGACCAACGTGAAGAAGGAAAACGGCGACCGCGCCGTCGGCACCCAGCTTGCCGCCGACCATCCGGCGCAAGCCGTCCTGCGCCGTGGGGAGGCCTACAAGGGCCCGGCCACGCTGTTCGGCAAATCCTTCATGACCGCCTATTTCCCGGTCGCAGATGCGACCGGCAAGGTCGTCGGCATTCTCTACGTCGGCATCCCGATGGCCCAGTTCGAGAGCATGCTGACCCAGGCGATCGAGAGCATGGCGATCGCCGCCGGGCTCGCCGCGCTGCTGGTGCTGATCCTCACCTTGCTGGTCGTCCGCCGTGTCACCAAGCCGCTCATCTCGGTCACGCGGTCGCTGACGGCGCTCGCCGAAGGCCAGAGCGACGTCACGATTGATTGCGAGGATCGCGCCGACGAGATCGGCGAGATCGCGCGCACGGTCGCGGTGTTCAAGAGCAATTCGCTGGAGCGGTCGCGCTTGCGCAGCGAGCACGCGGCGGCTTCGGCTGCAGCAATCGAGCAGCGCAAATCCGACCTGCGCAATTTCGTCGAGCAGTTCCGCGGCAGCGTCGGCGGCATCCTCGACAAGGTGCTGACATCGTCAGGCGAATTCGAACGGACGGCGCGGCAACTCACCGACACCGCACGCTCCACCGCCGATCTGTCGGCGCGGTCGGCCGGAGCTTCCGAAACTGCCTCCGGGCACGTGCGTTCAGCGGCGTCGGCCTCCGACGAGCTGTCTCAATCCATCTCCGAGATCACCCGCCGGGTGCAGGAATCGAACGAGATTTCCGCCGAGGCGGTGCGGCAGGCCGAGGCGACCGATCAGCGTATCGCGCAGCTTTCCGAGGCCGGGGCGCGCATCGGCGACGTCGTCAAGCTGATCACCTCGATCGCCGAGCAGACCAATCTCCTGGCGCTGAACGCCACCATCGAGGCCGCGCGCGCGGGCGATGCGGGCCGCGGTTTTGCGGTGGTGGCACAGGAGGTCAAGACGCTCGCCGGCCAGACCGCCAAGGCGACCGACGAGATCTCGAACCAGATCGCCAGCATGCAGCTTGCGACCGAGGAGTCTGTCGCCGCCATCAGGGCGATCAGCCAGACCATCGAGCGCATCAGCGGCATCGCCGGCTCGATCTCGGCTGCGGTGGAACAGCAGAAGAGCGCGACCCACAACATCGTGGCCAGCGTTCGTGCGGCCGTATCGGGCACCGCCGATGTCGCCGTCAACGTCCGTCACGCCGCCGAGGGCGCGAACGAGACGGGCGAGACTTCCAGCCGGATGTTTGCCTCCGCCCAGGCACTGTCGGGCGAGAGCCTGCACCTGAAGGCCGAGGTCGAGGGTTTCCTCGAGCGCGTGCACGCGGCGTAAGCTTATCGGGGCGATGCCGATGCACCGCCCCGAAATGATCGTGGGTTATTTCGGCTGCGGCACGATCCGGATGTAGGGCTTGGGTTCCTTCCAGCCCTGCGGGTAGATCGTCTTGGCCTCGTCGTTGGAGACCGAGCCCGCGATGATGACGTCGTCACCCTGCGACCAGTCGGCCGGCGTCGCGACGCGATGCTTGGCGGTGAGCTGGAGCGAGTCGATGACGCGCAGGATCTCCTGAAAATTCCGGCCGGTCGTCATCGGGTAGACCAGCACCAGCTTGATTTTCTTGTCCGGTCCGATGATGAAGACGTTGCGGACGGTCTGGTTGTCGGCCGGCGTGCGGGTGAGGGGATCGCCCGAGGTCGAAGCCGGCAGCATGCCGTACAGCTTCGAGACGTTGAAGTCGGTGTCGCCGATCATCGGATAGTTCGGAGCCGCGCCTTGCGTCTCCTTGATGTCTTCGGACCATTTGGAATGGCGGTCGACTGGGTCGACCGAGAGGCCCATCAGCTTGACTCCGCGCTTGTCGAATTCCGGCTTCAGCTTGGCGAGAGCGCCGAGCTCGGTCGTACAAACCGGCGTGAAGTCCTTGGGGTGCGAGAACAGCAGGGCCCAGCTGTTGCCGATCCAGTCGTGGAACTTGATCTTCCCCTCGGTGGTTTCGGCTTCGAAGTCGGGCGCGGTGGCGCCAATCGGAAGTGTCATGGTTCTACCTCATCGCATTGAATTTACTTGGGAATTAACCTTTTTCGTCACGGGCAGTATAGGGGGTCGTCGCGCTCAAGTGAACCGCTTCAAGTAAAATGTGAATTCATTCCCTGAAGGGCCCATTTCCTAGCACCTTTCTGTTACAGCGGCGCCTGCGGCGAAACACCTCCACCGGAGCCGCACGGTCTCGATTGCCCCGATAAAGCCTTTTATGACCCGCATCACGCTCGCCCGACGTTCGATAAAACCAAAGCGGACCTGACAGCGACCAATTGGCAACCATTGAGAAAAGTCGCGATCCCCGTATCGAATCGTTAACCACCCCTTTACGTCCGCATGAAAATGCTGGTCGATCAGAAGAAATCTGGAAGTGAACTATGTCTGCCGCAGTGCCGAAGTCCGTTGAGTCGCCGTCCCTCGAACCGTCCTGCCGCGATACCGCGGCCCATGCCCTGACCATCGTGCGCGATGGTGTGATCACGGGCGAAGGCCCGACCACCAGGGGGCGGGTCCACTTTTCCCGCTCGCTCGATGCCGATGACACCGCCTGGTGCACGCGTATCCTGACCGCCACGGCCGTCAACGACCAGCCGATCAGCCGCGCCGAAGCCGAAGCGCTGTTCGAGATCAATGAAGCCGCAACCGAGCGCTCCGATGGCGGCCGGTTCGACGACCTGCTCGCCAAGGCCGTCGCTCACTACGCCGCAAGCGCCTCGGGGCTGAAGGTGCCGCCGCGCAGCGTCGCGCTGTCGGCCGACATCGAGAGCTGGGCGCCGACCTACGCCTCCAAGGTCAACAGCGAGATGCTGGAGTGGATCGCCGGCCAGATGCGCGGCAAGCGCCAGAACAACCGTCGCCTGATGGCGATGGTGGCGACCTTCCTCGGCGCCACCGCGCTGCCTTTGGCGGGCCAATTGCCGAACGTGTTCGACATCGGCATGTGAGATTCTGCGCCTCTCGCGAGGAGCATTTTGAGCGGCGGGGTTATTTCCCCGCCGTTTTTTGTTTGCCGGCATCCGCCTCGAGCCCGAGTGTGCGGCCCGGGAAGCCGGCGGCGTCGAAATAGCGCTGGCTGCCGACGCGCTGGAAATTCAGCACGGTGGTCAGGCCGCCCTCGGCGGGCTTGGATTTCATCGTGCCGGCATAGGCTTTCGGCACGGTGCCGTTGGGCATGGCCTCCGATATCACGCGGCCGACCAGGTCTCCCTTCTCCGAGGCGCGCAGCCCCATCAGCCGGGCGGCCGTCATGCCGACATCGGCATTACTGACCGGGATCGCGCTGACATAGCCGGCTTTGAAGTCCGGGCCGATGGCGGCCATGAAGTTCATGGTGTCGCCGCGGCTGAAGCTGCCATGCATGCCCTGGCCCTGTCGCAAGACGGTGTCGGCGACCTGCACCGAGCAGTTGGTCGGCGCCTCGCCGCAATCGCTGGCATAGGAGCGGAAGTTGACAACGATCGCGGGTGTCGGCGTCGCCGACTTGCCGCGCAGATTGATGCTCGACAGCGGCAGCGTGCCGGGGATGCGGCCGAGCGAATCGTCGACGAACAGGCCGGAGACGTAGTCCTGCTCGAGCAGCGCCTTGACGGTCTTTGCCGCGAGCTTCTTGTCCTTGTTCGGCAGATAGATCAGGTCGGAGCCGCCATTGGTGGCAACGACGAGGTCGGGCTTGGTCGGATCCTTTCCGAGCACGCCGTTGCCGGCCTTCGGATGCTTGTTGCCCTCGATCTTTGCGTTCTTGTCGTTGGGGTCGAACAGCGGCAGCTCGAGCGCCTTGGCGAGGTCGAGCGCCAGGAAGCCCATCGGCAAGAAGTCCTTCGGCGTGTCGTCGTAGCTGAGCTTGGCCGAGGGGCTGGTCTTGCTTTCCTTGGAGATGGTCGAAAAGCCATGGTCGGCCTGGACCATGATGTTGGTGTTGGCGGCGAGCCCGAGCTCGTCCAGCGCCTTGCGGATCTGGGCGAGGTTGTTGTCGGCGTTCCTGATGCCGGCCATCGAGGTCGGGCCGTTGATGCCGGGCTTGATCTGGTTGAGGCTGTCGCCGGTGTTGTGCTGGCTGCCATCAGGGTCGCGCGACCAGAACACCAGCACGAACGGCTTGTTGCGCGCCTTGAACATCGGCAGCACCACCTTGGCGGCGACGTCGGCGAAATAGGCCTGCTGCGCGACGTTGGCCACTGTGGTGCCGGGCGTCTTGGCGTCGCCGGCCTTGCTGTTGTCGCCGCGCGGCGGGGTGGCGAGGGGCAGGCCCGCCTTGGTCAGCGCGTCCTTCACCTCGTCCGACAGCGCCACACCGTTCTTGCCGCCGGTGGAATCGTCGAACACGACCGAATGCAGGCCGGCCTTTTCGGGCTTGTCCGTGTGGTCGAACTGGTAGGTCGGACCGACCTTGCCGATCGCCGCCGTGCTGAGGCCCTTGTCGCGGGCCATCTTCAGAATGGTCTCTTCGTTGAGATAGTCGCCCTTGAAATGCTCGTCGATGTCGCCGAGCACGGCATCGTTCTCGATGAAGGGTACTACGGTGTCGCCGGCAGGCACGGAGGTGTAATTCGTCCAGATCGTGTTGGAGAACACGCCGGTATCGCCGAGATAATGGCCGGTCGACATAGCCGAGCCGTTGGCCATGGTGAAGGTCGGGAAGAGCGAGTGCGGGTTCTTGAAATTGACGCCCTTGTCGCGGACCTCGGCCATTGCCGGTGCGGTCTCGGGCGTGACCTTCAGCGCGCGCAGGCCGTCGGGGATGAACAGGATCAGGTTACGGGGCGTGTTGTTCTGGGCGGAGGCAGGTCCACTTGAAAGTCCGGTGGACAGCACTGTCAGTCCGGCGGACAGCAACACCAGTGAGCGGCGCATCAAATTTCTCCCTGCCTGCGATGAGGCGGCTTGGCGGCCGACCGCGGCCCCCCGCCATCGTTTAGTTTTGCTGCATGACAGTTTTGTTACAAGAGCGGCGAGGCATGCAAGAGGGACAGGGAGGGTGGGATGAGCCGGCCGTCACTCCGGCGCCGTCAGCACCCGGGGATTTTGTGCGAGCACCTGCGCAGGTTTCGCCGCCGGCGGGTAGCCTTCTGCGCTGCCCGGATCGAGCCACAGCGATGGCGGCGCTGCCTGCAGCGCAAAAATGATCGCGATCTGGGTCCGGTTATGGAGGCGGTACTTGCGCATGATGTTGCCGATATGGGCCCGCACCGTGTTTTCCGAGATCTTGAGCTCGTAGGCGATGTTCTTGTTCTGCATCCCCCGCGCGATCAGCATCATCAGCTCGCGCTCGCGTGGAGTTGGTGTGATCGAATCTTTTGGATCCGGGCTCATGACTAGCTCCTCCGTGGCCTTTTGGTTGATGCGAACACCCCAGCATGTTCTCACTCCGTCTTCAGTGCCTCGATCGGACTGAGCTTGGACGCCTTGTGCGCGGGATAGAAACCGAAGGTGAGGCCGGTCGCGATCGAGAAGACCAGGGCGAGGCCAATCGCTTCGCCGTCGATCGAGGTGATCCAGCCGGCCATGCGTGCGACCGTCATCGAGAGCGTGACGCCACCGGCGACGCCGATGATGCCGCCGAGAAGGCAGAGGACGAGCGCCTCGCAGAGAAACTGGAGGCGGATGTCGCGCATCCGCCCGCCAAGCGCGCGGCGGATGCCGATTTCGCGGGTGCGCTCGGTGACCGACACGATCATGACATTCATGATGCTGATGCCGCCGACCAGCAGCGAGACCGAGGCGATGGCGACGAGCAGGAGCGCGACGGTGCGGATTGCTCCCTGCTGCGCCTCCATGGCCGCGGCCGGATCCTGGACCTTGAAGTCGTCCTCCTGGCCGGCGAGAATCCGATGCCGCTGCCGCAGCAGGTTCTCGATCTCGGATCGCGCCCCCGCCATCTGACTGTCGGCGGTCACCTTCGCGATGATGTAGGCGACCGAATCCCGGTTGATGTTGCTCGCGCTGCCGAGAAAGCGCAGCTTGGCCGTGGTCAGGGGCACGAAGGCGACGTCATCCTGGGCGGGTCCCTTGCGATCGAGAACGCCGACCACTTCGAGCGGGACCTTCATGATCCTGACCTGCGCGCCGATCGGGTCGGCGCCAGGCGCGAACAGCTCACGTGCGACCGTGCTTCCGAGCACAACGACCTTTCCGGCGCCGGC
This sequence comes from Bradyrhizobium sp. Bra78, assembly GCF_024519855.1. Taxonomy (NCBI): domain Bacteria; kingdom Pseudomonadati; phylum Pseudomonadota; class Alphaproteobacteria; order Hyphomicrobiales; family Nitrobacteraceae; genus Bradyrhizobium; species Bradyrhizobium sp. Bra78. The sequence goes on along the minus strand of NZ_JALJRE010000013.1, from coordinate 54,904 downwards.
CTCCTCGGTGGCGGAGAAATAGCGTCCGGACGCAAGCTGCCAGTCGCGCACCATGAAGTGCCCGGTGGTCGTGCCGTTGATCGTCGTATTCCAGTTCTTGCTCTCGTGGATGACCTGCGCGGTTCCGGCGATCGAGCCGGCGGCGGCCTGGATCTCCGGGATCTGCTCGAGGATGGCCTGCACGTCGCTTTCCGTCATCGTCAGCTTGCTGCCTTCCTTGAGGCGCACGCCGCCCTGGTAGACCGCGCCCGGCGTGATCATCAGCACGTTGGCGCCGATCGAGCGGATCTGTTCCTGGAGACGAAGTTGTGCGCCGGCGCCGATCGCGAAGACCGTCACGATCGACGCGACGCCGATCACGATGCCGAGCATGGTGAGGAAACTGCGCAGCGGGTTGAGGCGCAGCGCGTGCAGTGCGATCTGGAAGCCTTGAAGCATCGTCATGGCGCAACGCTCCGTTTCGCCGGCACCAAGGCTGGCGTTTCGTCGCTGACGAGCTCGCCGTCATGGAGGCGGATCGTGCGCCTGCACTGCGTTGCGATGCCGGGATCGTGCGTGATCATCACGATGGTCTGGCCGGACCGGTTGAGTGCGGCGAATAGCGCCAGGATCTCGGCACCGGTGCGGCTGTCGAGCGCCCCGGTCGGCTCGTCGGCAAGCACGATCAGGGGCGAGGCGATCAACGCGCGGGCGATCGCTACGCGTTGCTGCTCGCCGCCCGAGAGCTGGCGTGGAAAATGACTTGCCCGGTGCAGCATGCCAACCGCTTCCAGGCTCTGCTCGGCGCGCGTCAGGCGCTCCTTGCGACCCACGCCGCAATAGACGAGCGGAAGCGCGACATTCTCGATGGCATTGTGGCGCGCGAGAAGGTTGTAGGACTGGAATACGAAGCCGATGCTGCGAGCCCGCAGCGACGACCTGCGGTCCTCCGAGAGCTCGGCGACATTTGCTCCCTCGAGATAGATCGCGCCCTCGCTCGGCAGGTCGAGCAGGCCGATCATGTTCATGAGGGTCGACTTGCCGGAGCCGGATGGTCCCATCACGGCAAGGATCTCGCCCGGGTCGATGTCGAAGCTGACGTTGCGGACTGCGGTCACCGCGATCCCGTCCGCGCGATAGGTTCTGCACACCGATCGCAGGCTGATGAGGGGCAGGAGGCCTGTCATGATCCAAACCTGATTCCAAAGAATTCGATGCCCGCCGGCCGGATGGCCTGTCCGACCACGACCTGGCTGCCTTCGGTGAGCTCACCGCTCTTGAGCGCGACCTGTTCCGCGCCCGAAGTGCCTACGGTCACAGGGATGCGCCGAAGCGAGCCGCTGGCGGTGCGCACCCACACGCCGCTGCGTGCCGAAGCCGTGTCCGGGCGCGTGCCCGACGGCTGGAAGCGCAGGGCGGCGAGCGGCACTCGCAGCACGTCGTCCTGCCGTTCGATCACGATCTTCACGAGGGCCGTCATGCCGGGAAGCAGCGCGCCGTCGAGATTTGAGGTTGCCAGGACGACGGTATAGGTCACCACATGCTGCTGGTTCTGCGGTGCCTTGCGCACCTGCCGGACCGTCGCTTCGAAGCGACGGTCGGGATAGGCATCTACCGTGAAATGAGCGCGCTGGCCGGACGCGATACGTCCGATATCAGCTTCGTCGACCTGTGCGTGGATCTCCATGTCCTCGAGGCGGTGGGCGACCACGAAGGTCGTTCGCGATTCGAGGCCGACCGCCAGCGTCTGACCTTCGTTGACGAACCTGCCGACCACGACGCCATCGATCGGCGAGCGGATCACGGTGCGATCAAGATCGGCCTGGGCGGCCGCAAGCACGGCTGCTTTCTCCGGGACGGCCATTCTGGCCTGTTCCAGCTCGGCCTCGATCCGGCGCACGTCGGCCTGCGCGCCGTCCACCGAGTAGGCGTTCAGGGACATCAGGACATCGGCCTCTCGCTCCTGGGCCAGCCGCGCGGTGAATTCCGTCTGGGCGTCGTCGACCGCCGTGACTGCAACCACATTCTGCGACTGAAGCGCGAGTTTGCGCTGCAACGTCTTCTGCGCCGAGGCCTTGAGTGCCTGTGCGCTTTCGAGCTTGGCCGCCAGGACCTCCCGGCTCCCCCTCGCGTTCTGCAGATCGATCCTGGCGCGGTCGAGCTTGGCCCGCTCCAGGTCGACGAAGGAGTTGGCCACCTCCACCGCCGCCTTGGCCTCGTCGACCTTGGCCGCGAAGCTGCGGGGATCGATCAGGGCGAGCGGCTGGTCCTTGGCGACGGTATCGTTGAAATCGACGTAGACCCGCGCGAGCTGGCCTGACAATTGTGAGCCGACCTCGATCGTCTTGACCGGTTGCAGGGCACCCGTGACGGTGACGGTCTGCTCGATGCTGCCGCGCTGGATCGCGGCGTAGCGGAACACCGGCGCGTCCACTCCGAACGTGGGGGCTTCGTGCCCGGACGGCACAAGGAGCCGCTTTGCCGACTGGTACGCGCGAACCGCCGCGTCCGCCGTACTCGCCGTGGCTCCTGCGATGATCGCCGGTTGGATGCCGCAGATGGCGGCGAGACCGGTTGTGGTTCCGAGCAAGAGAATGACTGTCACAAATCGCATATCAAAACCCCGCCTCTTGAAATGATTGGGGGCGGAAAACCGAATATCGCACTATGGTTGTATCGCGCTGTGGTTGTATATCGCCAGGGGCAATATCCAGCGTCTCGACAATATGTCGTCGTTCTTAGTGCGACGGACGGGTGCGCTCCATGATCCAGAAGTAAAGTCCGCGCGTGCGCCTTTTCGTGATTTGCGCGAAACGTATACCGAGCGTATCGAAAAGGTGCGCGCGGTATCGAACTCGATAAGCTGACTGAACGTCCCGTCTGGACTGCCGGAAGCGGCTGCCAGTCGGCGCATGAGTGGCGACGCCATGATGCAGCTGCCGATATCGCGGCCGGAACGCCTGCTTGCCGCATTGTCGTTACGGCGCTTCGCCGTGGCACCGCAGATGGCGACGTCGAAACCCTCCGATCACGAAGCTCGATATGTGAACGCCTTCACTCGCGTCGGCCGGATGTTGGTCGTAAGACGTGGAGCCGGCGAGCCGACACGACTCGGCCGATTCGCGCCGCTGCCCTCAAGCACCTTGTGTCGCTTGCAAGAACAATGGATGGCTCGTTGCTAAATCAGCGAGCGCCAGGTCCGGAGTCTTTCGCAATGAGTTCAAATCAGGCCACAGTTTATGTCGTTGACGACGAAATCCAGATACGAAGCGCGATTGGCAGCCTTTGCGAAGAGACCGGACATCAGGTGAGGCTGTTTGCCTCGACGGATGAATTCCTCACCGAGAGTCTTTCGGACGGTCCTTCATGCCTCGTGCTCGACGTTCGCTTTCCCGGCACGTCGCCGACCGGGCTCGAGCTTCAGCGCAGGCTCGCTGAATCGGGTGTGGCGATACCGATCGTCTTCATCAGCGGCCATTCGGACGTGCGCGTCTCCGTCGAGGCCATGAAGCGCGGCGCGGTCGAATTTCTACCAAAGCCCTTCCGCGAACAGGAGATCCTCGATGCGATCAGGCACGGCATCGAGCGCGATCGCAGGCGCATGGAGCGGGAAGATGCGGTGCGGGAGGCTCGCCAGCGCATCGAGACTCTGACGGCGCGGGAGCGGGAGATCATGCTGCTGATGGCGGAGGGGCTGGTCGCCAAGCAGATTGCAGCAAAGCTCCAGCTCAGCGAAGTGACGGTCAAGGTGCATCGCGCCAGGATGATGCGAAAGCTCGAACTGCGTTCACCGATCGAAGTGGCGCGGCTGATCGACAGCATGGCGCATGAGACGGCGCGGAGCGGTGCGAACCAGTCGCAAGCCTAGGCTCGCGTGTGCCGACGTGCCGCACATCGTCTAGTCCGTACCGCCTAGCATGAACTGCAGTCTGTCGCGCGCCGTAAGACCGGTTCAGAGTGATCCCACGATGTCGACCTCCTCCAGGACCGGCATCTCACACCAGTCAGACAACTTGGTTAGAAAGGGATATTCCATGCGCAAGTTTATTTTTGCTTCCGTTGCCCTGTTCGCTCTGTCCTCCGCAGCCCAGGCCGCCAACACCTCGACCACGGTGCAGGTCGGCGTCGTCAACGGCTCGAGCGTCACGCAGAACGGCCTCACAAACGACAGCTCGTCGACCACCCAGCTCGGCATCCTGAACAGCGCGAGCACCATGCAGGGCACGAGCTCGCCCTCGCTCAACAACGCGAGCTCCGTGAACCAGATCGGCGTGCAGAACTCGGCGGCCACCGGCCAGGTAGCCTTCGGCAACAACACCAGCGGCATCACCCAGAATTCGTTCGGGCCCGCTGCGCTCCAGAACAACTCAGCTGCCGTCGGTCAGCTCAGTGGTTTCGGGGTCAACTCGAGCACCGTCTCGCAGACGGCGCACTAAGCCAGCCCTGTTTGGCCGGGCGCGTCACATTGCGACGCGTCCGGGCCATTCTCGCAAACACCGCAATCAGGCCGGTGGACCACGTCAGGAATCGCAGGCCGACCTTCGCGGAGGAAATGACAATGCAGACCAGATTTCTCGTCGCGGCGACCGTCACGCTCAGCATGCTGACTGCTGCCGATGCCCAGGCCGGCAACACGGCCAGCGTGCTGCAATTTGGCACGACCAACAACTCCTTCATTTCCCAGAGCGGTTCGACGAACAACAGCGCCACCACGCTGCAGTTCGGCGCGACCAACCAGGCGACGACCGTACAGACGGGATCATTGGCGACCGTCAACACGCTGGTGATCGGGCAGGGCGGCACCACCGCGACTGCATCCAACACCGCGCTGGCTGGCCAGGTCGGCGGCTCCAATTCAAGCCTGATCGGCCAGATCGGTGCGAACAACGCCGCCGGAGTGGCCCAACTCGGAATCCTGAACGGCTCGACGATTCTTCAGCAGGCGCCATGATCCCGTATCCATTTTCAGTTGCGAGGCATGTCATGAGGACATTTTCAGGCGTCGCGTGCGGTGCCTTTGTCGGCCTTTTTTTCATACCCATCGGACCCGCCGTCGCGCAGACCGCAGACATCAAGACCATCGTGTCGGTCGGCGGACCTCCCGTTATGGTCAACCAGAATAGCCAGCTCAACATGGCAGGCGTGTTCATGATCGGCGGCAGCACCAGCGCGACCGTGGTCCAGAACGGCACCAACAACGCCACCGGGATCCTGCAATTTGGAGGAACAAATTCGGCTTCGGTCGGGCAGGCGGGCGTGAACAATTTCGCCTTTGTCGGCCAGACCGGCCAATCGGCGACGAGCCTCGTGTCTCAGCTCGGCACCATGAACACAGGGGCGATCGCGCAATTTGGCGCGGTCAACTCGTCGATCATCGTTCAAAACAGCCCCTGAGACGTGCGCGAGCGCACCGGCACCTGATGTGAACGGGGAACGGCGATGAGATGCGGCAGGCAAGCTTTGGCGATGATCGCTGCATTCGCGACCATGGGCGCGGTGACCGAAGCATCCGCTGGGTCGGTACAGCGCAGCGTGACCAACAGGAACGTCAGCATCGAGACGGTCGTGGAGTTCGGCAACAATGTGCAGCCGGTCACGATCGAGCAGAGCAGCCGCATTAATATCGCACGGGTCATCGAGATTGGCGGGACCGGGACGGTCGATGCGACCATTGTCCAGAACGGGACACGCAACTATGCCAATGTGATCCAAATGGGCGGCACGACCAACGCGCTGATCGGCCAGTCCGGCACGAGCAACACCGCCGAGATCACTCAGATCGGCAATTCGACCAATGCGCTCCTGCTTCAGGTGGGCGACATGAACACCGGAGCTGTCAGCCAGTTTGGACGTTTCAACTGGCTGGCCATATTTCAGTTCGGACGATGATCGAGACGAAGAGGTGTGACATGAAGTTTCTCCTGCTCGCATCCGGAATGGGCCTGATGACTGCAATTGCGATGGCGCCGGCCGGGGCCGGCGAGTCCGGCGACGGCCATACCACCGTGGTCCAGGACGAGAACGGGACAGCGGTGATCACGCAAAGCGGCGATCCGGCTCAGGCAGAAGTCAGGATCGACAAGGAACCGGGCCGGACAACGGTCTATCGCCGCAGCGGCGGCAACACCGCGGTCGTATCGCAAGGCACCGGGAATGCCCAGGACATGCTGGATTGGCTGCACAAGCATCAGGGCCGCTGATGCGCGAAGGCCCATCGCCCGTGCGGACGACGGGCCTTGCGAGACGCCCGGTCTGTCAGTTGCGATAGAGGCTGGTCAGCGTGCCGTTGTTGTTGCAATGGGGCGGCGTTCCGGCTGCGTTCGCCTGACGCGATCAACTCCGATCAACTGGTTATGAGGTTCGCGTTCCACGGAGCGAAGTGCTTGAAACAGGCCTGGAATTTGGGCGTTCTGCCGCACCCCGTTCCCCGTTAATCCCGTGCCTTAACCAATAATTAATTATACGTTTGCGGCTGGGTGACGGCCCGGCCTAGCGTGCGGTGGGGAGCCGCTATCCGCGAAGCCAAACCAGTTGGTGCGTATCATGATGTCCAGATCAGATGGCAAATCACTTGGGGCGTTGCTCGCCTCGCTCAGCGCAGCCGCGCTGCTCCTTGCCCCCGGCGACAGTTTTGCACGACCTGGCGGCGCTGCGCCGCATGGCGTCGTGACCGCTGCCGCGCCACCGGCGGCAGCGCGTGCCGCGATTTCGCCGGGCGCCCGGTTCCGCGGACGCAACACGCCCTGGGTCTACTGGCCGGGCGGCGGCGGGTTCTTCTACGACAATGCAGGCTACAGCCACCCGTTCGCCGATGCCGGGCAGCCGGTCCCCAACGACGTGCGCTACACCTACACGTATGACGTTCCCTGGGACTGGACGCATCGCTTCCCGCCGAACGTCGTGCCGTCCGACCGGCCCTATGTGCCGAGCTGTCCGACGGAACAGGTGACCGTGCCCGGCCGCGGTGGCGGCGAGCACACCGTCAACATCATGCGCTGCTACTGATCGGCGCTAGCCCAGCTCAAAACTGGTCACGCCGAAAACGCGGTCGATCCGCAGTGGCGGGACCGGTCCGGTATACATCCGCGCCGTCTCGAACACCGGCTTGAGGCCGAGCGACTCCGCGAGCGCAATCGCTTCGCGATTGACGGCGGGGAGGTCGAGGAAGATTTCGCCGCCGCCCGCGCTTGCCAGCAGGCCGTGCAGCAGCGTCTGCGCTGCCGCGCGATCGTCGGCGACGAGCGGGCCGATCTTGCGGCCCGTCCGGCAAGGCCGAATCACGCCCCATGCGGCCAGCTTGCCATCGCGCACAAGAGCACGGCCGATATGGCCGTGCGTGTTGGTCCATGCACGCAGGAAGGCGCTGCGCGGAGCCGGAAAGACGGTCGCGTCGTCGGCTTCGACGAGCGCGAACGGGATCGCGCCCAGCGCAACGACATCGGCCGGCGGTCTCTGCGGGGCGGCGACGTCACCGCCATAGCGGATATTTGCGTAAGCCAGCTGGAAGCCGGACTTTCTGTAATTGTCCTGCTGCGCCACGACGCCGTCGAGGCCGATCACACGGGCCCCTGCATGCGCGATCGCTGCATTCCAGATGCGCAGGCCGTGGCCCGCGCCGCGAAAGCCCGAGCGCACGATGTAGAAGCCGAGGAAGGCGAAGCGGTCATCGTAATTGACGCATGAGACTGTCGCCACCGGCTCGCCGTCGACCTCGCCGACGAAGAAGCCTTTCGCGTCCGGGATCGCGAAACATGCGGCATCGCCAAGGCCCGGATTCCAGCCCTCGACCGCGGCCCAGTCGGCGGCGATGGCGATCTCCTCGGGGCGCAAACTGCGGATATGCAAATCGCTCATGATGGATACCTTCGGCGGTGGACCTGCCGGCGGGTCAGGCGGTAGAAAGCCGCATGATAGGCCGGGCCTGCGGCTCGCCTCAACGATATCACAGAGGATCATTGGTCATGGCAGCAGAGAAGGTCGCACTCGTTACCGCCGGCGGAAGCGGCATGGGGGCAGGGGCTGCGCGGCGGCTCGCGGCCGACGGCTTTCGCGTCGCCATACTGTCGTCCTCCGGCAAGGGCGAGGCGCTGGCAGCCGAGCTCGGCGGGCTCGGTGTGACCGGCTCGAACAAGTCGAACGACGATCTGAAGCGCCTCGTCGATGGCGCGATGGCGAAATGGGGACGCATCGACGTGCTCGTCAACAGCGCCGGCCACGGCCCGCGCGCGCCGATCACGGAGATCACCGACGAGCAGTGGCACACCGGCCTCGACACCTATCTGCTCAACGTCATCCGTCCGACCCGGCTGGTGACGCCGGTGATGGCGGCACAGAAGGCAGGCGCCATCATCAACATCTCGACCGCCTGGGCGTTCGAGCCGAGCGCGATGTTTCCGACCTCGGCGGTGTTCCGGGCAGGCCTTGCCGCCTTCACCAAGATATTCGCCGACACTCATGCGGGCGATAACATCCGCATGAACAACGTGCTGCCCGGCTGGATCGACAGCCTGCCGCAGCTGGATGCACGCCGCGACAGCGTGCCGATGAAGCGCTACGGCAAGGTCGAGGAGGTCGCTGCGACGGTCGCCTTCCTGGCGTCCGACGGCGCGGCCTACATCACCGGCCAGAACATCCGCGTCGACGGCGGACTGACGCGCTCGGTTTGAGCCAGACGGATCCGAATCGCTTCCAGCGGCGTTGTCGCGATGCGACATTGATGTGCGTGGCCCGCCGCTGTCGAAGGGTGATGCGTGGCCCCTGAGTCACACCCGTCATTCGTTTGTACGGTGGGGGGCGCACACTACGTCACAGTCCCTATGAACTTCGCGGCAGCCCAAGACGGCGAGCGGTCCACTCCCTATGCACAATCTGCGCCGGCTGCTTCCACCGCGCACATTCGAAAACACGAGCTTGGCTCGCGTGGGGCAAGGAGACTGGAATGAAGAAGTTTTTGCTGGTGGTCGCATCGGTTGTCCTGGGCACCGCGTCCGTGTCCGCTGCGGATCTCGCGGCTCACTACACCAAGGCGCCCGTGATGGCGCCGGCCTACAACTGGACCGGCTTCTATGTCGGCGCCAACGTCGGCGGACAATGGGGTAGCGCCGATCCGGGCACCTCGACCGTGTTCGATCCCGCCGGCTATTTCGCGAGCTCCAGTGTTCCTGCGATTGCAGCTGTCGGCGCCCAGCGCGTCAACAGCTCGAGTGTCACTGGCGGTTTTGCCGCCGGCTACAACTGGCAGGTCAACAACGCCGTGCTCGGTCTCGAAGGCGACATCAACTATTTCGGCTTCAAGGGCAGTGCGTCCGGGTCGGCGCTCTATCCCTGCTGCGCCCCGACCGGCTTCACCGTGTCCTCGCAGGTCTCGGCCGACTGGCTCGCCACCGTCCGGGGCCGTATCGGCTTCCTGGCTGCTCCGACCTGGCTGCTCTACGCCACCGGTGGCGCTGCAATCTCCGAGGTGAAGGGTAATTTCAACTTCACCGACACATTCTCCGCGGCGACGGAGTCGGCGGCGATCCGCGACACGCGCCTCGGCTGGACCGCAGGTGTTGGCACCGAATACGCGTTCGGCGGCGGCTGGTCGCTCAAGGCCGAATACCTCTATGTTGACCTCGGCCGCACAACGGCGACCAGCACCAACCTGATTGGATTTGCTGGCACGGTGCCATTCCCGAGCAACGTCTACACCCACTCGGTGGACATCAAGTCGAACATCGTGCGCGTCGGCGTGAACTACAAGTTCGGCGGACCTGTCGTCGCCAGATACTGAGCTTCATCCCGTTCCGAATCTGGCTTGGAAAGCCCCGGCTCGCCCGGGGCTTTCTGTTTTCGAGGTGACAAGGACACGCGCTTGATGAGCAGGTTGCCGACGCCCCCAGCGCCATTCGTGCCTGCAAACCGCGTCCCGCCTCAATTCACAATTGCGCGTTGGAAGTTCCGCAGCGGACCCTCTAACCGCGCCGAGCTTGTAATTCACGCCGACGCGAATGACGTCGTTGCGCACGGTTGATTGAGTCCCATGGGCGGGAAGCCGGGATCGTCGCGAAGCGCGCGGCCACGCCGCTGGATTAACTTAGCTTGTTGGCTAACAATCCTTGACGTGGGTTCGCGGCGAGTCTATAGTTAGCTACATGGCTAACCAATTGTCCCGACTGGATCAGATCTTCGCAGCGCTTGCCGACCCGACACGGCGGGCGATCGTGATGCGGCTGTGCGCCGGCGAGGCGTCGGTCGGCGAACTCGCCGATCCCTTCGAGATGGCGCTGCCGAGCTTGATGAAACACATCCACGTGCTGGAGACGAGTGGGCTCGTTCTGACGGAGAAATCCGGCCGCGTGCGCACCTGCCGCCTCAGCCCGGACGCACTCCTCGGCGCTGAGGACTGGTTCCAGCAGCAGCGCGCGATCTGGGAAGCGCGGCTCGATCGGTTCGAAGCTTACGTGATGCAACTGAAGAAAGAGAAGGAGAGGGCGGCCGCAAAGCGACCGTCCCGAACAACCAAACGGAAAGGTGCCTGACGATGACCAATTCTGCCAATCCCGCCTTGTCGCAATGGTCGCTCGACCGCGAGATCGTGATGTCCCGCGTGATCGATGCGCCGCGCGATCTGGTGTTCGAGGCGTGGTCCGACCCAAAGCACCTGCCGCAATGGTTCGGGCCGAAGGGCTTCGAGGTCGAGACCTTCGAGATCGACGTGCGCGTCGGCGGGGTCTGGCGTTTCAACATGATCGGCCCCGACGGCACGGTCTATCCGAACCGGATGCGCTTCCGCCGCATCGAGCGGCCGTCTCTGATGGAGATGGATCACGGTACCGACCAGGACGATGATCCCGGCATGTTCCGCTTTACCGTCACCTTCGCCGAGCAAAGCAACGGCAAGACCGTGCTGATGATGCGGCAACTGGCCTCGAGCACGGAGCAGCGCGACGGCATGATCGGCTTCGGTGCCGTCGAATACGGCTACCAGACGCTGGACAAGCTCGCGGCCTATGTGGGCGGGATGAAGCGGTGAGGCGCAGCCTTCGCGGTTCGCCTGCCACGCGCTCAGTCGTCATGCCCGGGCTTGACCCGGGCATGACGAGAGGAGGAAATAGGGCCGTCTCGCTGGATGGCTTCACTCCTTCGCTTCGTCCGCGACGATGTCACCGAGATTCTGCCAGCGCTGGCCGTCGAACTGCACCATCTGGAACTGCTTGTTGACGCGGTAGTCGGTCGGCGTCGTCGTCACCGAGATGCCCGGCAACGTCAGGTCAAGCACGACGTTCTTGAGGCTGGCGGCCTGGCGCATCACGTTCTCGCGGGTGAGGTCATCGCCGCATTGCTTCAGCACCTGCACCAGGAGCTGCGCGGTGATGTAGCCGTAGACGTTCAGGTTCGAATCCCTGTCGCCGTCCGGGTAGTATTTCGCCATGAAGGCGAGATAGCGCTTCATGCCGGGATCGTCCTTCCACTCGGGATCGGCGGAATCCTTGACATAGCCGACGCTGACGACGCCCTTGGCATTGTCGAGCCCGGCGGGCTTCAGCACCGCGCTGACCGAGGAAGCGTTGATGTCGATGATGTGCAGCGGCTTCCAGCCGATCTCGGCAACCTTCTTGATCGCCTGTGCGGCCTGTTTCGGCGTCGTGGCGCTGAACAGCACGTCGGCGCCGGCATCCTTCAGCCGCAGGATCTGGGAGTCGATGGTCGGCTCAGTGATCTCGTAGGATGTCTCCGCCACGATCATCTTCGCCTTGTCACCGAGACCTGCTTTGAAGCCGGCGAGGTAGTCCTTGCCGAGATCGTCGTTCTGGTAGAGCACGCCGATCCTGGCGTTCGGATAGTTCTTCAGAAGATATTGCGCATAGATCCGCCCCTCCACGAGGTAGGAAGGGTTGAAGCCCATGGTCCAGGGGAAGTTCTTCGGATCGGTAAAGCGCGCCGCGCCCGTTGCCGCGAAGATCTGCGGAACCTTTTTGGCGTTGAGATATTTCTGCACGGCGACGTTCGGTGCGGTGCCGATGATCTGGAAGGTCAGCAGCACCTCGTCGCTCTCGACCAGCCTGCGGATCTGCTCCACCGTCTTCGGCGGCGAATAGGCGTCGTCATACTGGATCAGACTGATCTTGCGCCCGTTTACGCCGCCCTGATCGTTGATCATCGTCATGTAGGCGGCCTGGGTCTTGCCGATCACGGCATAGGCGGAGGCCGGGCCGCTGAGCGGCACGGTCTGGCCGACCTTGATCTCGGTGTCGGAGGCGCCGGGATCGTATTTCTTCTGCGCCTGCGCGACCTGGATCGACAGCGCGACAACCAGCCCCGAGGCTGCGGCGAGCTTGAGAAGAGCGTTCGTCATTTCCATTCCCTGTGATCGTCATTCGCCTTGAGACCGGCCTCGCGGATCAGTCCGGTCCACTTTTTCGTCTCGTTGTCGATGAACTGGCCGAACTCGGCGGCGGTGCCGGCGCGCACCTCGAGGCCCTGGGCGGTCAGCTTGTCCTTGATCGCGGGTTCGGCGAGCGCCCGCAAGACTTCGGCCTGCAGCTTGTCGACGATTGCGCGCGGCGTGATCGATGGCGCCATGAAGCCGTACCAGCCGGCGGCCGCGACGTTGGGAAAGCCCTGCTCGCGCAAGGTCGGCGCGTGCGGGTAGAGCGCGCTGCGCTCGGGTGAGGCGACGCCGAGCACGATGAACTTGCCGCTCTGGATATAGGGCAGAGCGGTCGGCAGGGCCGTCAGCGTGGCATCGACGCGGCCGGCGAGCAGCTCCGTGTAGGACGCCGCATCGCCGCGGAAAGGAATGTTGAGACCCTTGACGCCAGCGTCCCTGAACAGAAGTTCGCCGGCGAGATGCGGCTGCGAGCCGGCGCCGGGCGAGGCGAAGGTCAGGCCATCCGGCTTCGATTTGCCGTAGGCGATTAATTCGGGGAGCGTCTTGAACGGCGCGTCCGCGCTGATGATCAGGAATAGCGGTGCGATCACCGCCATCGCGACCGGCTGCAGATCCTTGCGCTCGTAGGTCAGTTTGCCGAACAGCGCCTCGGCGGTGGCGTAGGGTGCGGCGACGTAAAGAATGGTGTAGCCGTCGCCCGGCGCATGCGCGACCGTATCGTTGGCGATGCGCGTGCCGGCGCCCGGCTTGTTCTCGACGATGAACTGCTGGTGCAGGCTGCGGCCGAACTCTTCGGCGAGCAGCCGCAGCGAGATGTCGTTGGAGCCGCCGGGCCCGTAGGGCGAGATCAGCCGCACCAGGCGCGACGGCCAGGCGTCCTCAGCGCGTACGGAGAATGGAAGCCCGGACAGGGAAAGGGCGAGAGTGCCCAACAATGTTCGGCGCGTGACGGTCATGATGGCCTCCCGGTGGTGGAGCGCCAGTATTCCTGTTCATTTCCTGGCCCTCTTCTTGTTTTGCTTTTGTGTCTCGGCCGCCGGCCCCGCCGCGCCGATGATGGCGCGGATGCTGTCGGCGAGGGCGGCAATGCGCGGGCCGATCTCGCCCTCCAATTGGCCGGGCTGGAGCCGGAACGCGGGGATGCCGCAATTGATGGAGAACGACCGCTTCGTCTCATCGGCATGAAACAGCGGGGCGGCGACGGCGTGGATCGACGCCATGTATTCGCCCCAGCAGGTGCAGAAGCCGCGGCTGGCGCATTGCGTGAGGCCGGCGCGATATCTGTCGCGAAAGGCCGACCACAGCTCGGCATCCTCGCTTGCGATCCGCTCTTCGAGAAGCGCTGCATCGGCAGGCGGCAACGTTGCCGCCGCGGCGCGGCCCATTGCCGTCATCACCACGGGAATGGGCATGCCGATGTCGGGGACGTGCGGGCCGACATCGCCGGAGCGCGCGGTTTCGATATAGATCATCGACGTGCCGTCGAGCAGACCGATCGAGACCGTGCCGCGCACGCTCTGCGCCAGTTCCTGCATCATGGGACGGGCGACCTGGCGGAACTGCATGTCGGCCAGCAGCGGATGCGCCATCCGCAAAGCCCGTGCTCCGACGCGATATTTGGCGCGTTCGGCGTCGTAGCGGAGGTAGCCGAGCTCGGCGAGCGTATGCGTCAGCCGCGCCACCGTCGGGCGCGGAATCCCCGTCAGGGTCGAGAGCTCCATGTTGCCGAGAAGTGTCGTTCCGTCCTTGAAGGCTTCGAGCACCACGAGGCCCTTTGCCAGCGTCGTCGCGAACGCGGCGTCATCGCCACTCGAGGCCAGCACTGCGGCCGCGGATGAGGAGGCGGGAGGCGGTTTGGTCCGGACGCGTTGAGCCATGCCGAGTTTAATGGACCTGCTGCGTTCGCTTGTCCAATAAATTCGAGAATCTCGCCTTCTCCGTCCAATATGTGGACGAAATCGGCGCGGTCACTGCCGGCAAAAAAGACCCGCGCGAGCGAAGCCGCGCACAGATTTTTGTCGTGATTCCATGGCGTTCCGTGACAGGATTATTACGAAGACGTGTCACATCGATTACAGCGGAGCGATTCATGTTGCAGTGGCAGGCGCGGTCAAATCCCCTCGCGTGGTGGTGGGGGTCCCTGACGCTCGTCAGCAGTGCCAACATCCTCGTCTGGTTCATGCTCTACCGCGAGTTCTATCCAACGGTTGCCGGCAGTGTCGGCGGCGGCTCGGATATCGGACTGATGTTCCTGCTCTGCGCAGGCTATGTGTTCGGCTGCGCCTTCCGCTCGTTCCTGCCGCGCGCCGACGTGCAACGCATCTGCCTTTTCGACACCTGGCTCTCCAGCGTCTTCGTCGGCCGCACGGTGGCGACCGTGGCGGAAGTCTGCTTCGCCGCGCAATGGGCGGTTATCCTGCACCAGCTCGGCACCATGACTGGCGCCGAGACCGTCGTGAATATCGCGTGGGTCATCGTGCCGATCATCATCATCGCGGAGTGCTTCTCCTGGTACGCGGTCGTGACCACCAACTTCCTCTACAACGCGATCGAGAACTCGCTGTGGGCGGTGACGTTCTTCCTCGCGGGGATCGCGCTGTGCCGGCTGATGCCTGAATTCCGGGGACCGGTGCGCTGGGCGTTGATTGCCGGCATCGTCGGCATCGCCTGTTTCCTCGCCTTCCTCGTCACCGTCGACGTCCCGATGTATCTCAGCCGCTGGCGGGCCGGGCATGAAGAGGGCAACAGATTCCTCGGCCTCCTCGAAGGCCTGCACGACGTCTCGACGCGATGGGTCGTGACCCACGACATCGCGCACTGGAAGGGCGAGCTGACCTGGATGTTCCTGTATTTCACCGCGGCGGTGTGGTCGAGCCTCGCGCTCTGCGCGCTTTACGCCATGGAAGGCTATCTCACGCGCTACCTCGCCTGACGGCTTACCTGCCGACCAGGCCGCACTTGCTGCGTTCAAGCGGGCGGAAGGCCTGGTCGGGCGGGATGGTTGCGACCAGCTTGACGAAGTCCCAGGGTCCTTTCGATTCCTCCGGCGTCTTGACCTGCACCAAATAGAGATCGTGCACCATGCGCTGGTTGTCGCGGATGCGGCCATTGGGCGTGTAAGCGTCGGAGATGGGCGTCGCCTTCATCTTCGCCATCACGGCCGCGCTGTCGTCCGAGTCGGTATCCTTCACGGCTTGGAGATAGTGGCGCACGGCGGAATAGACTCCGGCCTGGATCTGCGAGGGCATCGCTTTGCGGCGAGCGAAGAACGCATCGGAGAATCTCCGGGCTGCCGGCGAGATGTCCTCGAAGAACGAGGTGACGATGAGATCGCCGCGCGTCGCCTTCAACCCGACGGCCTCGATATCGACGTTCTGGAACGACATCGGCACGATCTTGATGCCCTGGTCGGCAAGACCGAATTCTTCCGCCTGCTTGATCGCCGTGGCGTTGTCGCCGGCGACGTTGATCGCGAGAATCTTTGCGCTCGAGGACTGCGCCTGAAGCAGGAACGAGCTGTAGTCGGGCGTGCCGAGCTGCGCCTTGACGCTGCCGGCGACCTTGCCGCCGAGCTCGGTGATGCGGGCGCGCGCGGTTGCCTCGATCGAATGGCCGAAGGCGTAGTCGCCGGTGATGAAGAACCACGGCTCCTTGCTGGTCTGCATGATGCCGGAGACCACCGCGGTCGCGGTCGAATAGGCGTCCTGGGTCCACTGCACGCTACTCGGTGCACAGGCTTCGTCGGTGAGCTGGTTGGCGCCAGCGCCGGAGACGAGGAAGATTTTTCCGTTGCCGCGCACCAGTTCCTGCACCGCGAGCGCGGCACCGGAACTGCCGCCGTCCGCGATCGCCTGCACGCCGTCGCTGAACCATTTGCGGGCGAGCGAGGCCGGAAGGTCCGGCTTGTTCTGGTGGTCGGCCTGCAGGATCTCGATCGGCTTGCCGTTGATCTTGCCGCCGAACTCCTCCGCCGCCATCCGCGCCGCCTCGACCGAGCCCGGGCCCATCGCGGTCGCGAAGATGCCGTTCATGTCGGTGAGGACACCGATGCGGACGGCCTCGCCCTTGATTTCCGCGTGGGCGATGGTGCCTGCGAGCGTCAGCGTGATCAGCAGGATGGCGGTCGATGTCGTGCGAAGCGTGCTCATGGCGTTTCCTGATTTTGTTGTCGTTGATTGATCTTGGCGTTGGCGGTCAGGCCGGTTCGGCGATGACCTTGTTGCGCAAGGTTCCGATGCCGGAGATCTCGACCTCGACGGTGTCGCCGGGGCGCATCCACAGCGGCGGCGTGCGTTTGACGCCGACGCCGCCGGGCGTGCCCGTGACAATGACATCGCCGGGGACAAGGGGGCAGATCGTCGAGATGTAGGCGATCAGCTCGGGGATGCCGGTGATCAGGAGATCCGTGGTGGTGTCCTGCACCACGGTGCCGTTCAGGCGCGTCCGCAAGGTAAGCTTCGACGGATCGGCGGTCTCGTCGGCCGTCACCAGCCACGGACCAAAACTGCCGCTCTCCGCAAAGGTCTTGCCGGAGAGGAACTGGCTGGTGTGGCGCTGCCAGTCTCGGATGCTACCCTCGTTGTAGCAGGAATAGCCGGCTACGTGGTCGAGCGCGCGGTTCGCGGGGATGTGCCGTCCTTCCTTGCCGATGACGAGCGCAAGCTCGCCCTCATAGTCGAAATCGTCGCTGACCTTCGGCTTCACGATCGGCTGGAGATGGCCGACCTGGCTGCACGGAAAGCGCACGAACAGCGCCGGCTTCTCGGTGACGGTGCGCCCGGTCTCGGCGACGTGGTCGCGATAGTTCAGGCCGACGCAGATGATCTTGCCGGGATCGGGGATGACAGGCGCGAAGCTGATATTGTCGAGGGAATGATCGGGCGCCGTGGACGCGACGAGCTTTGCCGCCTCGGCAACGCGACCAGCTTCGAGCAGCTGCCGCAGCGTCGAGCAGCCTGCCATGCGTGCCCCGAGATCGACGACGCCGTTGTCCTTGACGGCCCCGAAGGAGGCATGGCCGTCGGCGATGAAAGAGAGAAGCTTCATGAGGTGTCCTTGAGCGAAGTCGGTCAGGCCGCGGACGGCACGTGGGTTGGAGGCGTGATGGCCACAATCAGCCGGTCGAGCTCGGTATCGTTGCGGGCGCTACCGCGGACGTAGCGGTCGGGGCGAACCAGTGCGGCGATGATGCCGTGCTCGCGCAACCATGATCCGACACCTTCGGCGTCGTCGCTGGTCAGGATTTCGATTCCAGCTTGCGAAAGAGCGAGACGCGATGGCGGCGCGGCCGCGGTCTCGACCAGCAGCACATGGCTGTAGCCGGTCCGGTCGTCGCTGCGGCGACCGTCGTTCAGCTCGAACTGCGGCACGAGATGTCCGGCGAGAGGCAGATCGCCGAGCACGAGTCCGGGGCCGAGCAGGGGCTTCTTCACCTCGAGCCTGACCGGTGCATTCGCGCGCGCCTCGCCGGCGGCAAGGCCCGCTTCGATCGCCTTGGTGTTGATGATGCCGCCGAGGCGGATAGCGAGCTCGATGAACTCGCGCACATGCGGTTGGCGCTCGCTCTGATAGGTGTCGAGCATATCAGGCGTGGCGCGGTCACGGATGACGCTGGCGAGTTTCCAGGCGAGGTTGGCGGCATCGCGGATGCCGGCGCACATGCCCTGGCCGAGGAAGGGCGGGGTCTGGTGTGCGGAATCGCCCGCGAGCAGCAGACGACCGCTGCGCCATTGCTGCGCGATGACGGAATGAAAGGTGTAGACCGCGGCGCGCTCGAGTTCGGCATCCTCGGGCGTGATCCAGCGCGACAGCAGCTTCCAGACATTTGCCGGCTGAGCCACCTCCTGGGAGTCCTCGTCCGGAAGCACGGTGATCTCCCAGCGTCGCCGCGTGCCCGTGCCCCGGACATAGGTCGCCGGTCGGCGTGGATCGCAATGCTGGATGCTGTAGTCGCCGAGATCGTCGCGGTCGCGCTTGAGCAGCACGTCGATCACCAGCCAGCGCTCGTGGAAGCCGAGATCGTCCATGCCGGAGCCGATGAAGCGGCGCACCAGCGAGCGGGCACCGTCGCAACCGATGACGTAGCCGGCGCGGACTTCGCTCAGCTTCCCGCTGGAAACGTCCTCGTAGCGAATGCGCACGCCGGTCTCGTCCTGATCCAGCGCGAACACGTCGCAGCGATTGCGCAAGGTGACGTGCGGCCAGCGTGACAGGCCGGCGATCAGCACGTCCTCCAGGTCGGGCTGGTGGAAGCGATAGCTGAGATTCCAGCCCATCTGCGTAGGGGTTTGCGGCCGCGACCAGTCCAGCAGCATCTTGCCGTCGGCATCCAGAAACAGCATGCCGGGGCTGAGGATTGTCTGCGGCAGGATCGCCTCGGCGAGGCCGATGGTCTGGAACACGCGCATGCACTCATCGTCGAAATGCACGGCACGCGGCAAATGATAGGTTCGCGCCTCGCGCTCCAGCACCAGCGTGCGAACGCCGCACAGGCCGAGCAAGTTTGCGAACGTGGCGCCGACCGGGCCGCGGCCGACGATCACGACGTCATAATCTTCAGGGACGGATTTATCTTGCATGGGGTATCTCTTCCCCAGGCGATGCCACGGCATCAACACCGCCGCGCCAAGTGTCCGCCCAGCGGACGGCTCGCCTAGATCTCGACGGGAATGGCCGACGCCGTCTCCTGAAGCTGCGCCGCAAACTGCGCCACGGCTTCCTCAATCTTGAGGGCCGAGCGGATCCAGATGATGGAGATGCAGCCGAACACCGCGCCGTTGCGCACGATGGGCACGGCGATCGAGGCGGTCTTGGGATTGTATTCGCCCTCGCTGCGGATCGCGTAGCCACGCGCCTGCGTCTCGGCGATCATGCGGTCGAGGCGGGCTTCGTCGAGAAAGGGGCGATCTTCGGCCTCGTCGATCCGGCGGAGATGATTGACGATCAGGTCGCGCTCGCGCGCGGGGCTGGCGGCGAGATAGGCGCGGCCCGCGGACGTCCGCAGCATCGGCAGGCGCTTGCCGATCATGCCGCGGTCGATCGAGAGCGGGCTGCGCGAATGCGTGGTCTCCTGCACCACCATCGCGGCGTTTTCGTAAGTCGAGAGATCGACCGGCCAGACCAGGGTCTTGCTCAGTTCGGCCAGATAAGGTGCCGCCGCCTGTCAGATCACCACGCCGGGATCGTACCCGTCGCCAAGGCTGAGCGCACGCCGGGTCACACGAAAACGGTCGTCGCTGGCGCTGCGTGCGACATAGCCGAGTTCCTCGAGCGTCTCGAGCAGGCGGTAGACGGTCGGGCGAGGCAGGTCGAGCGCGCGGGCGACATCGCCGGCGCGGATGCCGCCGGAGCGGTTGACTTCGTGCAGCACGTCCAGCCCACGCTTGAACGCGCGGACGCCCTCAGACTGCCGCGGCTGACCGTTCGGCGTCCGCTCCTTGGACACTTCGCATTTCCTCCCTTGTAGCCTGCGGCCTCGCGATTATCGTCTTTGCGAACGCGAGGCGATTGCGGGATGCCACCGTAGGGTCGCGCGCGGCCGGTATCAAGTTCGCCGCAGTGCGGCGGACGCGATGCCTCGGGAGGAATTCGATGGAAATCACCGCGCTCGGCTATATCGGGATCAATTCATCCCAGCTCGACCAATGGGGCCGGATGGCGACCGGGCTGCTCGGTATGCAGCAGATCGATCGCGGCGGCAGGATGCGCGCATTCCGCATGGACGATCGGAAGCAGCGGCTGATCGTCGATGGCAGCAGCGATGCCGGGCTGGCGGTGATGGGCTGGGAAGTTCCGTCGACCGCCGAGCTCGATCAGCTGGCCGCGCGGCTGGAAAGCCATGGCGTGAAGGTGACGCGCGGCTCGCGCGCGCTCGCCGACGAACGTCATGTCGCCGAGCTGATCACGTTCGCGGACCCTGCCGGCAACCGGCTTGAGGCCTTTTGCAAGCCCGAGCTTGCGACCGAGCCGTTCAAGCCGGGCCGGCCGATCTCGGGTTTTCGTACCGGAGCCCTCGGCATGGGTCACGTCGTGATGAACGTGGAAGACGTCGAGCCGTTGCTGCCGTTCTATCGTGACGCGCTAGGCTTTCACGTTTCCGATTTCGGCCTCAAGCCCTACGGGCTCTATTTCTTCCACGTCAACGGTCGCCACCACTCCTTTGCGATGGTTGGCTCGGGGCGGAAAGCGCTGCACCATTTCATGGTCGAGCTTGGCAGCCTCGACGATGTCGGGCAGGGCTACGACCTCGCGCAGATTGACGACGGCCGCGTCGCCTACACGCTCGGACGGCATACCAACGACCACATGACCTCGTTCTACGTGAACACGCCGTCCGGTTTCTTCATCGAATATGGCTGGGGCGGGCGGATCATCGATCCCGAGACCTGGCAGCCGCACGAGACTTTTGACGGCCCGTCGCTGTGGGGCCACGAGCGGCTGACCATGCCGGAAGAGCAACGCAAGCGGCTGCGTGACATGCGGCTCGACGCGGCATCCCGTGGCGTGCGCGTCGCCGACCCGCGCGTGCCGCCCCTGAACTGCGCGTGGCTCGACTCGGTGGTCGCGCGCGAATGATCCGCCGCCAAGCGGAATAGTGCAGACGGCGTCAAGCCTCGCCGAGATCGACCTCTGTCAATATGCCCTGGCGCAGCGCCAGCCGGACCAGCTCGATGTCGGACCCGACGCCGAGCTTGTCCTTGATCATGGAATGAAGGTTCGCCACCGTCTTCGGACTGACATGGAGCGTCTCGGCGATCTCCTCCGTCGTGTTCTCGGCGAGCAGCAGCCGCAGCACCTCGAACTCGCGCGGCGTGAGGACGTCGGCGGCCGAGTTCTCGCCACTGATCCGGCTGAGCGCGAGCTCGTGGTCGATGTCGGGGCTGATGGCGATCTTGCCGGCGAGCACATCCATCACGGCACGGACCAGCGTCTCCGGCGGGCTGGTCTTGGTGACATAGCCTCTGGCGCCGGCGCGGATCGCCTGCACGGCAAAGCCGGCATTTTCGTGCATGGTGAAAACCAGGATTCTCGCGCTCTTGTCCCATTGCCTGATGCGTCTGATGGCCTCGATACCACCGATGCCGGGCATGCTCAGATCCATGATGACGAGATCTGGCGTCTCGGATTTGTACAGACGGTAGGCCTCCGCGCCGTCGGCGGCTTCGGCGATGACCCGAAGCCCCGGCTGCTTCTGAAGCACGGAGCGATAGCCCTCGCGGACGACGGAATGGTCGTCCACCAGCAAAATGGTCGCGCCGGCCGCGCTCATGCGGCGTCCTCCAGCGGAATCCGATCGGCGGCGGCGAGCGGAATGACCACGCGCAATGCGGAGCCGCCGTTCGGCGCGGTCTCGAAGCTCAACTGGCCGCGCAGGGCCGCGACGCGCTCGCGCATGCCGAGCAGGCCCATTCCGGATTTCGCGACGGGATCGGTCGACCGTCCGTCGTCGTCGATCGCAAGTGCGATCTCGTGGGCGCGCATGGTCAATTCCAGGCTCACCTTCGTGGCGCTAGCATGCTTGGCGGCATTGGTGAGCGCCTCCTGCACGATCCGGTAGAGGCTGGCGCTGATCGTGACCGGCAGCGTGTCGAACGCCCCGTGGAAACGGATCGTGAAGCGCGTTTCTCCGCGGCTGCGTCCGTTCCATCCCGCGACCAGGCCTTCGAGGCTGGCGACAAGCCCGAGCTCCTCGACGTCCGGCGGGCGCAGCCGGAACAGCGCACCGCGCAGCGTCTCCATCATGCCGGTTGCGGTCCGCGCGATGCCGTCGCATTCGCCGAGCAGGGACGGGCAGTCCTGCGCGGCGGTCTGGCGGGCGGATGCGGCGAGCGCGCGGATTGCGGCGAGCGACTGGCCGAACTCGTCATGCAGCTCGCGCGCGAGATGGCGGCGTTCCTCATCCTGGAGCGCGATCAGCTTGCGCGTCAGCTCGCTGCGTTCGGCAAGCGCGATGTCGAGGCTTTCGGCGAGATGGTTGAAGACGTCTCTGATCGCGGAGAGCTCGGCAAGGTCGAACGGCGGCAGCCGCGCGGCGAGGTCGCCGTCGGCAATCCGCTCGAGGCCGGTGCGTATCATGCGGGTCGGACGCAGCGCACGGGCAAGGGCGGCATAAACCAGCGTGCACAACAACGGCAGTGCGATCGCAAGCGCGAGCATCAGGCGGCCGGCCTCGTGCCAGGCCTCGGCCGTCTGCACGGCCGGATCGACCGAGACCACGGTCTCGCCGAGCTTCGTTCCGCGCACGATCACGGGCTGTACCGCCGCGCGGCCGGGGTCGAACAGGCTGCGATAGAAGGCCGCGAAGATTTGCGGCGGCAGCCTCGCCGGAATCGGCGCACCGCTACAGAAGCGCTGGAGGATATCGCCGCTTGCGCCACGGAATGCCAGACACAGGCCGGGCGTCATCACATAGGCCGAAACGGGATCAAGATTGGGAAAGTCCGAGCGTGGGCTGGCCACCCATTGGATTTTGCCTTGTTGCAGCTCCAGCGACTTCGCCACGATGGCGGCGATATCGTCGATGCGGGCATGGGCCGCACGATCGGCGGTAATCAGGAAATAGGCGGAGATCGCGGCGAAGCAGGCGGCCGATATGGCGGCCACGCGCAACGTCAGACGGACCTTGAGATCGAACCTCGGACGGTTCCACATTGGCGGGCACCTGGCGCGAACGGGTTTGTCGCTTCCGCATTAGACGGCAGAACGCAACTGGCGGAAAGCCGCCAGGCGCTACCGCGGTGCACCGTCGTGAAAATTTCCCGGTGCTGGCCGGGACCTGCGCCGCTGCAGGGCCCGATTCTGCCGTCCAGATTGCGGCCACTCCGTCGCACGAGGCCCGCTCATGTACCGCTGCCGGTTGATCCTCTCTGCTTTCCTCATCTACGTCCTCCCCAGGGCGTATTCGGCGGCCGACGCCGGGGACGCCATCGGCGTTGCAATGGACGACTTCAGCTATACCGATACGTCGGCCGAGCCGGCGAACCAGACCGCCGCCCACGAGCGAAGGCTGTCAGCCTTCATGGCCGCGCTCAGGCGGGATATCGGCGCAGACGGCCGCTACCGGCCAGTGCCGTCGGCGCAGGACGGTGCGGCATTCAAGGTCATCGGCGGCATCCAGAAGACGAGCACGCTGGTGCAGTGGGCCAAGGTCGCCGTGATCGACGTCGGCGCCAGGAAGGTCGTGATGGACAAGCTCTACACCTTCCGCGGCGACAACGATGAATCATGGGAGCGCGCCGGGATGTTCGTGTCTCGCGAGGTCATGGCCGCACTCGCCACGCCCGCGCCGGTCGCGCTGGCCGTGTTCGAATTCGAGCTCGAGGACACAACCGCTGCTTCGGCGGGCGCGTCGGCCACGTCGGATACGTCATACCTGGCCGAAGTCACCGGCAGTGTCCGTGACGCCCTTGGTCAATCCGGTCGCTACCGCATCGTCGACGTCAGCGGCGAGGCAGTGAAGGCGCGTGCCTTGCGCGACTGTGGCGGCTGCGAGGCCGCGATCGCACGAAAGCTTGGCGCGGATCAGTCGCTGATCGGGGTGGTACGGCGGGTCAGCCGCACCGAATACACGCTCGGCTTCCAGGTCCGCGATGCCAGAACCGGTGCGGTGCTGGCACGCGGCGACAGCGGCCTGCGCCTGGGCGCGGATTATTCCTGGAAACGGGGCGCCGTGAGGTTGGTCAGCGACCGGTTGATCGAGAGCCGGTAGCTCTAGAACGTCAACTGCACCTTCATCGACTGCGACCTGTCGCTGGCGAGCTCGAACGCAGCGACTGCGTTCTCGAACGGCATGGTCGCCGTGATCAGCGGCTTCACGTCGATCAGGCCTTCGCCCATCAGCCGCACCGCAAGCTCGAACTCGGGGTCGAAGCGGAAAGTACCGCGGAGCTGCAATTCCTTGGCGACGATGGAGTTGATCGGCAGCGTCATCTCGCCGCCGAGGCCGAGCTGCACGAGGGTGGCGCCGGGCCTGAGCACGTCGAGTGCGGTGCGGAGCGCCGCCTGGTTGCCGGAAGCCTCGAACAGCGTGTCGAATACCCCCTTGCCGGCGCGCCAGGGATCGAGCGCGGTGGCATTGGTCGCGACATTGATGGCGTGCGTGGCGCCGAGCTTCCTTGCGACCGCGAGCGGCGCATCGGCGACATCGGTCACAACGATCTCGGCGGCGCCGCCGAACCGCGACACCAGGATCATCAGCGCACCGATCGGGCCGCAGCCGGTGATGAGCACGCGCTTGCCGAGCAGGGGACCGGCCTGCTTGCCGGCATGCAGGCACACCGCGAGCGGCTCGGCCACGGCCGCCTCCGCCAGTGAGAGCTTGTCCGCGATCGGCACGGCCTGCGTGGCATCGACCGTGATGAACTCACGAAAGCCGCCTTGCACGTGGGGAAAGCGCATCGCGCTGCCGAGGAACCGCATGTCGAGGCACTGGTTGCGCATGCCTTCCTGGCAATGCAGGCACTGGCCACACGGTTTGCTCGGATTGACCGCGACCCGGGTACCCGGCTTCAGTGCAGTGACATCGTCGCCGACCGCCGCGACCACGCCCGCGATCTCGTGGCCCAGCGCCATCGGCTGCTGGATGCGCACGACGCCGAAGCCGCCGTGGTGATAGTAATGCAGGTCGGAGCCGCAGATGCCGCCATTGGCGATCTTGACGCGGACTTCTCTCGGCCCGGGGGCGGGATCGGGGTAGCTGTCGATCCGCAGATCCTTCGGTGCGTGAATGACGACGGCGCGCATGGCTCGTTCCTTTAGCGGTTCGCGGGTCACATCGCGGCGATCATGCCGCCATCGACATAGATGATCTGGCCGTTGACATAGGTCGAGGCGTCCGACGCGAGGAAGATCGCGGCGCCCACCAGTTCGTCCGGCTTGCCCCAGCGCTTGGAGGGAATGCGACCCATCAGCCAATTGTTGAAGTCGGTGTTGTTGACCAGTGCCTCGTTCATGTCGGTCAGCATGTAGCCGGGTCCGATCGCATTGGCTGTGATGCCGTGCTGGGCCCATTCCACCGCCATCGAGCGGGTGAGGTTCTTGATGCCGCCCTTGGCCGCGGTGTAGGGCGCAATCGTCGGGCGCGCGAGCTCGCTGCCGAGCGAGCCGATATTGATGATCTTGCCGTGCTTGCGCGGGATCATGCGCTTGGCGGCTTCGCGGCCGATCACGAAGGCGCTGGTGAGGTTGGTCTCGATCACCTTGCGCCATTCGTCGGTGGTGAATTCCACCAGCGGCTTGCGATGCTGGATGCCGGCATTGTTGACGAGGATGTCGACCGCAATGCCCTTTTTGTCGAAATTGTCGAACGCCGCGACGATCGCGGGCTCATCGGTGACGTTGAACGCGGCGCCTTCGGCCTGGTGGCCGGCGGCACGAAACTCGGCGACGGCCTGCTCGACGCGCATGGGATCGACGCCATTGACGATGACTTTGGCGCCGGCCTTGGCCATGCCTTCGGCAATGGCGCGGCCGAGGCCGCGGGAGGAGCCGGTCACGAGCGCGGTACGGCCGGTAAGATCGAAGAGGGCGGTGCTCATCTCAAGAAAATCCTCAGACGTTGGAACGGCGCACGGTCAAATCGGAGCGGTCGAATACGGCGGGCAGAAGGTCGACGCCGAGGCCCGGTCCTTCCATCGGATAAACAAATCCATCCTTGATCGTGGGCATGGTGGTGACGAGCTCATTATACCAGCCCTTGTAGAAGGCGCGCACCGATTCCTGGATCAGCGTGTTGGGCTGGCTGAACGACATGTGGATGGCGGCGATGAAGCCGATCGGGCCGATGCAATCGTGCGGCGCGAAGGGCCGGTGATAGGTTTCGGCCATCGCCGCGATCTTGCGGCCTTCGGTGAGGCCGCCGGTCCAGCACAGATCCGCCATCACCACATGCATGGCATCGCGGTCGAGCATGTCCTTGTAGGGGAAGCGCGAGCCCAGAGTCTCGCTGGCGCAGACCCAGACGTCAGTGGAGCGGGCATATTCGGCCAGCGCCTGTGGCGAGTTCATGCGGATCGGATCTTCGTACCAGGTCGGCTTGTAGGGCTCGAGCGCTCGCGCGATCTGCTTGGCGGTCGGCAGGTTCCAGAGCGAATGGAGCTCGACCATGATCTCCATCTTGTCGCCGACCGCTTTTCGGATCTTCTCGAACGGTTCGATCGCCTGCTTCATCTGCGCGGCGGTAATGTAGAGACCCTTGTTCTCCTGGGCCGCCGGATCGAACGGCCAGATCTTCATCGCGGAGATGCCGCTCTCCAGAAGGTTTTCGGCGAGCGCGCCGGCGTGGTGCATGAAGCCGTCGAGATCCTCATAGGGACCTTTGGACGCGCCGAGATTCCAATTCGCGACCGGGCTGATATTGGTGGAGCGGACATATTGTGTGCCGGCACAAGTGTTGTAGATGCGCTGCTTGTCGCGGCAGAGGCCGCCGAGCATCTGGTGTACCGGCTGATTGCAAACCTTGCCGAACAGATCCCACAGCGCGATGTCGATCGCGGAGGCCGCGCGATATTCGACGCCGGTCGAGGACTGCGCCATCGGCAGGTTCAGCATGTCGCGGTGGATGGCTTCGATGTGCAGCGGATTGCGGCCGAGCAGGCGACCGGCAAAGGTGTCGTGGATCTGCGCTTCGACCGCGCCTGCACCATAGAAGGTTTCGCCGAGACCGATCACGCCCGTGTCGGTATGGACGCGCACCCAGATGACGTTGGAGAATTCCTCGGTACGCAGCGTCTCGATCGACGTGATCTTCACGGCAATTGTCCTCCCATCACAGGCGCCTCGCGCCCGTCGTCTCATTTCGCACTGCAGCATGCCGCAGATCGCGCGGAAATCTTACGCCTGCTTGTAATATATCACAACATGTTTTAAGGGTCCGAGAAACAAGGCGCCATCCAGCAACGAGAGCGCGGGTTGACGGGAGAGAACGACATGGCACGGCGCAAGCGCGCACTCGAGGTGATGAAGAACGACGACGGCGAGGGCAAGCCCTCACGGCGCAATCGGCTCAACTTCTTCGAGCTGGCCTATCAGAAGATCGAAGAGCTGCTCGTCCACTGCGAGCTCAAGCCCGGACAATTCATGACGATGCTGGAATTGCAGCATATCACCGGCTTCGGTCGTACCCCGGTGCATCACGCCGTCAATCGTCTCTCCGCCGATACATTGATCATCATCCGTCCGCGACACGGCCTGCACATCGCGCCAATCGATCTGGCGCGTGAGCGCATGCTGCTGGCCTTGCGCCGCGACATGGAGCGCTTCGTGATCCGGCTTGCGGCCGATCGCGCCAGCCTCTCTCACCGCAATCAGGCACTGCACATCGAGCGTCTCCTGCGCGAGCGCCGCTCCACCCTGACCCTCGACGAATTCAACAATATCGACCGCCGCATCGACGCGCTGGTGCTGGAGGCGGCGGGCGAGCCGTTTCTGGTCCATACGCTGCGGCCGCTGCACACGCTGTACCGGCGCATCGGCTACATCCACCACCGTTTCATGCCGGGACAGGCCGAACTGTCAGGCACGATCGATCACCATCTCGCCATTCTCGCCGCGGTCGCCAGCCGCCGCGTCGAGGATGCGGTTAAGGCGAGCGATGCCCTGATCGACTACATGGGCGAGATGTTCAACGGCATGGAGGCGGGAATCGACCCACGCCTGCTCGATTGCAGCATCGAGCCGCTGCTCGGCACGTAAAAGAGTTTTGAAGAAAGGACCAGACATGTCGACGATGGCGATGCCACAACCGACCGCGAGCGAAGCCGCGGTCCGCTACCTCATCACGAACTACAGTCCCAAGGGCAACAAGGTCGGCTGGCTGATGATGGCCTCGATCCTGGTCGAAGCCTGGGACCTGTATTCGATCGCCTTCGTGCTGATCTTCATCAAGGAACAGTACAATCCGGATCCGCTGATGCTGGGCCTTGCCGCCGCCGGTACACAGGGGGGCGCCATGATCGGTGCGCTGCTCGGCGGCTGGCTGTCCGACAAGATCGGCCGCCGCGTCATGTTCCTGGTGACGATGGTGATGTTCATCGTGCTGGCGCTGGCGCAGGCCTTCGTGCCGAACGTCACCTGGCTCATCGTGATCCGGTTCCTGCTCGGCGTTCCGCTCGGCTCGGATATCTCGACCGGCTACACCTACATCATGGAATCCATGGCCAAGGGCGAGCGCGAGGTCATGGGCAATCGCTGGCAGTTCATGTTCGCCGTCGGTGAAGTCCTCACCATCGGCGTCATCGTCATCTTCCTGCTGCTCGACATTCACCACGAGACGCTGTGGCGGGTGACGCTCGGCCTCGGCGCGCTGCCGGCGCTGATCATCCTGATCATGCGGCACGACGTGCCGGAGACGGCGGTGTGGCTGGTGCAGAAGGGACGCTACCGCGAGGCCAAGCAGGTCGCGCGCGAGATGTTCAATGACGATCTCGCCATGCTGCCGGACCATGACGTCGAGGTGCCCAAGGTCTCCACCCGCGCGTTCCTCGCCGACCTCAAGAAGGATCCGATCCGCTGGCGTGCCACGATCTACGGCTGGATCGCCTGCTTCGCGCAAGCCAGCGAGTTCTCGACCTTCGCGTTCTATCTGCCGGTGCTCTTCGTCATGGTCGGCGTGTCGAGCGTGCTCGGCATCAATCTGGTGACGATGGCGCTATTCTCCTTCGCCGCCGTGTCGGGCTGGGTCGGTCCGCTGCTGACGCCGAAGATCGGCCACCGCGGCATCTCGATCGCGGGCTTCTCGATCGTGCTGGTCTCGCTGCTGGTCGCGGCCTTCGCGCTCTACACCGACAACAAGATCCTGCTGCCGTTCGCGGCGGCCGCCATGCTGTGGGGCCATTATTGGGACGCCTCGAACTGCATGACGATCCCGACCATGGTCGCCAAGCCGCAATATCGCGGCACCGCCAGCGGCTTCGCCTACATGTTCGTGAAGCTGCCGTCGTTCCTGGCGATCTTCCTGTTCCCGTCGCTGTTCGCGGCGATCGGGCAGGCCAACGCCACGCTGTTCGTCGCGATCTTCCCGCTGATCGGATTGCTCGCGGCGATCTTCATCCTGCCGGAAGTCTACGGCTACGAGAACGACTGAGGATCG
Source organism: Bradyrhizobium sp. Bra78 (assembly GCF_024519855.1). NCBI lineage: Bacteria > Pseudomonadati > Pseudomonadota > Alphaproteobacteria > Hyphomicrobiales > Nitrobacteraceae > Bradyrhizobium > Bradyrhizobium sp. Bra78. Next base: position 25,466 of record NZ_JALJRE010000013.1, on the reverse strand, counting down.
GCGACCCGGTCGCGGCTGTCACGGCCGCGATCGGGCGTTGCCTCGGAGAGCCGCGCGAACAGCTATGGGCTCAGGAAGATGGGATCGATCCAGGTCCCAAGACTGAGCAAGCCGATCGCCTGAAGCTGGGCGCTGTGAAGGTCGATTTCCACGATCGCGAACAGGGCCAGCAGCACCACCGCGGAGAAGATCAACAGCGGGTGGGATGTCTCCGCCCGGCCTCGGTCAGGTGCGGTGAAGCTCTGAAACGAGCGGCGCAGGGAAAAACTTTGCAGCAATGTCTTCGACTGAATCTGCATGATGGACCTCCTTACCGCGCCATATCGTGTCTGCGCGGCAAGCTGAAGCATAAGTCCGCCGCTACCGGCGACATTGATGCGCCGCAAATTGTGCGCGATTACCGGATCGCAACAGCGAGCGCCGCGATCAGGGCCGGCGGCGTCACCAGCAGGCCGAGCTTGAGAAACGGCCAGGCGCCGACCTCGATCTTCTCCCGCCGCAGCGCGACCAGCCACAGGATGGTGGCGAGCGATCCTGTAACGGACAGGTTCGGCCCGAGATCGACGCCAATCAGGATCGCGCTGACGACAGGCGCGGGCAGGTGGTCGCTGGCGGCCACTGAGCCTGCAACGAGACCGACGGGAAGATTGTTGGCGATGTTGTCGGCAATCGCGGTGGCGATGCCAACGCTCCAGGCTGCCTGCGTCACGGATTGACCGACTGCCTGATGCAGCAGCGAACTGAGCTGCCCGATCACGCCGGTCTTGATCAGCGCTTCCACCATCACGAAGAGCCCGCCGACCAGCGGCAGCACGCTCCACGAAACGCCGCGCAGCACGGGCAGCGGCGATTGCCGGCTGATCAGCAGCACGATCGCTGCCGTCGCCACGCCGCAGATGAAGGTCGGCAGGCCCAGTTGCCTGTCGAGCGCGGAGGCCGTGACCAGCACGACGCCGATCGCAACGATGCCGACTGCGGTCAGCTTGCCGCCGCGGCCGAGCTTTGGATGCGGCACGCTGCGCGCGATGGTCTCTTCCTTCAGCGCGCGGTGCTGGGTCAGGCGCAGCACGACATAGGTCAGCACGATGGAGGCCGCGGAGGGCAGGGCGAACAGGCGCAGCCATTCGGTGAGCGCAGGCATGCGCGCGCCGAACACGACGAGATTGGCCGGATTGGAGATCGGCAGCACGAAGCTCGCTGCGTTGGCGATGAAGGCGCAGACGAACAGATAGGGCAGCGGCTTTGCCCCGGCCGCGCGCGTCGCTGCATACACGGCGGGCGTCAGCACGATCGCGGTGGCATCGTTGGACAGCAGCACGGTGACGAGCGTGCCGACGAGATAGATCAGCAGGAACAGGCGCCGTGGAGAGCCGGCCGCATATTCGACCGCAAGCGCTGCAAGATAATCGAACAGGCCCTCGAGCCGGGCCAACTCGGCGATCAGCATCATGCCGATCAGGAAGAGATAGACGTCGACGCCCTTCTCGATGCCGATCACCGCATCCTGCCACGGCAGCAAGCCGAGCAGCACGAGCGCGCCAGCGCCGATGACGGCCCAGACCGCCTCCGGCAGGCGAAAAGGCCGGATGATGACGCCTGCGGTCGCAGCGACGATGATGCTCCAGGCCCAGATGGCGTCAGACGGCACGTTCAGTCCTCGAAATGGGATGTCTCACTCGGCAGCGATAGCGGAAGCCGTCGCCGCTGTCTTCCCTTTCGGACGCGCACCACCATCTGCGATTTGCCGCGTCTCGGGCAGGACGACAAAGCAGACGACGGCGCCGATCGCGGCGACGACGCCGAGCGTGAGGAACGCCGCGCCATAACCCGCGCCGACCACGACGAGACCGGCCAGCGTCGTCGACAGCGCAGCGCCGATGCTCTGGGCGGTGATCACAGCACCTTGCGCGACGTTGAAGCGGCCGGTGTCGCGCATGAGGTCGGCGACGATCACGGGGAAGATCGCGCCGAAGATACCGGCGCCGACGCCGTCGAGAAGCTGCACGCCGACCAGCCAGAACGGATTGTCCGAGAGCGTGTAGAGCACTCCACGAAGCGGCAGGATCAACAGCGCGGCGAGGAAGAAACGCTTGTGGCCCCAGCGATCGGCCCGGGCTCCGACCAGCATCGCGAACGGCACCATCACCAATTGTGCGGCGACGATGCAGGCCGACATCAGGCTGGTGCCCATGTTCTTGTCCTGGAGCGCGAGCTTTTGCCCGACCAGCGGCAGCATGGCCGCGTTGGACAGATGGAAGAGCAGGACGCAGATCGCGAAGACGAGCAGGGGGCGACAGGTCAGGAGCACCGCGAAGCCCGAGGGTCGGTCGGGCCGGCTGTCGTCAGCATCGGCATCGTGGAGCCCGCGCGCAAGGTCGTGGTCGATGGCGCGTTCGGGGATCGCCAGAATGCTCAAAAGGCTCGCGATCGCCATGGCGCCGAGAAGGTAGAACACGACGGTCGGGCCGAACCAGTAGGCGGAGAGCCCGGCAAGCCCCGCCGCGACCGCATTGCCGGCGTGATTGAACGTCTCGTTGCGGCCGATCCGCCGGGTGAAGGCGGCGGGACCGAAGATGCCGAGCGAGACGGCCGCAATCGCCGGCGGAAAGATCACGGCGGCGGCCTGCGCGATCCCTTGCGACAATGCAACGGTTAGAAAGGCCGGAAATATCGGCAGCGACAGCGAGGCGAGCGTCACCATGACGGCGGCGATGACCATCACCAGCCGCTTGGCGCGCGTCGCATCGATCAGCGCGCCGGCCGGGGTCTGCGCCAAGATTCCGGCGATGGTCGCGATCGACATCACGAGCCCGATGCGCGCCTCGTCCCAGTGCTGCTCGGTGAGCAGATAGACGGCGAGATACGGCCCAAGCCCGTCGCGGACGTCGGCGAGGAAGAAGTTGGCCGCATCCAGTGCGCAGCCGGCACGCCTTGCCTGGTCGGGATTTGAGCTCGACATCGGTCCTCGATCGAGGCTGGAAGGGTCCCGGCAGAAACCGCTCTCGCAGCCGCTTTGTTCCGCCTTAAAACTTTACAGCCAGCAACACCGCGCCGGCGCCGATCATGGCGATGCCGACCCAGCCTTGGGCGGACGGACGCTCGCCGAGAAAGGCGAAGGCGAAGAGAGCGACCAGCACGACGCTGAGCTTGTCGATCGGCGCCACCAGCGTCGCGGGCCCGAGCTTCAGCGCGCGGAAATAGCACAGCCACGACGCGCCGGTCGCGAGCCCCGACAGCACCAGGAACAGCCACGTTTTCGATGAGACCGCCGACGGCACCGCGAATTGTCCGGTGAAGAACAACAGAATCGAGAAGGCGAGCAGCACGACGATGGTGCGGATGAAGGTCGCCAGATCCGGATTGATGTTCTCGATGCCGACCTTGGCGAAGATCGCAGTCAGCGCGGCGAAGCAGGCGGACAGCAGCGCCCAGGTCTGCCAGGCGGAGAGGAGAGCGGGTTTCATGAGGATATCTCTTAGACTAGCGCGTCACCGACAGCTTCTCGGCGATCGCCTTGCGCAAAATGCGCGACAGCGACTCGACCGAATAGGGCTTCTGGATCAGCTCGAAGCCGCGATGGGCGTTCTCGGCGAGCACGTTGCTGTAGCCGGAGGTGAGCACGACGGGCAGGCCCGGATAGCGCTCGCGGATGATGCCGGCGAGCTCGACGCCGTTCATGCCGGGCATGATGACGTCGGAGAACACGAGATCGACGGCGAATTCGTTCTCGCCCAGGATCGCCAGCGCCGCGTTGGCGTTGGCGACGCGGCGGACGACGTAGCCGAGGTCTTCCAGGAGCTCGGTGGAGAAGCGGCCGACCTCGTCGTCGTCCTCCACCACGAGCACGCGATAGCCGCGCCCGGTGGCCGCGGCCTCATAGGTCAGCGCCGCAGCTTCCTTGTCCGTGGCGGGGCTTTGCGCCTGCGGCAGATAGATGGTGAAGGTCGCGCCTTCACCTTGCGTGCTCGTCACGGCGATGTCGCCCTCGGACTGCTTTGCGAAGCCGAAGGCCTGGCTGAGGCCGAGGCCCGTTCCCTTGCCGACCTCCTTGGTGGTGAAGAACGGCTCGAAGATGGCCTCGATGTTCTCGGGCGCGATGCCGCTGCCGGTGTCGGCGACCGAGATCGCGACATAATCGCCGCCGCGCGCCGATTGCGCGCGCAGGCTCGGAATCCCGACGACCTTGCGCACGGCGATGGTGAGGCGGCCTTCGCCGTCCATGGCGTCGCGGGCGTTGATGGCAAGGTTGATCAGCGCGGTCTCGAACTGGGCGACGTCGGCGACGGTGAAGCAGTCGGCATCGTGAACCTCCACCGCGATCTCGATGCGGCCGCCGACCAGCGGCCGGACCAGTTGCGCCACGCCCTCGACCTGGGTGCCGACGTTGAAGATCTGCGGTTTCAGCGGCTGCCGGCGTGCAAACGCCAGCAGCTGTGCGGTCAGCTTGGAGGCGCGCTCTACGGTGTCGGAGATGGCGTCGACATAGCGGCGGCGGCGCTCCTCCGGAAGCTCGCGGCGGCGCAGGAAATCGGTGGCCGAGCGGATGATGGTGAGCAGATTGTTGAAGTCGTGCGCGACGCCGCCGGTGAGCTGGCCGATCGCCTCCATCTTCTGCGACTGCCGCAGCGCTTCCTCGCCGCGGCGGCGGTCTGTGATGTCGACGGCCTCCGGCACCGCGCCGGTGATGTTGCCGTGACGGTCGAGCACGGGGCGCATGCCGAACTCGAAGTCGCGCTCGCCGATGGGAAGGCGCAGGCGCATCTCCAGCCGCACCGCTTCGCCTTTGAGCACGGTATCGAAGGCCTCGCGCACCAGCGCGCTCATGCCCTCCGTCGCGCTGAACCAGGGGGTCTGCCACAACGGCTGTCCGATCACGTCCGACGAGCTCGCCTTGATGCCGTCCAGCGCGGTCTTGTTGGCGTAAAGCACTTCGCCCCTGAGATTGACGAGGCCTTGATACTGGTTGCTGGTCTCCAGGATCGCGCGCAGCCGGGCCTCGTTGGATTCGAGTTCCGCGGTGCGCTCGACGATGCGTTCTTCCAGCGTCTCGTTGAGCTGGCGGAGCTCGATCTCGGCCTGCTTGGCCACCGTGATGTCGTGGGCAACGCCGATGAAGCCGATATGCCTGCCGGTCGGGTCCCAGCGCGGCTGCGATTCCGAGCGCAGCCAGCGCCATTCGCCGTCGGCGTTCTTGTAGCGGGCTTCCAGCACGAAGGGCTTGAGCGAAGCTTCACCCTGGACCGACTGCTGCAGCACATGCGGAAGGTCGTCCGGATGCAGCACCTTGCGCCAGTCGAAGACGATGGCCTGGTCGTAGGGCAGGCCGACGAAGTCGACATAGGCCTGGTTGGCGAAGGAGCGTGTGCGGTCGAGTTTCGTGACCCAGATCGGCACCGGGGCGCTGTCGGCAATCAGCCGGAAACGCTCCTCGCTCTCGCGCAGGGTCTCGCGCGCGAGCGCCTGGGCGGTCACGTCGATATGGGCGCCCACGAGCCGGATCGCGCGGCCGTCACGGTCGCGCTCCAGCTTGGCGACTACGCGGATCCAGCGGGTCTCGCCGTCGCTGGGACGGATGATGCGGTATTCGGCCGTGTAGTCCTCGCTGGTGCCGGACAGCGCAGCGAGGAAATGCTTCACCGCAGCGTCGCGGTCGTCGGGATGGATGCGATTGATCCAGTCCTCGTGGGACTCGTCGGCGGCTTCCGGCGGCAGGCCGTGGAGGATCAGATATTCCGGCGAGCGGCGGTTCTTGAAACCCTCGCGGAAATCGACTTCGAGGCCGCCGACCTTGCCGATGCGCTGGATGCGCGCCAGCTCCGCCTCGCGCTCCTGGAGTGCGCGATAGGCGTTGTCGCGCTCGCGCGCGATTTCTTCGAGGTGCTGGCGCAGCCTCTCGGCTGCGGCGGTCTCGGGCAAAGGATCGTTCAAGGTGTCGGCCGTTGTGATGCGTGAGCGCACGTGCCGGGCCGATATTCACACAGACAAAGCGTGATAGCCATTGTTTAGAGCGGACATTGCAGGGAAAGCCGCCACCGGACGCAGCGTGGTGGTATGAACGAACGCCGGCTCTGGCTATTTGTTCCGAAGATTGGAACGATGGCATCTGCGGGCGCGTATCTGCCAGGCGCGACGACGCGCATTGATAAAACTCCCCTTCGGATGAGGCTAAATCTTGAAGCTTTTTGTCTGCCAGGCCTGCGGCAATGTCCTCTATTTCGAGAACCGTGCCTGCGAACGCTGCGGCCACCGGATCGCCTTCCTGCCGGAGAAGGAGACGATGTCGGCAATCGAGCCCGACGGTGAGGCCTGGAAGACGCTGGCCGACAAGGGCGCAAGCCGCGTGCTGTGCCGCAACGCCGAGTACGATGCCTGCAACTGGCTGACGGATGTGGGCGACGCCACCGGTTATTGCCGCGCCTGCCGCCATAACGGCATCGTGCCGGATCTGTCCGACCCGGCGCAACTCGCCGGCTGGCGCGAGCTGGAGGTGGCAAAACACCGACTGTTCTATTCCCTGATCCGCTGGAAGCTGCCGCTGCAGACCCGGAAGGACGATCCCGAGCATGGCCTGATCTTCAACTTCCTCGCCGACGACCCGAACAGCGGGCAGAAGGTCCTGACCGGCCACGACAACGGCCTGATCACGATCGCGCTGACCGAGGCCGACGGCATCGAGCGCGAGCGGCGCAGGCTGGAGATGGGCGAGCCGTACCGGACGCTGCTCGGGCACTTCCGCCACGAGGTCGGGCACTATTTCTGGGACGTGCTGGTGAGCGAGGGCGGCAAGCTGGAAGAATGCCGCGTGGTGTTCGGCGACGATTCCGTCGATTACGGCCAGGCCCTGCAGCGCCACTACGCCGAGGGGGCGCCGCCCGACTGGCAGCAGAACTACGTCTCGGCCTATGCGACCACGCACCCCTGGGAGGACTTCGCCGAGACCTGGGCGCACTATCTGCACATCGTCGACACCCTGGAGATGGCCTCCGAGTTTGGCATGGAGGTCCGCCCCAAGGTCGACCGCGACGGGGAGTTGACGACCCGTATCCGTTTCAACCCTTACGAGGCCAGGGACGTCGAGGCGCTGGTCAACGCATGGCTGCCCTTCACGTTCGCCATGAACAGCGTCAACCGCGCCATGGGGCTGCGCGACCTCTATCCCTTCATCCTGTCGCCGGCCGTCGTCGCCAAACTCGGCTTCATCCAGGGCCTGGTCCGGGACGTCGCCAAGGCCAAAAAGGCGTAGGTGCGGGCGCAGGCGCAGGCGTCCTGGAGGCTCGGAAAGGCCATTTCGGTCTTGTGCTGGTACGCCAGAAGGCCCGGATTTAGACCGTTGCCTCCTGCGGATTTTGATGTACCACGGGAGCCACACGGCCCGTCCCATAGGCCCCAACGGCCAGGGAAGGGTCCCGCCCAAGGTCGAGACTCAAGAAAAGCATGTTCAAACGCATTCTGATCGCCAATCGCGGCGAAATCGCCTGCCGGGTCATCAAGACCGCTCGCCGCATGGGAATTCAGACGGTCGCGGTCTATTCCGAGGCCGATCGCGATGCCCTTCATGTCGAGATGGCTGACGAGGCCGTGCTGATAGGCCCGCCCGCCGCGGCCGAGAGCTATCTGGTGATCGAGAAGATCGTGGAGGCCTGCCGCAAGACGGGCGCCGAGGCCGTACATCCCGGCTACGGCTTCCTCTCCGAGCGCGAGGCATTTCCGCGGGCGCTGGAAGCGGCCGGCATCGTCTTCATCGGCCCCAACCCGGGCGCGATCGCGGCGATGGGCGACAAGATCGAATCCAAGAAGGCCGCCGCAAAGGCCAAGGTCTCGACCGTGCCCGGCTATCTCGGCGTGATCGAGGACGCCAAACACGCGGTCAAGATCGCTGACGAGATCGGCTATCCCGTGATGATCAAGGCCTCGGCCGGTGGCGGCGGCAAGGGCATGCGCATCGCCCATTCGACCGCCGAGGTCGCCGAGGGCTTCAACCTCGCCAAGGCCGAGGCGAAAGCTTCGTTCGGCGACGACCGCGTCTTCGTCGAGAAGTTCATCGTCGATCCCCGCCACATCGAAATCCAGGTGCTGGGCGACAAGCATGGCAACGTGATCTATCTCGGCGAGCGCGAGTGCTCGATCCAGCGCCGTAACCAGAAGGTCATCGAGGAGGCGCCGTCGCCGCTGCTCGACGAGGCCACCCGCCGCAAGATGGGTGAGCAGGCGGTCGCGCTGGCCAAGGCCGTGAACTACGATTCCGCCGGCACCGTCGAATTCGTCGCGGGGCAGGACAAGAGCTTCTACTTCCTGGAGATGAACACGCGCCTCCAGGTCGAGCATCCCGTCACCGAGCTCGTCACCGGTGTCGACCTCGTCGAGCAGATGCTCCGCGTCGCCGCCGGCGAGAAGCTCGCGATCAGCCAGAAGGACGTCACGCTCACCGGCTGGGCGGTGGAGTCCCGTCTCTACGCCGAAGACCCGTTCCGCAACTTCCTGCCGTCGATCGGACGTCTGGTGAAATACCGCCCGCCGGCTGAAGCGAGCCAGGACGGCATCACGATCCGCAACGACACCGGCGTGCAGGAGGGCGGCGAGATCTCTATCCATTACGATCCGATGATCGCCAAGCTCGTCACCCATGCGCCCTCGCGCGCGGCCGCGATCGAGGCACAGGCCACGGCGCTGGATTCGTTCTATGTCGACGGCATCAGGCACAATATCCCGTTCCTGTCGGCGCTGATGCATCATCCGCGCTGGCGCGAGGGCCGGCTCTCGACCGGCTTCATCGCCGAGGAATTCCCCAAAGGATTTGCGGTCCGCATGCCGGAAGGCGAGGTCGCACGGCGGATCGCCGCGGTCGGCGCCGCCATCGATCACGTGCTGGGTGAGCGCAAGCGGCAGATCTCCGGCCAGATGGGCGGCCGCATCGTGCAGCGCGAGCGGCGCCGCGCGGTCTGGCTCGACCGCCAGGAAATATCGCTCGAGGTCGCGCGCGAGGGCGAGGCGATCGCAATTCGATTCGTCGACGCCGAGGGCAAGACCGGCAATGCGCATCTGTTGCAGTCGCCGTGGAAGCCCGGCGATCCGGTCTGGCAGGGCACCATCGACGGCCACCTCGTCGCGGTGCAGACGCGTCCGATCGCCAACGGCATCCGCCTTGCGCATCAGGGCGTCGAGGTGCCGGTCTATGTCTGGACCGAAGCGGAAGCCGCTTCCGCGCGGCTGATGCCGGTGACGACGGCGTCCGACACCGGCAAGAAGCTGCTCTGCCCGATGCCGGGTCTCGTGGTCTCGATCGCGGTGACCGAAGGGCAGGAGGTCAAGGCCGGCGAGACGCTCGCGGTGGTCGAAGCCATGAAGATGCAGAACGTGCTGCGCGCAGAGCAGGACGGCACTGTCAAGAAGGTCCACGCCAGCGCCGGTGCGACGCTCGCGGTGGACGCGCTGATTTTGGAGTTTGCGTAAGGTGTGAGTGGGGAGGGCGGTCTGTCTCCCCCTGAGCACCGTCATTGCGAGGAGCCTGGCGACGAAGCAATCCAGTCTGTCTCCGCAGAGCATTTCTGGATTGCTTCGCTTCGCTCGCAATGACGGAGTATGCTGCGGCCTCCGTGACCTAACCGAGACAGCACCATGGCCTTTCGTTCCCGCCGCGAAAAACTGCGATCGATCCTGTCGGGCTCGGCCTGTGTTCATCCCGGCTCGGTCTACGACGCCATCTCGATCCGTATCGCCGAGGATCTCGGCTTCCCGCTCGGCATGTTCGGCGGCTCGGTGGCTTCGCTCGCGGTGCTCGGCGACCCCGATGTCACGCTGATCACGCTGACCGAGCTTGCCGAGCAGATGCGACGGATGTCGCGCGCGGCGACGCTTCCCGTGCTGGTCGACGCCGATCACGGCTACGGCAACGCGCTCAACGTGCGCCGCACGGTGCAGGAGCTGGAGACGGCGGGCGCCGCCGGCCTCACCATCGAGGACACGCTGCTGCCGGCCGCCTTTGGCGAAGCAAGGACGCAGCTGATCTCGCTGGAGGAGGGCGTCGGCAAGATGACGGCTGCGCTTGCCGGCCGCAGCGATCCCTCGCTCGTCGTTATGGGCCGTACTGGGGCTGCCTCGATCACCTCGATCGAGGATGCGATCCGCCGCGCCAAAGCCTATGAAGCTGCCGGTGTCGATGCGCTGTTCTTCACCGGCATCAAGTCGCGCACCGAGCTCGAGGCCATCGCATCTGCCACTCGCCTGCCGATCGTGCTTGGCGGCGCGCCGGAGGAACTGAGCGCGCCGGACTATCTCGCCGCCCGGCGCGTGCGCATCGCGCTCCAGGGGCATGCCCCGATCGCAGCCGCGACGCAGGCCGTGTACGATACACTCAAGGCGCTCCGCGAGGGTACCGCGCCGAAAAATCTGAAAGGCCTGGCATCATCGGACCTGACCGCCCGCGTCATGCGCGAGGCCGAGACGAAGGCGCGCATTGCCGATGTCCTGGGGCTGAAGACATGAGCCGGGCGATCCTCCAGGTCGTGATCCGCGGCCGCGTGCACGGCGTCGGCTACCGGGCCTGGCTTGAGTCCCAGGCGGTTGCTTGCGGGCTGGAAGGTTGGGTTCGCAACCGCCGCGACGGCAGCGTGGAAGCGCTGTTCGCGGGTGCGCCGAACCATGTCGCCGACATGGTCGCCCTGTGCCGCCACGGCCCGCCGTCCTCGCGCGTGGACAGCGTCACCAGCGAGACCGCCGGTGCCGATGAACTGAACCTGCGCCGGGCAGGGGAGGCGTTTTCGGTGTTGCCGACGATCTGAGAGCCAAGCCTCTCGGCGCAAGCGGCGCGCGGTGAAGCATCATCGCGGCAGCTTGGCGATCGCCTCGCTCAGTTCGTGGATCTCGTAGGGCTTGCGCAGGATCGGAAAATCACCGCGCACGCCGGCGGCGACGTCGCTGTAGCCGGTGGCGAGCAGGACCGGCAGGCCGGGACGGGTCTGGCGCAGATGATGGGCGAGGCTGAGCCCGTCCATCTTGCCGGGCATGACGATATCGGAGAATACGAAGTCGACGCCATTCTTCTCGATCTCAAGCAGCGCGGCTTCGGCATCGGGGACCCGGCACACCTGGTAACCGAGCTGCTCGAGAAGACCGATGCTGACGAGGGCAACGTCGGGATTGTCCTCGACCAGCAACACGGTGCCGGTGCCGAGGACCGGAGCTGTTTCAGGCGGCTCGCTCAGTATGGTCGCGGTTTCCCGCGGCAGCAAGATGGTGAAGGTGGTGCCCTTGCCGAGCTCGCTTGCGACCTTGATGGTGCCGCCCGCCTGATGTGCAAAGCCGTGAACCTGCGACAGGCCAAGACCGGTGCCTTTGCCGACCGGCTTGGTCGTGAAGAACGGCTCGAAGATCTTGTCGACGACGTCGGAGGGAATGCCAAGCCCGGTATCGGCCACGGTGATGGCGACGAATTCGCCGCTGTGGAGCGGATCGTCAAGGACGACGTTGTGTGCGCCGATCGTCACCGTGCCGCCGTCGGGCATGGCGTCGCGGGCGTTGATGACGAGATTGAGCAACCCCGTCTCGAACTCGGAGACATCGGCCTTGACCGGCCATACGTTGCGCTCGACGTCGAAGGCGAGACGCACGGAGCTGCCGACGCCTGCTTCGAGAACCTCTCGGATTGCCGCGATGCGCGCCGCAAGCTCGATCGCCTGCGGATTGACGCTCTGCCGCCGGGCAAAGGTCAGGAGCTGGCTGGTCAGCGCGGCCCCGCGCTTGGTTGCGGCCTGGATCGCAGAGACCGCGCGCTGAAGCTTGGCGTCGTCGACATCGCCCCTCTTCAGGATGTGAAGGCTGCCGCTGATGATCATCAGGAGGTTGTTGAAGTCGTGCGCGACGCCGCCGGTGAGCTGCCCCAGCGCATCGAATTTCTGCGACTCGGCGAGCTGTGTCTGCATCGCCTCGAGCTTAAGCTGCGCATTGCGCCGCTCGGTGATGTCACGGGTGATCTTGGCAAAGCCGACCAGGGTCGCGTCCTCGTAGATGGGATCGATGATGACGCTCGCCCAGAAGAAGGTGCCGTCCTTGCGGACACGCCAGCCTTCCTCCTCGTAGCGGCCCTGGTCGCGCGCGGTGGCGAGCGCGCGAGCAGGCTTGCCGTTGGCACGGTCGGTCTCGGTGTAGAAGCGGGAGAAATGCTGGCCTAGGATCTCTTGGGGCAGGTAGCCCTTGATGCGCTCGCCGCCGATGTTCCAGCTCGTGATGATCCCGCTGGGATCGAGCATGTAGAGCGCGTAATCCGCAACTCCCTCCACCAACAGCCGGAAACTGCGTTCGCTTTCGAACAAGTCTCTCTGCTGACTGGACTTTTTAGTCATTCCGGACCCCACCTCAACGGGGGCAAACGCTCAAGGGGCGGTTTGGTTCCCCCTCTCTGGGAAGTTTTTAGGCAAATTCGGCGATGGGTATGCAGTCCCGAGGCGATCAGGTGAGCGTTCGCGGCGTCAAGCCGCGGCGCTCTTGAACGTCGCAGCGACCACCCGCAGCGCCGCAAGCTTTGCGGGATCGCTGACCTTCGAATGCAGCATCACCTTCGAGCTGCCGAGTTTTGGCAGCTTGTGTGCCGGCCCGATATCGACGAGCCCGGCCGGCGCGATCCGCCGCGCCAGCGGCGCGATCGCAAGTCCGGCGAGGGCCGCAGCGACCACCGCGGTGACGCCGCCGCCGACAAAGCGTTCGCGCCAGGCGACGCCGGCCTTATCGAGTGCGCGCACGGCAATGGCGCGGACGCCGCACGGCGGGGCGAGCGTGGCGAGCGGCAGCGGCTCACCCTTGGGCAGGGCAAAGCGGCGTGAGGCGAACCAGCTGAATTCGTCCTCGGCCAGTTTTTCGCCGCCGCGGCGGCTGCCTTCCTGCCGGACGATCACCGCGTCCAGCTCGCCCGCGTCATAGGAATCCTGCATCTCGCGGGAGAAGCCGATGGTGACGGCGAGGGTGAGGTTCGAAGACATCGCGTGCAGGCGTTCGAGCAGCGGCACCAGCTCCGGCCCCGCGGCATGGTCGGCGATGCCGAGTGACAGCGACTGTGTGGCCGAGGTCTCGCCCGACAGCGCGCGGTCATGCGCCTGCATAAGCACGCGGGCGCGGTCGAGGAACGCCGCGCCATCGGCGGTGAGCCGGACCGCGCGCGGCGAGCGCTCGACGAGGCGCTTGCCGAGCAGTGTCTCCAGTCGTTGCAGTTTTAAGCTGACCGCCGCCTGCGTGGTGCCAAGCGCTTCGGCGGCACGGGTAAAGCTCTGGAGGTCGGCGACCAGCAGGAAGGCCTGGACGGTGGCGATGTCGAGCGTTGCTATCATTATGAATCGTTATCACTAGTATCAACAGAGATAAGATACCAAAATGATGGACGAGGGTCTAGCTTCTCATCAACGCCGCACAACACCAGCGCGGCAATTTGAGGAGAACGACCATGCCCCTGATCACCGTGTCCTACACCAGCTCCCGCCAGTCGCCGTCGCTGAAGGCCGACATCGCCAGCGCGGTGTCCGAGCTCACCGCAAAAATCCTCCACAAGGATCCCAAGGTCACCGCCATCATCGTGAAGCCCGTGGATGCGAGCGACTGGTTCGCCGGCGGCAAGTCGCTGGCCGAGCAGAAGCTTGCCAGCTACTGGATCGACATCCACGTCAGCGAGGGCACCAACACCAAGGACGAGAAGGCGGCCTACCTTGCCGCGATGTTCAAGCGCATGGCCGAGATTTTGGGACCGTTGCATCCCGAAACCTATCTGCATGTCGACGAGGTCAAGGGCGATGCCTACGGCTTTGGTGGTCTGACCCAGGAGCGCCGCTACATCGCCGGCAAGCTCGAGGTGCCGCTGGCTGCGGCGTGAAGCAAAGCCGCGGGCGAGCCAACTCACCCGCGGCCTGGTCGTCAGCTCGCGGCGCGGAACTGAACTTCGTCCTTGTTCAGGAAGCACGTCTTGTCGAACAGCTTCAGGTCCAGCGGGTTCGGCAGCCTGACATCGCCAAGGTCTGGGCAGGGCTTGATCGCGGGATCATAGGACCGGTCGATCTGCGAGATGAAGACGACGATCAGCCCCTTGTCGCGCGCGAACGATTTCAGCGCGCGCACCTGGACGGTCAGGTCGGGATTTTCCCGCCGCTGGTCGAGCAGTTGCAGATAGTCGATCACCACGACCGTGCCGCGGGGCGCTGTGGCCATCTGCTTGACGACGTAGTCGGCGCTGATCGCGTCGGAGCAATCGACCTCGAACAGTTCTTCGAATTGCGCGGGGTCGGCGCCGATCGCCCTGAAGCGATCGAGCACATTTCTCTCGGTGTATTCGAGCGAGAAGAACGCGGCGCGATGGCCCGACCGCATGGCCTCCATGGCGAGTTCGAGGCTCATCAGCGTCTTGCCCTGGCCGGGGCGTGCCCCGACCAGCACCAAATCGCCGGGCTTGAATTGCGGAAACAGCCTGCTCGCCGGCGTCAGTGCTGCGGCTTTCGCCGCGAGCATGCTCCAGGCGGAAAAGCCTTCCGTCGCGGCGATGCGATCGAGCGCGGCGTGCAGCGGAATGCCTTGCTCGCGCGACAGGCGCTTCGCTTTGCGTTTAAGATGATGGATTGGTGCAGACAACTTCATCGTCAAAACCTCCTATTGCGAGCAGAAGCGCAATCCCTCCTTATGCCTGGCGCTCGAACAGTCGGTCCGATGGTTTAGTCGCCCGACATGAATTCTGCTTTCCCGGCGGAGGGGGGAGGCGTGGGCGGCACCGGACCCAAGCGTAACCGATTCCGCGATGGGCGGAAAACAGGCGCGGTCGGCTCAAACAGAAAAATGTTAGACGGCCGCCTCTGGCAGCAGCGCCCGCGTCGGCCCGAACAGCTCCTCAAACGCCTGCCGAAGTGCGACGTCGACATCGGCCATGGTCACGAGCTGGCCGAGGTCGATGAGCGAGGTGACGCCGTAGCGGGGATCGGCGACGCCGCAGGGCACGATGCCGGCGAAATGAGACAGCTCCGGCTCGACATTGATTGCGATGCCGTGGAACGAGACCCAACGCTTCAGCCGGACGCCGATCGCCGCGATCTTGTCCTCGTGCTCGGGTCCCTTGTCGGGCCGCTTCACCCAGACGCCGACCCGGTCCTCGCGCCGCTCGCCGCGGACGTTGAAGGCGGCGAGGGTGCGCAGAATCAGCTCCTCCAGGCTCGCGACATAGGCCCGGACGTCCGGCCGGCGTCGCTTGAGGTCGAGCATGATATAGGCCACGCGCTGGCCGGGCCCGTGATAGGTGAGCTGGCCGCCGCGCCCGGTGGCAAAGGTCGGGAATCGGGCATCTAGCAGGTCGGATTCCTTGCCCGAGGTGCCGGACGTGTAGAGCGGGGGGTGTTCGAGCAGCCAGACCAGCTCCGGCGCCTCGCCCGCCGCGATCGCCGCAACACGCGCCTCCATGGCGGCAACCGCGTCCGGATAGGGCACCGGCACGTCGGAGATTTGCCATTCCACGGGCGTGCCGCGGGAGGCGGAAAACGACGTCAAATCGAGGTCTTGGCGAGGGTTTTGAGGCGAATTAACCATTGGCTAACCATAACCGGGTGATGATCGCAGGGGCAAATGCCAAGTCCTTAGTCCCAAGTTGCGGTGGTGCTGACGTGCCTACACTCGACAAAGTCACCGTGGATCTCATGGTCGTCCTCGGGACGACCACCATGCCGATTCATCAAGTATTACGTCTTTCCCGCGGCGCCATCATCGAGCTGGACGCAACCGAGGCCGACGAGGTCAAGGTTTTGGCCAATAATTTGCCGGTGGCCTCCGGCGTGGTGCTGGTCGACCGCAACCGGATCGCGGTCGAGGTCAAGCAGATGCTGCCGCGCACCCCCGGCACGCGGTAGCGGCCCGGGCACGCGGTAGCAGCCGGGGATAGGCCGATCCCGGCGCAACGAGCCGGAACTTTCCTGACAAGCTTGTGGAATTCAGGGCCTTTGGAGGCTTGTACCCCTCTGACGGATTTGTTAGATCGGCGCCGTTGATCCGGCTGGCCTTCAGGCCTCAAGCCGGCATCCCCAAAGCGCTCGTGGCGGAATTGGTAGACGCGCTGCCTTGAGGTGGCAGTGAGTAAAATCGTGGGGGTTCGAGTCCCTCCGAGCGCACCATCTAGCCACGTTGGCATTGAAATCCTTCAGTTTTTTGATGCGAGATCGCGTGCTGCCCGCTGGTCTCGCGCCATGTCGGCGGCGCGCTGATTCCTTCCCCTGACGCTGGGTGGACCTCGATTCGCCTCGGCTTGGGAAACTCGGAAGCTCGATCTGAATTGCTTCCGGCATGGACACCTGCGCCGGATGGCTGAAGATCTCGAATGCGCTGCCGCGCGCGATGCCGACAAGCGTGATCCCGCTGGCTTCGGCCGTTCGGCGCGGTCGGTGCTGACATGGCAACGGCGACACTGGCGCCGATGGCGGCGGTCTTTTGCACCATCTCCACCGATCGACGGCCGGCTCAATGCCTTCGCGCGGACCCGGGCCCTGGTCGCGCGCGATCCGGATGGCAGCCTCGATCTGGAATTTCCTGGCGCATCGACGAAGCCGAGCAGCCTTCGCAACTCCTGTTCGAATGGTCCTTCAACCCGGCCGGGCTGACCTGCGTCCTCGCCATTCCTCTGAGCAAGCGCGCGTTTCACACGCCTTCGATGGAGGGCTGATGCGCTCGCTGGGCATCTATGGAGATCATGCGCAAACGGTCGTTCGGCGCCTCAGCGCCTTGCGGCAATTGTCCGTGGAAGCCGTCGCCGCGCTCGAACAGGCCGTACTGGAAGGCTTGTTGCGAGCGGGGCCGGGCGAGGACCTGATCGCCGAGGGCGAACCTCTCGACAGCGTCCGGATTGTGCTGTCGGGCTGGGCGTTCCGCCACAAGACGCTCGAGGACGGAAGGCGGCAGATCGTCAATTTCATTTTCCCCGGCGAGACCTGCGACGCGCATGTCTATCTGCTGTCCGCCCTGGATCATACGATCTCGACCGTGACGTCGGTCGTCTACGCCGAGATCAGGCGGGCGCCCTTCGAAAAACTGCTCGCGAGCGACCGGACGCTGGCGGAAGCTTTCATGTGCGAGACCCTGCTGAACAACGCGATCCAGCGCGAATGGGTGATCAATCTTGGACGCCGCGTCGCGCTGGAGCGCGTGGCTCATCTGTTCTGCGAGATCCACGAGCGGCTTCGCCCCGTTGGCCTGGTCGACGGAAATTCCTGCGCGCTGCCGGTCACCCAGATGGACCTCGCGGACGCGACCGGCCTCTCGGTGGTCCATCTCAATCGCACCATCCAGGAATTGCGGGCATCCGGGCTGATCGTGCTCCGCGAGCGAACCCTGACGATCCCGGACCTCGACGCGCTCAAGAGCGCCGCGCTGTATTCGCCGAGCTATCTGGAGATCTATCGGCGCGGCTGACGAGCGAACTGAAGATCAACCCGATTCACGTGAGCCGCCGTTCGAACAGCGCGAAGCGCCTCGCTCGTGCTGGTCCACGACAGGCCGCCGACCGGCCGCAATCGCTCAAGGTCCAGGGCGCGAAGGATGCGAAAGGCTCGGAAGAGCTGACCGTCATCGGCAAGATCGACCTTGCCGCGCTGGTCATGATGATCGCTGGATCGGTCACCGGCGGACCTAACGTCGCCCGGTCACGGCGTCCTCAGCCATATTCCTCGCCGATGCCGTATTCCCGGTAGATCTCCAGCGGGTCGAGGTCGGGAAACAGGCGGCATTTGGCCTGGGCGAGGTGCAGGCTCACCGCCGCCGGCTCCTTGCCGCTCGACAGCATCTTGCGGATGTCGTCCATATGCGCGTTGGGCTGGTGCTTCGGCTCGAGCTGCTCCAGGGCGACCAGCGCAGTCGCCAGCGCCTCGGTCAGAACCCAGTCGTCGTGGCCCGTGATTCCCTTCTTCGGCATCGGCAGACCCCACCAGTGGCGGCCAGCAGTCTACCGTAGCTTCCGCGGAATCGCCATCGCGCCGCGGCGACTGGGTACGGAACAAGCTGCTAGCGTATGCGCGCTTGCATTGTGGCTTCGCGTGGCTAAAAGGCGGCAATTGCGTGGGGATCGTATCTTTCCTGAAACGAAGTTGGCGTAGACGGGCCTGCGCCGCGTCCCGGCCGGCTGTTCCGGTCTGGGTTTCCTGATCCCGAATTCGCAACACGCGTCCGGTTGCTCTCCCGCAAGGCTCAAGCCCGCATGGTCTTTCTAAGCTTCGTCTATCGCTTCGTGACCAACTTCGCCTTCATGGCGATGGTCTATTTCAGCCTGAACTTCATGGAGAAATACCAGAACCGGGCGATCATCGCGATTCTGGTGCTGGTCTATGCCGGCATGCGCGCGGCCTCGACGCTGCGCGCGTTCTACTTCTTCCAGAAGATCGAGAAGCTGGAAGCCGAGACCAAGCGGCTGCAGGGCCCGATCAATGACGGTTCGGGCGGAACGAACGCGCGCAAGCAGGTCGTGGCCGACGTCGCGCGGCTGCGGCGCGACGGCGAGCTCAAGTCCTATATGGACCTGTTCTTCCTGGCGCTGATCGTGCTGCTCTGCGTCGCCAACATCATGCGGCAATAGGGCTCTACTACGCGCGCTTCTTCAGGCTGGCGACGCGGGTCGGGCGCGGCGCAGAGCTCCTGGATGCAGTGCTCCTGGCTGCAGTGCTCTTGGATGCTGCGCTCTTGGGCGCAGTGCCATCGGTCTGCGAGGCATGCTTCGGTGCGGATGGCGTGGCGGAGTGTGCGGTCCGATGTCCGCGCGCCTTGCCGGCCTTGGCTTTGGCCGCATGAGGCGTCTCGGCCGCCATGGCGAGCCGGGTCGCGGCGCGCCGCGACAAGGTCGTCGACAGCAGCACCTCGACCGAGCCCTCGGGGATCGCAAACAGGCCGCGGCCGGGTACGGGCAGGGTGGATGCGACATCCACCTGCGCCTTGGTCGGGCGCGGCAGCAGCGACGGATGTCCGGTCTGGGCATTGAGATCGGCGAGCGCGGGCGCAGGAAGGGTCCTGGTCTGCGCGAAAACGAAATTCGGCACCGGCGGCCAATGCGCGATCGGCGTCGTCTCGGTCGGCGGATGCAGCAGCCACTCCACCGGCGTGGTCGGTGTCGCCGGCTGATCGGCGGGTGCGGGCACCACGTGCACGATGCGATAGCCGCGCGCCTTCAGATCGCGGATGATCTTCGGCAGCGCCGCCACCGTGCGGGCCTGGATGTCGTGCAGCAGAAGGATGCCCTTGCCCTTGGCCTCCAGCCGCTGGATCGCGAGCTGATAGACGCGGTCTGACGAGACATGCCGCCAGTCGTCGGCGGGAAAGTCGGCGCTCCAGACCTGGATGCCGCGCGAGATCAGGTAATTCTCGACGCCTTCGGCGCGCATCAGGCCGGGAATGCGGAAAAACGGCGCCAGCTTGGACGGGTCGGTCATCGCGGCCGAGGTCCACTCGATGCCGCCGTTGATCTCGGGCGCGAATTTTTCGATCGGCATCCGGTTGAACGTCAGCGGATGGCTCATGCTGTGCGTGCCGACGGTGTGGCCCGCTGCGACCAGCTTGCGCACGCCTTCGGGGTTCGCCTTGGCCTGCTGACCGATGATGAAGAAGGTCGCCTTGATGCACTCGTCGGCGAGGATCTGGAGCACCTGGTTGGAATATTTCGGCAGCGGACCGTCGTCGAAGGTCAGGACGACTTCATGGTCCTTCAGCGGCAGCGTCTCGCGGTACTGCATGGTGCCGATGCGCGGATGCTCGCGCGGATCGACCACGAGGGTGCGGGATGTCCCCAGCGCATCCGGATGGCCGGGGCAGTCCGCCGCAAGCGCCGCCGGTGATCCGACGGATAGAAATCCGAGGAATCCGCCAAGGCAGAGGACGATCCACGATCGCGTCCGGACAACAACGCTACTTCCGATCATGAACCCCGTCTGCCCTCATATGCGGTTGCCGCCATAGTAGGTCGGAGACATCGGGAAACGGTTCCGGCGCAAGAAACCCTTCCCGCTGCAAATCCCCTTGGCAAATCTCCTCAATACTTGCATGGCCTAGCATGAACAGACTGTTAATAGGGCGGAGATCACCCCATTTTGCGCCGGCGTGACATTCCGGCATCAACGCGCGTCGGCGTTCTTCTGTGATGCGCCCGCCGGCACGACGTGAACCACCCGATAGCCGTTCTCCCTCAGATACCGCAGGAAAGCCGGCATGATCGCGGCGGTGCGCGCCTTGGGATCGTGGAAGAGGACGATGCCCTTGCCGGCGGCGGCCAGGCGCTCGGTGACGAGCTTCAATTCCTGCTCCGGCGTCATTTCGTTCCAGTCGCTGGCCCACAGGTCCGCCCCGAACACGACGATGCCGCGGGACTGGAGCAGGTCGAGCTCGGCTTGCGTGGCCTCGAAATAGGGGAAGCGGAAGAACGGCGTCGAAGGCGTCGTGGTCGACGCGCCGTGCAGCGCCATCTCGTCGGCGGTGATGCCGCGGTCGATCTCGCCCTTTGCCTTGTCGAGCGGGATCCGCGCCATGAACGGATGCGAGAAGGTGTGGTGGCCGATGGTGTGGCCCTCGCGGGCAATGCGCTTGACCATGTCGGGATATTGGGAGGCGTGCAGGCCGATCAGGAAGAAGGTCGCGCGCACGCATTCCTGCGCCAGCGCCGCCAGAACTTTCGAAGTCGTCGGCGGGTTCGGGCCGTCGTCGAAGGTCAGCACGACCTCGTGATCGGCGAGGGGGAGCGTCTGCGGAAAGCTCTTCAAGCCGACGCGCGGCGTGGTCCTGGCATCGACGCTCAGAAGGCGCGAGGTGCCGAGCGCGTCCTTGCGCGGGCATTCGGCGGCTTCGGTCGAGGCGATGCCGGTGAGAGCGGCCAGCGCCGCGCCTGCCGACATCGAGGTCCACCTCAGTCGAAGCATCTTTGTCATTGCGCTCGCGATTGCCTTGTGGGTATTGCCTGAGCCGTCAGCTCAGACCACCCGATCCAACCTGTCAAACGGCGAGGCGCCCATGGATGAACATATGGACGTTGCCCGATCCGCCGCGGATTCGGTACTCGACCACGTGCCGATGCGCAATGAAGACGGCGAAATTCGTCACGAATTCGTCGCGGAAATTGCCCATGCGATCGAGGCCGGCGACAGCGCCGCGCTGCGGGCCTGCGTCGCCGAGCTCCACGAGGCCGATCTCGGCGATCTGATCGGAGCTCTCGAGCCCGACGACCGCGTCCGCCTGGTCGAGTTGACCGGGCGCGACTTCGACTTCTCGGCACTCAACGAACTCGACGAGGGCGTGCGCGAGGAGATCCTCGAGGAGCTGCCGCCGGAGACGGTCGCGGAGGGCGTCCGCGAGCTCGAATCCGACGACGCGGTCGAGCTGCTGGAAACCCTCGACCAGGAAGAGCAGGAGGAGATCCTCGAGAAGCTGCCTTTGCAGGAGCGCGTCGCGCTCGAGCGCAGCCTGCTGTATCCGGAAAATTCCGCCGGCCGGCGGATGCAGACCGAGTTCATCGCGGTGCCCCAGGATTTCACCGTGGGCCAGGCGATCGACTACATGCGCGAGACGCCGGACCTGCCCGACCGCTTCTACGAGATCTACGTCGTCGACAAGGATCAGCACTGGCAGGGCGCGGTCTCGCTCGACGTGCTGCTGCGCGCGCGCCGCCCGGTGGCGCTTGCCGAGCTGACCGACGAGGATCGCCGCCGCGTTTCCGTCCTGGAGGACCAGGAGGCGGTGGCGCGCATGTTCGGCAAGTACAATCTCGTCGCGGCCCCGGTGCTCGACACCCAGGATCGCCTCGTCGGCGTCATCACGGTCGACGACGTCGTCGACGTGATCGAGGAGGAGGCGGACGAGGACCTCAAGGCGCTCGGCGGCGTCAACAGCGACGAAGAGCTGTCCGACACCGTGTTCACCATTGCACGGGCGCGGTTCAACTGGCTGCTGGTCAATCTCGCCACCGCCTTTCTCGCATCGTCCGTGCTCGGCCTGTTCGAGGGCCAGCTCGAGAAGATGGTAGCGCTCGCCGTGCTGGCGCCGATCGTGGCGAGCCAGGGCGGCAATGCAGCGACCCAGACCATGACGGTCGCGGTGCGGGCGCTGGCGACGCGCGAGCTCGGCTCCTCCAACGCCTGGCGCGTGGTGATGCGCGAAGGCCTGGTCGGTCTCGTCAACGGCCTCGCCTTCGCCGTGATCACGGGCATTGCCGCCGTGGCCTGGTTCAGGATCCCAGGCCTCGGCATCGTCATCGGGCTTGCGATCATCTGCAACCTGGTCGCCGGGGCGCTCGGCGGCATCCTGATCCCGATGGCGCTCGAACGGGTCAGGGCCGATCCTGCCGTTGCCTCCGGCACGTTCGTGACAACGGTCACCGACGTCGTCGGCTTCTTCTCCTTCCTCGGCATCGCGACCTTGTGGTTCGGGTTGAGGTAGGGCTGCGCACTCTAGTGCCCCGGGCGCGCTGCAACGCCGTTAGCGTTGCTGCGCAGAACCGGGACCCCGGCTCTGCAGCGCATCGCTGAAGAAGCGCAGCGCCGTGTCCGGGGCACGAGACCCTACACGCACCATCACTTTAATCCGAACTTAAGCGACCTGCCGCATCATTGCTCCGCTTGGGGGAATGGACATGCGGTTGCGGCTGAAGGCGGACGGGCGAGTCGTTGAGTTGCGGGACGGGCAAGAGTTTCCTGTCCAGCCGTTCCCTGTCCAGCCGTTTCCGGTCCAGCCCGCGGCCAATGCCGCGCAGGCCGACGCCAGCTCGCTCGCCGTGCGTGATTTGCGCCGCCGCGCCTGCCTGACCCAGATGGAGTTCGCCGCAAAACTCGGCGTTCCCGTCGAGACCATCCGCAACTGGGAGCAGGGCAAGCGCGCCCCCCGGGGACCCGCCCGCGCACTGCTCGCCGTGATCGCGCATGCGCCGGACACGGTGTTCCAGGCGCTCGCCAAAGCCTGACCTCAAGGCCCCGCGCGAACCTCCCGTTAGCATTGCGCTGAATATCCGGCCCGGCTGCCGGCGGCTTCCGTTGGCACGATGACCAGCGAGGTCCATACTGCCGTCAGGGGCTGCCGCACAGAGAGGATTCCTCATGCTGTTCGTCGAGGCCAGTGGCGCAAGGATACCGGCGATCGGGCTCGGGACCTGGGAGCTGAGCGGGCGGCTCGCTGCGCGCGTGGTCGAGCAGGCGCTGCGGCTCGGCTATCGCCACATCGATACCGCGCAGGTCTACGACAATGAGCGCGAGGTCGGCGAAGGCATGCGGGCCTCCGGCGTGCGCCGCGACGACATCTTTCTCACGACAAAGGTCTGGACCAACCATTTCGCGCCCCACGATCTCGAACGCTCGGTCAAGGAGAGCCTGGCGCGGATGCGGCTCCCGTCCGTCGATCTCCTGCTCCTGCACTGGCCCAATTCGCATGTGCCGCTGGAGGAGACGTTGGGGGCGCTGTCGCATGCCAAGCGCATGGGCCTGACCCGCCACATCGGCGTTTCCAATTTCACGGTGGCGCTGATCGAGCAGGCGGTGGCGTTGTCGAGCGAGCCGCTCGTCTGCAACCAGGTCGAATACCACCCTTATCTGGACCAGGCGAAGGTGAGGGCGGCCTGCGACCAGCATGGCCTTGCACTCGTCGCCTACAGCCCGATCGCCAAGGGACGTATCAAGACCGACCAGACGCTTGCGGAGATAGGGCGCGCCCATCGCAAGACGCCTGCGCAGGTCTGCCTGCGCTGGCTGGTGCAGCAGAATGTCGCTGCGATCCCGCGCACCTCGCGCGTCGAACGTCTGTCGGAGAACATCGAGATCTTCGATTTCGAGCTTTCGGACGACGAGATGGCGGCAATCGCCGCGCTGGCCAATCCCAGGGGCCGCCTGACCGATTTCGGCTTCGCGCCAAAATGGGATTGAGGGGCCGTTCGGGTATGCTACGACCTGCGTGGCAACCCAAGATCGGTCGATGGAACAGCGGAAGATTATACGGACGGACATTGCAGCGTCGGCGGTCGCGCATCTGACGCTGGTGGCGCTGATCATCGTGATCAGCGAGGTCCATCCGTTTCACGCGGCCGCGCCCGAGACCGTCACGGTCGACATCGTCACGCCGGAGCAGGTGAAGCAGGAAGAGGCCAAAGCCGAGGAGAAGGCCAGGGAGGAAGCGAAGGAGAAGCCGCCGGAGCCGCTGCCCGACCTGAAGCTGCCGAAGCTGGATTTCACCGACAAGGACAAGGCGGCGGAAGCGCCGAAGCCCGAGGGGAAGCAGCAGGGCGCTGCACCGTCCTCGAAGCAGCAGGCATCGCCGGAACCACCGCAGCAGAAACAGCCGCAGCCACAGCCTTCGCAGACGCCGCAGCAGCGCGAGGCAAACGCGCAGACGCAACCTCAACAACCGCAGCCTCAACAGACACAGCCACAGCCACAGCCGCAGCCACAGGCCGCGCCGTCGCCGGCCTATCGGGCTCCGGAGCCTGACGTCACCATCAAATACGGGGTCGTGCTGGGCCTGCCGCCGGGGTTGCCGACGGAGCTGCCGAAAGACGCTCCCAAGGACGATGGCGGCGACGCTAAGGATTCGGTTGCATCCAAACTGCCGACCGAGGTCATCGCCGAGTTGCGCCGGCACTTGAGGAGTTGCGCAAAACTTCCGGCCGGGGTGTCGTCGACCGACAGCGTGCGCATCAAGCTGCGCGCGGTGCTCGCCACCGACGGCACGCTGACGCGCCCCCCGATCCTGATCGAAGCCCCGCCGTCCGCAAAGGGCGTGGCCCTGGTGAAGTCCGCAACGAGCGCGCTCGAGTCTTGCCAGCCTTACAAGATGCTGCCGGCCGACATGTACGAGGAATGGAAGGTGATAGACCTGCCGTTCAGCCCGCGGGATTTCGGCGGCTAACTCTCGCGTCGGCTAGGGGACCCTTGCTGTGTCGCACGTCTGTCAATCCGCTCGCACCAAAATATTCCGCTTTGCCGAAATTCGGTTTTGGCGTATGTGTTGCCCATCCCGGCTCATCCTTGAGGGGCGATCTTGTGGTCGTCATTTTCGCGAGCCGGGCTTGCGGTGGACGCGGCAGCGTCGTGCGCGAGGTCAAGGGCAGGGCGGATTGCTCTCCGTGAGCCCAAAACTTCGTGCGGACGAGCGGCGCTGTCAGGTTCGTCTCGCCTGTAAGTTTCCGGCTCCGTCGACAGGGCTGGCAAAACTGCGGCGAAATGGCGAGCCGTGCGTACGGCAAAACCGTGTGGTCCTGGCCGTCGTTGCTACGGTCAAGCTCTTGCGGATGCGGCATTGGCGTCAACCGGCGCGGTGTCGGCGAATTTCGCTGGAGTGAGGGAGGCCAGAACGAACTCGGCTCCCGGGAGAGCACGGCATAAGCCGTCCAACCACTGCGCAGGGAAGGCCGAGTGATTGGCTACACCTGCATGCTGCTGTGCGGTTTTCTCTGCGTGTGCTTTTCGCGCAGCGGACCGCGGGTGCCAGCCGGCACCCGGCCTTCCCTGCGCCCTCTT
>NZ_JALJRE010000012.1:0-241136 GCF_024519855.1 Bradyrhizobium sp. Bra78 | reverse complement strand
CGCGCTGTCGCTGGCCAACCAGTCGCAGCAGAGCGTGCTCCAGCTGCTCCGCTAACAAGCGGCGCACATCGCTAGCAGGATAGGGCGGCGGGGCTTCGGCCCCGCCGCTTTTTTTGTCCGCCTGCAGGTATTCGGGGAGCGGAGGCGGATCGAAAAAGTAACCAGCGGTTATGGTTAATGGGGAGTAAGCGGAAAAAATCGCGAGTGATTTCAGGCTGATTGCGGCGCCAATCGACGCGTCCGACCGGCTTATGGTGAACCGGCGTTTATGCGAACCAGAGCCGTTTCACCCTTTGTTAGCCATGTCGCGGCACGCTGGCCCCGTCACTCGATCCGAAGCGATCGAACGAAGACGCGTAAGCCAGAAGGGTAAAAGTCATGTCCGGTATTGTTCTCTCTGCGTCGGTTCGCCAGAACCTGCTCTCGCTCCAGTCCACCGCCGACCTCCTCGCCACGACCCAGAACCGTCTGTCGACCGGCAAGAGCGTCAACTCGGCCCTGGACAATCCCACCAACTTCTTCACCGCACAGTCGCTCGACAACCGCGCCAGCGACATCAACAATCTGCTCGACGGTATCGCCAACGGCGTCCAGGTGCTGCAGGCTGCCAACACCGGCCTGACCTCGCTGCAGAAGCTGATCGACAGCGCCAAGTCGATCGCCAACCAGGCGCTGCAGACCACCGTCGGCTATTCCACCAAGTCCAACGTCTCCACCACGATCGCGGGTGCGACGGCGGCCGACCTGCGCGGGACGACCTCCTTTGCCAGCGCGACCGCGAGCAGCAACGTGCTGTATAACGGCACGGCCGGCGGCACGACGGCGGCGACCGGCACCACGACGCTCGGCGCCACCATCGGCTCTTTTGCAAGCACCGGCGCAACGGCCGGTGACGGCACCACCGCCCTGGCCGGCACCATCACCCTGATCGCCACCAACGGCACGACCGCGACCGGCCTGCTCGGCAACGCCCAGCCTGCCGACGGCGACACGCTGACCGTCAACGGCAAGACCATCACCTTCCGTACGGGCTCTGCTCCGGCATCGACCGCAGTTGCGTCCGGCTCGGGCGTCAGCGGCAACCTCGTCACCGACGGCAACGGCAACACCACCGTGTATCTCGGCACCGCGGGCACCCCGGCTGCGAACGTCAACGATCTCTTGACCGCAATCGATCTTGCCAGCGGCGTCAAGACGGTGTCCATCAGTGCGGGCGCTGCGACGATCGCCACGAGCGTCGGCCAGACCGCTTCGACCGCTGCTGGTGGCGCCGTCACGCTGAAGAGCTCGACGGGTGCGGATCTGAGCGTCACCGGCAAGGCCGACCTGCTCAAGGCTCTCGCCCTGACGACGTCCACGGGTGCAGGCAATGCCACCGTCAACGTCGAACGGACCACGAGCGCGGCCTCGCTGGGTGCGACGATCGCCGACGGCTCGACGCTGAACGTCGACGGTCACGTCATCACCTTCAAGAACGCGCCGATCCCGGGATCGACCGGTGCTCCGAGCGTTCCGAGCGGTTACGGTGCAAGCGGTAACGTCCTCACCGACGGCAACGGCAACTCGACCGTCTATCTGCAGGCCGGCACGGTTGCCGACGTGCTGAAGGCGATCGACCTTGCCACCGGCGTGCAGACCGCGACGATCAACGCCAACGGCACTGCGACGCTTGCGACCGCCACCGGTCAGTCGAACTCGACAATCAACACGTCCGGCCAGCTCAAACTTTCGACCGGCATCAACGCCGATCTGTCGATCACCGGCACCGGCAATGCGCTGAATGTATTCGGCCTCGCGGGCAATACCGGCAACGCGACCGCGTTCACCGCGGCCCGCACTTCGGGCATCGGCGGCATTGCCGGCAAGACCTTGACCTTCTCCTCCTTCAATGGCGGCACGGCCGTCAACGTCACCTTTGGCGACGGCACCAACGGGACGATCAAGACGCTCGATCAGCTCAACACCAAGCTTCAGGCCAACAACCTGGCTGCAACGATCGACGCCAATGGCCTGCTGACCATCACCGCGTCCAACGACTACGCGTCTTCGACGCTCGGCTCGACGACCGCCGGCGGTGCGATCGGCGGTACGCTCACCTCGGCGCTCACGTTCTCGACGGCTTCCAACCCCGTCCAGGATGGCGTTGCGCAGACGGCCCGCGCGAACCTGGTGTCCCAGTACAACAACATCCTGAACCAGATCGACACGACCTCGCAGGACTCCTCGTTCAACGGCGTCAACCTCTTGAACGGCGACCAGCTCAAGCTGGTGTTCGACGAGACCGGCAAGTCGAGCCTGAACATCACCGGCGTCACCTACAACTCCAAGGGTCTCGGCCTCGCCTCGCTGACTGTCGGCGTCGACTTCATCGACAACGCTGCCGCCAACAGGGTGCTGACCAACCTGAACGCCGCCTCGAGCACGCTGCGCTCGGAGGCCTCGAGCCTCGGCTCGAACCTCTCGGTGGTGCAGATCCGTCAGGACTTCAACAAGAACCTGATCAACGTGCTGCAGACCGGTTCGTCCAACCTGACCCTGGCCGACACCAACGTCGAGGCGGCGAACAGCCAGGCACTGTCGACCCGGCAGTCGATCGCGGTCTCCGCGCTGTCGCTGGCCAACCAGTCGCAGCAGAGCGTGCTTCAGCTGCTCCGCTAATAAGAAGCTGAAACTACTGAATAAATCCGAGCGGCGGGGCCATTTGCCCCGCCGCTCTTTTTGTGTCCGGAGGCGGGCAGGGGCTTTCACCGGCCATTAACCCTATCCCTTAAACCGGCGTTAACCATACTTTAAAGGACAGCCTCTAAGACTGGACAAAAGCCCGCTTTCCAGACCCGCGCGGCCGATTCGTATCCGGTTCAAGAGGAAGACTCGCCAATGTCCAACATCGTTCTCTCGGCGTCAGTTCGCCAGAACCTGTTGTCGCTGCAGTCGACGGCCGACTTGCTGGCCACGACGCAGGAACGGCTGTCGACCGGCAAAAAGGTCAACACGGCGCTCGACAACCCCACCAACTTCTTCACGGCGCAGGGGCTGGACAACCGGGCGAGCGACATCAGCAACCTGCTCGACGGCATCAACAACGGTGTGCAGGTGCTCCAGGCCGCCAACACCGGCATCACCTCGTTGCAGAAGCTGATCGACAGCGCGAAATCGATCGCCAACCAGGCGCTGCAGACCACGGTCGGCTATTCCACCAAGTCGAACGTCTCCACCACGATTCCCGGTGCGACGCCCGCCGATTTGCGCGGCACGACCTCCTATGCGAGCGCGACCGCCAACAGCAACGTGCTCTACACCGGCGCACCCGGTGGCGTGACTCCGGTGACCGGAACTGCCGCGCTCGGCGCCTCGCTGGGCTCGAATGCAGGCACCTTTACCGGTACGGCAGTGACCGCTGCCGACGGCACCACCGCATTGTCCGGCACTGCCACGCTGCTCGGTACCACGACATCGGCCACCTTCAGCACGCCGCCCGCGGACGGCGACACCATCACGGTCAACGGCAAGACCATCACCTTCCGCACCGGCATCGCTCCGACCACGCAGCCGACCGGCTGGGGCCTCGACGCCAGCGGACACATCGCCACCGACGGCAACGGCAATTCGATCGTCTATGAGGGAACGGCGGCTGCCCCCGGGGCGACCGTCAACGACGTCCTCAGCGCGATCGACCTCGCCAGCGGCGTCAAAACCGCGACGATCAGTGCGGGGGCGGCGACAATCGCGGTCAGCGGTGCGGCCGGTCCCGTCGGCACGCTTCAGGTGGCATCGTCCATCACGGCGGGCGCAGTTACGCTGAAGAGCTCGACCGGCGCCGATCTGAGCGTGACGGGCAAGGCAGACTTCCTCAACAAGCTCGGTCTGACCGCAGCGACCGGCGCGGGCAATGCGAGCGTGACCGCAAACCGGTCGACGACCGCCGGCTCGCTCGGCTCTCTCGTTCAGGACGGCTCGACGCTGAACATCGACGGCCATACCATCACCTTCAAGAACGCCCAGACGCCCCAGTCGGCGGCCAGCGTGACGTCGGGTGGTGTCAACGGCAATATCGTCACCGACGGCAACGGCAATTCGACCGTCTATATCCAGAGCGCGACGCTGACCGACCTGCTCAACTCGATCGACCTTGCTACCGGCGTCAAGACCGCCAGCATCTTCAATGGTGCGGCTACCCTCTCGACCACGTCCGGCCAGATCCCGTCGTCGGTCAACAGCAGCGGCCAGCTTGCGCTCTCCACCGGCGTCAACGCCGATCTCTCGATCACCGGCACCGGCAATGCCCTCAACGCATTCGGCCTCAGCGGCAACACGGGGACGGCGACAGCCTTCACCGCGGCGCGCACCTCCGGTGTTGGCGGCGTCAGCGGCAAGACACTGACCTTCACCTCCTTCAATGGCGGAACGCCGGTGAACGTCACCTTCGGCGACGGCACCAACGGCACCGTCAAGACGCTGGACCAGCTCAACGCGCAGCTTCAGGCGAACCACCTGACCGCGACGATCGACGCCAATGGCGTGCTGACGGTGACCACCGTGAACGAATACGCCTCCTCGACGCTCGGTTCGACGACCGCCGGCGGCACGGTCGGCGGCACCATCACCGGTGTTCTGGCCTTCACCACGGCGCAGCCGCCGGTCCAGGATCCGGTCGCGCAGACCGCGCGCTCGAACCTCGTCAACCAGTTCAACAACATCCTGGCGCAGATCGACACGACGTCGCAGGACTCGTCCTTCAACGGCGTCAACCTGCTCAACGGCGACACGCTGAAGCTCGTCTTC
Source organism: Bradyrhizobium sp. Bra78 (assembly GCF_024519855.1). Taxonomy (NCBI): domain Bacteria; kingdom Pseudomonadati; phylum Pseudomonadota; class Alphaproteobacteria; order Hyphomicrobiales; family Nitrobacteraceae; genus Bradyrhizobium; species Bradyrhizobium sp. Bra78. Next base: position 236,354 of record NZ_JALJRE010000012.1, on the reverse strand, counting down.
AACGAAACCGGCAGCTCCACGCTCGGCATCAACGGCGTGGTGTTCAACGCGGCCGGCCTCGGCCTCAGCAACCTCGTCAACGGCGTCGACTTCATCGACAACGGCGCGACCAACAGGGTGCTGACCAGCCTGAACGCGGCCTCGAGCACGCTGCGCTCGGAAGGTTCGGCGCTCGGTTCGAACCTCTCGATCGTGCAGGTACGTCAGGATTTCTCCAAGAACCTGATCAATGTTCTGCAGACCGGCTCGTCCAACCTGACGCTCGCCGACACCAACGAGGAAGCGGCCAACAGCCAGGCGCTGTCGACCCGACAGTCGATCGCGGTGTCAGCGCTGTCGCTGGCCAACCAGTCGCAGCAGAGCGTGCTGCAGCTGCTCCGCTAATCTCGCGGCGCAAGATCGCTACTCGAGACAACGCGGCGGGGCTAACGCTCCGCCGTTCTTTTTACTGAGATCGCTAAGGCAGGATTAGCTGAGATTGATGTACGTCACGCGAGACGTGTTTACAGCGTGCGCATGCGCATCTAGCTTCGCGTCGACGAAGAACTCCGTAACCCGTAATAATCCGGAGTGCTTCCAAGCACACACGTAAGCAAATCTTAAGCGGTGCTGCCTAGGGTCGGGAAAGAAATCCTTAAGCGCGTTCAACGGGCTAGGTAACCTCCAAGGTGTGATTGATGTCGAATTCCGCTGCCTCGGCCTACGCGCGTGTTGCAACGACCACCGCATCTCCTCGCGACATCGAGGCGCAGACCCTGCTCAAGGCCGCGAACAAGCTCCAGGACGCGGTGAACAACGCCGACCCCTTCAGCGAGCAGACCACGCAGGCCCTGATGTTCAATCGCAAGCTCTGGACGATCTTCCTGAGCGAGGCCATGCGCGACAACAATCCGCAGCCGCTCGACGTCCGGCAGAAGATCGCCAACATCAGCGTGTTCGTGCTGAGCCAGACCGCCGCGCTGCAGATGAGCCCGCAGTTCGATCACTTCCGTCCGCTGATCGAGATCAACCGCAATATCGCCGCCGGCCTGTCCGGCCGTCCGTGATGGAAGCCCGTCATGGCCGACATCATGAGCATCCTGTCGACCGCGTATAAGTCGAACGTGCTGTCGAGCACCTCGGGCTCGTCGAAATACGTCGCAGTGGATTCCACGCTCTATCAGGGCAGCTGGAGCGGCAAATATCCCGACGGCAAGTCGTTTTCCCTCAACGTCTCGCAGGTCGACGGATTTCGCGCGCAGATCCACTATCAGAGCGCCGATACCTCGCAGTATCAGCAGGTGCTGATCAAGGACGGCTCGTTCCGCTTCGGCAACACCAAGTTCACGCTGACGGATATCGGGAAGGCGCAGGTCAAGAACGTCGTCACCGATCCCGCGACCGGCTCGACCTATCTCGATACGGCCGTCGCGACGCTCGACGCCTGACGGTCAGGCGCTGCGGTCCGTGTTGAGCGGACGCGAGGGCTGCGACTTCAGATCTTCTGCATGGAAATAGGCCCGCCGGCGCAGCATCGCTTCGTCGGGGAACTGGTTGACCACCGCGTCGGTCCTGTCGTTGACCACCTGGAAGACGAAAGACGCGGCCGCCTGGTCGAACACGACCTGGCGTGAGACGTTCTCGTTGCGCTGGAAATCATTGCGCGCAGGCGCGCTCGCCTCACCGGCGGCCACTGTCTGGCTCACCGGCAAATCAGTTTGCACGGCCTCGTTCGCCGCCGCATTCGACGTCGTCACGATCTGCACGGGGGCCGGTATCCCCACCGGCCTGATGCTGAAATCTGTACTCATGGCAGCCTCCTGGTTGCCTCACGTGAGTCAAATCCCAACCCCTCTCAATACGCAACCATGGAACACCAGGATTGAAGACCCGGTAAGGAAACGTGCCTAACCGCGCGGCGATATTGCCGCGCGGTTTTTCGTAAAATTGTCGATTTTTCCTGCGCGCTCAGAGCGAGCGGCTGACCGCGAGCGGCGTGATGTGGCGCGGGCCCGGAGCGGCGCGGCGCCCTGAAGCCGTGTAGGTGTTCGGCACGTTGCGCTTCTGGATCTCGGCATTGACGCCGCGCACGACGCTCTCCGAGACCGCGTGAGCGGTTGCGAGCACGGTGAGGTTGACCTGGAGCATCGCGCGGAACGCATCGTGGTGCCTATGCAGCGTCGCGAGCAGTTCGGGCGCGGATTTCGCAAGCTGGGGCTGGTTCGCCTTCAGCTGGCTGACGGCGCCGACATAGTTGCGCGACATCTCCTGCTTCTTGCTCTCGAAGGCCATCGCCTCGCGGACCTTGCCGGCGCGCACGAGCTCGGTCTCGCGCTCGATCAGGCCGAGCAGGGCGTTCATCGCGTCCATCAGGTCTTCGGCGAGCTTGCGCGCCTCGGCGCTGCCGGGCGCGGTGTTCGGGCGATGGGCTGGCATCGGCTGACGCGAGGCGCTGAAATGGTTCATTTCGTTTGACCTTATGCCCTGCGGATCGTTTTCGCCTGCTGCGTGATGAGGGTGCGATAGACTTCGGTGGCGATGCCGACGCCGCCGGCGTTGGCGAAGTTCTTGGAATATTGCTCGGTCAGCATCGAGCGCCACACGCCGGTGCCCGGCGTGTCGCCGAACGGGCCTTCGCCCTTCAGGCCCGAGGTCATCTGCGAGAACATGCTGTTGAGGAACATCGCCTCGAAATCGGTGGCGGTCTTCTGCGCCTTGGCCTGCTGCTTCGGCGAGACCTTTTGGAGTGCGGCGGCGAGCTCGAAGTCGGGGCGGCCGTTGCGGCTCTCCACCGAGAAGGCCGAGCTGACGACGTGCGGGGTGTTGATCATGCCTGTCTGCATCACATCACCTCGATGTCGGCTTCGATCGCGCCGGCGGCCTTGATCGCCTGGAGGATGCTGATGAGGTCGCGCGGGCCGATGCCGAGCCCGTTGAGGCCGTCGACGAGCTGCTGGAGCGAGACGCCGTCCTTGACCAAGGCCAGCTTCTTGCCGTCCTCGGTGACGGTGACGCTGCTGCGCGGCGCGACCACGGTGCGGCCCCGCGACAGCGGGTTGGGCTGGCTGACCTGGGGGCTCTCGGAGATCGTGACGGTGAGGTTTCCTTGCGCGACCGCGACGGTCGCGACGCGGACGTCGCGGCCCATCACGATGATGCCGCTCCGTTCGTCGATGATGATCTTGGCGGCGAGATCGGGATCGACCTGGAGCTGCTCGATCTCGGTGAGGAAGGCGACGACGTTGCCCTTGAACTCCGGCGGGATCGATAGCTGCACCGTCGAGGGATCGATCGGCTCGGCGCTCTTGACACCGAGATAGTCGTTGATCGCCGCCGCGATGCGCTTGGCGGTGGTGAAGTCGGCATTGCGCAGCGCCAGGCGCACGTTCGGCAGCCGGTTGAGCGCGAATTCGATCTCGCGCTCGATGATGGCACCGTTGGCGATGCGCCCCACGGTCGGAACGCCGCGCACGATCTTGGCTGCCTCGCCTTCGGCCTGAAATCCGGAGATCGCGAGTGAGCCCTGCGCCACCGCGTAGACGTTGCCGTCGGCGCCAAGCAGCGGGGTCACGAGCAGGGTACCGCCCTGGAGGTTCTTGGCGTCGCCGAGCGCGGACACGGTGACGTCCATGCGCGTGCCCTGGGTGGCGAAGGCCGGCAGATTGCCCGTGACCATCACGGCGGCGACGTTGCCGGTGCGGATGGTGGCGCCGCGGATGTTGACGCCCATGCGCTCGAGCATCGCTTGCAGCGACTGCTTGGTGAAGGGGATGTTGTTGAGGGTGTCGCCGGTGCCGTTGAGGCCGACGACGAGGCCGTAGCCGATGAGCTGGTTCTGCCGCACGCCTTCGATGTTGGCGAGATCCTTGATGCGCGAGGTCGCAGCCGCGGGCGCGACCGACAGCGCCAGCGCTGACAGCGCGGCGCAGGCCACCCCAACAATCCTCACCCAACGAACGCCTGGCATCCTCTGCTCCCCGAGGCTCCTCAAATCTCGGACCAATCCCGACACCCCCATGACGAGCTGGTCCGACGCTTTCCTTGCGAGGGCTGTGCCAACGCGGGGCAGGGGAGTTAGGCGGTTGAATAGGTTGAATAAATCTGTTTCGACCGGTGTCAGCAGACGTTCGCCGTGAGGAGCGAAACTGCCGCCTGTCGGCAGATTTTGCCGGGCTGTTTACGGGCCGTTAACCATAAGACGGCGAATGTGGCGCATCGATCACCCGGATTGCTGCGATGCGCATCTACGGACCGAACGGCACCACGCTTGGAACGCCGGCCAGCCAGGCCAGGCGGACGAGCTCCGGCACCTTCGTGCTGCCCGACGCCGCCTCGGCGCAGGAGACGCGGGGCGCTGCCGCGCCGAAGGCCGCCGCCAACATCGACGGGCTGCTCGCGCTGCAAGGCATCGAGGAAGATCCGGTCGAGCGTCGCAAGCGTTCGGTCGCGCGCGGCAAGACCGCGCTCGACGTGCTCGACGATCTCAAGATGAGCCTGCTTTCCGGCAAGCTGGATGGGTCGACCGTGATGCGGCTGCGTGACGCTGCGGCGAACCTGAAATCGTCCTCCGGAGACCCCGGTCTCGATTCCGTGCTGTCCGAGATCGAGCTGCGCGTCGAGGTCGAGCTGGCGAAGGCCGGTCAGGCCTAATCGTTATCCGTCGCTCCGCGCAGCCTAAGCTGCTTCATCCTTCTGCTGCCCGTCGTAGCGGCGCTGGGCGGCGAGCACGTCCTTCAGGTTCCGCTCGGCCCAATCGCGCAGCGGATCGACCGCGGCGGCGAGCGTTATGCCAAGCTGCGTGATCGAATATTCCACCGTCACTGGCACGGTCGCGATGGCGTGGCGCTTGATCAATCCGTCGCGTTCGAGCGACTTGAGAACCTGGCTCAGCATCTTCTGCGAAATGCCTTCAATCGTGCGCCGCAACTGATTGAACCGCATCGGCTCCTCGCGCAGCAGCAGCAAGATCAGCACCGCCCATTTGTCGCCGACGCGGTCGAGGATCTGTCGGGTCGGGCAATTCGCTGCGTAGACGTCTGGCTTCATCGTCGGGTCCTCACGATCCTTTGTCGCCGCCGGTCACTCCTGCGTAATCAGGTAAGCACAAAGTGCTCTCTTAACACCAGCATTCTTTGCGATATCTAGTCACCGACAGTTACCACAGAAGCAAAGGAGCCTTCCATGAAAATCGCAATCGCCGGCGCATCGGGCCGGGCCGGGTCGGAGATCACCAAGGAACTGTCCAGCCGCGGCCATGCGGTCACGGCCATCGCGCGCAACCCCGAGAAGATCGCGGCGCTGCCGAATGTCACTCCCACCAAGGGGGATGTACTCGATCAGGCCGGCCTCGCGAAGCTGTGGGCCGGGCATGACGTCGCCGTGAGTTCCGTGCACTTCCTCGCCAGCGACGCGCTCAAGCTGATCGGTGCGGCGAAGGAGTCCAGGATCGGTCGCTACCTCGTCGTCGGTGGGGCTGGCAGCCTCGAGGTCGCTCCGGGGGTAAAGTTGGTCACAACTCCCGGTTTTCCCACCCAATACAAGGCTGAGGCCGAGGCCGGTTCGGCCTTTCTCGATCTGTTGCGGCAGGAAAAGGGCCTGAACTGGACCTTCATCTCGCCATCCGCCTTGTTCGTCGAGGGGGAACGGACCGGCAAGTTCCGGCTCGGGACTGACCAGCTTCTCGCAGATGCGAGCGGGAAGAGCTGGATCAGCTTCGCCGACTACGCCATTGCCCTTGCCGACGAGATCGAGCGGCCGGCCCATTTGAGGCAGCGTTTCACGGTCGGCTACTGAGTTCTCGGCCGCTCCCGGGCCCTTGCGGATAAACCTTCCTGTGCAAGGGTTTGGGGGCGGTAACCGAGCGATTAAGGAAATATTGTCTGTCACAGGAGGCCGCTATATAAGGCCCCGCTCAGCGGACCCCGGTCCGTGTGCGAGTCGTTGCTTAGACAGATAGGCCGCCCTTGGAAAAGTTGAAAAACTACCGACCGACCGAAAAAGAGCCTTTCATGAACGACCGGCAGAAGGAGTACTTCCGTTTGAAGCTCCTTGCCTGGAAGGATGAGATCCTCAAAGAGTCCAAGCTCACCCTGCAAGCCTTGCAGGAGGAGAACGTGAACCACCCCGATCTCGCCGATCGGGCATCGTCCGAAACCGACCGCGCGATCGAACTCCGCGCCCGCGACCGCCAGCGCAAGTTGATCGCCAAGATCGACGCCGCGCTCCAGCGCATCGAGGACAACACCTACGGCTATTGCGAGGACACCGGCGAGCCGATCTCTTTGAAGCGGCTCGAGGCCCGGCCCATCGCGACGCTCTCGGTGGAAGCGCAGGAGCGCCACGAGAAACGCGAGAAGGTCTATCGCGACGAATAGAGTCCGGGCCGCAGCGATGCGGCTCTTTGTTTTTGGACCCAAGGTGCCGCTTCGCGCCGTGACCAGCATGTTGCCTGTCGCTTGCCGCCGCGCGCTTCGACGCGCGGCAGCAATCGCGAAAAGTGAATCGTGATCAATGGGCTAGACTCAACTCCTCCGAGCTCACGTGAGTTCGGATGAGAAACAGCCTTCACTTCAGGTGCGGGAGGTTTTGCGAGTCGCATCAACGAGATCGTCCCGGATGCTGACACACTGATGCAGCGGCTTCACACGTCGCTGCAATCAGGCTTCATGCGACGCTGCAAGGCGTGCATCCCCATAAAGCCTAGACCAGCTCAATATTTCCTTAAACGCCGGCAGCAGGCCGTAAGCCGCATCCGTCAGCTCGTACTCAACCCGCAACGGCTTCTCCGCGAAGGCGGTTCGCGACACCAATCCATCCTGCTCGAGCTCGCGCAGTTGTGTGGTCAGCATGTGCTGGGTGATGCCGCCGATCGATCGGCGCAAGGCACCGAACCGGACCGCGCCGTTCATCAGCGCGAACAGGATCTCCAGCTTCCATTTGCCGCCGAGGGCACGGATGGCCCGCTTGAAGTCGGCGAGCAGGGCAGGGTCGGGGCTGCAATCACAGTCGCCCTCGCAAGTGCTGGTCAGGTTTTCCATACCGGTCTCGAAATCCATTCTACTTGTTCCCTCGGGAAATAGTGGCCAGATGCGGCCTTGAGCAGGGGCAGAACCAATCGCCGGCCTGCCCAAGAGGGGAATTGGCAATGAGCACCGTTCTGGTCACCGGCGGATCCGGCTTCGTCGGCGTCCATGTCGTCCTGCAGCTTCTCGCCGCCGGCCATGATGTGCGGACGACTGTGCGTCGGCCGGACCGGCAAGCCGATGTGCTGGCGATGCTGCGCGAAGGCGGGGCGGTCGCACCCGATGGTCTGTCCTTCTTCACCGCCGACCTCACGGCAGACGAGGGCTGGCGCGAGGCGGTCGCCGGCTGTGACTACGTGCTCCACGTCGCCTCGCCGCTGTCGACCATTGTCCCCAAGGACGAGAACGAGATGATCATCCCGGCCCGCGACGGCACGCTGCGGGTGCTGCGCGCCGCGCGCGAGGCCGGCGTCAGGCGGGTCGTCATCACCTCGTCGCTGGGCGCGATCGGCTACGGCTATCCGCCGCGCGAAAAACCGTTCGACGAGACCGACTGGACCAATCTCGACGGCGCCGACGTGCAGCCCTACGTCAAATCCAAGACGCTGGCCGAGCAGGCGGCCTGGGATTTCGTCGCGCGCGAGGGCGCAGGCCTCGAGCTGTCGGTCGTCAATCCCGCCGGCATTTTCGGTCCCGTGCTCGGGCCGGACTTCTCCGGCTCGATCGAGATCGTCAAATCGCTGCTCGACGGCGCCATGCCGGCGGTGCCGCGGGTCTATTTCGGCGTCGTCGACGTGCGCGACGTCGCCGACCTCCATTTGCGGGCGATGACGGCGCCGCAGGCGAAGGGCGAGCGGTTCATCGCGGTCTCCGGCGAGACGATGTCGATCCTCGACATCGTCAGGGTGTTGCGGCGGGAACTCGGGCCGGCCGCACGCCGGGTTCCGCGGCTCCAGGCGCCGGACTGGCTGGTGCGGCTGGCTGCGAACCGGATTGCGCTGTTGCGGGCGGTCGTGCCCATGCTCGGCAGGGTGCGCCGCTCCACCAGTGCCAAGGCGAGGTCGCTGCTGGGCTGGCAGGCCCGTTCCAACGACGCGGCCATCCTCGCGACGGCCGAGAGCCTGATCCGGCTCGGCCTCGTCAAGGCGTGAGCGCACACGCCGGCCGCGCTTGTCACGCCCCGGCGGGGATGCTGAAGTGCCTCCCTCGATTGTAATGCGTGGGAGGCGGCGCCGATGGACAACATTCTCGAAGCCGCAAAGGCGATCGCGCTGGCGCGCCGCAACCATGCGCCGCTTGCAGCGCTGGACCGTCCGCCCGCCGACGAAGCCGAGGGCTACCAGGTCCAGCGCGCGCTGCATGATCTCTTGCTGAAGAATTTCGGCCCGCTGGTCGGCTACAAGATCGGCTGCACCAGCCGGGTGATGCAGGACTATATCGGCATCCCGCACCCCTGCGGCGGCGGCGTGTTCCAAAAGGGCGTGCACGACAGCGGCGTCAAGCTCGCCGCCTCCAACTACGTCCGCGTCGGCGTCGAATGCGAGATCGGGGTGCGGCTCAAGCGCGACCTCGCCGCCGGCGAGGCGCCGTTCACGGCCGAATGGGTCGGCGAGGCGGTCGAGGCCTATCATCCCGCGATCGAGATCGTCGACGACCGCTACGTGAAATGGGAGACGATGGGCGCGCCGACGCTGATCGCCGACGACTTCTTCGCCGCCGGCTGCGTGCTGGGGCCGTCCGTACAGCGCTCGTCGGTGCCGGACCTGAAATCGGTCAAGGGCCGCGCCATCGTCAACGGCGAGGAGGTCAGCCACGGCACCGGCGCCGACGTGCTCGGCCATCCCCACAACGCCCTCGCCTGGCTCGCCAACCACCTCGCCGCCGAAGGCAAGGGTCTTCACGCGGGCCAGCTCGTGCTCACTGGAAGCCTGGTCAAGACGCTGTGGCTGAAGGCAGGCGACAACGTCCGGATGGAGCTGGACGGGCTGGGCGTGGTGGAGGCGGAGTTCACGTGAGCTCTCTCCGTCGTCTTTGCGAGCGCAACGCGCGCCAGAAAATACATGCGGCCCTCGCCAGGGGAGCTAGCGAGGGCCGCGTCGTACATCGTCGTCCGCGCCTAGGTTCGCGAACACGATGTGGGAGCTCGGGAGAAGGCTAGAAGGGCAGCAGCACGTCCATGACTTGCTGGCCGTAGCGCGGTTGCTGCACGTCCATGATCTGGCCGCGGCCGCCATAGGCGATGCGGGCCTGCGCGATCTTGGTGGAATCGATGGTGTTGTCGCTCTGGATGTCTTCGGGGCGGACGATGCCGGCGACGACGAGTTCGCGGATCTCGTAGTTGACGCGGATCTCCTGCTTGCCTTCGACCACGAGGTTGCCGTTCGGCAGCACCTGGGTGACGACCGCGGCGACGTTGGTCTGCAACGCTTCCTGGCGGTTGACCGAGCCCTTGCCGTCGCTGGAGGCGGTGGAGTCGGCGGTGAGGATACGGCCGGGCAGCACCTTCTGCGCCTGCGCGCCGAGGGTCTTGGCGCCGATGAAGTCGGTGATGCCGGAATCTTCCGAATTGGTGCGGCTGCGCTGGGTCTCGTTGGAGAGGTTGGCCTTGTCGGTGATGTTCACGGTCACGGTGAGGAGATCGCCGATCTGGTGGGCGCGCTGGTCCTTGAAGAAGGCGCGGCTGCCGTTGCGCCACAACGAGTTCGGATTGTAGGAGGCGACTTCCGGCTTCGGCATCGGCATCTGCACCGGCTTGTAGCCGGGCTGCGCCGTCGGATTGTCGATCGACGACAGCTTCGGTTGCTCACCGATCTGCGACAGGCGGTCGATCGAGGAACAGCCGCTCGCCAGCGCGCAAATTGCCAGGAGCAGGGCAGAGATCGCGATGCGGCGAGGACGAAAAGCCGAACTGAAACTGGACATGACTTACTCTGACTTGGCTGGAGCTTGCGAGACGCGAACTTGCGGGATCTGGGCTTGGGCGATCTGGGCCGCAGACGCGGGGGCCTGGACCAGGTTCCGGACGAGGGCCGCAGTGTCGATGGGGGCGGGCGCTTCGTCGCGCTTGAGCGAGGAAGTCTGCTCGACCGCAGCCGGCATCGGCGCGGACTGGCTGGCCCCCTGGACCGTGATCTGGCCGCGGGCGGTGACGGTGCCGCTTAAGGTGCGCTTGGTCTGCAGGTTGAGCACGCTGATGGTGTCGCCCTCGGCGCCGCTCTCTAGCGCCTTGCCGCGGGTGGTGAGATAGATCCCGGGGACCTGGTAGATCACGGTGACGCTCTGGTCGCGCTGCACGAAGTCGGGCTTGACGATGTCGGCGACGCGGATCGGCGTTCCCGCCCGCATCGGCCGGCGGAGCTGCATGCCGAGCGTGCGATCGCGCGAGGCGGCCTCGCCGGTGACCTCGGCCTTCGGCCGGCGCTCCACGGCAACGTCGGAGGACTTCAGGAGATCGGCGCGGTCGATGTCGCGCGTCAGCACGGCCACTTCCACCGTCTCGATGGCGGTGCCGCTGAAGCGCAGCTTGGTCGCCGCCTGATTGTTGTCGTTGTTGATCTCGAAGGCGATGTCGAAACGGCCGCTGCGGGCGTCATAGCGGGTTGCGACCGGCAGGAGCGCGCCGGTGTTGGAGGCGTCCAGCCGTATGTCGGCAATGCCGCGGTCGAACGTGACCGTGATGTTGGCGGCGGCGCCAAAGCCGAAGCGGTGCTCGAGCGCCGAAGCGACCGCGTTTTCGAGGTCCTTGTTGGCGAGCGTGCGGGCGAGACGGGTGACCTGGACCTCCTTGATGTCGCCGGTCATCACGCCGATCACCTGCTTGGCACGGAGCACGCTCAGGACCTGGGCGACCGACAGCGCACCGGTGGTGCCGAGATCGGGCGAGCGGTAGACCGGGATCAGGGCGGCGGAGCCGGCATTGTCGATGAGATCGCCGACCCGAACCACGTCCGAGGTCACGGTGATGCTCGCGCGCAGCGTCGGCGTTGCGATGAAATCGTCGGCGGCCCGTGCGGGCAGTGCCAGCGCGAGCAGGGCCGAGATCGTGGCGAGGGTGGTGCGGATCATTGCCATCACCTCAGCGGAACAGCGCCGTGGTCGATTGCATCATCTGGTCGGCGGCGCTGATCACCTTGGCGTTCATCTCGTAGGCGCGCTGGGCCGCGATCAGGTCGCTCATCTCCGAGACGACGTCGACATTGGCCTGCTCGAGGCTGCCCTGGGTGATGTTGCCGTAACCTTCGGCGGTCGCGGTGCCGTCCTGGGGCGGGCCGGAGGAGGGCGTCTCGGTGAATTGATTGTTGCCGACCGGCTGCAGGCCGGCCTTGTTGATGAAGCGGGTCAGGCCGATCTGGCCCTGGATGGTCGAGGTCGACGAGCCCGGCAGCGTCACCGAGACCTGGCCCTGCACGTTGACGGTCAGGCCCGAAGCGTTGTTCGGGATCGTGATCGTCGGCTGCACCGGGTTGCCCTGCGCGGTGACGACGCGGCCCTGATTGTCCATCTGGAAGGTGCCGTCGCGGGTGTACTGGTAGCTGCCGTCGGGCATCAGGATCTTGAAGAAGCCTTCGCCCGAGACCGCGAGGTCGAGATCGTTGCCGGTCTGCGACAGCGTGCCTTGCGTCATGCTGCGCGGCGTGCCGACGGTCTTGACGCCGCCGCCGATGTCGACGCCGACCGGCAGGATAGTGCCCTGGTCGGACGACTGGGCGCCGACGCGGCGCACGTGTTCGTAGATCAGGTCCTGGAACGAGGCGGTCTGCTTCTTGAAGCCGGTGGTGCGCAGGTTGGCGATGTTGTTGGAGATCACCTGAACGTTGAGTTCCTGTGCCGCCATTCCGGTCGCTGCGGTGTGAAGCGCCTGCATGTCAGTTCTCCCTCAATCAGGCCGGAACATCGGCGAGTTTCTCGATCGCCGATTTGTGGAGGTCACTCTGCTGCTGGAGCAGGTTGGCGATGGCGGTGTAGCTGCGCATGACTTCGACCATGCGGCTCATCTCGCCGACCGAGTTCACGTTCGACTTCTCGACGTAGCCCTGCTGCACGGTGGACTTGGTGTCGGTCTGCTGGGTCGCGGAGCCGGCGGCATAGAGATTGGCGCCGAGCTTGGTCAGCCTGGCCGGATCGTCGAACGACACCATGCGGATCTTGCCGCGGATCGAGTCGGTCTTGGCCGTGCCTTCGAGCACCGTGACGGAGCCGTCCGGAGCGACGTTGATGTCGTGGTCGGTCGGCTGGAAGGTGATCGGGCCGGCGGTGCCGAGCACGAGGTTGCCGTCGGAGGTGACGAGCTGGCCGGTGCTGTTGAGCGAGAATTTGCCGTCGCGGGTGTAGCGCTCGCCGCCATTGGCCTGCACCGCGAAATAGGCGTCGCCACTGATCGCCATGTCGAGCGGATTCTTGGTCGGCTCCATCGGTCCCTGGCCGACGTCGCGGAAGGTGCCGCGGTCCTGCACATAGGAGACCCGGCGGTCGGAGCCGACGAAATTGTCCTCGTGCGCGTTCGAGTTGAGGTACTCCTCGAACAGCGAATGGTCGGCCTTGAAGCCATTGGTATTGGCATTGGCGACGTTGTTGGCGATGACATCCATCTGCCGCTCCAACGTCATCTGCCGTGACAGGCCGATCAGAAGCGCGTTCTGCATCGGAAATCTCCCCTGAGTGGGATCTGCCGCCTCGCTCTCCCAAGCGCCTTGGCGGACCCCGTGAACGAGACCTCGGGTTCTCCCAAACCTTGGGTCTCGGCCCTTTCTCAGCGAAAGTCGTGCCAGTCTGGAAAGTTACGTTATTTCAATGTCTTGTTGATTTTTCGAGGGCGAAAGCAGGCGGCAGAAAGGGTCTGTTAGCCATGTTTGCCCGGCAGATTTTTCCTAGCGGAGGCCCAATCGAAAGGTTCCGTTAACCATTATTACCGTAGCGTTTGCAGGCAAGAGGAGCGCACTGCGCTGGGGCATTTGTATCGCGTCATTGTCTGCCAGGAGGCTTCGCTCTTTCGATCCCTTTGAGAAATGAACGAGCGCGGCGACCATGGCAGAGAATGAAGCGGAAGGCGGCGCAGGCGCCGAAGGCGCGGAAGCCGCTCCGCCGAAGAACAAGCTCAAGCTCATCATCATGGCCGTCGGTCTGCTCGCCGTCCTCGGCGGCGGTGCCGCGACCTGGTTCTTCTTCTTCCGTCACGGCGACGACGAGCATCACGCCGAAGCGGCGCCTCCGCCGAAGCCGCCGGCCTTCGTCGACGTTCCCGACATCATGGTCAACCTCGCCGGCGCGCCGGGCGAGCGCGTGCAATATCTCAAGCTCAAGATCGTGCTGGAGCTGAAGGAAGAGAAGCAGATCGAGGCGATCAAGCCGACGATGCCGCGCATCACCGACATCTTCCAGACCTATGTGCGCGAGCTGCGCTCCTCCGACCTCAACGGCTCCGCCGGCGTCTTCCGCCTCAAGGAAGAGCTGACCAAGCGCGTCAACGCGGCGGTGGCGCCGGTCCAGGTCAGCGCGGTGCTGTTCAAGGAAGTCGTGATCCAGTGAGCATGACGGGCTAGGGATCATGGCAGGCACCGACCAACCAGACCAGGATGCAATTGCCGCCCAGTGGGAGGCCTCGCTCGATTCCGAGGATCCCGCCGAGGCCGCGAAGGCTGCTGCCGAAAACGAACTCTCCGAGACCATGGCCCTGCAATGGGCGGCCATGGTCGAGGACGGCAGCCGCGATCTCGGCGCCGGCAAGAATTCCGGCGAACGGGTGCTGTCGCAGGAGGAGATCGACAATCTCCTCGGCTTCACGGTCGGCGACGTCACGCTGGACGACCATTCCGGCATTCGCGCCATCATCGATTCGGCGATGGTCTCCTACGAGCGTCTGCCGATGCTCGAAATCGTCTTCGACCGCCTGGTGCGGTTGCTGACGACCAGCTTGCGCAATTTCACCTCCGACAACGTCGAAGTCTCGCTCGACCGCATCACCTCGGTGCGCTTCGGCGACTACATGAACTCGATCCCGCTACCGGCCGTGCTCTCGGTGTTCAAGGCCGAGGAGTGGGAAAACTTCGGCATGGCGGTGGTCGATTCCAGCCTGATCTACTCGATGATCGACGTGCTGCTCGGCGGGCGCCGCGGCGCGAGCCAGCTTCGCATCGAGGGCCGGCCCTACACCACGATCGAGACCGAGCTGGTCAAGCGGCTGGTCGAGGTCGTTCTGGCCGACGCCGAGCAGGCGTTCCGGCCGCTCTCGCCGGTGACCTTCACGATCGACCGGCTCGAGACCAACCCGCGTTTCGCCGCGATCAGCCGTCCTGCCAACGCCGCGATCCTGGTGCGCCTGCGCATCGACATGGAAGATCGCGGCGGCAATATCGAGCTGCTGCTGCCTTACGCGACCATCGAGCCGATCCGGGGCGTCCTGCTCCAGATGTTCATGGGCGAAAAATTCGGCCGCGACACGATCTGGGAGGGCCATTTCGCCACCGAGATCAACCAGGCCGAGATCGCGGTCGATGCCGTGCTCTACGAGGCCGAGATCCCGCTCAAGCAGCTGATGCGGCTCAAGGTCGGCGACACGCTGCCGCTCGACATGCGCGCGGACGCCAACGTGACCGTGCGCTGCGGCGACGTCACGCTGACCGAGGGACGGATGGGCCGGGTCGGCGACCGCGTCGCCATCCGCGTGACGAAACCCTTGCGCAAGCCAAGTACGACACTTGCGATGTTCGAGAAGGTGGACGAGCAGAACAAGATGATGGAGGCCCCATGAACCACTCCCTGGGAATGGCGATCGAGACGCTGGTGGCTATCCTGCTGATGCTGACGATCTTCTACTGCGTCATGCTCAACAAGCGGCTGACGCGGCTGAAGGCGGACGAGCATTCGCTGAAGGCCGTCATCGGCGAGCTGATCACCGCGACCGAGATCGCCGAGCGCGCGATCGGCGGGCTGAAGCTCGCCGTGCGCGACGTCAACGAGAACCTCGGCAGCCAGCTCGCGGCGGCGACGCAGATGTCCGACCAGCTCTACAAGCAGCTCGGCGAAGCCGACAACGTGGTGCGGCGCCTGTCCAAGATCGCGATCGCCGCGCGCCCCGCGACGGACCCGGAAGCGGTCGCCGCGCCCGCGGCCAAGCCTTCGTCGGCGAAGGCGGTGGCGGCTGCGGCCGAAGCCTTCTCCGAGCGCCGACGATCCAACGGTCTTGCCGCATAAAGTCAGGGTATGAAGTCCTTTCGTAACATTCGTGTCATTCCGGTCGTGCTGGTTGCCGTCGCGGGTCTTGCCACGCTGAAGGTCGCGGGCCTCGTGATCAATGGCGGCTATGTTTTCGACTACAAGCCGAGCCAGATCAAGAAATCCTGGGCGCAGGAAAACCTGAACTTCCCGACCGGGCACGAAGATCCCGATATCACGGGCTCGACCCATGGCGCGCCGAAGGAGGCGCCGAAGCCGGCCGCACCCGAATCCAAGCCCGAAGGCACCGTGGTCAAGGTGGAGGAAGCCCAGCCGCAGGTCTCGGCCTCCGAGCGCGCCATCCTGGAACGCCTGCAGTCGCGCCGCCAGGAGATCGAGGCCCGCCAGCGCGAGATCGACATCCGCGAGAGCCTGTTGAAATCCGCCGAGAAGCGCATCGAAAACAAGGTCGAGGAGATGAAGGCGGTGGAAACCCGCATCTCCGCGACCCAGGCCGAGCAGAAGGCCGCCGAGGCCCAGCGCATGAAGGGCCTCGTGACCATGTATGAGGGCATGAAGCCCAAGGATGCCGCGCGGGTGTTCGACCGTCTGGAGATGGGCGTGCTGATCGAGATCGCCTCGCAGATCGCGCCGCGAAAGATGTCGGACATCATGGGGCTGATGTCGCCGGAGGCTGCCGAGCGGCTGACGGTCGAAATGGCCCGCCGGGCCAATGGCGGCGACCAGTCCGCCTCGGCCAGCGACCTGCCCAAGATCGACGGCAAGCCGACCCAAAAGCCGAATTGAGGGCTCATACTTAAGAAGCCCTTAATTGGCAAAACCTACAATCGACGGCACGGGCCGGCGTCAGTGCCGGCATGGACCGTCGAACCGGAAGAAATGCCGCCAATGGCGCAAGAGGCTGCCGCTGGATTTGTGTCGCGAGCCCGCGCCCTGGCGCGGGGGCTGTCGCGTCATGTCCGGAGCGCGCCGCTGCTTGCGGCCTGCCTGCTGATCGGCTTCGGTGCGCCTGCCCGGGCAGCCGATTCCATCCGGGGTGAGGCGAGTTTCTCGGCCAGCGGCGGCTTTGCCCGGCTGGTGATCAAGCTCGGCGAGGATGTGCCTTCCGAGGTGACGACGGCCGGCTCCATCCTCATCATCCGCTTCGACCGGCCGGTCGATGTTCCCGTCGACCGCGTTCCGGAAGGTGCGCCCGATTACGTCAACTCCGCCCGCCGCGATCCCGACGGGGGCGCCATCCGCCTGTCGCTGGCGCGGCGCGTCACCGTCAACACCATGAATGCCGGCGAGCGCACCTTCATCGACCTCTTGCCGGAGGGCTGGAAGGGGTCGCCGCCGAGCCTGCCCATGGACGTGGTCAAGGAACTTGCCGAGCGCGCGCGTGTCGCCGAACGCGCGCTGCGCGCCCAGCGCGCCGCGGCCGAGAGCAAGAAACGTCCGCAGATCCGCGTGCGCGCCTCGGTGCAGCCGACCTTCGTCCGCTTCGTGTTCGAGATGCCCGACGGCGTCGGCGTCTCCTCCGTGCTCAACGAGCAGAAGCTCACGCTCGCCTTCAACGCCAATCTCAATTTCGACCTGGCCGACGCCGTCGTCGCGGCGCCGCCGAATGTCGCCTCGATCAAGCAGAAGGCGGACATCGACCAGACGAGTGTCGAGATCGCGCTGATCGGCGATTCCGACGTGCACTCCTTCCGCGACGAGAAGAACTACGTCGTCGACGTCGCCTTCCAGCCGGACAAGGGCAAAATGGCCGCGACGCCCGAGGCGGTGATCGCGCAGGCCAAGCCTGCCGCTCACGGACCGGCGCCTGCGCCTGAAAAGCCGGCGGCCGAGAAGCCGAAGGACGCCCATAGCGAGATCGTGCCGCCGACGTCGGAGACGATCGCGCGTGAAGCCAAGGTCGAAGCGAAGCCCGAGATAAAGCCGGAAGCGCCCGCTGCGATGCCGTCCGTTGAAGCGCCGAAGCCGGCGCCCGCTCCGGCGGCCGAGGCCGCGCCCGCTGCGGAAGCGCCCAAGGAAGTCCTAAAGGAAGCCGCGAAGCCTGCAGAGGCCGCCGCGCCGATGGCTCCCGTCAAGCCGATGAATCCTGCCGTGGTCGAAGCGCCCAAAGAGGCCGCGAAGGAAGCCACGCCGGAACCGGTCAGGGAAGCCGCCAAGGAGGCCACCAAGGAAGCCACCAAGGCGCCAGCCGAGGCTCCGGCCAGGCCGAAGCCGATCGTGGCCAGCGTCGATGCGCGCCGCGACAGCGACGGCCTGCGCGTGACGTTCCCGCTTCAGGTCTCAACCCCTGCGGCGGCGTTCCGCCGCGGCGACACCATCTGGCTGGTGTTCGACTCGCCGAAGCCGATCGACGTCGAGGCGATCCGCACCAAGGGCGGGGCAATGATCGGCGAGGTCGGCCGCATCCCGCTGGACAAGGGACAGGCGGTGCGCATCCGTCTTACCCGGCCGCTGGTCTACTCGCTGACGAGCGAGGAGGTTGGCAAGGAGACCAACTGGCTCCTCACGCTCGCCGACAAGATCCAGGCGACGCCGCTGCCGCTGATGATGTCGCGCAACATCACCGACCCCGCGCTCGCCAACATCGCGATCCCCTTCGCCAATCCGGGCCTTCTGCACAAGCTCACCGATCCCGACGCCGGCGACACGCTCTATGTCGTCACAGGGCAGCGGCCGGTCCGCGGCTTCATCAAGCGGCAGGACCTCGTCGATCTCGCGCTGCTGGAATCCGCGCATGGCATCGCGATCCGGCCGAACTCCGACGAAATCGGTGTCGAGGTCGGTGCCGACAAGGTAATCCTGGGCAAGAAGGGCGGGCTGACGCTGTCGCCGGTCGACATCTCGGCCGAGCGCGCCCCGACCGCAGTGCGGCCGATCTTCAGCCCCGAAGGCTGGCGCAAGGGCCAGTCGGAAAACTTCATCGCGCGCCAGAGCGAGCTGATCACGGCAATTTCCAACGTCGAGCCGGGGCTGCGTTCGCTGCCGCGGCTCGACCTTGCGCAATTCTACATGTCGCGCGCCATGTATCACGAGGCCAAGGCCGTGACCGAACTGATGCTGAGCGATCCCCTCAACAAGGAGGAGAGCAGTGCGCTGATCATGCATGCGATCGCGAGCATCCTGGTCGGCCGGCCGGCGCAGGGCCTGAAGGACCTCGCCAATCCCGTGATCGGCAACAGCCACGATTCCCAGCTCTGGAAGGCACTCGCCTATGCGCGCCAGGGCAAATGGGCGGACGCGCGCGAGAAGTTCAAGAACGTCGAATTCGCCATCGCCTCGCTGCCGCTCGATATCCAGCGCATCGTGACGATGGAGGCGATGCGCGCTTCGCTCGAGGTGAAGGACTACGCCGGCGCCTCCAAGCGCCGCAGCGAGCTCGAGGTGGTCGGCGTCTCGCCCGAGGCCGGGCCCGGCTTCGCCGTGCTGCGTGGCAGGCTTGCCGAGGCGCTCGGCCACGACAAGGACGCGCTCGACGACTACAAGTTCGCGGTCGCCTCGAGCGACCGGCCGGCTGCGGCCGAGGCCAAGCAGCTGGAGGTCGCACTGCGGCAGAAGCGCGACGAAATCAGCAAGGAAGACGCGCTGCGCGAGCTCGAGACGCTGTCGATGACCTGGCGCGGCGACTCGATCGAGGTCAAGACGCTCCAGATGCTGTCGCAGATGTATGCCGAGAACGGGCGCTACCGCGACGCGCTCGCCGCGGCGCGTACCGCGACAAGGCTGCAGCCGAACGCCGAGGCCTCGCGCCAGGCACAGGACCTCGCCTCCGACCTGTTCGCCCAGATATTCCTGGGGCCCAAGGGCGACGAGCTGCCGCCGGTCGAAGCGCTCGGCATGTTCTACGAGTTTCGCGAGTTGACGCCGATCGGCCGCCGCGGCGACGAGCTGATCCGCCGTCTCGCCGACCGTCTCGCCTCGATCGACCTGCTCGACCAGGCCGCCGAGCTCCTGCAGTATCAGGTTGACCACCGCCTCGAAGGCGCAGCGCGGGCGCAGGTGGCTGCGCGCCTCTCCATGATCTATCTCGCCAACCGCAGACCCGACATGGCGATCACGGCGCTGCGCGCGAGCCGCATCAGCGACCTCTCCGGCGAGCTCAGGCAGCAGCGCCTGCTTCTGGAAGCCCGCGCGCAGAGCGACGTCGGCCGCCACGATCTGGCGCTCGACATCGTCTCCAACGTCTCGGGGCGCGAGGTGCTGCGCCTGCGTTCCGACATCTTCTGGGCGGCGCGGCGCTGGCGCGAATCCGCCGAGCAGATCGAGCTCTATTACGGCGACCGTTTCCGCGACTTCAAGCCGCTCAACGCGGTGGAGAAGAGCGACATCATCCGCGCCGCCGTCGGCTATGCGCTGGCCGACGACTCGATCGGCCTGTCGCGCTTCCGCGAGAAATACGCGCCGCTGATGAGCGAGAGCGCCGATCGGCTCGCCTTCGACATCGCGAGCAAGCCGACCGGAGCCTCCAGCGCCGAATTCGCCGATATCGCCAAGCTGGCTGCCAGCGTCGACACGCTCGACGGCTTCCTGCGCGAGATGAAGCAGCGTTTCCCCGACGCCAGCGCCCGCGCGCCGGCCTCGCCGCAGGCCAAGGACGAAGCCGACCACACCGGCTCGCTGCCCACGATCCCCGCCGTGCGGCAGATCAAGATGACTCGATAGGAATCCTGCTGCCTCTGGGCCCCCCAGAGTGCTTCGGCGGCGGCAGTCTGGAGTGCTTCGTCGCCAGCGCCTCGCAATGATGGGGAGAGTGCTACCCCCCGTAACTCTGCACCAGACTCCCCGCCACCAGCGACCAGCCGTCGACCAGCACGAAGAAAATCAGCTTGAACGGCAGCGAGATCGTTGCCGGTGGCAGCATCATCATGCCCATCGACATCAGCACCGAAGCGACGACGAGGTCGATGATGAGGAAGGGGAGGAACAGGAGAAAGCCGATCTCGAAGGCGCGTTTCAGTTCGGAGATCATGAAGGCGGGAACGAGGATGCGAAGTGCGAGCTCGTCCGGGGTCGCGGGAGGCGGGTCGCCGGACAGATCCAGGAACAGCTTGAGGTCCTTCTCGCGCACGTTCTTCTGCATGAAGCCGCGCAAGGGGACGGAAGCGCGCTGGAGCGCGTCTTCGACGCCAAGCTGGTTGGCGACGAGCGGACGGATGCCTTCGTCGTAGGATTTTTGCAGGACCGGTCCCATCACGAAGAAGGTGAGGAACATCGCCAGCGCGATGATCACCGAATTCGGCGGGGCGGTCGCCGTGCCCATCGCGGTGCGCAGCAGCGACAGCACGACCACGATGCGCGTGAACGACGTCATCATGATCAGGATCGACGGCGCGATCGACAGCACCGTGAGCAGCGCGATCAGCTGGATCGCGCGCTCGGTGACGCCGCCGCCGCCCTGACCGCCGAGATTGATGCTGATGTCCTGCGCATGCGCCGGCATCGCGAGCGAAGCCGCGCCGATCAGGACAGAAAGAAAAAGTACTCTACGCGGGAGGGCCGGCAGCCTCACGAAGACGGCTTCGGACGGCCGAGCAGCGAGGCCATCTCGTCTTCGAGATTTTCAAAGCTGGTCTTTTCCGCGGCCGGCTTTGCGGGCGGCGCCGGCGGTGCCGGCGGCTCGCTGCGGGCCACGCGCGGAGGGCCGGCTGGCGGCTCCGGCGCGACCGGAGGGGCAACCGTCTCGCTGGCGGGGCGGCGCAGCGCAGCTTCGAGCCGCTGCGCCATCTCGGCGAGATTCTGCTCGGCGTTCGACGGTGCCTGAGCGGGCGCCGGGGGCGGAACGGGCGGAGCCTGTGGCACGGGCGGCGGAGGAGGTGGCGCGGCTGCGCGCTCGGCGCGCACCGGCGGTACTTTCACCGGCTCGCTCTGGCGTGGCGGGCGCGGCATCAGCGGCGGCTCGCTGCGGGCGACGCGCGGCGGAATTGGTTCGGGACGCAGCTCGCGCTCGGGGCGCGGTGCGATCGGATCGGGCGGAAAGCCGGCGAATGGCGGCTCGCTGCGACGTTCGGCCAAAGCGGGAGCGGGCCGGCGCACTTCTTCGGCGAACGACGGGCGCGCGGGCCGTTGGGGCGGCTCCGGCATTTGCGGCTCGGGATGATCGAGCAGCTCGGGACGCGGCGCTTCGTCGGCCCAACCGCCGGCGTCGGGCATGGGGGCGAGGCGCGGCGGTTCGGCGGCATTGGAACGCTGCGGGAGCTGGTCGCGGCCGGGCGCTGCGCGCACGATGTTCGGCTCGACGACGATGTCGGTGGGGCCGCCGATCATCAGGAGATGCTCGACATTGTCACGCCGGACCAGCACCAGGCGGCGCCGGCCGTCGACCGCGGCGGCATCGATCACGGCGAGCCGGGGCATCCTGCCGCGCTGGGTGTTGGCGCCGAGCCGGCTGGTGGCGAATCGGCGAACCAGCCATGCAGCGACGCCGATCAACGCCAGAACGACGATGAATGCGACGATGAAGGTGATAGGGCTGCCTTGCATACTTGTCCCCGACAAATGGCGCTTTTCTCGTGCCTATGGTCGGGCGTCCCAACCACCGGCATACGATGCCCCAAAACTGCGATCTCTTAACGTCCCACGGCAAGTTTTGCCGTCCCCAACTCTTAATAACCCATGAATCGCTCGATCCAAAACGACTTCTTGGCCTGTGCACGTGCCCCCAAGCGGTTGGGTTAATGCCACTTTTGAAGGCGTAGAATCACGGGGCGCGCATTCTTGTCCCGGCGGGGGACATGTGCCTGTAGCATCCTTAACCAGCTGTTAACCATACACGCGGCAAATTCTGCCTAGCTTCGGACATGGTCCGAGAGGGCGAAGGAGCCGCAACGATGTCCATCAACGACCTTCCGGTGATGTCCGCGCTACGCACCAAGATGCAGTGGCACCAGGAGCGCCAGCGCGTCCTGTCCGAGAACGTCTCCAATTCCGACACGCCCAAATTCCGGCCCCGCGACCTCGTCGAGCCGAAGCTGGACAAGGCCGGCGCCGTCACGGGTTCGATGGGTCCCCTGGCGCTGACCCTCACCAGCGGTTCCCACATGACACCGTCCGGCGCGGCCTCCGGATTCGACCAGAACAAGAATGCGGGCTTCGAAACCCGCCCCGCGGGCAACGCCGTCAATCTCGAAGAGGAGATGATGAAGGCCGCGAGCAACCAGATGGACTACGCGGCGGCGACCTCGCTCTATTCGAAGAGCCTGCATCTGCTCAAGACCGCGATCGGCAAGGGCTAGAGCTGGAGATAGATCATGGCGAATGACAGCAGCGACTTTGCCCGCTCGATGGCGATCGCGACCTCCGGTCTGCGGGCGCAGGCCGGGCGCATGCGGGTGATCTCGGAGAACATCGCGAACGCGGATTCGACGTCGCAGACCGCCGGCGGCGATCCCTACCGCCGCAAGGTGCCGACCTTCTCTTCCGCGCTCGACCGCACGCTCGACGCCCAGGTCGTCACGCTCGGCAGGATCAAGCCCGACCAGTCCAGTTTCCGAATCAAGTACGAGCCGAACAATCCGGCCGCGGATGCGACCGGCAACGTCAAATATCCGAACGTGAACTCGGTGGTCGAGATGACCGACATGCGCGACGCGCAACGGTCCTACGAGGCCAATCTCAACATCATCAGCGCGACGCGCCGGATGATCCAGCGCACCCTCGACATCCTCAAGAGCTGAACAGGACAATTAAGCCATGGCATCACCGTCAATTGCCGCCAATGCCTATGCCAATCTCGCCCGCGTGCTGGAGAACAGCGGCGCCGGCAAGGGCAGCGAGCCGAACGGGCAGTCCTTCGCCTCGCTCCTGAAGGACGCCGTCGGCAGCGTCATGGAGTCCGGCCGCAAATCCGATGCGCAGACGGTGGCGATGGCCGCCGGCAAGGCCAACGTGATGGACGTGGTGACCGCGGTCGCGGACACCGACGTCGCGGTGTCCACGCTGGTCTCGGTCCGCGACCGCGTGATCGCCGCCTATGAAGACATCATGAAGATGCCGATCTGATTTTTCGCGCTCGCCCCGATCGTCATTGCGAGCGCAGCGAAGCAATCCAGAGTCTTTTCGCACGCGCCGGTCTGGATTGCTTCGCTACGCTCGCAATGACGGGGCAGCAAGCGTTTGTCCCTCGTCGAGGTGGCGGGGACGAAAGTTGAATAAGGAATTCTGCAGATGACCGGACCTGAAACCCTCGACGTCGCGCGCGATGCGATCTGGACCATTGTGATCGTGTCGTCGCCCCTGATGGTGGTCGGCCTCGTGGTCGGCGTGATCGTGTCGCTGTTCCAGGCGCTGACGCAGATCCAGGAGCAGACGCTGATCTACGTGCCGAAGATTCTGGCCATCTTTGCCACGATGCTGTTGGCCTTGCCGTTCATGGCCGATGCGCTCCACGCCCACATGCTGCGGATATCGTCGCGAATCATCGGCGGCTGAGGCACTATGCGCTCACCATGCGCATCGACGTCTCGCTGCTTCCGGCGCTCGCCGCCTCCTTCATGCTCGCCTTCGCCCGGGTCGGCGCGATGGTGATGCTGCTGCCGGGCCTGGGCGAAACCAACATCCCGACGCGGGTCAAGCTGTCGATCGCGCTGATGCTCACGCTGATCATCCTACCGCTGCATCGCAATGCCTATCATGTCGACATGGGCTCGATCGCGGCGCTGCTGGTCATGATGCTGCACGAGATCGTGATCGGCATCGTGCTGGGGGCGACCGCGCGCGTGACGCTCTCGGCGCTCCAGGTTGCCGGTGCCGTGATCGCGCAGCAGATGGGGCTCGGCTTCGTCACCTCGGTCGATCCGACGCAGGGACAGCAGGGCGTGCTGGTCGGCAACTTCCTGACCATGCTGGGGGTGACGCTGCTGTTCGCCACCGACAGCCATCATCTGGTGATCGCGGCGCTGAACGACAGCTATGCGATCTTCTCGCCGGGCGAGACCGTCTCGAGCGCCGACGTCGCTTCGCTTGCGACGCGCGCCTTCGCCGCCGCCTTCAGCCTGGGCTTGCAGCTGTCCGGACCGTTCCTGGTGTTCGGTCTCGTCTTCAACATCGGGCTCGGCGTGCTGGCGCGGCTGATGCCGCAAATGCAGGTCTATTTCGTCGGCGTGCCGCTGTCGATCTTCGTGGGCTTCGTGGTGCTCGCGGTGGTGCTCACGGCGATGATGGGCACGTATCTCGACTATTTCATCGGTGTCATGCACCAGATGATGCCGCTCAAGTGACAAGGTGATCGATGGCGGAAGACAACGATCCCGAGAGTCAAACAGAAGACCCGACGCAAAAACGTCTCGAAGACGCGCTCGAACGCGGTGACGTCGCCAAGAGCCAGGAGATCAACACCTGGTTCATGATCGCCGGCGGCACGCTCGTGGTCTCGAGCTTCTCGGGATCGGTCGGCAGCGGGCTGGTGACGCCGATGCGCAACCTGCTTGCCAATTCCTGGATGATCAAGACCGACGGCCGGGCCCTGCTCGCGCTGATGCAGCAGATCGAAGTCGCCGTGCTCGCGGCGGTCGGCGTGCCCCTCTTGATGCTGGTGCTGGCGGCCATTGCCGGCAACTTGCTCCAGCACCGCCTGGTCTGGTCGGCCGAATCCCTGAAGCCCAAGTTCAGCAAGCTGTCGCCAGCCGAAGGCCTCAAGCGCATCTTCGGCAAGCAGGCGGCGGCGAACTTCCTCAAGGGTCTCGGCAAGCTGATCGTGCTCGGCGCGGTCATGACCACGATCCTGTGGCCGGAGCGGCATCGCATGGAGGCGATGGTCAGGCTCGATCCGGCCGCCATGCTCGGCGCCAGCACCAGCTTGACCATCCACCTGCTCGGCGCCGTGGTCGCGGCGCTCGCGATCATCGCCATTGGCGACTATTTCTTCCAGTATCGCAGCTGGTTCCAGCGGCAGAAGATGTCGCTCCAGGAGATCAAGGAAGAGTTCAAGCAGTCCGAAGGCGACCCCCACATCAAGGGCAAGCTCAGGCAACTCCGCCAGCAGCGCTCCAAGAAGCGCATGATGGCGGCGGTTCCCAAGGCCGCCGTGATCATCACCAACCCGACCCACTATTCGATTGCGCTGTCCTACGAGCGCGGCATGTCGGCGCCGATCTGCGTCGCCAAGGGCGTCGACAATCTCGCCTTCAAGATCCGGGAGATCGCGCGCGCGCACGACATCCCCATCGTCGAGAACGTGCCGCTGGCCCGCGCGCTCTACGCCACCGTCGAGATCGACCAGGAAATTCCGACCGAGCACTACCATGCGGTTGCCGAAGTCATCGGCTACGTCATGCGTCTGAAGCGCGGATTCGGGGCTGGCCGACAATAAAACCCACGAAAAATACCGGAAATGGCCGTAATCTGGGAATCAGCGTACGTTTCGCCCCTGCTGCCCTTGCGCCTGCGGGTCCGATTGAGGCAGGGAGGACCCTGCGCGCGCCGTAGCGCGTTGATTCTCTGCCGACAGGCTGCGCCAGCTTGAGATGACTGCCGAGACCGACCACGACCTCACGCGAGACCCCGTTGCGGCGCACGAGCCGTCGCCGCGCTCGGGCAGCATTGCGCTGGTGCTGCTGGTGGCCGCCGGCCTCGTCGCCGTCGCCGTCGGGCTGATGACGCTCGGGCGCGCGCAGGCGCAGCCCTACATCCTGGGCATCCTCGCCGTGCTCGCGATGGTCGGCCTGTTCAACCTGTTCGCCTTCGCCGCCGGCATCATCCGCTTCGTCGACCGCAATCTCGACGATCCCGTGATGGGGCGCATCGCCGACCACGCCTTCGACGGCCTGGCCGTGACCGATCCGCGCGGCCATGTGGTCTATTCCAATGCGGCCTATCTGACGCTGACCGGCGCCACGGGCCCGCAGGACGTGCGCCCCGTGGAGCGCGTCTTCATCGGCAATCCCGACGTCTCCGAAGCGGTGTTTCGCCTGCTGAAAGCTGCGCGCGAAGGCAAGCGGCAGCAGGAAGAGGTGCGCATCTCAGGCCAGGACGGCAGCCAGGGCCGCTGGCTGCGCATGCGCGTGCGCCCGCTCGGCACCGGCAAGCGCGAGGCGAAATACGCGGTGTGGTCGATCGCCGACATCACCCGCGACCGCGAGCGCCAGGAGGACGTGTTCCAGGAGCTCCAGCACGCGATCGAATATCTCGATCACGCGCCTTGCGGTTTCTTCTCAGTCAATCCGGCCGGGGAGCTCGCCTATGTCAACGCGACGCTGGCGAACTGGCTCGACTACGACCTCGCCGAGATCGGCTCGGGCGGGCTCAAGCTCACCGACATCGTCTCCGGCGACGGCGCCTCGCTGCTCACCTCGATCGTGGCGGTGCCGGGCGAGGTAAAGACCGAGGTCTTCGACATCGACTTGCGCATGCGCACCGGCAAGACCATGCCGGTGCGGCTCTATCACAAGCTCGCCTTCGGCGCCGACGGCGCGCCGGGGCCGTCGCGCACGCTCGTCATCAGCCGTGCCCGCGACGAGCGCAGCGATCCGGACCGCGCTGCCGAAGTGCGCTTCATGCGCTTCTTCGACCACACGCCGATGGCGATCGCGACCGTCGACCGCGGCGGCAATGTCGTGCGCGCCAATGCGCGCTACGCCAAGCTCGGACAGGCGCTGGGCCTCGACAGCGCCGGCAAGTCCATCTTCCGCGCGGTCAGTTCGCGCGACCGGCATCTCTTGATCGCGGCGATCAACCAGGCCGCCGAGGGCCAGGCTGACGTCGCGCCGGTCGAAGTGGCGCTCGAAGGGGCCAAGGAGCGCTGGGGCCAGTTCTTCGTCACGCCGGTCGATGCGGCCGAGAACGAGGCGGAAGCCGCCATCGTGCACATGCTCGAGACCACCGAGCGGCGCGCGCTGGAGAACCAGATCAACCAGTCGCAGAAGATGGAGACGGTCGGTCAGCTCGCCGGCGGCATCGCTCACGACTTCAACAACGTGCTCTCCGCCATCATGATGGCGAACGACTTCCTGCTGAACGCGCACAAGCCGACCGATCCGTCCTTCCAGGACATCATGCAGATCAAGCAGAACGCGACGCGCGCCGCCACGCTGGTGCGGCAGCTGCTCGCGTTCTCGCGGCGGCAGACGCTGCGGCCGCAGGTGCTCGACCTCGGCGACGCGCTGTCCGATCTCGCCATGCTGCTG
The DNA here is from genome assembly GCF_024519855.1 of Bradyrhizobium sp. Bra78. Classification (NCBI taxonomy): domain Bacteria; kingdom Pseudomonadati; phylum Pseudomonadota; class Alphaproteobacteria; order Hyphomicrobiales; family Nitrobacteraceae; genus Bradyrhizobium; species Bradyrhizobium sp. Bra78. The sequence goes on along the minus strand of NZ_JALJRE010000012.1, from coordinate 209,065 downwards.
CGCCGGCTGATCGGCGAGAAAGTCAAGCACGAGACCATCCATGGCCGCGATCTCTGGCCGGTGAAGGTCGACGTCTCCCAGTTCGAGCAGGTGATCGTCAACCTCGCGGTCAACGCGCGCGACGCCATGCCCGACGGCGGCAAGCTGATCATCCGCACCGCCAACGTCACCGCCGAAGAAGCCGCCAGGCTCGCCTACAAGGGCATGCCGGCCGCCGACTACGTGCGGATCGAGGTCGCCGACACCGGCACCGGCATCCCCGCCGACATCCGCGACAAGATATTCGAGCCGTTCTTCTCGACCAAGGAAGTCGGCAAGGGCACCGGCCTCGGGCTCTCGACCGTCTACGGCATCGTCAAGCAGACCGGCGGCTTCATCTACGTCGATTCAGAGCCCGGGCAGGGCACCTCGTTCCACATCTTCCTGCCGCGCCATCACGCCGAGCCTGACGTGCAGGTCGAGCAGCCCGCCGCTGTCGCCGGTGCCGGCAATGGTGCCGCGAAGGAAACCGCGCCTGCGGAAGCCAAGCCCCGCACCGATCTCACCGGACAGGGCACCATCCTGCTGGTCGAGGACGAAGAGGGTCTTCGCGCCCTCAACGCACGCGGCCTGCGCTCGCGTGGCTACACCGTGGTCGAGGCCGAGAACGGCGTCGAGGCCATGGAGATGCTGGAAGAGCAGAGCGGCGGAATCGATCTCGTCGTCTCCGACGTCGTGATGCCGGAGATGGACGGCCCGACGCTGCTCAAGGCGATGCGCGAGAAGAATCCCGACATCAAGTTCATCTTCGTCTCCGGCTACGCCGAGGACGCGTTCGAGAAGAGCCTGCCCGAAGGCCAGCAGTTCGACTTCCTGCCAAAACCGTTCACGCTGAGCCAGCTCGTGGCGGCGGTGAAGGAGACGATGGCGAAGGTGGGGTGAGGGCGCGTGCTCTCCACGTTCTCCGTCATTGCAATGGCTCCTCGCAGCGACGAGCAAAACGCGGAAAATCGGCCCCAAAACCCGCCGGTACCCCGCGACCGTGGTTCCCCGAGACACCCGGCCAACCCCCCGTCAAATATGGGCTTTTGCCACATCCCCGCGACTGAGGGCCGCAGCCATAGGTTCCGAAACCGTCTTCCTTTTTCGGGAAGTCTGCCCATGTTAAGGACACGTCCCCATGCCGGGGATTTGGGAAACGAACATGAATTTCTCGCAACGCTCCCGCAGTCTCTTCAAGACGATTGCCGTCGTGCTGGCGCTTGCGCTGCCGACTGCGCTGGCGATCTCGTCTGCTGACGCGCGCGTCGGTGGCGGCATGTCGTCGGGTTCGCGCGGCTCGCGCACCTATTCGGCGCCCCCGTCGACCACGACCGCGCCGGGCTCGACCTCGCAGTTCAACCGCACCTACACCCAGCCGGGTGCAGGCATGAACTCGGCTGCGACCGCGCCCGCACGCGGCGGCCTGTTTGGCCGCGGCGGCGGTTTCCTGGGCGGCCTTGCGGCCGGCTTCCTCGGTGCAGGCCTGCTCGGCATGCTGTTCGGTGGCGGCCTGTTCGGCGGTCTCGGTGGCCTGTCGTCGATCCTCGGCCTGATCATCCAGATCGTGCTGGTGGTGGTCGTGGTGCGGCTGGCGATGTCGTGGTGGCAGCGCCGCCACACGCCGCAGGCGGCCTATGCCAACGCTGATGCCGGTACCGGTCCGGGACCGCAGCCGAACTATCGCAGCGGCCTCGGTGGCGGCGGACTTGGTGGCTTCGGCTTCGGCGCCGCCAACAACGCGCCGCTCGAGATCAAGCCCGGCGACTATGAGGCGTTCGAGCGTCTGCTCGGCGATGTCCAGGCCGCCTGGTCGAACGAGGACGTGGCCAAGCTGCACACGCTGGCGACGCCGGAGATGGTCTCCTATTTCGAACAGGATCTCGGCCAGAACCGCGCGCGCAACGTCGTCAACAAGGTCACCGACGTGAAGCTGCTGCAGGGCGACCTCGCGGAAGCCTGGCGTGAAGGCGAGACCGACTACGCCACGGTGGCGCTGCGCTTTGCGCTCACCGACAAGACGCTCGACCGCACTACCGGCGCGGTTGTCGCCGGCAGCGAACAGCCGGGTGAGGCCACCGAAGTCTGGACCTTCGCCCGCCGTCCGAACGGCAGTTGGGAATTGTCGGCGATCCAGCAGACCAACTGATCGCGAACTGATCTGAAGAAGAGGGCGTCGTGCTTCTTGCACGGCGCCCTTTTCGTTTGGTGCGCCGCCCTCTCCCCGCGTCATCGCTTCGCTGCGCTTGCAACGACGGAGTCTGCTGAGGCGTCTTCCCTTCACTGACGGAACCTTGGCCGGCGTGCTACATTTATCCCGTCGCCTCAATGCGCACGGACCCCTCCCATGAAATACGAGCTCTACTATTGGCCCGAGATCCAGGGTCGCGGCGAATATGTGCGGCTGGCGCTGGAGGAGGCGGGCGCGACTTACGCCGACGTCGCACGTGGCCCGCGCGGCACCGCTGCGATGATGAAGATGATGGGCGCGCATCAGGGCACGCCGCCCTTTGCGCCGCCGTTCCTCAAAGCCGGCAAACTCGTCATCGGCCAGACCGCGAACATCCTGCTCTATCTCGGCGCCCGCCACGGCCTCGCGCCGAAGACGGAAGCCGGCAAGCTCTCGGTGCACCAGCTTCAGCTCACCGTCACCGACCTCGTGATCGAGATCCACGACACCCATCATCCGCTCGGGCCCTCGCTCTATTACGAGGACCAGAAGTCGCCGGCGAAGAAGCGCACCGCCGACTTCTGGGACGAGCGCGTGCCGAAATATCTCGGCTATTTCGAAGGGCTTCTCGCCGGCAATGGCGGCAGCTACGTCACCGGCCGCAGGCTGACCTATGTCGATCTGTCGCTGTTCCAGATCGTCGCGGGGCTCCGCTATGCCTTCCCCAGGCGGATGAAGGCATTCGAGAAAAATATCCCGGGCCTCGTCGGCCTGCACGACCGAATTGCCGGGCGGCCGAACATCAAGGCTTACCTGGCGAGCGAGCGCCGCATTCCCTTCAACGAGCAGGGTATCTTTCGCCGCTACAAGGAACTTGATTATTAGCCGGTCCGGACGGCGGCTGGCGGCAGCCCCCGCTCCGGACCGGCCGTTTCGGGCACGATCAATCGCCCGAAATCGTCGTGACTTCCGAGTGCTCGTGCAGACTTCGAGGCCAGTCGATCGTCTTCAGACTCGGATGCCGGAGACAGGTCATGCTCGTCGGGGCAGGGGGGCTTGCAGAACATCGTGCGCGTCTCCCGCGGGTGCGGTTTCCTCTAGCGAGGTTCGCTTCCCGCGACGTCAGTCGATCGGAGGAGAGGAAACGTTTTTCCGTGCACAGCAGAGTGATGCGCCCTCACCACACACCGGGCAGCAGCCGATAACGCACGCGCGTCGCATAATCTGAATAGCCAGGCAGGCCCTCGCGCAGCGTGCGCTCCTCGATGCCGATGCGGATCGCAAGCAATGCGAGGATGACCGGCACCATCCCAAGCCCCCACCACGAGCCCAGCAGCAGCGGCACGCTGGCGAAGAACAGGATCATGCCGCTATACATGGGATGGCGCACATGGGCGTAAGGCCCGGTCGAGATGACGCGCTGCGCGCGCTCGGCCTGCAGCTTCACCACGGGCGCGGCGAACGAGTTCTCGCGGAATACCCAGAGGATGAACAGCGTCGAAGCGAGGTACAGCACGAGGCCCAGGAGCTGGATTGCAACGGGCATGTTGGACGAGAGCATGCGCCGGTCGATCCCCATCGCGCCAAGCCAGGCCAGCATCGCGGCGATGAACACGGTCATGAAGACCTTGTCGGCGGTGGGCTGGTTCTTTTGCAGGACCGGCCGCAGACGTTCGGCGAGCAGTGCGGGATCCACCCGATAGAGCCACCAGCCGCAGAGCGGGCCGAGCAGGGCGCAGGTGGCGAGGAAGACCCAGGCCGAAGGCCAGTGCAAGGTCCCGGCGCAGGCGAACAGCAGCGCGCCCATCGCGACGGTGGTGATCGTGTTCTGCAGCAGCAGCTTGACGATCATGCGCAGGTTCCGGAGCAGTTGCGCACGATGTTGGTCTCGCTATCCGGCGAAGATGAGGCCGGACACGCGAAAAGCCCGATCGACCGGATCGGGCATTTCATCTTCGACGCGGCGGATCAGGCGAGCTGATCGATCCGCGTGCCCTGACCCGGCGGCAGCGGCGCGGGCGGCGGCGGCTTGTAGGTCGGGTCGTTGTCCTTGGTCTTGGTCTGGTCGTCCTGCTGCCTGGTCGTGTCGTAGCTCGGCACCACGATCGCGATTGGCGGCGGCGCAACGGTAGAAACGCTCATCCACAAATCCTCACACATGGAAACAATTGACCCTGCGCCGCGAGGAGCGAAATTTCCTTCAAGGCAATCGTTAAAATGCGAGGGATCCGGTGCGGTAAGGGAGGCCTCCTTCGTGCCGCCACAAGCGCTGTTTCCGCAAGCGGACAGACATCTCCTCGCAATGACGGAGTGTGTGGTGGGCGGTGTGCTGACAGACGCACATCGCGCGGGCGCTGCCTATTCGTCCTTGCCGCGCGTGATCGCGATGGAGGCGTCCGTCTTGGTGCGGGTGCATTCCATGTTGAGGCGTCGGTAGCGCATGCTGATCTTGTCGCCGCGCAGAAGTCCCATCCGCTTCAGGCAGCGTGTCGCGCCCGTCGTGGTGTCGTCCTTCGTCACGGTGAAGACGATCGCCGCCATCGACCCGACCAGCGCAAAGAACTCCGGCGTCGGCTTGCGATCGCCCTTGGCATAGAGCTCGATGGAATATTTGTCGCCGCGGCAAGCCACGGACAGCTCCTTGGCCGCAGGGTGCGTCAGGTAGACGACGTTGGCGGCCCGGAAATTCACCTTGAGGCGATCGACCTGGTTCGCCAGCTCCTTGGCGCTGTCGTCGCAGCGGTCTGCGCGCGCGGGCGAGGTGAGGGTCACAAGGCCGGTGATGGCGGCGGCGACCAGAATCGCGTCGCGGACGTGCAGTTTGAAAATCATGATGAAAAGCCCCTTGGATGGCGCATTCAAGCGTCGGTGGAGGCGAAGCGCAAGGGTGGGTGGCGGCATTTCCACGAGTAGGGCGGCTGTCCCATCCCGTTCGGCGTGCTATGCTGCCGCTCATGACAAAGCTCCTAGAAGAGGCCATTCGCCGGGTCGAGCAGCTTCCCGAAGGCGAGCAGGACGCCGCGGCCGGGGCGTTACTCGACTACGTCGAGCACATGCATAAGATCCGGTTGACGGATGAGCAGATTGCCGAAGTGCGCCGCCGGATCGCTGATCCTAATCGTAAGCTGCTCTCCCTCGACGAGGCACGGGCTCGCGTCGACGGCTTTGGTTCGTGAACGCCCGTGGAACTTGTCTTCGATGTTCAGGCTATCGCTGATCTCGAAGGCATTTTCAATTGGATCGCGAAGGATAGTCCCGCTGCCGCAAGGAAAGTCACGGATCGATTATTCGAGAGCATCCAGTTACTGACTTCCTTTCCATTCATGGGGCATGTGGGCCATAGCGTTGGCACCTATGAGTGGGTCGTGCCGCGATTGCCTTATATCGTGGTCCACCTAGTCGATGAATTGCACCGTCGGGTTGTGATAGCCGCGGTCTTTCACGGCGCACAGGAACGGGACGCTTAGGTCCCGCCGATCGAGGCGTCCCTTATGCGCAGCCGGCACCAGTGCCGGGCGATTCGCTCCCTTCCCTTTGTGGCAAAAAAGCTTAGAACGCTTCCATGCTGAGAGGCCCGGCAGGGCTGCAAAACCCCGAGATCCGCCCATGAACGCTCCCACCGCCTTCCCCGACCCCGCAAAACCCGTTCCGCCGTACAAGCACACCCCGCTGTTCCCGCTGGGCAAGGACGAGACGCCCTACAAGAAGATTTCGTCGGAGGGCGTCCGGGTCGAGAAGGTTTTGGGCAAGGACATGCTGGTGGTGTCGCGTGCGGCGCTTCGGGCGCTGTCGGAGGCGGCTTTCGGCGACATCAACCACTATCTGCGGCCCGGCCATCTGAAGCAGCTCCGCGCGATCCTGGAGGACGGCGAGGCGAGCCCCAACGACAAGTTCGTCGCGCTCGACTTTTTGAAGAACGCCAACATCGCGGCCGGCGGCGTGCTGCCGATGTGCCAGGACACCGGCACCGCGATCATCATGGGCAAGAAGGGCTGCAACGTCATCACCGACGGTGACGACGAGGCTGCGTTGTCGGAAGGCGCGCGCGATGCTTACCTGCGCCGCAATCTGCGCTACTCGCAGGTCGCCCCGCTCTCGATGTACGAGGAGAAGAACACCGCCAACAACATGCCGGCGCAGTGCGAGATCTACGCCGAGGGTGATGACGCCTACAAGTTCATGTTCATGGCGAAGGGTGGCGGTTCCGCCAACAAGAGCTTTCTGTTCCAGGCCACGCCCTCGGTGCTGACCAAGGACCGGCTGCTCGCTTTCCTCAAGGAAAAAATCCTCACGCTCGGCACCGCGGCGTGCCCGCCCTATCACCTCGCCATCGTGATCGGCGGCACCTCGGCCGAGCTCTGCATGAAGACAGTGAAGCTCGCCTCCGCGCGTTATCTCGATGCGCTCCCGACCCACGGTTCGCCAGACGGCAACGCCTTCCGCGACATCGAGATGGAGCAGGAAATCCACAAGATGACGCAAAGCTTGGGAGTGGGCGCGCAGTTCGGCGGCAAATATTTCTGCCACGACGTGCGCGTGATCCGCATGCCGCGTCACGGCGCTTCGCTGCCGATCGGGCTCGGCGTGTCGTGCTCGGCCGACCGCCAGGTGCTCGGCAAGATCACCAAGGACGGCGTCTATCTCGAGGAGCTCGAGCACAATCCGGCGCAGTACCTGCCGCAGGTCGAGCAGTCGCTCGGCGGCGAGGTCGTCAAGATCGACCTCAACCAGCCGATGAAGGACATTCTGGCGACGTTCTCGAAATACCCGACCAAGACGCGGGTTTCGATGACCGGCACCATGATCGTGGCGCGGGACTCCGCGCATGCCAAGCTGCGCGAGCGGCTGGAGAAGGGCGAGCCGCTGCCGGACTATTTCAAGAACCACCCGGTCTATTATGCCGGCCCGGCCAAGACCCCCGAAGGCTATGCCTCCGGCGCGTTCGGCCCGACCACGGCGGGCCGCATGGATTCCTTCGTCGACCAGTTCCAGGCCGCCGGCGGCTCGATGGTGATGGTCGCCAAGGGCAACCGCGCGCCTGCGGTGCGCGAGGCCTGCAAGAAGTACGGCGGTTTCTATCTCGGCTCGATCGGCGGTGCTGCGGCGAACCTCGCCGAGCACTGCATCAAGAAGGTCGAGGTGCTCGAATATCCCGAGCTCGGGATGGAAGCGATCTGGCGCATCGAAGTCGTCGACTTCCCGGCCTTCATCATCATCGACGACAAGGGCAATGACTTCTTCAAGGAGTTGAATCTGGGCTAGCTCTTCACCTCGCCTGGAGTTCCGAAAAACTGGCCTGCATGGTTCGAGACGCCCGCTTTGGCGGGCTCCTCACCATGAGGGTCTGATATCTCGCCGCGAAACACGACCTCATCCTGAGGGCCCGCCAAAGGCGGGCGTCTCGAATGATGGGCCGCAGGCTAACTACAATTCGTGATTTGGTTGGAACACAGTCCGCGCCACCAGCCGCGAACGCCGTCATGGCTCTCGACGAGGCCCCAGAGACCGCTGCAAGCGAGCAGGCGCTTGGGGCCGCCGTCGGTGTCGATCGCGCCGCCTAGCTCGCGCTGGGCCGGCATCCATTTGGCATCGACGAAGGGGGCCTGGAACAGTCCGCCCATGCGCGTGCCGCCATTGGCATAGGCCGCGCCGATCTTGTTGGACGCGACCCAGCCGCGCCCCGCATAGGGTTTTGGCGCGCTGCGCGGATATCGTTTCTCGTCCTCGTAATCCTTGCCCGGCGGCTTGGCGCCCTCGATCAGAAACCAGCCGTCCTTGAAGCCGATGATGCGGAATTCGGTGAGCCAGCCGCCGTCCGGTGTGTTCTGGGCGCCGCCGAGCTTCAGTCGGTAGGGTGGTGGCAATGTGCCGAGCACGCGCGCCTTCACCGATGGCTCGGCGCGCACGTTGAGGCCCTCAGGGTCCTTGTCGATCGACCACGCACCGAGATCGCAGGGCTCGGTGCCCGCAGGGAGCGCCGCGCGCCTGGCGGCCAGATCGGCGTGCAGCTTTGCGAAGTCGGTGTCGTCGTTGTCGGGATCCGGTCCGGTGCGCGGCTTCAATTCGGCTGAGACCGCGCGCGCTGCATCCGCCGTCAGTGCGACGACGAGGACCTGACGCGCAGCGAACACGCTTGCCGGTGTCTTCGGATCGTTCGAGGCCGCCGGATAGACGGCGAGATATCCCCTCACGGCTTCGGTGCGGTAGGCTGTGCCGGCGACATAGCCCGCCGGCACCATGGCAAGCGCGCTTGCGCGCCACGCCGGTTCGGTGTCGTCGGCGCGCGCCGCTTGTGTCGCGACACACAGGATCGTTGCCGCGATGAGACGGAGCGCGCGCATGGGTGCAGCGCGGCCTTACGCTCGCGTGCCCGTGAACGGGAAGCTGCCCATCGGGCCGATGCCCATTTCGCCGCTCATGCTGTCGCCGGAGACCTTTCCGATGAACTCGAGCGTCAACGGCATTGGCTTGTCGATCGAGACTTTCCAGTTGACGGCGTCACCGCTGATGGCGCCGTCGAAGATCTCGGCAGTATCGCCTTCCGCACCCTGCGTGCCCGTGAGCGTGCCGCCTGCGGCGGTCAGGCTCAGCGTGGCCTTGCGTTCGCCCATGGGCGTCGTCAGGGTCAGAGTCCAGTTGCCGTCGACGGCCATTCGCGTCTCCCAAAAATGCCGGCGGACCGCGACAATCCGCGGCCAGTCCCGGGCCGAGCCTATAGCGCAACTCGGCGCGCCTGCCTAACGCTGCCTTGGAGGCATTTAGGCGCGGGCGGCGGCGCGCCGGCGGCTGGTGACGATGAGGCGAAGCACGACGTACTGCACGGCAAAGGCGATGATCTTGGCGCCGCCCGCGACCACCGTAATATAGAATGCCCACAGTTTCAGATCGCCCGTGGAGGCGACGGCGATCATGCCGGCGCCGATCACGAACATCAGCGCAGCCCAGGCATAGCCCGCAGCCGTCACATATTCCGGAACGGTCTCGACGACGATCGGCGGCATGTAGCGCAGCATCCAGCCGCGCTTGAGCATGATGGCGCCGATCGCGAAATGCGCGATCGAGGGCTTTGCCAGCATGAAGCGAGGATCATTGGTCAGCAGCGTGACCGTGCCCAGTACGACGACGAGCGCGAGGCTCGCATAGGTCATGTAATTGAGCTGCTGCCCCTTGACCTGCGCGTAGATCACCTGCGCGATCGCGCCGGCAATCGCGACCGACGTTGCCAGGACGACGCTGTCGGTAATGAGGTAGACGACCAGGAAGACGATGGCGGAGAGGAAGTCGGAGGCGAGGCGGGCGAACACGTCTTTCATCGTCGATCCTGTTCAGCGGGCGTTGGGCATTGCGCTGGCCGGCGCACCGTACTTGATCTGCCGATACTCGGGATACCATTTTGTGAAGTAGATGGCGCTGTTGCGGACGGCGAAGGCGACCGCAAGGCTCGACCAGAGCGGCAGGCCGGGAACATAGAGCAGCACGAGATTGGCGGCCGCCATCAACAGCGCGGCCGCGGTCCATGCGCCAGTGATGACGTAATTGGCATGGAGAAAGCCGGGCATCGCCGCGGTCTCGGGCGGCACCGATTCAACCGCATATTGCAGCGTGAAAGGACGGCGGACCAGCATCGAGCCGAGCGAGATGACGAAGATGCCGATGTCGACCGACAGCTTGACGCCGAGCGGGCCGAGCGCCGGATCGCGCAGCGCGAGGTAGAGGCCGATTGCGGCGAACACGATCGCCGAGCCCGCGGCCAGGGTCTTCACCGAGCGGCCGCGCACGACGTCGAGCGCGACGGTGGCGAGACAGATCGCCGAGGCCACGAACACGCTCATCGTGGCCGATGTCACCAGCATCAGGAGCGTGTAAGCGCCGTAGGGCGCAAGGATCAGGAAAATCGTCATGGGCGCCTCGGTCAGGCCGATCTTTACGATGTAAAGATAAGTAGTGCAGCGACGATCTCGGGTCAAGCAAAATCTTTACAGTGTCAAAATGACGTAAGTGATCTCCAAAAGATGAAGTGCCGCAATGGCTTGATCGGCTGTCTCGTCGGCGAATTCGGCCCAGGGCAGGCGCGACAGGATCGGCATCGCGGAAGCGATCAGGAGGCCGATGAAGAGCAAGATGCCGCCGTTGAAGATGGCATGGCTGTTCCGCCGCAGCCGGGTCATCTGGGCGGCGAGCACGGCGCAGGCGAGGACGGCGAGGCAGCCGGTGATGATCGAGGGCATGTGCATGCGAGACCTCCCTGTGTCCAAGAGGTCATTCCGGAGCGACGCGACTTCGTTGCGGCCCGGAATGACGAGAACTACTGTGCCCCGACCCAATTGCCGTGAAAGCCGTCCGGCACACGGTGGCCGAGCTGCACCAGCGCGACGGGACCGGCCTCGATGTCGGTGGCGTTGAACACGGCGAGATCGCTGCGGTTCTCCCGCGCACGCCAGACCACCGCGAGCAGCCAGCCATCGCCTTCGGCTGCATCGCTCGATCGCTCGACGAACACCGGCTCGGAAATGGTGTCGCCGGCCGGCAGCAGATAATGGCCGAGCCGCTTTCCCGTGCCGTCGACATGGACGATGCCTGAGAGCGCATCGAACATCGGCAGCCGCGGATTGGCACAGGCGTACCAGCCGTGTCGGTTTTTCAGCCCGGCGCGGCGATCGTCGATGCGTGGGAATTCGCCGGTGAGATCGTCCAGATAAGTCTGCTGGAAGCGGTCGGAATTGCCTGAGAGATCGAACGTCCAGCGGCAGTGGCGGGCGCGCGACTTCTCCGGATCCGTCGGTCGTCCGTCGGGATGCGGAAACAGCGGCGCTTCCTCGAACTGCATGACATCGGCGATGATGCGGTTGCCGTCCTCCCACGCGTTCATGACGTGGAAGACGTAGCAGGCATCAGATCGAAACCAGACCATGTCCTTTGCAGTGCCGTTGCGCTTCATCACGCCGACATACGCGCCCTTGTCCGGCTCCCAGGCATAGGGCGGCCGTCCGTTCATCGCGCGCTCCATGCTGCCCGTGATGGGCAGGATCGGAAACAGCACATGGTTCTTGGTGACGATGAAGTCGTGCACCATGCTGGCATAGGGTGCCTCGAAGCGTTCGAAGCGCGTCGCCTTGCCGGAGGCATCGATCGACCCGTAGGAGAGGGCGGAGGTCAGCGGACCTGCGGCGTTGTAGCCGAAGAACACCAGCTCGCCGCTGACGGGATCGAGCTTCGGATGCGCGGTGAAACTGCCGGCGACGCGGCCCTGGTAATTGTGATAGCCGCGCGTTGCCAGCGTGCTCGGCTCGATCTCGGTCGGCAGATGCGCTTCTTCGAGTGCCAGCAGCTTGCCGGCGTGGAAGATGATGTTGGTGTTGGCGACGCCGCCGTCGGTGAGGTTTGCGGGCGCATCCGGCAGCTTGCGGCCGAAGCCGCCGAACAGGGCGCGGCCGGCATCGTGCTCGGCCAGCCATTTCGGCGTGCGGACCCAGCGGTTGCGATAGCTGGCGCGGCCGTTCTCGAGCTGGAAGGCGTGCAGCATGCCGTCGCCGACGAACCAGTGCGCGCCCGGCGCCTCGAACTGCGGATTGGGGCCGTTGCGGTAGAGCGTGCCGTTCAGGTCGCGCGGCAATTCGCCGACGATCTTCAGGAAGGGCGCGTCGGCCTCGAAGGGAATCGGCGCGATGTTGTTGCGGCGCTCAGTGACGGCGTCCTGGTGCACGGCGCATTCCCTCCCTTATCTTTACATCGTAAAGATGAATTAGGGCCGATCGCTGCGAGCGTCAAGTGAAATCTTTACACTGTCAATATTGCGTCATATAGCTTGCAAATGGCCAAGACCGACACCAAGGGCGAAACGGCGCGAAGCTCGCGTGCACCCAGAAAAACGACTTCGACCGCGGCATCGCGTCCGGCGCCTCGCGCGACGAGTGCGAAGACCGAGACGCCCTACCATCACGGCGCCCTGCGCGAGGCGCTGCTCCAGGCCGCCGAAAGGGTGCTGGAGCGAGACGGGCTTTCCGGCCTGACATTGCGCGCGGTGGCGCGTGAGGCGGGCGTTTCGCATGCAGCGCCGACCCATCATTTCGGTGATCTCACCGGTCTGCTCAGCGAGCTTGCGGCCGTCGGGTTTCGCCAGTTCAACGCGGCGATGGCGTCGTCCTGCGATGCTGCCACCACGCCGCTCGCGCGCGCGCTGGCGCGGCCGAAAGCCTATGTCGCCTATGCGCAAGCCCACCCCGGCATGTACGGCATCATGTTCCGCACCGAGCGCCTCGACTATTCCAGGCCGTCGCTGCACGAGGCGGCCGAAGCCTCCTTCGCCGGGCTCGCCAATGCCATCGGCATGATGCGGCAGGAGCAGATCAGTGGCGATGCGCTGACGCTGAACCAGGGCGCCGCCATCGCGCGCGCCTGGTCGATGGTGCACGGTTTCACCATGCTGCTGCTCGACGGGCGGCTGGAGGATATTCTGGGGCGCCTGCCCGAGGGCACGACGCCCGAACGGCTGCTCGAGGCGATGCTGATGGCGCCGATCACGGGAAAGCTGCCCGGTCCCTGATCCATCCGGCCGAACGCAACTCCCGCCATCGTCGGGCGTTGAGGCTGCATGGCAAGATCACCCCGTGCCCCCTGGAAACGCCAGAACCCGCGCAAGCGCGCCGGCAAGGCATCCAGGCATCTCAGCCCCGCGCAGAAATCGGCCGCGAAGGCAGGCGTGCGCCGCGCCGGGCGCCGCTATCCCAACCTCGTGGACAACATGCGCATGGCAGCGAAGAAGACCTCGAAGGCGAAGAAGTCAGCCAAGAAGACATCAGCCAAGACATCAGCCAAGAAGACATCGGCGAAAAAGGCTCGCAGGCGCACCGCGAAGAAGACAGCGAAGAGCGCGCGCAAGCGTAGCACCTCGGCGCGCGAAAAGGATCCGCGCGGAGGTCTGACAGCGGCAGGCCGCAAGGCCTTTGCGCGCAATCAGGGTGCCCGCCTGCGACCGGGCGTCACCAAGAAACAGTCCGAGATGACACCGCAGGAGATGCGGCGGAAGGGAAGCTGGGCGGTGCGCTTCTATGGCCGCGCGAAATTGCCGCCGCTCGTGGACGCAAGCGGACGGCCGACCCGGCACGCGTTGTCGGCGCATGCCTGGGGCGAGCCCGTTCCGACGACGGTGGCGGCGGCGCGGCGGATCGCCGCGAAGGGCGAGCGGCTTCTGGCGCGCTATCGGCGGGCCACGGCGAGGGCTTAGCGCCGAGAGCTCAGCGCATCGTTGCCCGCTCGACGGCGCGGCCGCTTGCGCCGACGATCTTCACCTCGTCCTTGCCGCAAATGAAGCCGCGGGCGAAATCGTCGGCCGCCTTGCGTGCGAGCTCGTTGCCGTTCGGATTGGCGATGGCATCGACATAGGCGACGTGACAGACCGGCCCCGGCGGCAGCCGGGTCACCACGAGCATGGCCTTGGTGTTCGGCCGACCCTGCTTGTCGGGATCGGATCCGTCGGCGATGTGCCAGCGCTGGATCATCGCAAACGGCTTGGTGCCCGCTGTGCGCCATTCGACGGTGGTCTCCGACGAATTGAACGGCGCGAACCAGACTTTTGCCGCCGGTTCCTCGGCCGCGGCCTTGCGATTGCGGCCGACGGAGACGATTTCGCGAAGATCGTCCTCGGCAATCAGGACCACGAGACCATCCTTGCCCTTGCAGACCCGCGTGGTGCTGCCGTCGAGCTCGCTGGGCTTGCCGATCTGGCGGCAATCCTTCGGCGCCGTCGAGGTATAAGTGCTGCCCACGAATTGGGCGTCGGCGCGGTCGAGACCGGTGCACATCAGCAACACGGCCAGGCCTGCGGTGGTGATGCGGATCATGATGACGCCTTTGATCGAGCGGGAACTCCGTACCATCAGACGTCTTGATTGTGGGCAAGGTTCAAACAAGGCCGACAGGCACCTGACAGCGGCGCGGAATCGTTCTAGAAGAGCGGCTTCGCTTGGGCCGATCCGGCCTCGTTCGCGTCCTCGTTCCCTTGATCATGCCAGCCATCTCCTCGCAAAAACCATATCGCGTCGGCCGCTCCAAAACCGGACTCGGCCTCTTCGCCACCAAGCCGATCAAGAAGGGCACCCGGATCATCCGTTATTACGGACCGATCCTGGACTCGCGGATCCCGGAACACGACGACATCGAGAACAAGTACCTGTTCGAGCTCAACGGCCGCTGGACCATCGACGGCTCGGTGCGCAAAAATCTCGCGCGCTACATCAACCATTCGTGCCGGCCCAACGCCGAATCCGACGTCCGGCCGCGCGAGCGCAAGGTCTTCATCCGCGCCATCAAGAACATCGAGCCGGGCGACGAGATCAACTACGATTACGGCACCGACTATTTCAAAGCCTATCTGAAGCCGATCGGCTGCAAGTGCGAGTCGTGCGAGAAGAAGCGCAAGAAGCTGCGCGCCGAGGCACGGGCCGAACGCGCCAAGGTGAAGGCGCGCGCGGAGCGCAAGGCCGAGAAGGCGGGGGCCAAGGACCTTGCGAACAAGGACACCAAGAGCAAGGGCTTCAAGAACAAGGCTGCGAAAAAGAAGAAGCTGAACGGCCATGCCGTTGTCGGGGCGAACGGCCGTGCGCGGGCGTAGCGCTGCGGCATGCCCCGGCTGACCGGCGCATCTGTCGATCGCCTCTGGAATACTGGTCGCCCGGTCAAGCCGGGCGACGATCGCGAGTGGTGAGCCGCTCAGTCCGAGCCTCACGCCGCCGCCACACTCCCGCTCCGGCGCAAACCCACATATTGCAGCTCGGCAAACACGCCGGTCGCGATCGCCTGCGCCACGACCATGAGCTCGCCGGCGAGGTTCGGCGACACCGTGCCCGAGAGCAGCAGCGCGATGCTGCCGACCGTCCAGGCCGCATTGCCGACCACGACCAGCAGCACGAGCGGCTTCGGCACCACTGTGCGCGAGGCAAGCCAGCCGACCAGTACGGTATAGGCGATCAGGAACAGGCCGGTCTCGCGCAGCAGCGCTTCGGGCAGGTTGAACATCGCCGCGAACGAGCTGGCGCCGAAGGTGAAGCCGAGGGCGGCGACACCGCTGAAGATCGCGTCGGCGAGCAGTGCGCGGCGCAGGAAGGTGGATGCGTCGATCATCGTGGTCTCCATGGTTGGGTTGGGCTCGGGAAAAAACTCAGCGCAATCCGCGCCACCAGGCGCGTAGCAGGCGGGCCAGGCGGAACGGGCAGAGGCTCCTGCCGATGCCGTGCTCGAAAGCCGTGACCTGCGCGACGACATAGTCTCCGGTCGAATGCACCAGCGGCTCGGGCACGTTGAGGCTGCGTGCCAGCATCCGGGTTGCGAACGCCATGGCCCAGGGGGCGAGGTGGTCTGCGACGGTCCGGTAGAGCAGCAATGCGATCATGGTCATCTCCTGTTGCGACCGAAGATGCGCCGGTCCGAGGACCAATTCGATTACCTCCGACGTAATGGAAGGGCGGAAATTCGCATGCTAGGTTTCCGACCATGAACGCACATGCATCGACGGCACACACCGAGCGCAGCCAGCCCATCCATATCGGCGACCATTTGCGTGAATGGCGGCAGCGCCGCCGCATGAGCCAGCTCGATCTCGCAGGCGAGGCCGAGATCTCGGCGCGGCATTTGAGCTTCGTCGAGACCGGCCGTGCCGCGCCCTCGCGCGACATGGTGCTCAGGCTCGCCGAGCGCCTCGACGTGCCCTTGCGCGAACGCAACGTGCTGCTGGTCGCGGCCGGCTATGCCCCGGCCTTTCCGCAGCGCCCGCTGGAGGATCCCGCCTTGAAATCAGCCCGCCAGGCGATCGACCTCGTCCTCAGGGCGCACGAGCCAAATCCGGCGCTGGCCTATGACCGGCACTGGAATCTGGTCTCCGCCAACCGCATGCTGGCGCCGCTGCTCGCCGGCATCCCGCAGCGGCTGCTGGGCCAGCCCTTCAACGTGTTGCGGCTCGCCTTTCATCCCGAAGCGCTTGCGCCGCGCACGGTCAATCTTGCGGAATGGTGCGGGCATCTTCTGGAGCGGCTGCACCGGCAATGCGAGGCGACGGCCGATCCCGAGCTGATCAAGCTCTACAATGACCTGAAGAGCTATCCGATCCCGGCGCGCGCGGCACCGCTGTCGAGCGAAAATGTCGCGATCCCCTTCAAGCTGCGCCACGATGGGGAGATACTAAGTTTCTTCTCCACCACCATGGTATTCGGCACGCCCGTCGACATCACGCTGTCGGAGTTGGCTCTGGAAACCTTCTTCCCGGCGGACGAGCGCACGGCCGAGCGGCTCCGACAAATGGCAGCAGCCATGAGCTAGCGCCCTTGCCTCGGAACGGGTTCTGCTTATCTTTGGGCGAACCTTTACCGTCCGAAGGAGGCGCCCGACATGAGCACGCTGAAACCGCTTCAGATCGACGTCGTCTCCGACGTGGTGTGCCCCTGGTGCTACATCGGCAAGCACCGGATCGAGAGCGCGCTGGCGCTCGTTCCGGACGTTCCGGTCAAGCTCAATTTCCGTCCCTTCTTCCTCAATCCCTGGGTGCCGCGCGAGGGCATCAGCCGCGAGGACTATCTCACCAAGAAGTTCGGCTCGGTCGAGGCCTATAAGGGCATTGCGGGGCGTGTCGTTGCAGCCGCAAGCGAAGAGGGCCTCCTCTACCGGCCCGAGCTCGTCGCGCGCCAGCCCAACACGACCGACTGCCACCGCCTGATCCTCTGGGCCGAGGCGATCGGCAAGGCGCCCGAGATGAAGCAGCGCCTGATGGAGCTCTACTTCCGCGACGGCGGCGACCTCACCGACGTGAACGTGCTGGTGCAGGCGGCTGCCGATGTCGGCCTCGATGCCGGCGACGTGCGCAAGCGCCTTGCGACCGACGAGGACGTCGCGCGCGTATCGGGCGACGCACAGGAGGCCGCCGAGAAGGGCATCTCCGGCGTGCCGACCTTCGTGTTCGCGCAGAAATACGCGGTCTCCGGCGCGCAGGATCCGAACATGCTCGCGCGCGCCATCCGCGAGGTCTCGGCGGAGATCAACGCGCAGGCGGCGGAGTAGGAGCTATCCTATTTGCGAACCAGGCGGACTGCGCGGCGCGCCGCTGCGTATGCGATGCCGTGCGCCGCGAGCGCCCCGTGAATGAGCGCCACGACCGGATCGTTCCGCCGCAGCGGGATCAGCACGTCCCCGATTGCGAAGCGTCCCCGCCAGATCGGGTTGATCATGGGGTGGTCGGCGCTCGCCGTGGAATCCGCGCTGGCGATGGCGGGGTCGGCACAGAGGTGGCGGGTGAGCTCGAGCGTGAGCTGCACCCCCGGCGAATATCTTGCAAAGCGCTCGTCGATGCCGAGCTTGAAGAAAAAGGCGCGGTCCCGATGCCGCAGCACGATGCCGGCGGCGACCGGAATCGCGCCGGCGCGAAGCGTGATGACCTCGCACTGCGCGGTCTCTGCCAGCGCGAGAACCGCGCGGCGGATGAAGGCGGCATCGCCTGCATGCTGGACCAGCGCGGTGCCGCGCTTGCCTTTCCAGCCACTGGCTTCGAGCTGCAGGAATGTTTCGAGCGCAGCTCCGATCTCGTCGGGTCTGCGCGCGACGTCGAACACGACGGCGCCGTGTTCTTCGAGACGATGACGCTGGCGGCGCAGTTCCTTGAGCTTCCTGGCGCCGAGCGCGTCACGGAGCAGTGATTCACCGTCCTGCGTCGCGTCGAGACTGGCGCGGATGTAGGAAGAGAGGATACGCGGCTTCAGGCCGTCGCGATCGAGAACTTGCCTGACCGAATTCATCGCCGCGCCGTCGAGCGCAATATCGTTCAGCACCAGCGCATGCGCACCGGCATCGCGAGCCTGCTGCAGCAGCCGTGTCGCCGCCTCGATCGGAGCCTCGCGGTCGATCAGCGGGCTGCACAGCGTGCCGTAGGGATGCGCGCTCACCAGAGCGGGCAGGGGAATCCTCCAGGCACGCCAGAGCGAGATCACGGGCATCAGCCCGATCAGCCGCGATCCGTCGAAAGCGGGAAGCGCTTCGGCATCCGTGCGGCCGCGCGCGGATGCGCTGACGGCGAGCTCCCAGCCCGGCAGGTAATATCCGTTCGGCTCGATCGTGCGCTGCGCCAGCGCGCGCCACTGGCTGGCTTCGATCGCCGTGAGCGGGACGAGCGCGCGCACAGCCTCGGCATGCTTTGCCGATGCCGGATTGATCGCAGCCTGGTGCGCGATATCGACCACGTCCCGTCGTCCCCGTTCAGGAGGCCATGCTTAGCGCAAAGATTGGAAAATACCGTTGGGACGCCGCTTCAATTCGAGCGGTAACATTAACGTCTCATCAAGCATCCGGCGGCAGCCGCCGGATGCGCCATGGAATCTCGGAGCTACTGCTCGCCCGGCACGAAATGATCGCGGGCGCTTGCGCGTCCGCCGCCGGCGGTCTCGATGATGGCGATGTCGACGTCGCGGGAGGTCTTCGGCAGGTCGCCGGGGCCGATCTGCACCGACAGCCTGACCTCGCGGGTCTGATCCTGCCCGACCTCGATGACGGGCTTTCCGTCGGAGCTGGCTTCGATGCCGGCGACGCGAATGGTTGCGCCGGGCAGACCGGAGACCTCGATCGCAAACGATCGCTGCGCGCCCTTGTTCAGGATGCGGACGGTGTAGTCGTTGCGCACCCCGCCGTCCGAGAGCTGGACGAAGAGGGGATTGCGCTCATGCAGCACGTTGACGTCCATCGTCGCGCGGGTGGCGAGCGCATAGATCATGATGCTGCCGACGATGGCGATGGCCGCGACATAGACCAGCGTGCGCGGACGGATGATTCGGTAGAGCGGTGCCTTGCCCTCGCGCCGGCGCTGCATATTGATGTCGGTATCGTAGCCGATCAGGCCGGCGGGCCGGCCGATCTCGCGCATCACGTTGTCGCAGGCGTCGATGCACAGGCCGCACTGGATGCAGCCGAGCTGGATGCCGTGGCGGATGTCGACCCCGGTCGGGCAGACATTGATGCACTGATGGCAATCGACGCAGTCGCCGGCGAAATCGCCATGCGCGCGGGCTGCGTCCGCCTTCTTCACCGACATGCGCGGCTCGCCGCGGTCGCGCCGATAGGTGACGTTGAGCGCCCATTCGTCCGTCAGCGCCGCCTGGATGCGCGGCCACGGGCACATGTAGATGCACATCTGCTCGCGGGCGTGACCCGCGAAGACATAGGTCGTGGCGGTGAGGATGCCGATCCAGAGATAGGCGATGAACGGGGCCTGGAAGGTGGCGAGCTCCTTCACAAGCGTCGGTGCATCGGCGAAATAGAGCACCCATGCGCCGCCGGTCCACCAGGCGATCATGATCCAGAGAAAGTGCTTCAGTGCGACCTTCCGGACGTGATCGAACGTCCAGTAGCGCTTGTCGCCCTGCATGCGCTCGCGCCGGTCGCCCTCGACCCAGCGCTCGACGGCGTAGAACAGGTCGGTCCACACGGTCTGCGGGCACATGTAGCCGCACCAAACCCGTCCCGCGACCGCATTCATCAGGAACAGCGTCATCGCCGCGATGATCAGCAGACCGGTGAAATAGTAGACCTCCTGCGGCCAAAGCTCGATGAAGAAGAAGTAGAAGCGGCGGTGCGGAAGATCGACCAGCACGGCCTGGTCCGGCAGGCCGGGCCCGCGATTCCAGCGTAGGAAGGGCAGGAGATAATAGGTCCCGAGCGTGACGCAGAGGATCGCCCATTTGATGCGACGGAAAGGGCCGTGGACGGATTGCGGATAGACCTTTCTCCGCTTCTCGTAGAGAGGTCCCTCGATGAAAGTGTCGTCGGTCATGGTCGGCCTCTGCAATCTGTCCGAATGGTCTCACGCAATCTCGGCGACGACTTGCTTCAGCAATTCGCGAACCTGTCCGGCGACGGCGCCGAGCTTCGGGTTCTCGATCGCCGCCATCGAGGCGACGGGATCTACAGCCGAAATCTCGACCTTGCCGCCCTCGCGCTGCTGAACTACGACGTTGCAGGGGAGCATCGTGCCGATCTTGTCCTCGAGGGTCAGCGCCTCATAGGCAAGCTTGGGATTGCATGCTCCGAGGATGAGATATGGCCGAAACTCGGCCCCGAGTTTCTTGTTCAGGGTATCCTTCACGTCGATCTGGGTGAGCACGCCGAAGCCATGGTTCTTCAGCGCTGCGGTCGTGGCCGCAACCGCTGCGTCGAACGGCAGGTCGACCGTTTTCGAGAAGTGATAGGTCATGGACTGTCTCCGTCGAATTGCACTGATTTCTCCGCTGCGCTCACGAGAACGCGCAGCCGCTGCTCAGGCCAAGCTTCTTGAACACGATCGCAGCGGGGCAGAAGCCCGTGAACGAGGCCTGCAACAAGTTCAGCCCGGCGAACGCTGTCAGCAGGTACCAGTACGCATTCACGTAGGTGCCCAGCGCGAGTCCGAGCAGGACGACGAAACCTGCGAAGGCGAGAACGGCTTTATCGAGATTCATGGCATGCTCCTGTTTGAGTCTGTTGGCATTACGAATGGGTCAGGCTGGCCTGGGTCCAAGCCACGATGCTGCGTGCATCCATCGCGCCGGCGTGGCGGGCGATCTCGCGGCCGCCGCGCATCAGCAACAGCGTCGGGATGCCGCTGATGTTGAGGCGCGACGACAATGCAGGAGCGTTGTCCGAATTGAGCTTCAACAGCCGGATCTGCGGCTCCAGTTGCTGCGCGGCGCGCTCGAACATCGGCGCCATGGCGCGGCATGGCCCGCACCAGGGCGCCCAGACGTCGACCAGAACGGGAATGTCGCTGTTGTCGACATGGCGACCAAAGGCTTCCTCGTCCACCTCGATGGGGTGGCCGGTGAACATCGGCTGGTGGCAGGCGCCGCAGCGCGCGCCTTCCGGCGTACGCTCGACTGGAAGGCGGTTGGTCCGCCCGCAATGCCCGCAGACGATCTGGCGTGTCTCGCTCATGTGCCCGTCCGGACCTCCTTGATCTTGGCGATGTTCAGCTTGTCGAGCAGGAAGCGCTCATAGAACGGCTCGCTCTCGCCGCGTCGCATCTTGCGGAGGAAATACTTCTCGAAGGCGACCTTGGCGTAGTGCACCCACTCGCCCTTGGACGACCAGTTGACATTGCGCGGCGGGATCTGCGGCTGCGCCAGGAAGGCGACGCCGGAATCGCCGAAATCGGCAAGGCAGATCGCATTCCAGGTCGGCTGCGCGCTCGGCTCCTTGCCCCGGAGCAGGGCGCCGATATTCAGCGCGGTCGCGGTCACCATGGATTCGATCATGAAGCCCGTTTTCGGCACGCCGACCGGCACCGGGGTCGCCCCGACCGGAGCGATCGCAACGCACACCCCGACCGCGAAGACGTTGGGGAAGGCGGGGTTGCGCTGGTGCTTGTCGACGACGACGAAGCCGCGCGGGTTGGTCAGCTTGTCGATGCCGCGAACCGCCTCGACGCCGCGGAACGCCGGCAGCATCATCGAATAGGCAAAGGGCAGCTCGTGTGTCTTGCGCACCGCGCCGTCGTCACCGAGCTCCTCGACGACCATCTTGCCCGCTTCGACGCCCTTGACGCGCGCGTTGGTAATCCACTTGACGTGCTTCTCACGCATCTCGCTTTCGAGAAGGCCCTTGGTATCGCCGACGCCGTCAAGGCCGAGGTGGCCGACATAGGGCTCCGAGGTGACGAACGTCATGGGGACCTGGTCGCGTAGCTTGCGCCGGCGCAACTCGGTTTCCAGTATGAACAGGAATTCGTACGCCGGGCCGAAGCAGGACGCGCCCTGGACCGCGCCTATCACGACCGGGCCGGGGTTGGCTGCAAGCTTTTCGAATGCGTCCTTCGCGTGCGAGGCGTGGTCTACGTGGCAGATTGATTGCGTGTGGCCTTGCGGGCCCAGGCCGGGAATCTCGTCGAAGGCAAGCTCAGGCCCCGTCGCGACGACAAGATAGTCGTAGTTGATCGACATGCCATCGCCGAGCTCGACGCGATTCTCGGTCGGGTGCACGCGCTTGGCGCCCTGCGTCAGCAGGCGCACGCCCTTGCGCTTCATGATGTCAACGAGATCGATCTCGATCTCGCTGCGCTTTCGCCAGCCGACTGCCACCCAAGGGTTCGATGGGACGAAGTGATAGACCGCGCCCTGCGAGATCACGCTCACGCGGTCGTCCTTTCCGAGCTGGGGCAGCAACTCATAGGCCATCAGCGTCCCGCTAAGACCGGCTCCAATTACGACAACTTCCGCCATAGGTTACCTCCACTGGTGAGCGGCTCCGCCAGTTGCGCCCTGGCCGTTCCGCCGCGATGCTTGACTATATATTCATATATTCGTATATACGCAAGTATGAAAATAGATAGCGAAACCATGGCGCGGGCGGCGGACCATGCGAGCGACCTCTTGAAGGCGCTGTCCAACCGGCACCGGCTCCTCATCATCTGCCAGCTCATCGATGGCGAGCGTTCGGTCGGCGAACTTGCCGAGTTCCTGAACCTGCGGGACTCCACGGTCTCTCAGCATCTTGCGCTCCTCCGCAAGGATGGCCTGGTGTCCTCGCGTCGCGACGCGCAGACGATCTTCTATTCGATCGCGAGCGAGCCGGCCCGCGAGATCCTGAAGACGCTCTATCAGGTGTTTTGTGCACCCAAGTCCGCAAGCAAGTCCGCAAGGTCGAAATGAAGTCTACGAGCACCCAAGTTGCGGCGCGTTGAGCAAGATCAACGCCCCACCCGATAAAGCTGACGATATGACAGAGGACACCGCGCCGCGGTGTAACGGTTCCATGATGACACGGACACGCCCCATGCGACTCCTAGGATTGTTGGCGGTTCTCGCAGCCACCGCCCTGCAGAGCGGTCTCGCCGCGGCGGAAACGCTCACCGTGGCGCAGCACTCCGTCGCCGACGAAAAGGCCGTGTTTGCAACGGTGGAGAGTGTCAGCGTTGTGCCCGCTCGTGGACGCATCGGCGGAATTGTGGTCCAGCTTAATGTCAGGGAGGGGGATCCTGTGACCGCCGGCCAGGCGATCGCGACCATTGGTGACGAGAAGCTGGCCCTTCAGATGAAGGCCCTGGATGCGCAGATCGAGGCGCTCCAGGCTCAGGCCAATCAGGCGCAGATCGATTTCACGCGCATTGAGGGTCTGGTCGAGCGCGGCACGCTCCCGCGCGTCAAGCTTGACGAGGCCCGGACCGCGCTGAACGTGGCCGATAACGGGCTGCGCGCGAAGACCGCCGACCGCAGCGTGATCGCGCAGCAGCTCAGCGAGGGTCAGGTGCTGGCGCCTTCCGGTGGCCGGGTGTTGAAAAAGCTCGTCACTGTCGGCTCTGTGGTGATGTCCGGAGACGCGATCGTCACCGTCGCGCAGCAGCATTTCAAGTTGCGGTTGAGGGTGCCGGAGCGGCACGCACGGCTGCTCAAAGCCGGCGACAGGATTCGAGTCGACGGCGCCGAGTTTGGCGAGGAGGCGTCCAAATGGGGCGTGATCGATCTCGTCTATCCGCAGATCGAGGAGGGCCGCGTCATTGCAGACGCCAGCGTCGAAGGTCTCGGCGAATACTTCGTCGGGGATCGGCTGCGGGTGTGGATCTCCGGCGGCACGCGGCCGGCATTCGTCATTCCGGCAGGCTACGTGACGACCCGGTTCGGCATCGACTACGTGCGGCTTCAGCAGGCCAGCGGGGTTATCGACGTGCCGGTGCAGCGCGGACGCGAACTGCCGACGCCCGCGCTCCACGATGGGCTTGAGATCCTGTCCGGCATCCGTGCCGGCGACCAATTGGTGCGGCCGTGAATCTCGGACTCTCAGGTCGGCTCACCAAGGCGACGATCGCCTCGCCGTTGACGCCATTGTTCCTGCTCGCGTCGCTCGTGGTCGGCCTCATCGCCGTCGTCGTGATCCCGCGGGAGGAAGAGCCGCAGATCAGCGTGCCAATGGTCGATATCCGCGTCAATGCCGACGGCTTGCGCGGGCCCGACGCAGTCGAACTCGTCACCAAGCCGCTGGAAGCGATCGTCAAGGGCATCGACGGCATCGAGCATGTCTATAGCCAGACCGAGGACGACCGCGTGATGGTCACCGCGCGGTTCCTGGTCGGAACGAAGTCGGAGGATGCGATCCTCCGCGTCCATGAGAAGATCCGCGCCAATCTCGATCGCATCCCGGTCGGCATCCCCGAACCGCTGATCGTCGGTCGTGGCATCAATGATGTCGCGGTGACAGTATTGACACTGGCGCCGAAGCCGGAGGCGGCCGGACGCTGGACGGACAAGGACCTATTCGAGCTCGCCGACAAGCTGCGCTCGGAGCTCATAAAGATCGACAGCATCGGACTGACCTACATCTCTGGCGGCGCGGCGCAGCAGATCAGGGTCGAGCCGGATCCGGAGAAATTGTCGCTGTTCGGCGTCACGCTGCAACACCTCGTGGCCAAGGTGAAGGACGCCAATCGTTCGTTCCTGGCCGGCCAGGTCCGCGATGCCGGCGTCGTGCGTAACGTCGCGGCCGGCCAGACGCTCGCGGGTATTCCCGACATTGGGTTGCTCTTGATCTCGACGCGCGACGGACGGCCGGTCTATGTCAAGGACGTGGCCTCAGTCATCATCGGACCAAACACGACCGAGCATCGGGTCTGGAACGACGCGCGCGACGAGAAGGGGCAGTGGTCGCGTGTGCCCGCGGTCAGTCTGGCGCTCGCCAAGCGCGCCGGCGCCAATGCGGTCGTGGTCTCCGCCGACATTGCCCGACGTCTCGAGGGACTGAAGGGGCGCCTCATTCCCGACGACGTTCAGGTGACGGTGACGCGCGACTATGGCGAGACCGCCAACGAGAAGGCCAACGAGCTCCTGTTCCACCTTGGGCTCGCCACGATCTCGATCGTGGTGCTGATTGCGATCGCGATCGGATGGCGCGAGGCCGTCGTGACTTTCGTCGTCATTCCGACGACGATCCTGCTCACGATGTTCGCGGCCAATCTGATGGGCTACACCATCAACCGGGTCAGCCTGTTCGCGCTGATCTTCTCGATCGGCATCCTGGTCGACGACGCCATCGTCGTGGTCGAGAATATCGCGCGGCATTGGGGCATGCGTGACGGCCGGTCGAGATTGCAGGCGACGATCGAAGCGGTGGCGGAGGTCGGCAACCCGACCATCGTCGCCACGCTTACGGTGGTTGCCGCGCTGTTGCCGATGCTGTTCGTGTCCGGATTGATGGGCCCCTACATGGCGCCGATCCCGGCGAATGCCTCGGCGGCGATGCTGTTCTCCTTCTTTGTCGCGATGGTCGTTGCGCCCTGGCTCATGCTCAAGCTGGCGCCGAAAGCTGAGGTCGCAGGGACCCATGCCGCGCACCAGGAAGGACGGCTCGGGCGGCTTTACCGGCGCCTTGCCACTCCCATCGTCCGGAGTAAGCGCGCAGCCTGGATGTTCCTGCTCGGCGTCGGTGTCGCGACACTGCTGTCAATGACGCTATTCGCGACCAAGTCGGTGACGGTCAAGCTGCTGCCGTTCGACAACAAGTCGGAAATCGCCGTCGTTGTCGACCTCCCGGAAGGGGCGAGCCTGGAGGCGACCGAGCGCACGCTGTTCGGCGCGGCGGAGATCGCGCGGCAATTGCCGGAGGCCATCTCGCTACAATCCTATGCCGGCACGCCGGCGCCGTTCAATTTCAACGGCCTGGTGCGGCACTATTATCTGCGCGAAAAGCCCGAAATGGGCGAGCTGCAGGTCAACCTGGCCGCGCGCGGCGAACGCAATCGGGCGAGCCATGATATCGCGCTGGAGCTGCGGCAAAGGCTGAAAGCGCTCGATATCCCAAAGGGCACCAGCATCAAGGTGGTCGAAGTGCCGCCCGGGCCGCCGGTGCTGGCGACGCTGCTTGCCGAAGTCTACGGTCCGGATGCTGCGACGCGCCGCGCTGTGACGGCCGAGCTGAAGAAGGTCTTTGCCGAGGTCCCTTTCATCGTCGATGTCGACGATTCCATCGGCGAGAAGCGGCCACGGCTGCGGCTGTCGATCGATCAGGACCGGCTCGAATTCTTCGGCGTCGAGCAGCGCGACGTCTATGACACGATACAGGCGTTGTTCGGCGGCATCTCGATCGGTTATTCGCATCGCGGCGAGGATCGCAACCCGATCGAGATCGCGGTGCATCTCGGCAAGCGCGACCTCGTCTGGGACGAGGCGCTGGCCTCCACGCCCGTGCCCGCCAACACGGTGCCTGGCAGCAAGACGGTGGTCGAACTCGGGCAGGTCGTTAAGGCGACCGTGGAAGAGGGTTCGCCGACGATCTTCCGTCGTGACGGCCGCTTCGCGGACATGGTGATGGCCGAACTTGCCGGGCGATTCGAAGCGCCACTATACGGCATGCTGGCTGTTGCGGATCGCGTGGATGCCCATGATTGGGGCAAGCTGCCGAAGCCTGCGATCAGCCTGCACGGTCAGCCGACCGATGAATCCCGTCCCACGCTGCTGTGGGACGGCGAATGGGAGATCACATGGGTGACGTTCCGCGACATGGGTGCCGCCTTCGGCGCAGCCATTCTCGGCATCTACGTGCTGGTTGTCGCTCAGTTCAAGAGCTTCCGCCTGCCGCTCGTGATCCTTACGCCCATTCCGTTGACGCTAATCGGCATCCTGCTGGGACATTGGCTGCTGGGCGCGCCGTTCACGGCCACCTCGATGATCGGCTTCATCGCGCTTGCCGGCATCATCGTGCGTAACTCGATCCTGCTTGTCGATTTCATCCGTCACAGCGGCGGGGACGGCAAGTCGCTCCGTGAGGTCGTGCTTGAAGCCGGCGCCGTTCGTTTCAAGCCCATCTTGCTGACCGCACTCGCCGCTATGATCGGCGCGGCGACCATCCTGCTCGATCCGATCTTCCAGGGACTGGCGATTTCGCTTCTCTTCGGGCTTGCGTCCTCGACGCTGCTCACCGTGCTCGTCATCCCTGCGATCTACGTCGCCCTGCGCGCGCCGCACGAGGCGACTTCCACGACGACCAAATCCAGTTAGCGAGGGTTCGATGGACAAGAACTACGTCGATATCACCAGGAATATTTCCGCCAATCTGCGCAAGCTGCGGAGCGACATTCCCAACACCATGAAGGGATTTTCCGCGCTCGCCCATGCCGCCACGCACGACGGCGCGCTGGACAAGAAGACCAAGGAGTTGATCGCGCTGGCGCTCGGTGTCGCCGCGCATTGCGACGGATGTATCGGCTTTCACACCGAAGCACTCGTCAAGCTCGGCGCGACGCGCCAGGAGGTCGAGGAGGCGCTCGGCATGGCCGTCTATATGGGCGGCGGACCGTCGCTGATGTACGCCGCCGATGCGATCGCGGCCTACGAGCAGTTTCAGCAGCAATCGGTCGCCGCCTGACGGCGGTGATCCCATCCAACATGATAACGGGACCGGACGAGTGGTCTCGTCCGGTCCCGCCTGTCATGGCTTCATCGACT
The DNA here is from genome assembly GCF_024519855.1 of Bradyrhizobium sp. Bra78. NCBI lineage: Bacteria > Pseudomonadati > Pseudomonadota > Alphaproteobacteria > Hyphomicrobiales > Nitrobacteraceae > Bradyrhizobium > Bradyrhizobium sp. Bra78. The sequence goes on along the minus strand of NZ_JALJRE010000012.1, from coordinate 181,447 downwards.
ACCAGCGATCGCCGACACCGACGCCAACGCTGACGCCGGGCGCCCGGATGCCGATGCCGGCACGCGGACCATCATCCCAGTCGCGATAGGTGCGGCGCTCATAGTAGTGATCGCGCGGCATGGTGGCATAGGAGTCGCGCACGATCACGCGCGCACCGCCCCGGGTGCGATAGCAGTTGCCGGCATCGTCGCAGACCAGCCGCACTTGCTGGACGAGATCGGGGCTGGTGTATTCGCTGCTCGTGTAGATGTCGGCGGCCTTCGCGCCGCTCGCCGTGGCCAAAGCCCCGACGCCAGCCAGCAATGCAATCGTGAATGTCCTCATCATGTCCTCCTCGAAACTGCCCTCGGCGGGACAAGAAGGCGAGGCGGCGATCGTTCCGGCCGAATTGCAGGTTTTTCCCGGAACCCGGTCGCTGTCAGCCTGGATTGTTGCTAGATCGGCTCGTAGCTTTCCGACCCGCAGATGTCGTCAGCTTCCGCGCGCCGGCGATCAACCACCTTTCCGCCGGTGATTGTCACGACGTAGGTCTGGGCGCCGAGCGACGAGCCGGTCGCGGAGGTGAGCTGCGCGCGAACGCAGGCGGTCCAGCCCGGTCCCCGCACCTCACGATGGGGCGAGGCGACATGCACCTCGCGCGGATAGGACGTGTTGAGGAAGACGAATTCGATCTGTTCGCGCACCACGCGCTTGACGTCGGGGGGCGGTTCGGGCGGCTGCTGCTCGGCTTCCTTCATGCGCATGAACTCGGGCACCGGCGCGCGGCTGTCGGCGAAGCCGCAGGCACCAAGCGTGAGCGAGCCGGCGAGCAGCGCCGCAAGAGCAATGATCCGCAACATCCGTGAAGGTCCCCTGCGGGCCAACAGATAGGCACGAATGCGATCCGGCGAAGTCCCGGCCGATCAACATTTGCTGAAGCCAAGATCTCCTGAAGACCTGGAGCCCGCGGCATTGGCTATTCCACGATTGCCGGCTAGCTTGTACCCCGGACGAAGGGGATTGCGTCAATGAGGATTTTGGTCTTGGCGGCCGCCGTGCCGGCGCTGGCGGTTGCCTCGGCGCAGGCGCAGATGGGCGGCCGACGCCAGCCCAACGAGGGCCGCCAGAAGGTGGACACACGCCCAAGGTCGACGAGAAAGCCTACAAGGCCGCACTCGAGTGCATCCCCGAGTCCAAGTAAAAATACGACCCGTGGAGCGGGGCGAGTCCGGCTGAACCTGCCAGGAAGCCGAAGTAACCGAGACGGGCATTGGCGAGTCGGCTGTGCCGACTGCGGCACCGGCAAGCCGGTGTGAGCTGCGCCGGCGTCGTCGCCATCAAGCAATCATCAACGTGATATGGATGCGATGCGAACGATCATTCACATCGTGCGCGTTATTCCACGAAGGCGAGGCCGACGCGCCTGTCGCTGCGCCAAACGGTCCGGCAATTCCGCTCGAAATTGTCGCGCGTGATCGCGAGCGTGAACGATTGCGGCAATGTGACCGGGCCATCGAGGTCGATCGCCGCACCGCCTGCCGACATGTTTCGCACCGTGCACGCGATGCCGCTGTTTTCAAAGGCGATCGTTCCACCCTTGAAAACACGGTAGCGCTGCGCTGTACGCTTCTCGATCATCCGCGTTGATCCATAATGACCTTTGTGAAAATAGTGCATGGAAATTACGTTGAACTAAACTCAATACTGGGGCTACTTGCACTGCGCTTCAGATTTCGTTTACGACGTTGAAGCGGAGAACTGCTCCTCCGACTTTCGCCAAGAACTTTCCTTTATGGCGCTGCGCGCCGATGGAGATATTGATGAAGACCACGCTTTCGCTTCTGTTCGCCGCGGCGCTCTCGCTGTCGTCCGTGCCCGCTCAGGCCACCAAGCTCGATCTCGCGACCATGAGCTGCAAGCAGTTCCTCGAGAGCGGGGACGACACCATCAAGATGGTGCTGACCTGGATGGACGGCTGGTACAAGGGCGACGAGGAAAACGCGATCATCGACACCGACGTGTTCGTCGAGAACGCCAAGCAGTTCGGGACCTATTGCGGCAAGAACCCGAACGTCAGCATCGTGACGGCAGCCGACGAAGTGCTCGGCAAGTAATTTCTCGCGCGCGGCGGTGCGAAGCGCGACCGCAATCGCGTTTCCCGTCGCGTCATGACACCGTCGAAAGCCGCGGTCAGCCTTGCGCTCCGCGGCTTTTTCGTTTCGGATGATGCTCAGCCCGGCAGCATCGCGAACGCGCTCGACACCATCGCCACCGGCTTGTTGTCGGTGGCCGAGAGCAGGGTGACGCGGCCGAAGCTCATGGTGCGTCCGAGCCGCACCACGCGGGCGTCGGCCAGCACGTCCGCGGAGGAGACGGCGCGCATGAAATGCGTTGTCTGGTCGACCGTCGTCATCGGACGATAGCCGCGGTTGGCGGCGAGGTTCGCGATCACCATCGCAGTGTCGGCGAGCGCCATCAGCGCCTGGCCGCAGACCACGCCGCCGTTGCGGCACAGCCGCTCCGAGAACGGCATGCGCAGAAGCGCGGCCGGCTGCCAGTCCGGCACGTCCGGCGGCGGCACGTGCTCGATGCGCTCGACCGAGAGGTTGAGATCCTGGACCCAGGGTGCAAAGACCTCGCCGAGTATGCGTCGGGCCTCAGTGATGCCGAACTCGGCTTCTGGCTGCGATGGCATTGCTGTCGTTCCCTCCCGTGTTGCCGGATGTTTCGGCCATCTTGCGCGGATTGGCACGGCAGAGTCACCCGGTCTGCCGCCGGTCCCTCCGCCGGTCCCTTCGGCTTGAAAATGCCCGACTTCGCCCGATATGATGCCACGGACCGGGTATGGGTGGATGATGTTGCGTCGGTATGTCCTGGTATTTTGTCTGGCCGCGCTCGGCCTGGCGCTGAACGGGTGCACCAGGTGCGGCCCGATCTGGGACGACTGGCTGCACGCGCCGAAATCGTGCAGATCGGACCGGCTCTAGCGGGCCGAGCGGTCGCGATCCGGCCGTGACAACGATGACAAGGCGCGGGCGATCCGCCCTCTATGGATGATCAAGGAGTCAATGATGAAGCTTTTCCGTATGGCCGCGGTGCTGGTGATGCTGGCGGGACCGGCCTATGCGCAAATGCCCAATATCAATTTGATGCAGGACGGTCCGAGCAAGTCCCCCGAGGAGAAGGCCGCGGAAGCCGAGCGCGACAAGGCCTACAAGGAAACGCTGAAGAAGATCCCGGACTCCAAGGCGTCCAACGATCCCTGGGGTGGCATGCGCTCCGATCCGCCGAAGCAGCCGGCGGCGAAGGCGTCGGCCGCAACTAGCGCGCCGAAGAAGAAATCCGGCACCGCTGCCAATTGACCTCTCTGTCCGATCGGAGGCGGCTGACGCCTTCGATCGGGGACTCCTCTTGGGCGGCTCGCTTCCTACATCCTCCGGGAGCGTTATGTGCGTAGAGGAGGGCAGGACATGGCCGATCGTCCGCGGGATCTCGCCGAGCGGATGGCGCGCAGGCGCAGGCTGGGCGGCAAGCCGGGCGAAGCGGCCGGCGACGGCTATCTGCGCGAGACCTTCACGCTGCCGCGCCCGGCGGCGCGGGAAAGGGCCGAGGCTTTCTTCGCCCGCTACCCCAAGGCCGGCTATATGAGCGCAGTCGAGACCTGGCGCGAGCTGCCCGGCGGCGACATCGAATTCACGATGCGGCGGCTGCCCAGCGCGGATTAGGGTGGCCCTAATCGAAGGTTTCCGCGGTGATGCGGATCCGGAACACGGGCTCCTTGGCCTCGTCCAGCAGCTCCATGTGCCATTCGGAATTTTCCTGGAGCTTGCGGGCGATGCCGGCGGCCATGTCGGCGCAGACGCTGGTCATCTCCTTCCAGGCCAGGTCGCGATCGGCAAATTCCGACGCCTGGTCGGCGCAGCCGGAATAACGGCCGTTCCGGATTCGAAAGAAGTAGAGCGGCATGGCTGACACCGATCGCGCGTGATGGCCCTCCGTCCCCACGGCCATGACCAGACGCAGTCCAATCCCAAACCATCGGCAGATCAATTCCGGGCGGCTACGGAATGCCCTTATGACGCGTCGTGCCGCCGTCGATCCCGGTGCGGCCGATTCAGACCGTGTTGACCAAGCCGTCTTTGCGTCCGATCGCCTTCAGCTCCCGATCGATGCGCAGCTGCACCCGCCGGATCGCCAGGAGGTCGATCCTGGTCTCGGTCCTGCCGGTCTTGACCTGCTCGCCGATGCGGAACTGCCATTGCCAGATTCCGGGAATGGCCGTCTTGGCGACGGTGAATTCAACGCCCCTGTGATTCATGGCCTTCTCCCACGATTCACTTCCATCACTGCAAACATGCTGGCCGGCATAATATTCCGGAGACAAGTAAAATCGGTCGGTAAGCCTCGGAGAATTCACGGCTATCTCGAAAACGTCCGCGCTTTGAAACAAGCGAAATCGAATCTCGAAAGAACAGCCATCGGCGCGACATGGAGCAAGACCTGGTGCAGGATCTGGTGCCCGTGGTTCTCCGACCAAGAACAGAGTTCCTGGGCGGTCACTACGGGGGCGGGGGAAGCGACGGCATGTGCCTTGCTTGCCCCGGGTGACGGCAAGCAACATGGGCGCGTCATGCTGGGCATCCCCCGTCGCTACTCTCATTTCGTCTTCGGAATCATCCAGTCCGGCCTGACCTCGCTGATCGCGGCGGGCATCGCCAGCTTGCCGGGCGGGAACGCGCTGGTCTTCCTCGCGCACTGGATGGTGTCGTGGCTGATCGCATGGGCTGCGATGCTGCCGATCGTGCTGCTCGCGGCGCCGGCAATTCGTGCCTTCTCGCTGTGGCTGACGCGGGAGGAGGCGGACTCGTAAGCCGGCCGGCCGGCATGAAAAAACCCCGCTTGGGAGAGCCAAGCGGGGAGAAGGTTGTTGGAGGCTGAGGTGCTGGGCTGCAACACCATAGCCGCACGACCCTAGCCGGCTCAGCTTACGACAGCCTGACAAGGCCACGAACGGAATCCGGGCCGGCGTGTTCGCCCGTCTCGCAAATAGAAAACCCCGCCCGGGGGGGAGCGGGGTTTTCGACTGGGCATGGAGACCCGGTGTTGGTCCACCGAGCACGCCCAGACTAGGAGACGAGGCTTACGCGCGCCTGACGATGGCCGCGAGAACGGGGCCGCCAGGCCGCAGACTGGCCCCGCACCGGTCCCAATTTCGACATCCGTTCGCACAACTCAGGACACAAGGGCAGGCGAGATTTCGCACCGTCCGGTGCAGCCATGGGGGAACGTGGCGCGCCGGCAACGGGGTGGCATCATGGACAACGTAGAGCGGTCGTTTGCCGCCGCGACGGCGGCTGGCTTTGTCGTGCTGGTGATCGGCATCGTGCTGCTGGCGCTACTCTAGCGATGCACGCATCTTCTTCCTCAGTACGGATGGCCTGAGGCGGCGCCGTCGGAGCCGGCCTGATCGGCACGCCGGTGGTGAGAGGCCGTTCGACGACGCCATCTTCTTCAAAAGATCGAAAACAACCCCATGCACAGTAGGCGCCGACGAAATGCCATTGAGGGATCAATGGCTTAATTGTGGTAGTGGATACCATAATGGCGCGCAGCCCGGCTGCGACGGCACTCCACGTGGAGCAGATGCTGGGGCTGCCTGCCGACGCGCCTCGGTCGGCTGCGCCCGTTCGCGGCCTTAATGAACGTTGATGGAGTCCAGCGGCAAACGGAGCTCGGCGGCGCGCTCCAGGCGGTCCTTCTTGCGGAACTCGTTTTCCTTGCGCTCGAACTTGATCATCTCCTCCTGCGCCGCCTCCAGGAGGGGATTGCGCCTGCTCGCGACGTGGTGCGCGTTTTCCGTCATGACTGAGATTCCCAGAGTTGCGGTCCTATTCCGGAGAAGGCGGAAGACCGCGAAAAGGTTCGGTGCCACAAGATTACGGAATTCTGCCGGCGTCCGCACCATCCGTCTTTGATGCGCGTCAGCTTCCAGGAGGGGCGGAGATCTCCAAGGTGCTCCGTGAAACGAAAGAGGCCGCCAAGCGAGGCGGCCTCAATTCAGCTTGCGGCGCAGCTTCTCCAGGATGGCGCGCTGCTGATCGATTTGCTCCTGGACCACCTGCCGGGCTTCCTCGGTGCGCGGGGTATCGCCCTCACTTGGAGGTTTCCGGGAGAGATCAATATTGGGTGCTTCTCTTTTTCCCATGCCGGACCACGGAGCCGTTATGTTCGGCGTTGTGTTCGGCAATGATTCCAAATCCGGGGAAGCGCGTCATTAATCCAGGTTAGGCCGCCCCAAAATCAAACCAGGCCGCTGAGGTCGGAAAACAGGTGAGCGCCCAGCCAGCCCCGCACGGGGGCCTTTTCGTTTATCGGAAACTAAAACGCCGCCTGCTTAAATGAAGCGCAGGCGGCGGCTTACCAGCCCCGAGGGGGATGATGCAAAACCCCGGTAAAGATTAGTCTACACGGACAAGGCCGAGGTTCAATGTTCCTGATTCGGAACATCCGCAGGGGCGGGTCACCAGGCAGGGGCACTGGCTCCTTCGAGTTGGAGGGGCGTCGGTGTTGCTACCTCGGAGCCTGCAGACCCGGTGATGAAAGCCACTGATCCACTTGCATCGCCGTTTCGGTCTGGCGCGCTTTCCGGATCATGGCATCCGCCAGGGGGCCGTGAGGAAGCTTATGCGCCTCGTCCTCGAGACGATCCGCCTCGAGCATGAGGCGGCTCACAAGTGAAAGCTTGGGTCGGTGGGGTTTGGTGCGCGTCAAGGTGCTCTCCGTGAAGGAGGCGGGAGCGCAATACTCTCAGTCACCGATAGATGCCGATGGTGGGGCGGTGATGGGCGACAGTACGCGCTATGCGCGCAGCAAGCGATTCAATTCCGCATTGCAAAATGAGCCACTGCCAATTTCAAACCAGGGCCCCTGGGGGCAGAGCCAGGTTCGTACCTGAACTCAGGTACCGGCCGACCGCCAACCGAGGCAGCCTTACTCCTTCTCGACCTCTATCCGCAGGCAATGTTCGCATCGGAAGACGGAGACCTTGCGGCGCAATCCCGAGGCTCCCAGCGTACTGATATGGGTCATGGCGCGGGTGCAAATCTCGCAGGGCCGATCTGGTCGTTTGACCTCGGACGTTCCCATGGGCGGGTAGAAATTGCACAACTCTGTTCTGGGGTCTGAGCAAAATTGCTCACCCACAGCGCCAACCAGCACCGTTCCGCTTTTCGATACACCTAAAAGTTGCTCTGATCGAAACAGGCAGCCTCAGCTTTCAGGCCAGGCTTGGCAAGGGCCTCGATCCCGAACACGAATGAAAGAGGCCGCCAACTGAGGCGGCCCTTACTGAGCGCTATGGGCGGTGCTGCCGCTTGGGGGGCTGGAAGAAGCGCTGGTCGGTAGCTGTGAGGCTGATCCCAACTTTTCTCTAATTCTATGCAGCATGTCGAGAAGACCAGCGCCAGTGACGACGTCCATTTCTTCTGTGGTAAGCTCGCGATGATTGCTGGTCATTTGTCCTGCTCCGAGCCATGGCGACTTTGCGCCGTATGATGTGAGCGGACTATGCTGGTTGACGGGTAGCCTCACAGTGACAATTGTCACACAGTCAAATCAGGCCACTCTCAAATTCAGATCAGGCCGCTGAGGGTCGAAACAGGCCAGCGCCCAGATTCAGGTACTGGCCGAAATAGGCCACTCGGGATTTCAAAGTGAGCCACTAAGACTTAGTAGGGCTTATTGGTGTGAGACCGTAGCGTGGCAACGAGGTTATGTCCCTCGTCAGGCGTCCCCCGACCGGCCAGCTTCGGAAGCAGGTCCAGAACGTAGGCCATGTCATAAACGAGTTCATCGTACCCAGTCGCCCGGAAGTCAGGCATCAGGGTCGTGATCATCGTGCTGGTCTTGGTATTTTCCCAATGGCAAATACAACTGCCATGGTCCATTTTGCACAAAAAGAAACTAGCGCTGTTCATCACCAGCTGAAAGCGCTTGAAGGTGACCGGCGAATCCGTGAGCGGAGCCTCCGGCTTGCCGGAGCCCCAGACGATATCCTGATAAGGGGTAGGCTGGTCCCCATTCAAGGACATGATCACATCCTAATTCACCAAAAAACACCAAGTAAAAAGCCGTCTCGCAGAACACGAGACGGCTTAATCAGAATCACCAACTTCGCGCTAATGGTCAACTAAATGACCATTTTGTTAAAAGTCAATGGTGGGAAGCGACTTCTCCAGTGGATGCGCGGCGGGCGGTGACCACCGGTCCAGTATGGCTCTCGATTTGAGCCAGAAAGCCCTCATAGGAATAGTCGAGCTTGTATTTTGCCTCGCACTTGCACAGCTTAGACACGTGCTCATTCAGAGCAGTGGTCGCCTGTTGAAAAACATGCGCTAGCTGCGAGCTTCCAATATGGAAGCCCGGCAGTTCCAGCGCTGTGAAAACGTGAGTTTTCCCTACATTCCTGTAGATCAAATTCACCTCAGCTGGTGCGGACAGCAGGGCCATTATTCCCTCAATAACTCCAGAGTTCCTAGCAATATGATGCGGCTCAACGCGAACGCTCGGGGCCCGTTCCTAGCCTGGCGCTACCCATAACGAAAGTCGATTGTCAACGCTTGACAATTAGCTAGTTATGAGTCTGGAAGGTTAACAGGACCTTAACGGGGGTATTTGGTCGTTTTTTTCCCGTAGTGTCAATGAAAATGCTGTTGACAAGCGAAAATCGGCCTACGGAATGTGGCTCCATAGCATCAGCTATTGGCCTGCAAAAGGGTTGTAATACAAGTCGTTGCACAGAGATTTCTACAGATAGTAGTTGGTTGTGCATATTTCCCCTAGATAGGGGGCAAGAGGTTTTGTGGCCTTTGCCCGCTATTTCTTTGGCGTCTTCGAATCGAATCGGGATGATTCGCGCTTTGCTCAGTTTTTTCCACCCTGAATTACCGTGAACTTCCGGCGTCGGTCCGGCGGGGTCTCAGTGGGCAGCGCAGGCGCCACAGCAAGCGCGGCGTCCACAAGCTGTGCAATCGTCCAAGCCTTTCCCGCCAGCCCCAGCGCCTTCGCTGGCGTCGTGCGCAGGGCCTCGTGAGTGCGGCACAGATTGTAATGCGCCACATACAGCGCGACGGCTGCAACGTGGTTGTCCAGCTTCTTGCTAAAGCCGTTGGTCAATCGGGTGAACCGACGCGACGCCATGCGCAGCGAAAGGTTCTGGCGCTCAACGTAGCTGGTCGAAACGTACTGCTCGGGATCGCCCGATACTACGTCACGGCTTACAGCTACTACGGCGGCGGGCGAGTAGCGGCCCTGAGCTTCCTTTACAAGATGCGTTACGCTGTAGGTCTTTACGATCACGCCATGTGATGCGTTCGGCCCGAAGGCGTCGCGGATCGCTACGCGGTAGGGGTGGAAGCCATCGGTTGAAATCTCCGGCTGGCCGATAACTCGGCTGCGGAGGTCGTGCAGGAAGTCCATGGTGCTTTCTGCATTCCGCTTGCCGACGCCCCAGCTAATGATTGCCTTCTGCGTCCCGGCCATGCCGATGAAAACGTACTGATCGCCCTTGGCGTTGATCTCGTGACGCTTGACGTTCTTTTGCTTCTTGCCGACGAAGCTCCACAGTTCGTCCAGCTCAAGGCGCTCGGTACGCACGCCGACCATGATGCGGTCGTGCAATTCCATGCAGCCAATTCCGACACGCAGGGCCAGGTTGGCGACGGTGCCACGGTTGACGCCGGTAAGGCGGGAAGCCGTGCGGATGCCGACGCCTTCGCAAAGGGCGGCAATGACTTCAATCTGCTTGTCGCGGGCTAGGACGTTCATGAGGGCGCAATCCTCGTTTTGGATTGCCCCGGCGGACACTAGAAAATACGCCTTCCAGAGCGTATATCCTGATTTGGTCGTCCGGCCCGGGGCGCAATCTCGGGTTTGATGGCTAGGGATCGGCAGCGTTCCAGCGCCGTCGGTCCCGCTAATTCTCGGCTGCCCTGCCGGGATTAGAACCCGGACCTCTCCGCGTGTAACAGCGAGCGTCCTACGTTAGACTACAGGGCACCTAATCAGAGGCCGCACCGCGCGAACGGTGCGGCCTCTTTTTGTTTGTAGGTGCAGAATCCAAACAAGTCAATCAATGTTTGGATTTCTGAGTGGTTTTTCTATTTGTGTGATTCACACAGGGGCGTCGCATAGGGGCGGTGCACCGGGCCCAAGCGTGGCGTGTGGGTATCCAAACTTTTCTGCTTGATTGTGAATCTGGAAAATGCAATAAAAAGGGCGCGCAGGATTCACGGTCCTAGCGCGCCCTATGTCCTCACCCGGTCAAGAGCAGAGGAGGTTGCGAAGAAGATGACGGTCCAACAAGCGAGTGGGGGTCGTGACCCCTTATGACCCGCCCACAAGGGCGTCTTTGCTTCGTGCCGCTTCGCAACGGCACTTTTAGCCCTATAGCACACAGGTGCGTTGGGAGCAACAAATGACTGACGAATCAAAGGGTATCGACCCTTACGAGACGGTCTTGGCTGATCTGTACGCGAAGCGCGATCAGATCGCGCAAGCCATTGCTGCCATTGAAGCCTTCCGTGGCGGTGGGCTAGGAGGCGGGCCGAGCGGCGGTGCCAGTGCGGCAGCTAGCGGGCCCTCTAAACCCGGGAATGGCTCTCTGGACCACGCGGGGGCGCTTCTCGGCATGTCCATCGTGGAAGCAACTAAGGCTTTGCTTGCAGCCAAGCGAACCCCACTAAAAAATCCCGACTTGGCGGCCTTGTTTAAGGCTGGCGGCCTTCACATGAACTCGAAAGAGCCAGCTAATACGATCGGCTCTGTCCTCACTCGGCGTATGGCTGAAGTCGGCGACGTGGTGCGAGTTGGGCGCGGAACTTGGGGCCTTAAAGAATGGTACCCCGGCCGAAGCTTCAAGGTGAAAGACGACGAGAAGAAGGACGATAAGAAGCCCCAACAAGAGCCCGGGAAAGCCGGGCTTGATGCCGCGCTGGAATAAGAAAGAGGCCGCCCACTGAGGCGGCCTTACTTCTTACCGTTCATACGATCTAACAACGCACGCAGGCGGGCGATAAACGTCTCTACCCAGTCGTCACCCTTTGGCTGGGGGTTGGACCGATTAAATTGGTCCCGGCACGAGGGGCGATCTTTCTCGGAATCCATACATTGATCCTCCGGCAAGGTGTGTTGCCTGAGTAACTACAACTTTTGGGTGTAGGTATTGTTCCGACGATTTCGTTTCAGACTGGCCGTATCAGCGATGAAATGAAAGAGGCGGCCCTATTCTTGCGCTGGCTTGGCAGGCGTTTTTGTTTCGATTCGACTGCCGCAGTTCTGGCATGTGAATCTATTCGCGATAATCCGTTCTGCCGGTTCCAGCACCGAGATGATCCACGCCATCTCCTTGCCGCACTCCCCGCAAATCGGAGCGCTCAGGTCTTCCGGCTTCTGTTTGAGTATACCCATGAGGACGCCCACAAATCCTCTGAGGCAATTATAGGTCTAACAGTACAGGCGTTCAACGGCATGCGCCTTTTGTTCTATGGGACCAAATTCCTTGACCTAGCTCAATGGTCTGCCGAACTCAAAACAGGCCACTGCGAAAATCAACCTAGGCCACTAGGGGTTAAAACAGGCCAGCGCCCAGATTCACAAAAGAACATATTGCGAACTTAGAACAAATGGGGTACATTGCCTTTATCGACGAGCCGCCGCGCCAATTGTTTTGTCCCTCACGCGAATCCTCGCCATAAGGAGCACGACCCAATGTCCACCACTGCCCTGCGTATCGTCGAAGGATCCTCCATGGACAAGAGTAAAGCTCTGGCCGCCGCGCTCTCCCAGATCGAGCGGCAGTTCGGCAAGGGCTCGGTGATGAAGCTCGGCAAGAACGACCGCTCGATGGACGTCGAGGCGGTCTCCTCGGGCTCGCTCGGACTTGATATCGCGCTCGGGATCGGCGGCCTGCCGAAGGGGCGCGTCGTGGAAATCTACGGGCCGGAATCCTCGGGCAAGACCACGCTGGCGCTGCACACGGTGGCGGAAGCGCAGAAGAAGGGCGGCATCTGCGCCTTCATCGACGCCGAGCACGCGCTCGACCCGGTCTATGCCCGCAAGCTCGGGGTCAACATCGACGAGCTTCTGATCTCGCAGCCCGACACGGGCGAACAGGCGCTGGAAATCTGCGACACGCTGGTGCGCTCGGGTGCGGTGGACGTTCTGGTGGTCGATTCGGTCGCGGCGCTGGTGCCGAAGGCCGAGCTCGAGGGCGAGATGGGCGATGCGCTGCCGGGTCTTCAAGCGCGGTTGATGAGCCAGGCGCTGCGCAAGCTGACGGCCTCGATCAACAAGTCCAACACCATGGTGATCTTCATCAACCAGATCCGCATGAAGATCGGTGTGATGTACGGCTCGCCCGAGACCACGACCGGCGGCAACGCGCTGAAGTTCTATGCCTCCGTCCGCCTCGACATCCGCCGCATCGGCGCGATCAAGGAGCGCGACGAGGTGGTCGGCAACACCACGCGCGTCAAGGTGGTGAAGAACAAGCTGGCGCCGCCGTTCAAGCAGGTCGAATTCGACATCATGTACGGCGAGGGCGTCTCCAAGATGGGCGAGATCCTCGATCTCGGCGTCAAGGCCGGCATCGTCGAGAAATCCGGCGCCTGGTTCTCCTATGACAGCCAGCGTCTCGGCCAGGGCCGCGAGAACTCCAAGGCGTTCCTGAAGGCCAACCCCGACATCACCGCCAAGATCGAGACCTCGATCCGCCAGAACTCCGGCCTGATCGCCGAGCAGATTCTGGCCGGCACCCCCGAGCGTGACGCCGACGGCGACGAGCCGGCGGACGAGTAAGCTTTAACGCGAAGAGTTTTTCGCGAGGAGCGGGCGCTGAGGACGTTGAGTTGCCGACGTCTTCGGGGCCCGTTTCGTTTTATGATACAAGAGATACCCGGATCAGTTAGTGAGCCCTGGATCGCCGTGAGTTGGAATCAATCCGAGGTCATTGCTGCTCGCCAGATCATTATTGAGATGGCGAAAGGCATACTTTCCGGAAGCGTGTCCCCGGTGGAAGGTGCCAGGGCAATTGCAAGGCACAGCTTCAAGGCTCGCCTCGAAGATGATCCCGATATCTTGCCCTTTGTGGGAATTGTTTCGGAGACTGAAGCCTTGCCGCTCGGACGCGAAAGGGCACACTGGCAGGCGCGCGCGCTCGCTGATCTGCAGGGCAACATCGATAAATCCCAAGCCTGGGCGCTCACCGTCGCGAGCACCCATTGCCAGAGCCTTGCGGCACGATCGGGAAGTCTGATGCGTTGGCCGGACGGCTAGATTGTAGGGTGGATTAGCCGAAGGCGTAATCCACCACTGTTCGTCTCCGTTGAAGCTGAAGTGGTGGGTTACGCTGCGCTAACCCACCCTACGATCCCTTACTCCGCAGCTTCCGCGTAATCGCTCACCGGCGGGCACGAACACACCAGGTTGCGGTCGCCATAGACGTTGTCGACGCGGCCGACCGGCGACCAATATTTGTCGGTGCGCGAGCTGCCCGCGGGGAAGCAGCCCTCGGCGCGGGTGTAGGCGCGATTCCACGCATCGTCGGCGATGTCGTGCACGGTGTGCGGCGCGTGGCGCAGCGGCGAGGCCTCGATCTTGAAGCGGCCCGCCTCGACCTCGGCGATCTCCTTCCGGATCGCGATCATCGCGTCGCAGAAGCGATCCAGCTCCGCCTTCGATTCCGATTCGGTCGGCTCGATCATCAGCGTGCCCGGCACCGGAAAGCTCATGGTGGGCGCGTGGAAGCCGTAGTCGATCAGGCGTTTTGCGATGTCGTCCACGGTGACGCCACTCGTGTTCTTCAGCGCGCGCGGGTCGACGATGCACTCATGTGCGACGCGGCCCTTGGCGTTCTTGTAGAGCACCGGGAAGTGCGCATCGAGGCGCGCCGCGATGTAGTTGGCGTTGAGGATCGCGATCTCGGTGGCGCGCTTCAAGCCGTCGCCGCCCATCATCAGAATGTAGATGTAGGAGATGGTCAGGATCGAAGCCGAGCCGAACGGTGCAGCCGAGACCGGACCGACCGGAGCGTCCGCTTGCGTCGCCGGATGGCCGGGCAGGAAAGGCGCGAGGTGTGCCTTGACGCCGATCGGGCCCATGCCGGGGCCGCCGCCGCCATGCGGGATGCAGAACGTCTTGTGCAGGTTGAGGTGGCTGACGTCGGCGCCGTAATCGCCGGGCCTGCTCAGGCCGACCTGCGCGTTGAGATTGGCGCCGTCCAGATACACCTGGCCGCCGTGGCCATGCACGATCTCGCAGATCTCGCTTATGTGCTCCTCGAACACGCCATGGGTCGAGGGATAGGTGATCATCACAGCGGCGAGGTCGTTCGAATGCTTCTCCGCCTTGGCGCGGAGATCATTGACGTCGACGTCGCCGTTCTTCTCGCAGGCGACCACCACCACGTCCATGCCGACCATCGCGGCCGAGGCCGGGTTGGTGCCGTGGGCGGAGGAGGGGATCAGGCAGATCTTGCGATGGCTCTGCCCACGCGCCGCGTGATAGCCGCGGATGGCAAGCAGGCCGGCATACTCGCCCTGCGCGCCCGAATTCGGCTGCAGCGAGATCGCGTCATAGCCGGTGATGTCGCACAGCCATTTTTCCAGCCGCGCGAACAGCGCGTGGTAGCCGCGTGCCTGCTCGCGCGGGGCGAACGGGTGCAGGCTGGAAAATTCCGGCCAGGTCAGCGGCATCATCTCGGTGGTCGCGTTCAGCTTCATCGTGCAGGAGCCGAGCGGGATCATCGCGCGGTCGAGTGCGAGGTCACGGTCGCTGAGCTTGCGCATGTAGCGCAGCATCTCGGTCTCCGAGCGATGCGCGTGGAACACCGGATGGGTGAGGAAGGAGGTCGTGCGCTTCAGCGCCTCCGGCAGCGCCTCGCGCGTGGTCGCATCTAACTCGGCGTAAGCAAGCGTGCCGCCGAACGCGCGCCAGACCGCTTCCACCGTCGCAGGCGTGGTGGTCTCGTCGAGCGCGATCCGCAATGCGGTTTCGCCGACGCCGAGATTGACCTTCTCTGAGGCAGCGCGCGCGACGATCTCGGCACGCCTCGTGCCGGCATCCACGCTGAGCGTGTCGAAGAAGCTGTCGCAACTCGGCGCGAAGCCGAGCTTGCGCAGGCCGGCAGCGAGCACGGCGGCGCGGCGATGCACGTTTCGCGCAATGTGGGTCAGGCCCTCGGGGCCGTGATAGACCGCGTACATCGAGGCGATCACGGCGAGCAGCACCTGCGCGGTGCAGATGTTGGAGGTCGCCTTCTCGCGGCGGATGTGCTGCTCGCGGGTCTGCAGCGCGAGGCGATAGGCGGGCATCCCGCGCGAATCGACGGAGAGGCCGACGATGCGGCCGGGCAGCGAGCGCTTCAGCGCATCGCGCACCGCCATGTAGGCCGCGTGCGGCCCGCCATAACCCATCGGCACGCCGAAGCGCTGGGCCGAACCGATCGCGATGTCGGCGCCGAGCTCGCCGGGCGAGGCGAGCAGCGTCAGCGCCAGCAGATCGGCGGCAACGATCGCGAGCGCGCCCTTGGCCTTCAGTGCCGCGATCGCGGGCCTGAGGTCGCGCACGGCGCCCGATGAGCCCGGATATTGCAGCAGCGCGCCGAGCACGTCGGCCTTGTCGAGATCGGCGAGGGGATCGCCGACGACCAGGGTCCAGCCCAAGGGCTCCGCGCGGGTGCGCATCACAGCCAGCGTCTGCGGATGCACGTCCTTGTCGACGAAGAAGGCCTTTGCCTCGACCTTCGAGTGCCGCTCCGCCAGCGCCATGGCTTCGGCCGCTGCGGTCGCCTCATCCAGCAGCGAGGCGTTGGCGACGTCGAGCCCGGTGAGGTCGCAGATCATGGTCTGGAAGTTGAGCAGCGCCTCCAGCCGGCCCTGGCTGATCTCGGGCTGGTAGGGCGTGTAGGCCGTGTACCAGGCCGGGTTCTCGAGGATGTTGCGCTGGATCACCGCGGGCAGGATCGTGCCGGAATAGCCTTGGCCGATCAGCGAGGTGAAGACCTGGTTCTGGCTTGCGAGCTCGCCCATATGCGCGATCGCCTCGGTCTCGCTGAGCGGCTTGCCGAGATCGAGCGGCGCGGCCTGCCGGATCGAGGCCGGCAGCGTCTCCGCCATCAGCGCGTCGAGGGTCCTGGCGCCGACGGTCTCCAGCATCGCGGCGACATCGCGCGCGGAGGGGCCGATGTGGCGCCGAACGAAGGTGGCGGCGGCGTCGCCGTTGGATTTGCGGTGCGCGGTCATCGCTTGCTCCATCGCTCTTTAAGCCGTGTGTGCCTTGTAGGCGGCTTCATCCATGAGGCCGCCGAGCTCGCTCTTGTCGGCGATCCTGATCTTGAAGAACCAGGCCTTGCCCTGAGCATCCGAATTGATCAGCGCCGGCTCGCCCGCGAGCTCGGCGTTGGTCTCGAGCACCTCGCCCGAGATTGGCGCGTAGACGTCGGAGGCGGCCTTCACCGATTCCACGACGGCGGCGGCTTCGGTCTTCTTCAGGGTGCGGCCGATCTTGGGCAGCTCGACGAACACGACGTCGCCGAGCTGCGACTGCGCGTAGTCGGTGATCCCGACGGTGGCGACGTCGCCGTCGATCGCGAGCCATTCGTGGTCGGAGGTGTACAGCGTCGTGGTCATTGTCTTGTCCTCAGCGTTTGTAGGTGTTTTTCACGAAAGGCATGGCGGCGACGGTGAGCGGCAGCCGCTGGCCGCGCACCTCGGCGAACAGTTTCGTATCGAGCGCGCTCAGGCTCGTCGGCACATAGCCCATCGCGACCGGTGCATTCAGGCTCGGGCCGAAGCCGCCGGAGGTGACCTTTCCGATCGGCTCGCTGGAGGCCGCATCCGCAAACAGCAGCGCGCCCTCGCGCACCGGCGCGCGGCCCTCGGTGCGCAGCCCGACGCGGCGGCGGCTTGCGCCGTTGTCGAAATGAGCGAGGATCTTGTCGGCACCGGGAAAGCCGCCGGCGCGCGCGCCGCCGCTGCGGCGGCTCTTCTGCACCGACCATTCCAGCGCGGCTTCGACCGGCGTGGTCGTGGTGTCGATGTCGTGGCCGTAGAGACAGAGGCCTGCCTCGAGACGCAGGCTGTCGCGGGCCCCCAAGCCGATCGGCAGCACATCCGCGTTGTCCAGCAGCGTCCTGGCGAGGCGCTCGGCGTCGCCTGCGGGGACCGAAATCTCGAACCCGTCCTCGCCGGTGTAGCCGGAGCGCGAGACGAAACAGTCGAGGCCGGCGACCTTGTGCGGGCCGGCATCCATGAATTTCATGGACGGCGCCTCTGCACACAATTTCGCCAGTGCCGATTCCGCCTTCGGACCCTGCAACGCGATCAGCGCGCGGTCCGCCAGCTGCTCGATGACGCAGTCGCCGGAGAGATTCGCGCGCAGATGCGCCTCGTCCTGCTCCTTGCAGGCGGCGTTGACGACCAGGAACAGATGATCGCCGAAATTGGCGACCATCAAATCGTCCAGCAGGCCGCCGTCCGCATTGGTGAACTGGGCATAGCGCTGACGCCCCGGCGCGATCGCCACGATGTCCTGCGGCACCAGCCGTTCCAGCGCGCGGGCGGCGTCCTCGACCCTGCCGGATTTCGGCCGTAGCGCGAGCTGTCCCATATGGGAGACGTCGAACAGGCCGGCTTGGCTGCGGGTATGGAGGTGTTCCTTCAGCACGCCCGCGGGGTACTGCACGGGCATGTCATAGCCCGCGAACGGCACCATCTTGCCGCCGAGCGACACGTGAAGATCGTAAAGGGGGGTGCGTTTCAGGGATTCTTTGTCGTCACGCGCAAGCATTACGGGGCCCTCGGCGGTTCCCCGGGAACGATTTCCCGTGGACACCAGTCGAAGCCCCATCTGTCGCTGTGCCTGAGAGTATTATCCCGTCGGCGGACGCTGTCCGGGTCGACCTTTAGAAGGTCATCGCCCGTCGGCGCCTCTTTCCAGATGTCGTCAAAGCCACGCGGTCCTTTTGCCTGAGAGTTTCCGGGGCGGTTGCTCCTTCGGCGCCGGCTGCCTAAAGCCGGTCTCTCCCGACGTGGCCGTACGATACAGATGGGTACAGACCACAGGGCGGCCAAGCCTGTCAACGCGGCATCGGCGGCTTTCAACGGGATTGCAACGGGATTGCAACGGGGATTGCGCGCCTGCGGCAACCCACTGATCCGGTTGCACAGTTTCTGGACAGCGAAGCTGGCCTTGTCTAAAAGCGCTTTGGCCCGCAGATATCAGCCCAAACTTGCGGTTTGGATGGCGTATGGCGGGTCCAAGCACACCCGATTGGATGAACATGAGCGGCGTCAACGAGATCAGGTCGACCTTTCTGAACTTCTTTGCCGAGAACGGCCACGAAATCGTGTCGTCCTCGCCATTGGTGCCGCGCAACGATCCGACGTTGATGTTCACCAATGCCGGCATGGTGCAGTTCAAGAACGTCTTCACCGGCGTCGAGAAGCGGCCCTATCAGCGCGCCACCACGTCGCAGAAATGCGTGCGCGCCGGCGGCAAGCACAACGACCTCGACAATGTCGGCTACACCGCGCGCCATCTCACCTTCTTCGAGATGCTCGGCAATTTTTCGTTCGGCGACTATTTCAAGGAGCGCGCGATCGAGCTGGCATGGAAGCTGATCACGTCCGAGTTCGGGCTCAAGAAGGACAAGCTGCTCGTCACCGTCTACCACACCGACGACGAGGCGGCGGGCCTGTGGAAGAAGATCGCCGGCTTCTCCGACGACCGCATCATCCGCATCCCGACCTCGGACAATTTCTGGGCGATGGGCGACACCGGGCCGTGCGGCCCGTGCTCGGAGATCTTCATCGATCGCGGCGAGCACATCTGGGGCGGACCGCCGGGCAGTCCCGAGGAGGACGGCGACCGCTTCCTCGAATTCTGGAATCTGGTGTTCATGCAGTACGAGCAGGTGACGAAGGAGGAGCGCGTGGCGCTGCCGCGTCCCTCGATCGACACCGGCATGGGGCTGGAGCGCATGGCCTGCATCATGCAGGGCGTCGACAGCGTGTTCGAGACCGACCTGTTCCGTCATTTGATCGACGCGACATCGTCCGCGCTCGGCAGCGGGCCGAACGAGCAGACCGTGGCCTCGTTCCGCGTCATCGCCGACCACCTGCGCTCCTCCGCCTTCCTGGTCGCCGACGGCGTGCTGCCCTCGAACGAGGGCCGCGGCTACGTGCTGCGCCGGATCATGCGCCGGGCGATGCGCCATGCGCAGCTGCTCGGCGCCAAGGAGCCGCTGATGCATCGCCTGGTCTGGGCGCTGGTGCGCGAGATGGGCCAGGCCTATCCCGATCTGATGCGCGCGGAAAACCTGATCGAGGAAACGCTGCGGCTGGAAGAGACCCGCTTCCGCAAGACGCTGACCCGCGGCCTTGCCATCCTCGACGAGAAGAGCGCGTCGTTGAAGAAGGGCGACATGTTCGACGGCGACGTCGCCTTCACGCTGTACGACACCTACGGCTTCCCGCTCGATCTGACGCAGGACGCGCTGAAGTCGCGCGGCATCAGCGTCGACCAGGCTTCCTTCACCGACGCGATGGAGCGTCAGAAGGCCAAGGCGCGCGCGTCCTGGGCCGGCTCGGGTGAGGCGGCCTCCGAGGCGATCTGGTTCCCGCTACGCGAGAGGCTGGGTGCGACCGAATTTCTCGGCTACGAGACCGAGAGCGCCGAAGGCGTCGTCTCCGCGCTGGTCAAGGACGGCAAGGAAACGGGCAGCCTCAAGGCCGGCGAGACCGGCGCGCTGCTGCTGAACCAGACGCCGTTCTATGCGGAGTCTGGCGGCCAGGTCGGCGACACCGGCGTGCTGACGGGCGATGGCGGCATCAAGTTCCGCGTCACCGACACGCAGAAGAAGCTCGGCGATCTCTTCGTCCATATCGGCACATTGGAGAGCGGCGAGCTGAAGCTCGGCACCGCGCTGCAGCTCGAGGTCGATCACGGCAGGCGCTCGTCGATCCGCGCGCACCACTCGGCGACGCATCTCATTCATGAGGCGCTGCGCCAGGTGCTCGGCGACCACATCGCCCAGCGCGGCTCGATGGTTGCGCCGGATCGCCTGCGTTTCGACTTCGTGCATCAGAAGCCGATCACGGCGGAGGAGCTCGCCCGCGTCGAGGACATCGCCAACAACGTGGTGCTTGAGAACGACGAGGTCACGACCCGCGTCATGGGCGTCGACGAGGCCCGCGAGGCCGGCGCGCGCGCCCTGTTCGGCGAGAAATATGGCGACGAGGTTCGCGTCGTCTCGATGGGCCGGACCGCGCGCGAGCGCGGTGCCAATGCGCTCGGCTGGTCGGTCGAGCTCTGCGGCGGCACGCATGTGAAGCGCACCGGCGACATCGGCCTGATCACGCTGACCGGCGAGAGCGCGGTCGCCTCCGGCGTGCGCCGCATCGAGGCGCTGACCGGCAATTATGCACGCAAGCATGCCAACGACACCATGGCGCTGGCCAAGACCGCGGCCAATGAGCTGCGCACCTCGATCGACGACGTCCCGGCGCGCATCGCCGCGCTGATGGACGAGCGCAAGAAGCTCGAGCGCGAATTGTCCGACGCCCGCAAGAAGCTCGCGATGGGCGGCGGCGCGGCGAGCGGCAATGGCGCAGCCTCCGGCGTGCGCGAGGTCGGCGACGTCAAGCTGATGGCGCGCGCGGTCGAGGGCATCGAGATGAAGGATCTCAAGAGCCTCGCCGACGACGGCAAGAAGCAGATCGGCTCCGGCGTGGTCGCCATCGTCGGCGTCACCGAGGACGGCAAGGCCGGTGTCGTGGTCGGCGTCACCGCGGATCTCACCGCGCGCTTCAACGCCGTGAACCTGGTGCGCGTCGCCTCCGAAGCGCTCGGCGGCAAGGGCGGCGGCGGGCGGCCCGACATGGCCCAGGCCGGCGGCCCCGACGGGGCCAAGGCGACCGAGGCGCTGAGCGCGATCGAAAAAGCGATGACGGGCGCTTAGACAGCCATGGGCCTCGTTCCGCGGGGACGTGGCTTGCGCGATCCCGATTTGAGGGATCGCCTCTACGAACTGCTGGAGCACGATCCGCTGGCCTATTCGGCCGGGTCGCGCTTCATCCAGCTGATCATCAGCGTCATCGTGCTCAACGTGGCCGCGATGATCCTCGCCTCGGTGCCGGAGCTGGATGCGCAGTTCGGCGTGCTGTTCACAGGCATCACTATCCTGTCCGTGATCGTGTTCGCGCTGGAATATCTAGCGCGGCTGTGGACGGTTGCCGGTCACACCCAGCGCAAGGCGTCCGCGCTGTCCGACCGGCTCTCTTATGCCTTCTCGTCGCTCGGCATCATCGACCTCATGGCGTTCCTGCCCGCGGGAATCGTGCTTATCGCCGGCCGGCATGCGACGCTGGCCGCGCTCGGCGTGCTGCCTTTCTTCAAGCTGGTCCGCTATTCGCCGGCGATGCGTTCGCTGCTCGCCGCCGTGCATGCCGAGCGGCGGGCGCTGATCGGCTGCATCGTCATCCTGATCGGCGCGGTCCTGACCTTCGCCTCGCTGCTCTACGCCATCGAGCGCGACGTGCAGCCGGACAAGCTCGGCACCATCCCGCAGGCGATGTGGTGGGCGATCGTGACGCTCGGCACCGTCGGTTATGGCGACGTCGTGCCGGTGACGGCGCTCGGGAAGTTCATCTCCGTTTTCACGATCATCAGCGGCTTCGCCATGATCGCGCTGCCGGTTGCGATCATCTCGACGGCCTTCGCCGAAGAGGTGAAGCGGCGCGATTTCGTCGTCACCTGGGGCATGCTGGCGCGGGTGCCGCTGTTCTCGCATCTGTCGGCCTCCGAGATCGCCGACATCATGCGGCTGCTCCGCGCCCGCACCATCGAGCAGGGCGAGATCCTGGTGCGGCGGGGCGATGACGCCTCGTCGATGTATTTCATCACCGCCGGCGAGGTCGAGATCGCGCTGCCGAGCCAGCATGTGCGGCTCACCGACGGCACGTTTTTCGGCGAGATCGCGCTGCTGCACAAAACCAAGCGCAGCGGCACGGTGACGGCGACGCGCAAGACCCGGCTGCTCGTGCTCGACGCCCAGGATTTTCACGCCCTGATCGCGCGCATGCCGACGCTCGCCGCGCACGTCCACCAGACGGCGAAGGCGCGGCTGGAGGAGACCGGCGATCTCGCCGCGGCGGAGCTGGCGCAGGCCGAGCGCGAGGGCACCGACCGCTGAGACGAATAGTCCCGGCGGTTACTTGCCGTCGAGGAAAGGCGCCACGACCTCGCGCGTCTCCTTGCTGGGCACCACCGGCACGATCTCGAACGTCATGCCAAAGCCCTGGCAGTTCAAAACCCATTGCTGCAACAGGCGCGCGTCGTCGCATTCCATCAGCTGGAAGCAGCGGTCGAAATTCGGCTCGATCCAGCTGCCGAGATATTTGAGGCCTTCCGGGAATTTGACGCCTTCATCGCGGACGCGCCGGTAGACCGGAATCGGATCGCGGTCCTTGAAGCGCTCGATCACCATGAAAAGCATCGGTCTCAGCCCTTCTTCAGGAAAACATACTCGGCCGAATAGGGCGCGCTTTTGAACTCGCCGGCCTTCTCGCAAGAGCCCTCGAGCTTGCCGCCATGGGTGTTGATGCGCTGGACGGTGGTGACCAGCGTCAGCACGCCGCTGCCGCGGCGAGAGGCGACCTCCAGCTTCAGCCAGGGGATATCGGCGGCCGTCGCACCCGGCGCGTTGCCGATGGCCTTGCCGACCACGGCGCTGCCGTCGGCATGCTCCCAGCTCGGCCCGGCATAGTGCCGGCCGATGGTCTTGCCCTCGGCGAGCAGGGTGGCGATCGGCTCGCGAAAGGCCCAGGCGAGCTTGCCGTCGGCGGCTGCCTTGCACTCATAGACCTGCGCGCCCTCGGCATGGACGCTGAGCACGACGCTCTCGCCGGGCGCGGCGATGGCGTCCGGGAGCGGGTCGGCGGCGAAGGCCGGTCCGATCAGGGCCGCGAGCAACAGGCTGGGGGCAGCAAGCTTGATCGACATGGTCGCATCTCCGCAAAGGGGTCTCAAAAAACGAACGGGCCGCGCTGGAGGCGCGGCCCGTGATGATGTCTGGCCCAGTCGGGCGAAATTGCGGACGGCTTACGCCGCCAGCTCCTTGGTCAGGTTCTCGGCGACCTTGTCGAGGAAGCCGGTGGTCGAGAGCCAGCGCTGGTCGGCGCCGACCAGCAGCGCGAGGTCCTTGGTCATGTAGCCGGCCTCGACGGTGTCGACGCAGACCTTCTCCAGCGTGTTCGCAAACTTGGCGAGCTCGGCATTGTTGTCGAGCTTGGCGCGGTGGGCGAGGCCGCGCGTCCAGGCGAAGATCGACGCGATCGAGTTGGTCGAGGTCTCCTTGCCCTTCTGGTGCTCGCGGTAGTGGCGGGTCACGGTGCCGTGGGCCGCTTCGGCTTCGACCGTCTTGCCGTCGGGGGTGAGCAGGACCGAGGTCATCAGGCCGAGCGAGCCGTAGCCCTGCGCGACCGTGTCGGACTGCACGTCGCCGTCGTAATTCTTGCAGGCCCAGACGTAGCCGCCGGACCATTTCAGCGCCGAGGCCACCATGTCGTCGATCAGGCGGTGCTCGTAGGTCAGACCCTTGGCCTCGAAGTCCTTCTTGAACTCGCGGTCGTAGATATCCTGGAAGATGTCCTTGAAGCGGCCGTCATAGACCTTGAGGATGGTGTTCTTGGTCGAGAGATAGACCGGGTAGTTGCGCAGCAGGCCGTAGTTGAGCGAGGCGCGGGCGAAGTCGATGATGGAATCGTCGAGATTGTACATCTCCATGGCGACGCCGGCGCCGGGCGCCTTGAACACTTCCTTCTCGATCACGGTGCCGTCCTCGCCGACGAACTTCATCGACAGGGTGCCCTTGCCCGGGAACTTGAAATCGGTGGCGCGGTACTGGTCGCCATAGGCGTGGCGGCCGATGATGATCGGCTTGGTCCAGCCGGGAACCAGGCGCGGCACGTTCTTGCAGATGATCGGCTCGCGGAAGATCACGCCGCCGAGGATGTTGCGGATGGTGCCGTTCGGCGACTTCCACATCTGCTTGAGATTGAACTCCTTCACCCGGGCCTCGTCCGGGGTGATGGTGGCGCACTTGACGCCGACGCCGACCTTCTTGATGGCTTCGGCGGCGTCGATGGTGACCTGATCGTTGGTGTGGTCGCGGTACTCCATCCCCAGGTCGAAATACATCAGGTCGACATCCAGGAACGGAGTGATCAGCTTGTCCTTGATGTACTGCCAGATGATCCGGGTCATCTCGTCGCCATCGAGTTCGACGACGGGATTGGATACCTTGATTTTTGCCATGATCGGGGAAGCCCTCTTGGGAACGGCGCCGCTGGCGCCAACGTGAATATCCGCCGCCTCTTAGCACCGCCGCGCGGCGGGCGAAAGCCAAGTGATTATGCACTTTTAGCCGATCCAGCTTCCCCAGATGGGGGGCGGGGTGCGGCGCCGTCGCGGGGGCGGGGTCGAGGTTTCGGGCGAGATTCAAAAGTGGAATCCAACCCGTTATTTCCCTTGAGAATTTCGTCAGGACAGGCAAACGACAGGCGAACGGGCAGAGCCGGCCCCGCGGCCGGCTTTGAATCAATTCCTAACAGCGCCTTGTCCTGAAAGCGTCTTGGCAAGGCCTTGAGAACCAGTGTGAAAGCGAAGCGAGATGTCGGGGACTGACAAGACCAAGGCGGGCCTTTCCCTCGACGGTCCCATCGTGATCCTGGTCGAGCCGCAGCTCGGGGAAAACATCGGCATGGCCGCGCGCGCCATGGGCAACTTCGCGCTGAGCAGCTTGCGCATCGTCAACCCGCGCGACGGCTGGCCCAACATCGCCGCCCAGCGGGCGGCCGCCGGTGCCGACTACATTCTGGACAAGGTCGAATTGTTCGACACGGTCGGCGAGGCCGTTGCCGATCTCGACCTGCTGTTCGCCACCACTGCGCGCCCCCACGACCAGGCCAAGCCGGTAGTCGGGCCTGAGGCAGCAGCAAGCGAGATCTCCGGCCACGTCGCGACCGGCGGCAAGGCCGGTATCCTGTTCGGCCGGGAGCGCTGGGGGCTGACCAACGAGGAGGTCGGGCTCTCCAACCGCATCATCACCTTTCCGGTCAATCCGGGCTTTGCCTCGCTCAACCTCGCCCAGGCCGTGCTGCTGGTCGGCTACGAATGGTTCAAGCAGGCGACCTCGGGCGAGCTGCCGCACAGCATGCCGGAACGTTCGGAGCGCGCCTCGCAGCACCAGATGCAGGCCTTCTTCGACAATCTGATCCGCGAGCTCGACCGGGTCGAATTCCTGCGCCCCGCCGAGAAGCGCGACACCATGCTGGTGAACCTGCGCAACATCTTCAGCCGGATGGAGCCGACCAAGCAGGACATGCACACTCTGCACGGCGTGGTGATGGCGATCGCGGAAGGGCGCAAGGGCCCGGCCAAGGGCGGCGTGCTCGACGGCGAGCAGGCCACGCGCCTGCGCGCGCTGCTGGCCGAGCACGGGCAGGGTGGTGTCCCCGACGGCGGCTCGACAGTGCGCGGGCTCGCCCGCCTGCTCCGCCGCAACCCGACCGACGCCGAGCGCCTGCTCTGGCAGGCCCTGACCCGCGACCGCCGCTTTGCAGGCGGGTTCAAGCGTCAGACCCCGGTCGGCCGCCACATCCCGGACTTCGTCTCGTTCCCGCACCGGATCGCGATCGAGCTGGTCAATCCGGGCGAGGGCGAGACGATCGCGGCGGATCGTGCGGGACGGCGGACGTGGCTTGAGGCGCGTGATTATCGCGTGCTGGAGATTCGGGCGGCGGATGTCGAACGCGATATCGAGGCGGAGCTGGTGCGGCTGCAGGAGATGATCGAGCAGAGCGCGTAGGTCTCGTCGGGCAAAGGTCTTGCAGGGGGGCAAAGCGGAGCGTGCCCACCGGTGCGCATCGGGCAAGGGGAGAGACGGTAGGCACGGCGCTGCGCGCCTTTGCCCACCTACGAAGGACGCCCAAGCTGCACCTCGCGCTGGACCTCGATCCATGTCGCCCGCGCCACGGCCAGCAACCTCCCGGCTTCATCATGCGCCGCGGCTTCGGCCGTGCGCTTGCGGCCGTCGCGACCGGTGGGCCAGGCCGTGATGATGCAGCGGTCGCCGGGGCGGGGGCGGGCCTCGATCCGGGCCGACATTCGTCCGAGCAGCAGTGGCGTCTTGTCGAAGCTGCCGTTCTGCTGATCGCAATTGCAGGCAAAGCCGGTGGGGCAGTCGAGTGCCGACCAGAGGAATTCTGGCGCGACCAGGCCGTCCTCGGCGGCGAGATTCTTATCCGGCGTCCAACTCGCTGCGAGAACGGCATTGTGACGCCCGAGCGAGCCGGCGAAAATGCGCAGGCCGTCGCCTTTCGCCCTTGCCGGACCGCACACGAAGCATGTCGGCAGCGGATGCTCGTGCGGCTTCAGCGGCGTCAGCAACTCGGCGGCGCAGGCCTCCTCGAAGCTGGCTGTTTCCAGTCGCGCAAGCTCGACATTTGCGGCCCGTCCTGTCGCGACGACCCTGGCGCCGTCGCGAAGCTCCCATGTGCCGTCGTCCGTTGCAACCGCATCGAGCGGCTTGTCCAGGGGAGGCGGTGCGCGCAGCGTCACCTCCGCAGCCCCGGGGATGTGGCGGGCGAGCCGGCCGCAGACATAGCCGCCGTTGCCGGAGTTCGGAGGACCGCAAAAGCGGTTGTCGATGATGATCTGTGTCATCGGTGTGTTTCTCTCCTGCCGTGGCCCGCTCACCTTACCTGACCTTTAGGACAATTCGTCCTTGAACCGTCCGGCTCGCCACGGCGCGCATGGCGTCCCCGGCATCCTCCAAAGGGAGGATGCGATCGACGTGCGGGCGGATTTTTCCGTCGGCCAGCAATTGCATCAGCGTGTCATTTGCGCGCGCTGCCTCTGTCGGGAATTTCTCCACCCAGGCGCCGGCAAAGACGCCGAGGATGGAATAGTTTTTCAGCAGCGGCAGGTTCATCGGGAGCTGCGGAATTTCGCCGCTGGTGAAGCCGATCGGCATCAGCCGTCCGGCCCATTTCATCAGCCGGGCGATCTGCTCGAAAATCGCGCCGCCGACATTGTCGAAACCGATGTCGATGCCTTCCCCTGACGTGATCGACTTGATCCGGTCGCGCAGATCCTCGCTGCGATAGTTGACGATTTCGCCGGCCCCATAACGGCGCACCAGGGCAGCCTTGTCATCGGAACCGATACCGGCGACGACGCGCAGGCCCAGTTGACGGCCGAGGTCGACGGCGGCCAGTCCAACGCCGCCGGCGGCGCCCGTGACGAACAGGGTTTCGCCGCGCTGCGCCCGGGCTCGCTCGACCAGCGCATAATAGGCCGTGCCATAATTGTGCAGGACCGTCGCCGCGGCCTCGAACGCGATGCCATCCGGCAACCGCACGCTCTTCGATTCCCTGGCAATCATCCGTTCGGCGTAGCCGCCGGTCCAGGCGCTGCAAGCCACACGGTCGCCCGGGGCGAATGTCGTGACCCCGTCGCCGACCGCGACGACGACACCGGATGCTTCAGTGCCGGGCACGAAAGGCGTCGGTGGCCGCATCTGGTAGAGGCCAGAAACCAGCAACTGGTCCATGAAGCTCACGGACGCCGCGTGGACATCAATGAGAATCTCGTCACGGGCCGGCTTCGGCTCGTCGATCTCGCCGAGGCGCAAATCGCCCGGCCCGGTGAACGAGCTGCACAGAACTGCTTTCATCGTGGCGCTCCAGTGGATTGTCTGCATTCGGCAGGTTTCTCAACGGCGTCGCATATCCTGCGACGAGCTTGACGAAATCGGCCTGTCGCGCGGCGCCGGTCTTTTCAAACAGGCGGCGGACATGCGTCTTGATCGTCGTACCGGCGACGCCGAGCGCGGCCGCCACTTCCGGAACGCCGCCGAGCTCGACGATCGCGAGCAGCACGCGCAACTCCGTCGGCGTCAGTCTGAATGCCTTGCCGATCACTTCGGAACGCGGCGGCATCGTCAGCGCGGCCCTGCGAACGAACAAGGCTGCTGCGGCGCTGCAGGCCACATCCGCACACCGGCGCGTGCCGGATGGCAGCGGCAGGGCATGGGCGACGTAGCGCTGTCCATGGGTCCCGATCATCGGCACTGAAGTTTCGCCGGCCTGTCCCGCCGCCGCGAAGAGCTGCTGCAAGGTCTGGTTGGCCGCGAGATCGCAGGCCGCGAGGTGCCCGCGGATTTCACGCAGGATGTCGCGCGCATCGAGAATGGCCTGGCCGGCCGTATTGGCGTGAACGAGACGCGCGTCCGCGGCAACGAGATACAGGCCGACGTCGAGCCCATCGAGCGTATCGGCGAATGTGGCGGCATCCACGGACATTTTGGGGAGAGAGAACAGCGCGTTCATCGCGGCGCTCCTGCAGGGCGGCGATCGTCCGTCCGGCGGCGACCGAACAGACGCGGCACCAGCATGGGAACGCGCCGGCGATACTCCTGATAGGTCGCGCCGAACTCGGCGATCAGATCTCGCTCCTCGAACTGTAGCCCGACCAGGATGTAGGCCGTGTTCGCGATCGCGAACAGCAGATGGCCGGCGGTCATCTCGGGCGTCGCCCAGAACGCGAGCAGAAAGCCCAGCATGAGCGGATGCCGCACGATCTTGTAGAGCAGCGGCGTCCTGAACGATTGACCCGATATCACGGTCCCGCGGAACGCGACCAAAGCCTGCCGCAGGCCGAACAGATCGAAATGATCGATCATGTGGGTGGAGGCAAACGCGATCAGCCAGCCGAGCCAATGCACGCCGATCAGCAGCCAGGCCACCATGCCGCTGGTTTGCCAGATCGGTGCCGGAATCGGACGCCACTGCCAGAACAGCAAAAGGAGGATCAGGCTGGACAGCAGCACATAGGTGCTGCGCTGGCAGGCGAGCGGAAGGAATTTGGCCCACCATCGCTTGAAGGCCGGGCGCGCCATGACGGTGTGCTGGATTGCAAACAGGCTCATCAACAGCAGGTTGACGGCGATGGCCTCGCCCCAATTCGTGGGGCCGCCAACGTCGATCGGCATATCGATCGACATATCGATCGACTTGGGCACGACATAATTGCCGACGAAACCGAGCGCGTAGAGAAACGAAGCCGTGAATACGGCATAGCTGACGAGGGCGTAGAGCAGGATTGCGAGGCGTGCGAACATGGTTTTTCCTATTGTGCCGACGGCAACGGTGCCGCATGCAGGAGCCTGAAATGCTCGCTGGCGAGCGGGTGCGATCTGCCCCGATTGTTAGCGGTGGACCGTCCCCTGTGCGTCCCCCCGGGGCGCCGGCTGGGGAGGGAGGATCTTCATGACGGCTTTCTCGCTGGGGGCGTTCGGGTTCCCGGAGGTTCATGCCGACGGACGCTCGATCAAGCTGAACCTGCGCAAGGGCCTTGCGCTGCTGATCTATCTTGCGGAGGCCAAAGGCGCCGTTGCGCGCGATGTCATCGCCACTCTGCTTTGGCCGGAAACGCCCCGAGAGACCGGTCTCGCCCGATTGCGGCGCCTGCTTCACCGCATCGAGCTTACGCTTGACCAACCGGTTTTCGAGACCGACCGCACCAGTGTGCGTTGGTCACCGGCGGTCGAGCTGAAGATCGACTCGCAGCTGTTCGAGAGCGCCTGCGATCGCGGCGAGTTTGAAGCGGCCTGCCAGCTTTATCGGGGTGACTTTCTCGCCGGCTTCTCTCCGGACCACTCTCCTGAATTCGACGACTGGTCATTCTTTCGCCGTGAGGCGCTGAGGGGACGGCTCATGCACGCGCTCGAACGTCTCGTGCAGGACAAGAATACAGCCGGCGATCATTTTGCCGCGACCGCGCATGCGGGCCGTCTGGTCGAGCTCGATCCGCTCAGCGAGGTCTATGGCCGGCATCTGATCCGAAGCCTGCTGCTCGCCGGCGACCGAAGCGCGGCGGAGCGGCATCACGCGGCACTGACGCAGCGTCTGCGCGACGAGCTTGGCGTCGCGCCGGAAGCCGAGACCGAAGCGCTGATGAGCCCCGCGGCGGCGCCGCATTCCGTTCCGGCGACACGCTATGTGAAGGGCTCAGATGTGCATCTTGCGTATCAGACCTACGGAAGCGGCCCGCTCGACATCCTGGTCATGCCCGGCTTCGTGTCGCATGTGGAGCGCGCCTGGGAGCATCCCGCGAGCCGGACGTTTCTGGCGTCGTTGATGAAGCTTGGACGCCTGATCGTGTTCGATCGCCGCGGCATCGGGTTGTCCGACCGGGTTGGATCGGCTCCTGATATCGACGTCACCGCCGAGGATATCGGCACCGTGTTGCGGGCGGCGGATGCGCGCCGCGTCGTGCTGTTCGGGGCATCCGAATGCGGGCCGGCCTGCATCAAGTTCGCGGTCGATGACCCGCACCGCGTGGCCGGGCTCATTCTGTTCGGTGCGCTGGCCAAGGGCTGCTGGTCACAGGACTATCCGCACGCGCTGCGCGCCAGCCAGTATGACGCCTGGAGCCGCCACCTCATCGCGCAATGGGGCGGGCCGGTCGGGATCGAAGCCTTCGCGCCGAGCCTGGCCAATGATCCGCAGGCGCGCGCCTGGTGGGCGGGGCTGCTGCGCGCGGCCTCCAGTCCCGGCGGCATCTCGGCCGTGCTCGCGGCGTTTCGCGATGCCGACGTGCGGCACCTTCTGGCGCGAATTGCCGTGCCGACGCTGGTGCTGCACCGGCGGAACGACCAGGCCGTGCGGATCGCCGCCGGCCGCGACATCGCGAGCCGGATCAGCGGCGCGGAGTTCGTCGAGCTCGACGGCCATGATCACTGGTTCTTTGCCGGAGATCAGCAGCCGGTGCTCGCGGCGATCAGGCGGTTTACGGAGGCGTTGCCGCGGGAGGGGAAGGCGGGGCGGTAAGAGAGATCACACCGCCTCGAGCTGATCCGCCGCGCGCTTCTTCCTTGCCCTGGACTGGCTGAGCAGGGGGCCCGCCGTCAGCGCCGCCGTATCGGCCACGCCCGGATCGCGCGACACCATCGCCGCGACGATGGCACCGTCGATCAGCAGGCCGAGCTGATGCGCCAGCACGAGGGGTTCGCTGGATCCGAGCTCGCCGGCGAGCTTCTCGATGTGGCCGAGCACGATCTTCTTGTGTTTCAGCGCGATATTGCGGAACTGCTTGGCGTCCTTGTCGTGCTCGCCGACCGCGTTGATGAAAGGGCAGCCGTAGAAGCGCTCTTCCGCAAACCAGCTCTTCAGCGCCGGGAAGATGCGCGTGAGTTTGGCCTGCGCGTCGCCGCCGCCTTCCTCCATGGCGCCGATGAACCATTCGCGCCACTGCTTGCCTTCGCTCTCCAGCACCGCGTTGACGAGATTGGTCTTGGAGCCGAACAATTTATAGAGCGTGGTCTTCGCGGTGCCGGCTTCCTCGATGATCGCATCGATGCCGGTGGCGTTGATTCCGTTCTTGCAGAACAGATGGGTCGCGGCGCTCAGGAGGCGCCCGCGCGCGGACTCGTCTTCGCCCGTCACGGCGTGGGGCGAATTCTTCTTCGATGACGGCTTGTTCGGTGAGGGCTTGGCCATGAGTCCAAACTTACCCGCAGCAGCGCCGCATCAGCAAGCCGCATCTGTTCCGAGCCGAAAAGATTCGCACGAGAAGGCGCATCTGCATCGCCTTTGAGCAAACGGCGGCTGATCAATCCGCAGGCAGCGCAGGCTAAGCGGCTCCAATGCTTCGCCTTTTGTTTTTGGCCGGCTCTGGCATGCTCCATGCAAGGAAACAGACCGTTCGGTATCCTGCCGATTTCCACTTCTGCCAGGGAGAAGATGATGACTGCCGTCGTTCAGAAGACAGTGCTGACGGGTTGCCTCGCGCCCATCGACAAGAATGGCCTCGAGCAACTGATCGCGAGCGGCAAGGCCAATCCGAAGGTCGTCAAGACCTTGAAGTGCAAGACGGTCGCGGAAGGCAAGTTCCGCCACGCCAACTACATCCGCAATCTGCCGCCCTACATCGTCGACGAGCCCCCGGGTCTTCTGGGTGACGACACCGCGCCAAATCCGTCGGAAGCCTCGCTCGCCGCGCTCGGTTCCTGCCTTGCGGTCGGCCTGCATGCCAACGCCGTGCACCGCGGCTGGATCGTCAACAAGCTCGAGCTCGAACTCGAAGGCGACCTCAACATCACGGCCGTCTGGGGCACCGGCGACGTCTCCGACAAGCCGGTCGGCTTCACCGATGTGCGCGTCAAGGTCGACATGGAATGCGAGGGCATCTCGCAGGACGAGATCAACGCGCTGGTCGCCCATGTGAAGAAATGGTCGCCGGTCGCCAACACCTTCACCCGCCCGGTCAATCTCGAGGTCGGCGTCTAGGCTGACGGCAACAGGGCAAGGTGCGGGAGACGATCATGGGTTCACTGGCTTTATCACGGGCCGAAGTTTTGGATCAGCCCGCACCGTCCATTGCAGGGGAGGTGGCGCGGATCGCGCGGGCGCAGCTTGCGCCGCTCGCCGCCGGCATCGACGACGGCACGGTCTATCCTGCCGCGGTGTTGCGCCAATTCGGCGAGGTCGGCGCCTGGAGCAGTCACGTGCCCCACGAAGGTCCTGCCGATTTGCGCTGCGCCATCCAGGCGATGGCGGCGATCGGCGAGGTCTGCGGCGGCACCGCCTTCATGGCCTGGTGCCAGAACACGCTGGTCTGGTACGCCGCCAACTCCACCAACATGAAGCTCGCCAAGCGCTTCGGCGATGCGTTCTCGACCGGCCGGGTGCTCGGCGGCACCGGGCTCTCCAATCCGATGAAGAGCTTCTTCGGTATCGAGAAGCTCAAACTGAAAGGGCGAAAGGTCGACGGCGGCTACATCGTCCGCGGCGCGCTGCCCTGGGTCTCCAATCTCGGTCCGGACCATTACTTCGGCACGATCTTCGAGCGCGAGGACGAGCCGGGCACCGTGATGTTCCTGGCTGACTGCGCTGATCCCGCCATCACGCTGACGCCGTGCAAGCCGTTCCTCGCCATGGACGGCACCGGCACCTATGGCGTGCAGTTCCGCGACACATTCGTGCCGGACGAGCTGATCCTGGCCGACCCCGCCGCGCCTTTCGTCAAGAAGATCCGCGCCGGCTTCATCCTGCTCCAGGCCGGCATGGCGCTCGGCCTCATCAAGGACTGCATCAACATCATGGACGAGGTCGACAATCCGCTCGGCCACATCAACCGCTATCTGCCGCAGCAGCCGGTGCATTTCCGCGATCTCGCCGCCGAGCTCGAGGCGGAGACCATGGAGCTGGCGCGCGATCCGTACAACGAGGAGGAGACCTACTGGCGCAAGGTGATCGCGCTCAGGCTTCGTGCCGGCGAGGCCAGCGTCGCGGCGGCGCATGCGGCGATGCTGCATTGTGGCGCCCGCGGCTATCTCAAGAGCCACCGCGCGCAGCGGCGTCTGCGCGAGGCCTATTTCGTCGCGATCGTCACGCCGGCCACCAAGCAGCTGCGCAAGATGCTCGCCGAGTCCTGAGTTTCAAGTCTCGAGTTTCAAGTCCTGAGTTTCGAGTCCTGAGCTTCACGAGTCCACCCCAGAAGACCACTTAACCTCAACGGAGAGGCTGCCAATGACGGACGTTCTGATCTCTGCCAGCGAACTTGCCGATCTCTTGAAGACCGAGCCCTGTGTCGTCATCGACACCCGCAACCCCGACGCCTACGGCGCCGGGCACCTCCCCAATGCCGTGAACGTCCATGAGATTTTCACGTTCCTTGCGACCTCGACGCCGGAGGGCATGGCCGAGCTGAAGACCAAATTCGCCGATGCCTTCGGCGCGGCCGGCCTCTCCGGCAAGGAAACCGCCGTGGTCTACGAGCAATCGATGAACTCCGGCTTCGGTCAGTCCTGCCGCGGCTATTATCTGCTCACCATGCTCGGCTATCCCAAGATCAAGGTGCTGCATGGCGGCTTCGATGCCTGGGCCGCCGCGGGTCTTCCGGTGACCAAGGATGTGCCGGCGCCGGCGAAGGCCTCGTTCTCGATCGTGCCCGAAGCAGGCGAGATCCTGATCGATGCGAAGACCATGCTCGCCGCGGTCGGCAAGCCCGGCATCGCCATCCTCGACGTGCGCGATGTCGACGAGTGGATCGGCGACAGCTCCTCGCCCTACGGCAAGGATTTCTGCCCGCGCAAGGGCCGCATCCCCGGCGCCGTGTGGCTGGAATGGTACCGCATGATGAAGCCGACCGCCGAAGGTCCGCGCTTCAAGTCCAAGGACGAGATTTTGGCGGAATGCGCCACCGTCGGCATCTCGACGACCACGCCGGTCTATCTCTACTGCTTCAAGGGCGCGCGCGCCTCGAACACGTTCCTGGCGCTTAAGAACGCCGGCGTGAAGGACGTGCGGATGTATTTCGGCTCCTGGAACGAATGGTCGCGCGATCCGTCGCTGCCGATCGAGCAGGGATTGCCGATCGCATCGGAAATGACGACCAAGGCGGCGTGAGCGCTCGCCATCACGTGGCACGCGGACGGGGCGCAATTCCCAGCGCCTTGATCCGCGATGCCAGCGTGGTCGGCTTGATGTCCAGCATCTCTGCTGCCCCGCCGGGGCCGAACACTTTTCCCGCGCAGGCCTCGAGCGCGGCCAGGATGTTGGCCCTTTCGTGATCGCGCATCTCCGCTGACGTCATGACCGCCGGGCGCGCCTCCGCCTTCTGGCGGGCGGCGCCGGTCTGAGCCAGCGCGCCGGATGCATCCGGCAGGTCGATCCGCAAGCGGCCGTTTTGCGACAGGATCGCACCGCGCTCGATCACGTTCTGCAATTCGCGGACATTGCCGGGCCAATCGTACCGGGTCAGCCGCCGCGCGTCGCCTTCGGACAGGCGCAGATTCGACTTCAGCGCCTTGCTCTCGCGCGTCAGGAAATGCTGGGCGAGCAGGGGAATGTCCTCGCGCCGCTCGCGCAAGGGTACCGTCTCGATCGGAAACACGTTGAGGCGGAAATAGAGGTCCTCGCGAAAACGGCCGCGCTGCACCTCCTGCTTGAAATCGCGATTGGTCGCGGCGATGACGCGGACGTCGACCGCGCGCGTGCGCTCCTGACCGACCCGCTCGAAATTGCCCTCCTGCAACACGCGCAGCAGCTTGCCCTGAAGTTCGAGCGGAATCTCGCCGACCTCGTCGAGGAACAGCGTGCCGCCGTCGGCGAGCTCGAACCGGCCGATACGGTCGCGCGTTGCGCCGGTAAAAGCGCCGCGGACGTGGCCGAAGAACTCGCTCTCGAACAATTCGCGCGGGATCGCGGCGCAGTTGACGCGGATCAGAGGCCGGTCGCTGCGGGTGGAAGCCTCGTGAATCGCGCGGGCGATCAGCTCCTTGCCGGTTCCGGACTCGCCCGTGATCATCACCGCAGCCGTGGTCGGCGCCACCAGCTTGACCTGACGCAGCGTCTGCTGGACCGCTTCGCTTTGACCGATGATGCCGCGGGGGTTGGTCTCGATGCGGATTTCCTCCTGGAGATAGGCGTTTTCCAGCTCGAGCCGCTCCCGCAGGCGGTCGACCTCGGTGAGTGCGGCGTGCAGCTTCTCGTCGGCCTCGCGCCGCTGGCTGACGTCGCGAAACACCACGACGGCGCCGACCACCACGCCGCGGTCGCGGATCGGGGTAGAGGTGTATTCGACCCAGGCCGGCGAGCCGTCCTTGCGCCAAAACACCTCGCCGTCGACCTGGTGCACGGCGCCGTCGCGGAACGCCGCATAGATCGGGCAATCGTGGTTGTGATAGTGCCGGCCGTCATGGTGGGTGTGGTGCATGATCGGGTGGATTTCCTTGCCGACCAGCTCCTCGGCAGTCCAGCCGAGCATGCGCTCGGCCGCGGGGTTCACGAAGGTGGTCTTGCCTTCTGCGTTGACGCCATAGATGCCTTCGCCGGCGGCGCGCAGGATCAGCTGGTTTTCGCGCTCGATGTCCTGGAACACCCGCTCGACCCGCTGCCAGGTCGAAATGCCGCTGCGCATGTGGTCTTCGGCGGCGGCATCGACATTGCGGCGGCGGCGCGCTTCGAGATCGGTCAGCGTGAGCAGCACCAGCGTGCCGCCGTCATGCGGCAGCAGGCAGCCGGCGTATTCGAGTCTTAGATTTTGCCCGGTGGCGTGGCGGGGGGTGAGCGCCGTGGTCCAGTAAGCGCCCTTGTGAAGCACGGCCTGGGTGAACACGGTGAGGGCCGGGAGCTGGCCGGTATGAAGGGTGCTGGCCTTGGTCTGGCGCAACAATGCTCGGTCGTAGCCGAGCAGGGCGCAGGCGGCCGGATTGGCATCGACGATCTGGTCGCCATAGGGATCGACCAGCAGCGTTGCCTCGACCGAGGATTCGAACGCTCCGACACGCGGGTCGACGGCTTCGGCCGCATCGTTGTGGCTGGGCATTGGCGTCGTTGCCATTGCGAGATCTCGTAATTGAACTACGAAATATCGTTTATCACGACTTTTCGTAGTGGCCAAGTGTGACCGAAAGCTCTGCGTCATCAACGCACTGGCGGGCGGAGAGGCGGTGGCATGCTCCTTGCGTAATTACCCTCGCAATGACGCGCAGGAGGTCCGATGTCCATTTTCGACAATCCGTTTGATCCCGATCGCAACCTTCGAGCCGGCTGTGCCTGTGGCCAGCACCAATCCGCGGCAGAGCATGAGCAGGCCACGGCGCTGCGCTGCGAGCCCGCTGAGAGCGAGGAGAAGCGTTACGAGGGCGTCGTTGCATCTGCGGTGATGCGCGCGATGTTTCCGCAGGACGCGGCGCGGCGCGCGTTCCTGAAGTCGGTCGGTGCGTCCACGGCGCTGGCCGCGCTGTCGCAATTCTTCCCGATCAAGACGGCGACCGAAGTCTTCGCGCAGACCGGCGCGCCCGAGAAGAAGGACCTCAAGGTCGGCTTCATCCCGATCACCTGCGCGACACCGATCATCATGGCAGCGCCGCTCGGCTTCTATGCCAAGCATGGTCTCAATGTCGAAGTCGTCAAGACCGCCGGCTGGGCGGTGATCCGCGACAAGACCATCAACAAGGAATACGACGCCGCGCACATGCTGGCCCCGATGCCGCTCGCGATTTCGCTGGGCCTGGGAGCCAATGCCATTCCCTTCACGGTGCCCGCGATCGAGAACATCAACGGGCAGGGCATCGTGCTGGCGACCAAGCACAAGGACAAGCGCGATCCGAAGGACTGGAAGGGGATGAAGTTCGCAATTCCCTTCGACTATTCCATGCACAATTACCTGCTGCGGTATTATCTCGCCGAGCACGGGCTCGATCCCGATACCGACGTGCAGCTGCGCTCGGTGCCGCCGCCGGAAATGGTGGCGAATCTGCGCGCCGACAACATCGACGGCTTCCTCGCGCCCGACAACATCTGCCAGCGCGCGATCTACGACGGCGTCGGCTTCATGCACCTCTTGTCCAAGGAAATCTGGGATGGCCATCCCTGCTGCAGCTTTGCCGCCAGCAAGGAATTCATCACGACGGCGCCGAACAGCTTTGCCGCGCTGACGCGCGCCATCGTCGATGCCACCGCCTATGCGTCGAAGGCGGAGAACCGCAAGCAGATCGCGGAAGCCATCGCGCCCGCCAATTACATCAACGCGCCGGTCACGGTGCTGGAGCAGGTCCTGACCGGCACCTATGCCGACGGCCTCGGCGGCGTGAAGACGGACGCCAAACGCGTCGATTTCGATCCGTTCCCCTGGCAGTCCTTTGCGGTGTGGATGCTGACGCAGATGAAGCGCTGGGGCCAGATCAAGGGCGACGTCGACTACAAGGCGGTCGCCGAGCAGGTGTATCTCGCCACCGACACCAGGAAGCTGATGACCGAGATGGGCCTGTCGCCGCCCGCGAGCGCCTACAAATCGTTCGCGGTGATGGGAAAGACTTTCGATCCGGCGAAGCCCGAGGATTATGTCGCGAGCTTCAAGATCAGGAAGGCATCGTGAGGGGCCGCGCGCGCTCTCCGTTGTCGTCCCGGCGAAGGCCGGGACCCATACCGCGTGATCGGTCGATTTCGAACGGCAGCGGTACCGAACGACCAGTCTTAGCCAAACGTCTCCCTGGGGGTATGGGTCCCGGCCTTCGCCGGGACGACGTGTGGAGAGGTCTTGCGACATGACATCCTCCCTCCGCCTCCGCGCCGGCCTCGTCTCGATCGTTCTGCTCGCCGCGTTCCTCGGCATCTGGCATCTGGCCACGCGCTCGACGGCACCGGTCGCGACGATGAGTCCGGAATACGCCAAGCTGATGGGCCTGACCGCGACGCAGGGCAAATCCGCCATGCCGGGTCCGATCGACGTCGGCGCAAAACTCTGGGAGCATCTGAAGCGGCCGTTCTACGACAATGGGCCGAACGACAAAGGGCTCGGCATCCAGCTCGGCTATTCCATCGCGCGCGTCGGCACCGGCTACCTGCTGGCCGTGCTCGTCGCCATCCCGCTCGGCTTCCTTATCGGCATGTCGCCGCTGTTGAGCAAGGCGCTCGATCCCTTCATCCAGGTGTTGAAGCCGATTTCGCCGCTGGCGTGGATGCCGCTCGCGCTCTACACCATCAAGGATTCCTCGATCTCAGCGATCTTCGTGATCTTCATCTGCTCGATCTGGCCGATGCTGCTCAACACCGTGTTCGGCGTGGCCAGCGTGCGCAAGGAATGGATCAACGTCGCGCGGACGCTGGAGGTCGGCACCATCAGGCGCGCCTTCACCGTGATCCTGCCGGCGGCCGCGCCCACGATCCTGACCGGCATGCGCATCTCGATCGGCATCGCCTGGCTCGTGATCGTCGCCGCCGAAATGCTCGTCGGCGGCACCGGCATCGGCTATTTCGTCTGGAACGAGTGGAATAACCTCTCGATCACAAACGTCATCATCGCGATCCTGCTGATCGGGGTCATCGGCATGCTGCTCGACCAGATCCTCGCGCGCTTCACGCGCATGGTCACATTTCCGGAGTAGGGGCTGTGACCGACAAATTCATCTCCATCGAAGGCATCGCAAAACGCTATCCGGGCGCGAGCGGCGCCACGACGACGATCTTCGAGAATCTGTGGCTCTCGATGGCGCGCGGCGAGTTCTGCTGCGTGATCGGCCATTCCGGCTGCGGCAAGACCACGGTGCTCAACATCCTCGCCGGCCTCGATGCGCCGAGCGAAGGCACGGTCATCGTCGACGGACAGGCGATATCAGGCACCAGCCTCGACCGTGCCGTGATCTTCCAGAGCCATGCGCTCTTGCCCTGGCGCACCGTGCTCGGCAATGTCGCCTATGCCGTGAGCTCGAAATGGCGGCGCTGGGACCGCGCCAAGGTCAAGGCGCATGCGCAGACTTTCATCGATCTCGTGGGCCTGACGGGTTCGGAGCACAAACGACCTTCCGAACTCTCGGGCGGCATGAAGCAGCGCGTCGGCATCGCGCGCGCGCTCTCGATCACGCCGAAGATGATGTTGATGGACGAGCCGTTCTCCGCGCTCGACGCGCTGACGCGCGGCACGCTCCAGGACGAGGTGCGCCGGATTTGTCTGGAGACCGGGCAGACCGCATTCATGATCACGCACGACGTCGACGAGGCGATCTACCTTGCCGACAAGATATTTCTCATGACCAACGGGCCCGGCGCGGTGCTGGCGGAGGTCGTCGAAAATCCGCTGCCCAGGGATCGCGGTCGTACGGACCTGCACCGCCATCCGCTCTATTACGCGCTGCGCAATCACATCATCGATTTCCTGGTGACGCGCAGCAAGACCTTCACCGCCGAGACACCCGATCACGATCCGCGCAACGTGCCGATGGTGCATATCGGCAAGCCCGGACTGACGATCGCGGCCAGCGACGAACCACGACAAACACGGATACCCGGGACCAGTCCCGGACTTACTGCCTAGAAGGGAGACTGACATGAAACGCGAAGACCTCACCGAGAAGCTGCTCGACATCAAGCGCGAGAAGGGCTGGAGCTGGAAATACATCTGCGAGAAGATCGGTGGCTATTCGGAGGTGCTGATAACAGGCGCGATCCTCGGCCAGATGAAATTGACGAAGCCGCAGGCCGCCAACGCCGCCGAACTGTTCGGCCTTACCAAGGCAGAGACCACGATGCTCAACGAGACGCCGATGCGCGGCATGCCGATGCCGCCGACCGATCCCCTGATCTATCGCTTCTACGAACTGGTCATGGTCAACGGCCCGGCCTGGAAGGCGCTGATCGAGGAGGAGTACGGCGACGGCATCATGTCGGCAATCGACTTCGACATGGTGATGGAGCGCCTGCCCAATCCGAAGGGCGACCGCGTCAAGATCACCATGAGCGGCAAATTCCTGCCGTACAAATATTACGGCGCCAGCGGCAACGTTCCGGAGTATGGCTTCAAGGAAGGCTGACGGGGGCGAGTGGGGAATTGCGAATAGCGAATGGCTTCTTGCCGCTCGCTATTCGCTCCTCGTTACAGGATCGCGCCCGGCGTGTACTTCGCCGCTTCAGGCTTGGCCTTGGCGAGCGCGTCGACCTGCTCGGCGAAGTAATCGACCTGGGCGCCGGCGTCGCCGGAATTGGCGCGACCGTGGTCGAGCACGCGCTGCAATTCGGCTTCGCTCATGCCGAGGCGCGGATCGGCGGCGAGACGCTGCAGCAGGTCGTTCTGCACGATCTTGCCGGTGCGCAGGTCGCGAATGGCCGCGACCGCATGCTCCTTGATCGCCTCGTGCGCGCCTTCACGGCCGGCACCCTTTTTCACCGCTTCCATCATGACCGTGGTGGTCAGCAGGAAAGGCAAATAACGGTTGAGCTCGGTCGCGACGACGGCGTCGAATATTTCCATCTGGTCGAGCACCGAGAGCAGGGTCTCGAGCAGGCCGTCCATGGCGAGGAAGGCATCGGGCAGCATTACGCGGCGGACGACGGAGCAGGAGACATCACCCTCGTTCCACTGATCGCCGGCGAGGCCGGCGGCCATGGCGAGATAGCCCTTCAGCACCACATGCAGGCCGTTGATGCGCTCGCAGGAGCGGCTGTTCATCTTGTGCGGCATCGCGGAAGAGCCGACCTGGCCCTTCGCAAAACCTTCGCTGGCGAGCTCATGGCCCGCCATGAGGCGCAACGTCTTGGCGAAGCTGCCGGGACCGCTGGCGAGATCGACGAGGACGCTGACCGCGCGGAAGTCGAGGCTGCGCGGATACACCTGGCCCACGGCATCGAAGCTCTTGGGCAGGCCGAGATGGACCAGGATGCGCTGCTCGAGCGCACGTGCCTTGCCGGCATCGCCGTTGAACAGGGTGATCTGATCGAGCCGCGTACCGACGGCGCCCTTCAGGCCGCGCGCGGGATAGGTTTGCAGCAAATTGGCCAGGCTCTGGTGCGCCAGCAGCATCTCCTCGCCGAACATGGCGATGCGCTTGCCGAGCGTCGTGACCTGCGCAGCCACGTTGTGGGTGCGTGCCGTGAACGGGATGTCTCGCAATTGCCTGGCGTGCTTCGCAAAACGGATCAGCGCGGCGATGCACTTGGTCTCGACGAGCTGCAGTCCGCGATAGACCTGCAGCTGCTCCACGTTCTCGGTGAGGTCGCGGCTCGTCATGCCCTTGTGCAGGTGCTCATGACCGGCAAGATCGCAGAACTCCTCGATGCGCGCCTTCACGTCGTGGCGGGTGACGCGCTCGCGCCGCATGATGGAGGCGAGGTCAACCTGGTCCTTCACCCGCTCGTAGCTGTCGATCACGCCATCCGGCACGGGAATGCCGAGATCGCGCTGCGCTTTCAGCACGGCGATCCAGTAGTCGCGTTCGAGGCGAACCTTGCCTTCGCCGCTCCAGATGGCGCGCATGGCGGGCGAGGCATAGCGTTCGGAAAGGACGTTGGAGATATGGTCCGGGGTGCGATCTTTGGTGCGATCTTGGGGCATACCGCCCATTTGGCATTGCCCGGGGCTGGCTGCAAGCCCGAGCGGCGAATGGGGTTTTCGTCGCCATTCGCCACTCCCTTTTTAACTATTTTCCCGCCTTCACCTCGGCCGCCGCCGCCGCGATCAACTCGCTCATCTTGGCGCGAATCGCCTGTTCGGTGACGGCCACGTTCTTGGCGGCGAAATCGGCCATGACCTTGCGCAGGACGTCGGCATCGCCGGCTTCCTCGAAATCGGCCGCGACCACTTCCTTGGCGTAGGCCGTGGCGGCTTCCCCGGTGATTCCGAGCTTTTCGGCCGCCCACAGCCCGAGCAGCCGGTTGCGGCGGGCTTCCGCCCTGAATTTCTGCTCCTCGTCGAGGGCGAACTTCTTCTCGAAGCCTTCCTCGCGCTTGTCGAACGTGCTCATGCCTTTTCCAATTCCCTGCTGACTGGCCCCGGCGGCCCTCGTTGCGAGAGCCCCGGTCCATGCCTAGATAGGAGGCAAGAATCGGCAAAACAACGAGCCGTTAAGCCGCAGGCAAGACGGTATAAGTTGATGCCGGACGGCCGGATCGATTGTGCTTGGACAGCCAATCGGATAGGTTGCCTAAGGCTGGGTTCCCGTTCTGTTTCCGCGGGTTCCGGGCCGTTCACGGCAGCTCCGCTGTGGGTCGTAGGTCTCGTCAACCGGAGCACACCAGATACATGGATTTCAACAAAACACGGTACATCCCCATGAGCCGTCGGCGTCGCATTTATGAAGGCAAGGCAAAGGTTCTTTACGAAGGCCCGGAGCCCGGTACCCTGATCCAGCACTTCAAGGATGACGCCACCGCGTTCAATGCGAAAAAGCATCAGGTGATCGAGGGCAAGGGTGTCCTCAACAACCGGATCTCGGAGTACCTGTTTCAGCACCTCAACGACATCGGGGTGCCGACCCATTTCATCCGCCGCCTAAACATGCGCGAGCAGCTGATTCGCGAAGTCGAGATCGTGCCGCTGGAAGTGGTGGTGCGGAACGTTGCCGCCGGCTCGCTGTCGCAGCGACTCGGCATCGAGGAGGGCACGCAGCTGCCGCGCTCGATCATCGAATTCTACTACAAGAACGACCAGCTCAACGACCCCATGGTGTCGGAAGAGCACATCACCGCCTTCGGCTGGGCGACGCCGCAGGAGATCGACGACATCATGGCGCTCGCCATCCGCGTCAACGACTTCCTCACCGGCCTCTTCCTCGGCATCGGCATCCGCCTCGTCGACTTCAAGATGGAATGCGGCCGGCTGTTCGAGAACGAGATGATGCGGATCATCGTCGCCGACGAGATCTCGCCGGATAGCTGCCGTCTGTGGGACATCAAGTCGAACGAGAAGCTCGACAAGGACCGTTTCCGCAGGGATCTCGGTGGGCTCCTCGAAGCCTATACCGAAGTCGCCAAGCGTCTCGGCATCCTCATGGAGAACGAGCGTCCGGCGGGCTCCGGCCCGGTGCTGGTGAAGAGCTAAAAGGGGATTTGGACGTGAAGGCACGTGTCACCGTTACCTTGAAGACGGGCATCCTCGATCCGCAGGGAAAGGCCATCGAAGGCGCGCTGAAGTCGCTCGGCGTCGACGGCGTCGCCAGCGTCCGGCAGGGCAAGGTGTTCGACATCGAGCTTGCCGGCGCGGACAAGGCCAAGGCGGAGGCGGCGTTGAAGGACGCCGCCGACAAGCTGCTGGCGAACACCGTGATCGAGAACTATCGGGTCGAGTTGATCGGGTGAACGGGATGGCTCACAGCCAACCGACCCGACGAAAACGCCAGTACAGCGCGCCGCACGACGTCAGCATCACGCCGAGCAGCGTGTAGTAGCCGTACTCCCAGTCCAGCTCCGGCATGTGCTTGAAGTTCATGCCGTAGATGCCGGCGAGCGCGGTCGGGATGGCGATGATCGCGAGCCAGGAGGCGAGCTTCTTCGACACCGCCGTCTCCTGGGCCTGGCCGACCAGCAGGCTCGCCTCGAAGGCGAACGCCAGCACCTCGCGCATGGAATCGATACGCTCCTGGATATTGCGAACG
This sequence comes from Bradyrhizobium sp. Bra78, assembly GCF_024519855.1. Classification (NCBI taxonomy): domain Bacteria; kingdom Pseudomonadati; phylum Pseudomonadota; class Alphaproteobacteria; order Hyphomicrobiales; family Nitrobacteraceae; genus Bradyrhizobium; species Bradyrhizobium sp. Bra78. The sequence goes on along the minus strand of NZ_JALJRE010000012.1, from coordinate 137,477 downwards.
TGGTCCGTGACGTCGCGGAACAGCGGCTGCATGGTCGCGCGCACCATCGCAAGCTCGTCGTGCTCCAGCCGGCGGCAGACCTCCACCAGCGGGCCGATCGCGTTCCTGAGCCGCAAGAGGTCGCGGCGCAGCATGTAGAGCCGCTCGATCTGCGCCTTGCTGATCGGCTTGGAGAGCACGTCGTCCTCGATGCCCTCGACCTCGTCGTGAATGCTTTCGAGCACGGGCGAGTAGTTGTCGACGATGAAATCGAGGATGGCGTAGAGGATGTAGTCTTCGCCGCGCGCGAGCGCCCGCGGGCAGCTTTCGCAGCGCTCGCGCACCGGTGTGTAGGACGTCGAGGCGCCGTGGCGCACCGAGACCAGATAGCCTTCGCCGACGAAGATGTGGGTCTCGCCGAACGCGATGCGGCCCTCGATCAGCTGCGCCGTCCGCGCCACGATGAACAGCGCCTCGCCATATTGCTCGATCTTGGGCCGCTGATGAGCGTGGTCGGCGTCCTCGATGGCGAGGTCGTGCAGGTCGAACTGCTTCTGCACGGCGGCGAGAAGCGCCATGTCGGGCTCGTGCAGGCCGATCCAGACCACGTGGCCGGGCTTGGCCCGCCAGCTCGAGGCCTCGCTGATGGCGATATTGGCGACGCGCCGGCCGTCGACATAGGCGCCGGCGGCGACGACGCCCTCGGTGGACACCGGCTCGGAGAGGGATGCGGGCAGCGACGGGACATTCATGGCTTCAATCCCGGCAAATCGGTCGGCCAACGGCATGCGTCCATAGCCTGTGCACAAGGCCGCTTGCGGAGGCTAGCACTGGTAAAATCCCCGTCAAATGGATATGTCTCTTCACGATTTGGCCCGTTGGCCACCCCGAATCCCGCCACCGTCGGAACCCCTGCCATGAAAGCCGCCATTCTCGTCTTTCCCGGAATCAACCGCGAGCGCGACATGGCGCGCGCCTTGAGGCTGATCTCGGGCCGCGAGCCCGCGATGGTCTGGCACGCCGAGACGTCGCTGCCGGCAGGAACCGATCTCGTGGTGGTGCCGGGCGGCTTTTCCTATGGTGATTATCTTCGTTGTGGCGCCATCGCAGCGCGGGCGCCCGTGATGGATGCGGTGCGCGACTACGCGGCCAAGGGCGGCCTCGTGCTCGGCGTCTGCAACGGTTTCCAGATCCTCTGCGAATCCGGGCTGCTGCCGGGCGTGCTGATGCGCAATGCGCGGCTGAAATTCATCTGCCACGACGTGCATCTGCGCGTCGAGCGCTCCGACACGCCGTTCACCCGCGGCTACAATGCCGGGCAGGTGATCCGCGTCCCCGTCGCCCATGGCGAGGGCAATTACGAAGCGGATGAAGAGACCATCAAGCGCATCGAAGGCGAGGGGCGGGTGCTCTATCGCTACTGTTCCCCCGACGGCGCGGTTGACGAGAGCCACAACATCAACGGCGCGGCGCATTCCATCGCCGGCCTCGTCAACGACAAGGGCAACGTGCTCGGCATGATGCCGCATCCGGAAAACCACGTCGAAGATATCATGGGTTGCACCGACGGCCGCGGCCTGTTCGCGGGCCTGGTCCAGCATCTTGACCGTGCGGCGTGAATGGGGTTCTGACCTGGCGGTTGAATTTCAACGTTTGAGGCGCAACTTCAGCCGCTCGGCCGGCACCGTCATCGCGGCGACGCCCGCCATGACCAGCAGCAGTCCCAGCGCCAGGTTCGACGGCACGCTCTCGCCGAGCAGCAGCACGGACAGGCCGACGCCGATCGGGATACGCAAGTACCCTTGCGCGTTGGTCGTCAGCGTTCCGAGCCGGCCCAGGCACATGTAGAACAGCATCAATCCCAAGGCGCTGGAGACGATACCCATCACGATGGTGGCGACGATCGCCGTCGGCGTCGGATGCAGCGTCCAGGGCTGGTCGATGATCAGCGCGGGCGGCAGCAATACGAGGCCCCCGAACAGCAGGGAGCCTGCCGCCACCACCATCGGGTCGTAGTCGGAGAGCCGCAGGCCGAAGATCGTCGCGCAGGCAAAGGAGATGGTGGCGAGCAGGATCGCGATCTCCGCGATAATCTCACTACTGAGCCCGCGCAGCGCGTCGAGGCCGACGATGACGATGGTGCCGGCAAGGCCGAGGATCGCGCCTGCGAGCTTGAGCAGCGTTGCCGGCTCGTGCCGCGTGATCAGCGAGGTGATCAGGAAGGCGAAAATCGGCGTGGTGGAGGCCAGCACCACCGTGTTCGAGGCTGGTACATATTGCTGCGACCAGGTGATGATCAGGAACGGGAATGTCGAGTTGATCAGCTGCTGGGTCGCGAACAGCTTCCAGGCTTTTGCGTCGGTGGGGATCCTGATGCTGCGCATCCCCAGGATCGCGAACAGGAACGCGGCCGCGATCAGCGAGCGCGCGGAGATGAAAGTGATCGGCGGGATGGTGGGAAGCGCCAGCTTGGCCAGTGGATAGGTGGAGCTCCAGCAACAGGCGAGCGCGAACAGCAGCGCGTAGTCGCGCCAGTTGCGCGCGCCGGTGGCGGTCATGGATGGCAATGGCGATGCGACGGAGGCCGCTGTGCGGCCCGTCCTTGATGTGCTCTGCGGCACCCTTGTTTTTGCTCCCCGGCGCGATAGCGCTTGACCCAACTCTGGGCGAGGGGACGCGAAAAGGGAAGGCGTCGAGCTATGCGTTTGGCTGCACGGCGGGCTTCCGCTTCACCCGCTTGATCGTGCCGGAGAAGGTGAACAGGGGCCGTCCGCCCGATGTTAGCTTGCCGCGCAGGAAGATTAGCGAGCCGCCGGCACGGGAAACCTCACCCACACACTCGATCAGCTCGCCTTCGCGGGCTGCGTCGAGGAAATCGCAGGCGAAATTGGTGGTCACTGCCGGCCCGTCCAGTTCGTGGGTGGCGATCGCGAACAGGCAATAGTCGGAAAATGCCATGAAGCAGCCGCCATGGACGTTGCCGGAGCCGTTGAGGTGCTTTTTCTCGACCCGGAAGGCGCTGCGGACGCTGCCGTCGTTCTCGATCCTGTGCCAGAACGGGCCGATATGGCTCTCGAAACTGTCGCGAATCCAGGTCCGCCAGCCCTTGAATTCGCCCTCGGTGGCGACGTGCAGGTCGGGGCGGCGGGGCGGCGGCGCTTTGGTCAATTCGTGCAAAGAAACGGGCCTTCAATTACGGGTCTTCAGCCCTTAAATCCGATCCGTCAGCGCCTTGCAATTCCCGTTCCCGCATCCCCCGGCCGCAAAACGTGGGACAGCGGGAAAATGCTTCATAAAGGGCTTTTCGTAGGCCCCCGATGTTCCTAAGAACGGCCAACCGCCGCCGAAAGCCTCGAATCCATGAAGAATGAACCCAAGATCACCCCCGAACTGGTTGCCGCCCACGGGCTAAAGCCCGACGAGTATGAGCGCATCCTGAAGCTGATCGGGCGGGAGCCGACCTTCACCGAGCTCGGCATCTTCTCGGCGATGTGGAACGAGCACTGCTCGTACAAATCCTCGCGCATCCATCTGAAGGGCCTGCCGACCAAGGCGCCCTGGGTGATCCAGGGCCCGGGCGAGAATGCCGGCGTGATCGACATCGGCGACGGCCAGGCCGTGGTCTTCAAGATGGAGAGCCACAACCACCCGAGCTACATCGAGCCCTACCAGGGCGCGACCACTGGCGTCGGCGGCATCCTGCGCGACGTCTTCACCATGGGAGCTCGCCCGATCGCCTGCCTCAACGCGCTGAGCTTCGGTGCGCCCGAGCATGCCAGGACGCGGCATCTCGTCTCCGGCGTCGTCGCGGGAGTCGGCGGCTATGGCAATTCCTTCGGCGTGCCGACGGTCGGCGGCCAGGTGCGCTTCCACACTCGCTATGACGGCAACATCCTCGTCAACGCGATGGCGGTCGGCCTCGCCGACGCCGACAAGATCTTCTATGCCGCCGCCTCCGGCGTGAACATGCCGATCGTCTATCTCGGCTCCAAGACCGGCCGCGACGGCATCCACGGCGCCTCGATGGCCTCGGCCGAATTCGACGACAAGTCCGAGGAGAAGCGCCCGACCGTGCAGGTCGGCGATCCCTTCGCCGAGAAGCTGCTGCTGGAGGCCTGCCTCGAGATCATGGAGCAGGGCTGCGTCATCGCGATCCAGGACATGGGCGCGGCCGGCCTGACCTGTTCGGCGGTCGAGATGGGCGCCAAGGGCGACCTCGGCGTCGATCTCGATCTCGACGCGGTGCCGACCCGCGAGACCGGCATGAGCGCCTACGAGATGATGCTCTCGGAGAGCCAGGAGCGCATGCTCATGGTGCTCAAGCCCGAGAAGGAAAAGGAAGCCGAAGCGATCTTCAAGAAGTGGGGGCTCGACTTCGCCGTGGTCGGCTACACCACGCCGAGCAAGCGCTTCGTGGTCAAGCATGGCGGTGACGTCATGGCCGATTTGCCGATCAAGGAGCTTGGCGACGAGGCACCGCTCTACGACCGCCCGCATGTGCCCTCCGCCGCGCTGCCGATCGTGCATGCGCGCGAGGTGCCGGCGCCGATGGGTCTCGGTGCAGCGCTGGAGAAGCTGATCGGCACGCCCGACATGTGCAGCAAACGCTGGGTCTGGGAGCAGTACGACCACGTCATCCTCGGCAACACCATGCAGCGTCCCGGTGGCGATGCCGCCGTGGTGCGCGTCGAGGACGGGCCAAAGGGCCTAGCGCTGACCGTCGACGTCACGCCGCGCTATTGCGAGGCCGATCCCTATCAGGGCGGCATGCAGGCGGTGGCGGAAGCCTGGCGCAACATCACCGCGGTCGGCGGCAAGCCGCTCGCGATCACCGACAATCTCAATTTCGGCAATCCGGAGCGGCCCGAGATCATGGGCCAGTTCGTGGGCTGCCTGAAGGGCATCTCGGAAGCCTGCCGCACGCTCGACTTCCCGGTCGTGTCCGGCAACGTCTCGCTCTACAACGAGACCAACGGCCGCGCGATCCTGCCGACGCCCTCGATCGGCGGCGTTGGCCTGCTCGACGACTTCACCAAATCGGCTTCGCTCGCCTTCAAGGCCGAGGGCGAGGCGATCCTTCTGGTCGGCGAGACCCATGGCTGGCTCGGCCAGTCGGTCTATTTGCGCGACATCTGCGGCCGCGAGGAGGGCGCTCCGCCGCCGGTCGATCTCGCCGCCGAGAAGCGCAACGGCGACTGCGTGCGCGGCATGATCCATGCGGGCACCGCAACTGCCGTGCACGACCTGTCGGATGGCGGCCTACTGATCGCGCTCGCCGAGATGGCGATGGCGAGCGGCATCGGCGCCAAACTGCTGGCGGCGCCGACCGCGCTGGTGCCGCAGGCCTATTGGTTCGGCGAGGACCAGGCGCGCTATCTCGTCACCGTGCCGGAAACCGAAGCCGGCCTGGTGCTCGCCAAGATGCGCGGCTGCGAGGTGCCCTGCGTGCGGATCGGCACCACCGGCGGCGACGCGATCGCCATCGCCGGCGAGGCGCCGGTCGCGATCGATACGCTGCGGACCTCGTTCGAGCGCTGGCTGCCGGACTATATGGGCGGGAAGGCGGCGTAAGCTGCTTCGACAGTGTTGAGAGAGCGAGCCTCACAACACGTGTGACGCCCCCGGAATCTTCCGCAACGCCGCGGTCAGGCCCCAGCTCAGGACCACCGTGAGCACGAATCCGATCGCGGCCTTCACGATCGCCGGTAATCCATAGTCGAACAGCGCGTACTGGATCCACAGCGCGATCGGGTAGTGCACCAGGAACATGCCATAGGCATCCGCCTGCATGCGGTCGAGCAGGTTCGGCCCCGGCGACTTCTCGTGCAGGAAGAAGGCGAGGATCGCGAGCAGGATCGAAGCCGAGAAAAGCACGAAGAACGTGCCGTAGATCGCCTGGTACCAGTGCGGTTGCGGGTCCGGATTCCCCAGGATTTCGCGCTTGACGTAGATCATGCCCCACATCAGGCAGTACGGGATCAGCGTCACGATCGCCCACAGCCAACGCTGTTTCGGCAACTGGCCGTCGGCGCTGAGGATGCCGCGATCGAAGTTCGCCGCACCGACGCTGACGCCGATGAAGAAATAGGCGAAGTAGAGCAGGATGCGGCTCTCCTGCACCGAGAACGGCCCGAACTCGAACCATCTGTTGGCGCCGAGATAGAGCAGTGCCGGCAAGTAGACGATGACGCTCACGACGGCGAGCAGCAGCCAGAACACGGCCGGCTGGTCAAATCCGCGCAGCGAGATTCGGTTGACCGGATCGACCAGATGCGCCGAGACCCGGTAGAGCAGGCTCGCGGTGAGGTCGAACGCCAGCAGCACCCACACGAACCAGATCGGGCCGCTGGGCCACGGGCCAACGCTGATCGTCTTCCACCAGAACGCCGCGAAGCTCAGCTCGGGGTCCTGCCGCAGTGCGATCGCGTAATAGGCGAGCGGGATGACGGTGAGGGCGGCGATCGCGAACGGCAGTCCGAGCCGCAACAGGCGGTCGCGCAGGAAGACCGATGGCTCCTTGCGCGCGATGCCGGGCCAGGTGAACAGGCCCGACAGGAAGAAGAACATCGCCATGAAGAAGCTGTCGGTGGCGAGCACGACGATGTCGAAGCCGATCCAGGACGCCGGATCGGTGTGGCCGAAATAAGTATAGGGAATGACGGCGTGATGCAGCAGCACGACCAGCGTGAGGAAGGTGCGGGCGCGGTCGAGCGAGACGTTGCGCGCCCTGATCTTCGGCGCGGCGTGCGCCTCTGCGCCGATCGTCGCGGAATGTGACATCGTGATCATGGTTGCCCCGGCTTGCGCTTCCATCCCGGCCGGACTGTGCCGCCAGGAACTGGATTCAGCAAGTGTCGTTTGGGACGTCCCGCGGGGCCGGCAACCGCTAGGAACCAGTTCCCCGCAGGGAAGTTAGCGTTCGCCAAAAGGGCTTGAGGACCGCGAAAAGCGTACCAATTTGGAGCTGGCAATGACGATCCTGAAATGGGCGCTGATCTTCCTGCTGATCTCGATCGTGGCCGGCGTGCTCGGCTTCACCGGCGTCTCGGCCGCCTCCGCCGACATCGCCCGCTTCCTGTTCTACGTCTTCGTCGTGATCTTCCTGGTGCTGCTGATACTCGGGCTCACGATATTCAGGGCGTAGCGGCGGCCATGCCGGGCATGACGAACTCTCAGCGACTTACCCCACTTCCTCGATCTTCACCTTGTCCGGATAGAAGGCGAGGTGGCCGGAAATCTCGGTCATCGCGAGGAACGGCGTCTCGTAGGTCCAGATCGCATTGTCGAGCGTCTTGCCGTCGGCCTTGACGCTGTAATAGCTCGCGTCCCCCTTGTAGGGGCAGTGGGTGACGCGGCCGGTGCGCTCCAGCAGCGCCATGTTGGCGTCCTCGCGCGGCAGATATTGCACCGCCGGGTATCTGGCCTCCTTCAGCGTCAGCGCCTTGGCGCTCTCGGCAATCACGACATCACCCGCCGTGACGCGGACGCGCCGGGGATTCGGGGTGATGGTGATGGGGTGGTCGGGTCCTGGAAGCTTCATGATTCACGCCTTTTCGATCAATCTGCCGCGCGCGGCACTTTGTCGTGCCTTTATCCTGATCGGATCAGGGATATAGTGCCGGAAAGCGTGACGTAGAAGACCGTTCACGCTAAGTTTGGCCCTGCCGGCAAGTTTGGCTTTGCAGATCCGGACCCCGGCCGCGATTCGACGACGAGGCTGGTCTGCAGCCGAGACAAGGAGCAAGACCCGAATGCCCATGGACGCCCACGATATCGAGGCGATGATCAAGGCGGCGATCCCCGATGCCGAGGTGACCATCCGTGACCTCGCCGGCGACGGCGACCACTATGCCGCGACCGTGATCTCGGAATCCTTCCGCGGCAAATCCCGCGTCCAGCAACACCAGATCGTCTATCAGTCCCTGCGCGGCCAGATGGGCGGCGTGCTGCATGCGCTGGCGCTGCAGACAGGTGTACCGGGCACCTGATCCGGCGGACACCTCACTGATCGCGTGACGGGGGGCTGACGATGGCTGCGGACAATCCTCGCGGCGCCATGTTTCGCGTCATCGCGCCGAACCAGCACAGCCGCGTCACCAATGCCGAGCTGTTCTTCGATCTCGTCTTCGTCTTCGCAATCACGCAGGTCTCGCACACGCTGCTGCACCACTTCACGCCGCTCGGTGCGGTGCACGTCACGGTGCTGTTTCTCGCGGTGTGGTGGGTGTGGGTGTACACCGCCTGGGTCACCAACTGGCTCAATCCCGACCTGACGCCGGTCCGGATCCTGCTTTTCCTGATGATGCTGGGCGGCCTCGTGCTGTCGACGACGATCCCGACCGCCTTCGAGGGCCGGGGCCTGTGGTTTGCGATGTCCTACGCGACCATGCAGGTCGGACGCACCGCCTTCTGGCTGTTCGCAACCCCGTCCCACCGGATTCCGGTGCGTCACAATGCCATTCGCATCCTGACCTGGCTCTCGATCTCCGCGGTATTGTGGATCGCGGGCGGCTTGTCCGAGGGGGAGACTCGGCTGTGGCTCTGGATCGCGGCGGTCACCTGGGAATATGTCTCGCCGGCGGTCCGCTTCTGGGTCCCCAGGCTGGGCTTCTCGTCGGTCGAGGCCTGGGCCGTCGAAGGCGGCCACATGGCCGAACGCTGCTCTCTCTTCGTCATCATCGCGCTCGGCGAGGCCGTCGTCGTCAACGGCGCCACTTTCGCCGAGCTGGAGTGGACCGCGGACAACATCCTGGCCTTCGTCTCGGCGCTGGTCGGCAGCATCGCGATGTGGTGGGTCTATTTCCACAAGGGCGCCGAGGCGGGCTCCGAGCGTATCTCGAAGTCCGCCGAATCCGGCCGGCTGGCCCGGCTTGCCTACACCTATCTGCACATGCCGATCATCGCCGGCATCATCCTGACCGCGGTGTCGGACGAGCTGGTGCTGAAGCATCCAACCGGCCATTCCGATCTCAGGACCATCGTGAGCACGATCGGTGGTCCCTTGGTGTTCCTGGTCGGCACCATTTTGTTCAAGCACGCGATCCGCGGCTTCCTCCAGCTCTCGCACGGCATCGGCATCATCCTGCTGCTGGCGCTGTGGTGGTTCGCCGCCGACCTCTCGCCGCTCTGGCTGTCGGTCGCGACGAGCCTGATCATGATCTTGGTCGCGGTGTGGGAGTCGGTGTCGCTGGGGGCGACGCCGAAAGAGGCCGAGGAGCATTGAGCCGCGGGAGCGGCCTGATTGCACGCCTCGTCCTTCGAGGCGACCGCTGCGCGGTCTCCTTTTTCGGTCAGGCTCTCAGGATGAGGCTAATCCGCGTCGCTGCCCGTTGAACTTGCTGCCGCGCACTCCTTCCTCATCCTGAGGAGCCCGCCTAAAGCGGGCGTCTCGAAGGATGCGCCGCAGGCAAAGCGCTCTCAGATGCGGTGGCGCGTTTACTCCGCAACCTCCAGCGCATGCACCGAAAACATCCTCGCCTCATCCGTCCAGCTCTCGCGCACCCGCCAGCCTGCGCCTTGCGCCAGGGTCGCAAAACGCTCGATGCTGTATTTATAGCTGTTTTCGGTGTGGATGCTCTCGCCGGGGCGGAACGAGAAGCTGGTGCCGAGCAGACGCACGGTCTGGCTCTTCTTGCTGATCAGGTGCATCTCGATGCGGTGCCGCTCACGGTTGTAGATCGCGCGATGGGTGAAGGCGGAGAGGTCGAAATTGCCGCCGAGCTCGCGGTTGATGCGCACCAGCACATTGAGGTTGAAGCGCGCGGTGACGCCGGCGGCATCGTTATAGGCATCGTGGAGCACGCGCTCCTCTTTCTCCAGGTCGGCGCCGATGATCATCTGCGCGCCCCGGCCCAGGATGGCGCGCGCGCTTTTCAGGAAGGCCTGCGCTTCGTGCGGCTCGAAATTACCGATGGTCGAGCCCGGGAAAAAGCCGACCTTGGGCATCGACGCGACCGCCTTGGGCAGCTCGAACGGCGTGGTGAAGTCCGCGGCGACCGGGTAGATGCCGAGCGAAGGGAAATCCCGCTTCAGGCCGTTCGCCTGCGCCTTCAGGAAGTCGCCGGAGATATCGACGGGGACATAGGCCGCGAACTTGCAGTGGTTGAGCAGCAGGCGCACCTTCGTGGTCGCGCCGGCGCCGAACTCGACCAGTGCCGCATGCTCCGGAATGATCTTCGCGATCTCGCTGCCGCGCTCCTTCAGGATCGCAAGCTCGGTGCGCGTCGGATAATATTCCGGCAGGCGCGTGATCGCCTCGAACAATTCCGATCCGGCCGCATCATAGAAATATTTCGGCGACAGCTTTTTCGGCTGCTGCGAAAGGTCCACGATGGCCTCGCGGGCAAAAGCGGTGGTCTGCTCGTCGGGAAGATGGGCTTCGGCCAAAGCGCTGGCGTGCACATTCATGATACTCTCCTGAACGCGCTGTCCGGCGCGCATTTGTCGTCGGATAAGACTTCTATTCGTAGTCGGCGAGCCGCAATCCCGTGAATTGCCAGCGGTGGTGCGGATAGAAGAAGTTGCGATAGGTGATACGGCTGTGCCCCTCCGGGGTTGCAAGCGAGGAGCCGCGCAGCACCAACTGGTTGACCATGAACTTGCCGTTGTACTCGCCGAGCGCGCCTTCGATCGCGCGATAGCCGGGATAGGGTGAGTACGAAGATCGCGTCCACTGCCAGACGATGCCGAAGGCGTCGTTGAGCTGGCCGGCGCGGGCCGCGACCTCCCATTCCGTTTCGGTCGGCAGATGTTTTCCTGCCCAGCGCGCGAAGGCGTCGGCCTCGTAATAGCTGACGTGGCAGACCGGTGCGTCCGGATCGACCGGCTTGAGGCCGGCCAGCGTCATCACATGCCATTGGCCGTCGATCTCGCGCCAATGGCCCGGGGCCTGCCAGTCTTCCTTGCTGACCTCCGCAAAGCCGTCCATCAGCCAGAGCGTCGCGGTCCGGTACCCGCCATCGCGCATGAAGGCGAGCCATTCACCATTGGTGACGAGATTGCGCGCGACCTTGACGGGGCCGACGAGGGCGCGATGCGCGGGCTTCTCGTTGTCGAAATGGAAGCTGTCGTCGACATGGCCGACGGTGTGGATGCCCTCGTTCAGCGTCAGCCAATCCTCAGCCGTTCGTGTCGAGGCAGGGAAGCGCCAGTCCGGATCGTAGGTCGGATAGACCGGGTTCTGCGCGAAGGCATGCAGGATGTCGGTGAACATCAATTCCTGATGCTGCTGCTCGTGGTTGAGCCCCACCTCGACCAGCGGCGCGACGGCGCGAAGCTCGTCCTCGCGGGTCTCGCGGAAGAATTTTACGACCGCCGCATCGACATATCGGCGATACGCGCCGACCTCGCTCGCGCTCGGCCGGGTGATGTCGCCGCGATGGCCTCTCGCGTGGCGCGGGCCTGCGCTGACGTAATAGGAATTGAACAGGAAGGCGAAGTCGGGATGGAATGGCCGGTAGCCCGGGGAGTGCTCGCCGAGCAAAAACTGCTCCCAGAACCAGGTGGTATGAGCCCGGTGCCATTTCGTGGGGCTCGCGTCCGGCATCGACTGGATCTGCTGGTCCTCCGCTGACAGCGGCGCGGCCCGGCGCTCGGTCTCGTTGCGGACGGTGAGAAACGCGTCTTCCAGCCCCTGGGCGAGGCCGCCCAGATCGGCCGACGGTGACGAAAGCGGGGCAGGGGCCGAAGCGGAGGCTTGTTTCGTCACGTTTTTCTCCAGACAGGACAAGAGAACGTTGTTGGCGTTGCCCGGTTCCAAAACCTGGGTTCGTCCTAGATAGGGGCTCCGTTACGGTATGAAAGTCCTCCCCGGCGATGATATTCGTGTCATCATGCAATGGGGAGGGAGCTCCCCCGGACCGCCGCCCGGCGGCTGTTCGCTGCCATTTTACTTTGGATGCACAACGGTTTGGGCTACATATATAGGCAGGTATCGGGTTAGATCGGCTGAGCCGGCCCGAAGCAATTGGAGTGGGCTCGGCCCCAGAAGGACATGGATATGAGCATCGAGGAATTCATCGCCAACGAAGTGAAGTCGAACGACGTGGTACTGTTCATGAAGGGCACGCCGCAATTTCCGCAGTGCGGTTTCTCCGGCCAGGTCGTCCAGATCCTCGACCATATCGGCGTTGGCTATAAGGGCCTCAACGTTCTCGAATCCGCAGAACTGCGCAACGGCATCAAGGATTATTCCAACTGGCCGACCATCCCGCAGCTCTATGTGAAGGGCGAGTTCGTCGGCGGCTGCGACATCGTCCGCGAGATGTTCCAGGCCGGCGAGCTGCAGCAGCTCTTCTCCGAGAAGGGCGTCGCGGTCGCGGCCTGATACGTGACCCAGCTGACGCGCCGGATCGGCGGCGCGGAGCTCGAGGTCATCGTTGCTGACATCACCATGCTGAGCGTTGACGCCATCGTCAACGCCGCAAATTCGTCTCTCCTTGGAGGGGGTGGCGTCGATGGGGCGATCCACGACGCTGCCGGTCCCGAGCTTCTTGCCGAGTGCCAGACGCTCGGAGGATGCCCGACCGGTGATGCCAAGATCACGAAGGGCTACCTTCTGCCCGCGCGCCATGTGATCCACGCGGTCGGCCCCGTCTGGCACGGCGGTGGCCGCGGTGAGGCCGAGGCGCTGCGCTCCTGTTACCGTCGCGCGCTCGAGCTCTGCCAAATCAATCAGCTGAACTCGCTGGCGTTCTCCGCGATCTCGACCGGGGTGTATCGCTTTCCGGCCGACCAGGCCGCGGAGATCGCAGTTCATGCGACCATTCAAGCCCTGCCGGCTGCGCCGCTGGTCGGCCACGTCATATTTTGTTGCTTTTCGGAGACGAGCGCCGCTTTCCACACGGACGTTTTGGCGCGGTACGGCAGCCCTTGTGCCTGATGCTACGGTCAGTACACTCCGCCCGGCCATGTTCCGGGGAGGGGATATGATTTTGCGTTTTGGACTGCGTGCGCTGGTTTGCAGCGCGCTTCTATCGGTTGGCGCGACGTCGTTCGCGTGCGCTGAGGGGACTTACGAGATTCCCGCCGGCGCGCATTTCAATCAGGACAAGCTCGCCAAGGTCAGCGAGTTCTTCAAGAACGAGGTCGCCACCGGCAAGATCGCCGGCGCGACCGTGTTGATCAAGCAGCACGGCAAGCCGGTCTATCACGAAGCCTTCGGCGTGCAGGACGTGGTCAGCAAGGCGCCGATCACCGACAAGACGATTTTCCGCCTGTTCTCGATGAGCAAGGCGATCACGTCCGTCGTCGCGGTGCAGCTGATCGAGGACGGCAAGATCAAGCTCGACGATCCGGTCTCGAAATACATCCCGTCCTTCGCCAATGTGAAGGTCGGCGTCGAGAAGAAGGCCGACGACGGCACCAAGTCGCTCGAGCTGGTGCCGCCCGTGCGGCCAATGACGGTGCTCGATCTGATGCGCCATACCTCCGGCGTCACCTATGGCTTCTACGGCGACAGCCTGGTCCGCAAGGCCTATCGCGACGCCAACATCTATGCCGGCGATTTCGACCTCGCCGAGTTCGCAGAGCGCATCGCCAAGCTGCCGCTGCACAACCAGCCGGGCGCGCTCTGGCAATACGGCCATTCCACCGACATCCTCGCGCGTGTCATGGAGATCGCGGCGGGCAAGCCGCTCATCGAGATCGAGCGGGAGAAGCTGCTCGATCCGCTCGGCATGGTCGACACCGGATTCTTCGTCACCGACCCCGAGAAGCAGAAGCTCCTGGCGCAGCCGGTGCCGAACGACGCCGATTTCCGCGTCGGCCGGATCAACGATCCGACCGTCGTCAAGAAGATCCAGTTCGCCAGCGGCGGCATGGTCACGACCATGGCGGACTACGCGCGCTTTACACAGATGCTGCTCAATGGCGGTAGCCTCGATGGCAAGACCATCCTCAAGCCCGAGTCGTTCAAGCTGATGGCGACCGATCAGATCGGCCCCGGCTCCGGCGTCGATCGCGACTATTTCTACTTCCCCGGCGACGGCTTCGGCTTCGGCCTCGGCCTTGCGGTCCGTACCGACCCCGGCAACGCCAAGCCGCCGCCGCCCGGCGATCTCGGCGAGTTGAAGTGGGACGGCGCCTCCGGCTGCTATTTCGTGATCGACCCCAAGCAGGACATGTTCTTCGTGCTGCTGGAGCAGACCCCGTCCGAGCGGCAGCGGGTGCAGCGGACACTGAAGCAGTTGGTCTATGAAGCCATGGAGAAGTGACATGTTCGGGCGCCGCGCGCTGATCGCGGCGCTCGTCGTTCTGGTCGGTGGCTTCGGTGCGAAGGCGGGTTCCGAGGGAGGCAGGGTCCACACTCTCTCGCCCGAGGGGCTGGCGAAGGTTTCCGACTACATCCGCAACGAGGTCGCCACCGGCAAGATCCCCGGCGCCATCCTGCTGCTCCAGCAGCACGGCAAGCCGGTCTATTACGAGAATTTCGGCGTCCGCGACGTCGCGACCGAGATCTCGATGAGTGCGGACACGATCTTCCGCCTCTATTCGATGTCGAAGCCGATCACCTCCGTGATGGCGATGATGCTGGTCGAGGAGGGCAAGCTCGCGCTCGACGATCCCGTCTCGAAATACATTCCGGCCTTTGCCGGCATGAAGGTCGGCGTCGAGAAGAAGGCCGAGGGCGGCAAGGTGGCGCTGGCGCTGGAGCCGCTCGATCGTCCGGTCACGATCAAGGACCTGCTGCGCCACACCTCGGGGCTGCCTTACGGCTTCTCCGGCGGTGGACCGGTGCGCGAGCTCTATGCTGCGGCCAACCTTTTCAACAGCGATCTTTCCAACGCCGACTTCATCGCGAAGCTCATCACGCTGCCGCTCGCCGAACAGCCGGGCACGGTGTGGGACTACGGCTTTTCCACCGACGTGCTCGGCCGCGTCGTCGAGGTGGTCTCTGGAAAGACGTTGCTCCAGTTCGGGAGGGAGCGGGTGCTCGATCCGCTCGGCATGACCGAGACGGCGTTCTACATCGCCGATCCGGCAAAATTTCCGCGCATTGCCGAGCCGATGCCGGACGATCGTCACATCAATGCGACAACGCAGGTTCGCGATATCAGGCGGCCCGCGAAATGGGAGTCGGGCGGCGCCGGCATGGTCGGTACGGTCGGCGACTACGCCCGCTTCGCGCAGATGCTGCTCAATGGCGGGACCTACGAAGGCCGGCGCTATCTCGAGCCCGAGACCATTGCGCTGATGGCGTCGGATCATATCGGACCGGAGACGAAGGTCGCGCGCGACCAGAACTATTATCCGGGCGGGTCTTCCGGGTTCGGTCTCGGCTTCGCCGTGCGCACCTCGGTGCCGCCGGGAACGGACTGGCCCCTTGGTGAATATCGCTGGGACGGCGTCGGCGGCACGTTCTTCTTCATCGATCCCGAGGACGATCTGCTCGGAATCTTCATGGTGCAGACCCCGTCTCAGCGCGGCCGGATTCAACTGGCGCTGAAGACGCTGATCTATCAGGCGATGGGGCGGTGATATCGGGCTGCGGACTTACGCCCCGCGCACGATCTCGCGCACGTATCCGATCGTCTCCTCGATCTGGCTCGCATTGACGTCGAGATGGGTGCAGGCGCGGATGCGGCCGTCCATCATTGCGAGCGTCACGCCGCGCTGGCGCAGCGCGGCGACCATCTTGTCGCCGGGCACGCCGGCGCCATCAGGCTTGAAGAACACGAGGTTGGTCTCCGGCTCCTGCACCTCGATGCCTGCGATCTGCGACAGTCCGCGGGCGAGCGCGCGCGCATTGGCGTGGTCGTCGGCGAGCCGCTCGACGTGATGATCGAGCGCGTAGATGCAGGCGGCGGCGCAGATGCCGGCCTGCCGCATCGAGCCGCCGAGACGCTGCTTCCACTGCCAGACCGCTTCGATGAAGGCGCGCGAGCCTGCGAGCACGCCGCCGATCGGCGCGCCGAGGCCTTTGGAGAAGTCGATCCACGCCGAATCCCAGCCCGCCGTCATGTCGCGCGGAGAGATGCCGCTCGCCACGGTGGCGTTGAGCAGGCGCGCGCCGTCCATGTGGGTCACGAGCCCGTGCTGCCTGGCGATCGCGACGATCTCGTCGAGGGCGGCCTTCTTCCAGATCGTGCCACCGCCGATATTGGCGGTCTGCTCGACGCTGACTACGGTCTGCGGCGGCTGGTAGCGGGTGCGCGGATGCAGCGCCTTGCGCAAGGTCTCCGGCGTGAACTGGCCGTCGGGTCCCTTCAGCTGCGTGACCTGGAAGCCGCCAATCGCGGCATGCGCGCCGCCTTCGCGTGCGATGATGTGCGCGCTCTCATGGGCGAGGATCTCGTCGCCGGGGCGGCAATGCACCAGCGTCGCGGTGACGTTGCACATGGTGCCTGACGGCATGTAGACGGCGGCTTCCTTGCCCAGCAGCTCGGCAACGCGCTCGCACAGCGCGTTCACGGTCGGATCGTCGCCGACCTGCTCGTCGCCTACCTCCGCCCGCGCCATCGCCTCGCGCATCGCCGGCGTCGGCCTGGTCTGCGTGTCCGAGAGCAGATTGATGCGCACCGGCGGCGCCTTGGGATCGATCGGGGGAGGGGTGTAGAGCATCAGCTTGCTCCCTAAGGGAATGGCACTCACTCGCGGTCAGCGAGTTCTGGGTGGACGCCGGGCGGCGTGACGAAACCGCATAATAACGATTTCCGTCTCGGCCACACGATAGTCTATCAGATAGGGATATGGATTGACCGGCAAGCGACGGACGTATGCGCGAGTGGTCTGCCGCCCTGCATAGGGATGATCCTGGAGCAGCGCGATGAGAGCGGCAATGCGATCGCGCACGTGGCCCGCTCCCTGAGGAGAGCGCGCTTGGAGATAGGTCAGAATTTCGTCGATCTGGGCGAGCGCCCGCTTTGTGTAGCGGACATTCACCGCCCGTGCTTGGCCCACATCGCGCGAACTTCGTCGGCGCTGGCCAATTCGCCGCGGGCGATTTCAGATTCGGCCTCGGCGAGGTCTGCCTCTTCCGCCGCCGTCAGCTTGATCGGAGGCTGATCGACCCCGGCAAGTTCAAGCAGGGTCCGCGCCAACTCGTCCTGCTCTGAATCAGGCAGGGCGGAAACCTTGCTAAAGGCCTCTTCCAGAAGACGCGTCATGATGAAGCTCCACCACGTGCGATCATAGCACAAGTGGATCGAGACATGGGAATGGCCGGTTCAAACAAAAAGGCCCCGGAAACCGGGGCCTTTGAGCGATTGATCTTGCCGATTATCAGCGCGAATAGAATTCGACGACCAGATGCGGCTCCATCTGCACCGGGAACGGCACGTCGGAGAGGTGGGGGATGCGCACGTATTTCGCGGTCATCTTGCCGTGGTCGACTTCGAGATAGTCGGGGGTGTCACGCTCGGGGAGCTGGCTGGCTTCGAGGACGTGGGCGAGCTGCTTGGAGGCTTCCTTGACCTCGACCACGTCGCCGATCTTGACCTGATAGCTCGAGATGTTGACCTTGCGGCCGTTCACCTTGACGTGGCCGTGGTTGATGAACTGGCGCGCGGCGAAGATCGTCGAGACGAACTTGGCGCGGTACACGACCGCGTCGAGACGGCGCTCGAGCAGGCCGATCAGGTTCTCGCCGGTGTCACCCTTGAGGCGGCTGGCCTCGACATAGATGCTGTGGAACTGGCGCTCGGAGATGTTGGCGTAGTAGCCCTTCAGCTTCTGCTTGGCGCGCAGCTGCACGCCGAAATCGGAGAGCTTGCCCTTGCGGCGCTGGCCGTGCTGGCCGGGGCCGTATTCGCGGCGGTTGACGGGGCTCTTCGGGCGGCCCCAGATGTTCTGGCCCATACGGCGGTCGAGCTTGTACTTGGCTTCACTGCGCTTAGTCATCGCGTCCTCTTCAGGTCCATGGTTTGAGGAAACGCGCCCTCCTGTGTGACGGGCGAGGCCCGGCACCGACAGGTCCGATCCCCAAAGCATAGGGGGCAGGACCACGGGTCGCGAAACGCTTCGCGGGCCGAAATCGGCCCGCGAGCAGGCGGCTTTTAGGGGAGTTTGGGGTTCGCTGTCAATGCGAATGGCCCCGGAATCACGTTCCGACGGCCCGGATCGGTTTCGGACCGGCGGAGCGCAATTCGGCAGCAATTTCAGCGTTCAGGACCTGTTCCAGCCGGGTCAGGACCCGCGCGATCGGGGCAGCGTCGGTGACCCGGTGATCCCAGCGGATCACGACATGGATGGTCTGGTCGGGCTCGACCACCCCGTAACTGACGATGAAGGGGCCCGGCGTGATGGGGTGGAGCTCGCCGCCGCCGTAGGCGGCCACCGAGCTCACCGCGAAGCTGCCGAACCAGTTGCCGCGCTGGCGGCCGAAATTCAGTCCGATCGCCCAGGACAGCCGCCGCAGCGGCAGCGGCAGGCGGGTCGCCCGCATGATCTTGCGGAACATGGGGACGTCGTCGATCGGGGCCGTCTTGGCGCGCCGGATCTCGGCGTCGACCGCGGCTAGCGCCATGGTTTCAGGGGCCGCGATTCGCTGCGGCATCACGCATTCCTCGCCGTCCTCGACCCGGGCGATGGCCACCAGCGCCACGCTCCTCGGCAGCTCGTAGAGCTGCGGCCAGGGCCATTTGGCGTAGACGGTGCGCAGGATCGGCTCGTCCCTGGCGACCAGGGCAAAGGCTTTGACGAACATCGCGGCCCAGCCGGCGGGTGTCATCGTGCCCGCGCGGGCCTCCAGCAGGGGGCGGATATGCAGCGATCGGGACAGCGACACGAACGGCACGTCCATCGAAGCCCGCATGAGGTCGCAAATCAGGCGGCGCGGCAGTGAAATGTGCTTGGGTTTCCCGCGCATCGTTGTTCCGGTTCCCGCGGATTAAAATATGTGCAGCGAGCAGGCCTCCTGCTCGCCGCCTGCTCTAGCACGAACTAACCCGGTTGGGCCCAGTCGGTTCGCCGACCCTAGCAGCGCGGTCGTTCCCGGCAAGGTGGCAATCGGCTTGCTTCAGCGCTTGATGCCCTCGAACGCCGCCATGATGCCGCGCTGGAACAGCGACCAGTCGAAGCCGAGGGCGATCGCACGGTAGCCGCGGTCGACCAAGGCGTTGGCCTGGTCCGCCGTGCGGGCGACGCCACCGATCGGCACGCCGCTTCTGAGGATGCCGGCCTCGGCCCGGGCGACCAGCTCCAGCAATTCCGGATCGTCCATCTGGCCGCGCTTGTTGATGGAGGTGGCGAGATCGCCGGGGCCGATCACGGCAACGTCGATGCCGGGCGTCGCCATGATCTCGTCGATGCGGTTGACCGCGTCGACATGCTCGATGGTGATCATGCAGATCATCTCGTCATCGGCGCTGGCCATGTAGTCCGGCATCGACTGGCCCCAGCGGAACGGCGCGTGGAAGGGACCCCAGAGCCGATCGCCGCGCGGCGGATAGCGCACGCTTCGCACCGCCTTCTCGGCCTCGTTGCGATTGGTGATCATCGGAAAGTTGATGCCGAAGGCGCCGATGTCCATTGGCGCCTTCGCAAGCCACGGCTCGTTCGCCGCGATCCGCACCAGCGGCGTGCAGGGTGTGCCTGTCGTCGCCGCGATCATCGCATGCGCCTCGGTCAGCCCGATCGGACCATGCTCGAGATCGACGATGATCCAGTCGAGCGAACGCGCCATGATCTGCACGGTCTGCACGCTCGGGATCGTCGCGATCGCGCCGAAGGCGGGACGGCCCTCGCGCCAGAGCTGGCGGAGGCGGTTGAGCGGCGTGGTCGGGACGGACATGAAAGAGCCTGCGGGGACAATGACGACGGCGAAGCCTAGCAGCCCGCCGTGACTCCGAAAAGTCAGGCCGGTATGCGGCCGCCGAAGAACGGCCTCAGGGTGGCGCTGAGGCCATGCGCACGGTTGGATGTGAAGATCATCTCGGCGCCTGACTGCGCGATGCCGCCGATGCGCACGCCGAGCAGATCCGAGACGCGGCGGGCGATCGCGGGCGCCGGATCGATCCAGTCGACCGGCCAGGGCGCGAGTTTTTTCAGCCGGTCGAGCAGCAGCGGATAATGCGTGCAGGCCAGCACCACGGTGTCGGTACGGGCGCCTGCTTCTTCGGCATCGCCGACGAAGCACGGGGCGATCTCGGCGAGGATGGCGTCGTCGCTGACGGAAGAGCCGCTGAGCTCGGCTTCAGCCAGCGCGGCCAGCTCGGGCGAGCCGACCAGCGTCACCTCGCAGCCCAGTGCGAAATCGCGGATCAGCGCCTTGGTGTATTCGCGCTTCACGGTGCCCTTGGTGCCGAGCACCGATACCCGCCGGCTCCTCGACTGCGCGCAGGCCGGCTTGATCGCCGGTACCGTGCCGACGAAGGGCAGGGAATAAGCGGCGCGCAGATGCGATAGGACCAGGGTGGACGCAGTGTTGCAGGCGATGACGACGAGGTCAGGATCATGCGCGCCGATCAGTTCCCCCATCAGGGGGACCACGCGGGCGATGATCTCGTCCTCGCCGTGGTGGCCGTAGGGGAAGAAGGCGTCGTCCGCGACGTAGACGTAGTGCGCGTCCGGACGCGCGGCCACGACCTCACGCAGGACCGTGAGCCCGCCAAGGCCGGAATCGAACACCAGGATCGTCGGGGAATTGGTCACGTCGCTACCTTAAGGGAGCCATGGTTACCATTCGGTTTTTGGGCGGTTTTGCGGCGGGACCCGATTTGGAACGATTCAATTTCACGATTGCCGCCTGTTCCCGTTATCAGCAGCCGTATTGCGGTGCGCACAGGGACAGGCCCGCAAAACTCCGGAGAGCCGACATGATCAGAAACACCAATGCTGGCTGGGGTAGCGTTTCCCGGTGGATGCACTGGATCCTGACGCTGACCATCATCGGCATGATCGGCTTCGGCTGGTGGATGAACCACATCCCGGCGCGGCCCGACCGCTTCTTTTACCGCTCGATCCACGCCGATATCGGCTATGTGATCCTGCTGCTGACCATGCTGCGCCTGGTCTGGCGCCTCATCAACCCGACGCCCGCCATGCCGGCCGATACCTCGCGCTGGCAGAAGGTTGCGGCCCATATCAGCCATGGCGCGCTCTATCTCGCCGTCATCGTCGTGACCCTGCTCGGCTGGGCGCATTCCGGCGCGCACGCGCCGGACTACTCGGACTTCTTCGGCCTGTTTCACGTACCGCAATTCACCTCTCCCGACCGTGCGGCGGCGGGCGCCTATGAGGACCGCCACATCCTCTTTGCCTATGTGCTGCTCGCCTTGATCGCGGTTCACGTGATCGCGGCCCTCTGGCATCACTTCATCCGCCGCGACCGCGTCGTGGCACGGATGGTGACAGACGAGGCGGCGTAGGGCGGCTCGCGTTTCAGTTCGATCCGTCATCCTTCGAAGACCGCTGAAGAAGCGGCCACTTCAGGGTGACGGAGAGGAATGACATTGCTTCTACATCGCAATGACGGGATATGATGCGGCGTCACCACTGATCGAGCCTACGTTACGTCGCAGGAGGCCTCATGCTCACCGTCCATCATCTCGGCAAGTCGCAATCCGAGCGCATCGTGTGGCTCTGCGAAGAGCTCGAACTTCCTTACGAGCTGAAGCGCTATACCCGCGACTCCGTGACCATGCTGGCGCCGTCCGACTACAAGGCGCTGCACTCGATCGGGGCGGCGCCGGTCATCACCGACGGTGACCTTGTGCTCGCCGAATCCGGCGCCATCGTCGATTAGATCATGGCCAAATACGGTAAGGGGCGCCTCGTGCTCGGCCCTGATGATCCTGACTTCGCGCAGTTCCTGTACTGGTTTCACTTCGCCAACGGCACGCTGCAGGCCGGCATGGGCCGACTGATGATCCTGAACCGCCTGAAGCTCGCCGAGGACAACCCGATGCTGGTCGCGACCAGGGGGCGCGTCGACCGCGCCTTCGATCTGGTCGATGCGCGCGTTCGCAACGCCGAATATCTGGCCGGCAGCACCTTCACCACCGCGGATATCATGATGGGCTTCTCGCTCACCACGATGCGCTACTTCCAGCCCTACGATCTGTCGCGCTGCCCGAACGTGGTCGAATATCTCGGCCGCATCGGCGCGCGTCCGGCCTACCAGCGGGCGATGGAGAAGGGCGATCCGGGCATGGCTCTGCTGCTGAGCTGAGTGGCGTCGGCGATCATGCGATTCGGTTCGTCGTGGCCGCCCGCTCGCTCGCCAGCTGCTTCTGCAGGCGGTCGATGTTTTGCAGCAGGCGCTGGCTGGTGAGCACCAGGAAGTAATAGCCGAACTGCGGATCCTGGAAGTAGATCTCGAGCAGCCGGTCATAGGTGATCGTCAGCACCTGTCCGTCTTCGATGCATTCGATCGTTCCGGTCCGCCGGTTGTCAGGCGTGAGGAAACCAAGCTCCCCCATGAGAGCTCCGGGGCCGATCTCGACTTTGATCTCCTTGACCAGGAATTTTCCTGTGACCGTGAGGAGCATCTCTTTGGCAGGATCGCCCAGTTTGAACAGTGTGTCCCCGCGGCGATATTTGCGTTCGGTCATGAACGGCTTGAGCCATTCGATCGACATGTCGCCTTCGGCGGCATGACGCGCCTTCTTGACCAGCTTGAGCATCTGCCGCAGGCGCAGGGCGTTGATCGGAAGCAAGAGCAGATACAGCAGGAACGTCGAGACGTTGGCGGAGAGCGCGCCGAAAACGGCGAAGAACCCGCAGCCGATCATGTTGGCGACGCGCAGCGGCACCATCGTCCGCATCAAGAGGGTGGCGACGAAGAAGCCGGCGCCGACCGCGGCGAACAGATTGGCCAGCGTGATGTTCTGGACAAAGATCTCCAGCATCCGATTGAAGATCGAGTCGTAGGTGACGTTGTTCGGATCGAGGCCCATCTGGACCAGGATCTTCGCGATCCTGAGATTGTCCGTCGCCGCATCGAGAATGCGGTCGAGGATCGCCGAAATGTCTGCGCTGCCGGACGGCATGGTACTATCCCCGCGTAAGGCCTTCAGTCCTGGTCGGTCTTCTCGACACCTATAGCCGAAATCGAATGACGACCGCTTGAATGAAGCCTCCGGCCGTCATGCCGCAAGAGGCAAATTTTAGCCTGATCGGTGATTTCGGCAATTGCCCGTTTGGCTGCTTGCATGCCGTAACATGCCGCGATTCGGCGCCCCGGATGCGAGTCCCGGCGTCGTGGATGGACCTCGGCGCTGCCGACGGGGCGGGGGCGTGACGATCTCCGGCTTTAGGGCTTGGCGGCGGGTTGCACGACCTGCTGGTCGACCAGGCCGAGGTGTCCCGGCAGCGAACCGGCGCGCAGCAACATGGCGACGCTATTGGCTTCCTCCAGGGTGAAATTGCCGGAGATCTGGCCCGAACCGCCGGTGATGGGCTCGCGGATCACGGGGGCGGAGATCACCTTGCCGTCGAGCACGATGGCGAAGGGCCTTCCGATGTTCTCTTCGGTGACGTGGGCGAAGCGCCGTGTGCCGCGGCCGTTGAAGCGGAACGAGGCGATTGGGTCCTTCGTGCCGCTCGCAAACCCCGGGGCGGCATAGCTGATGTCGTCGCCGTCGAGCGCGCTGTCCCTGGCGACCAGATAAAGGCTCTTGTCCTTGAAGCCGGACAGGACTTCCGTGCCTGCCGGCGGCGTGCCGGATTGCGCCTGCTCCGCTGGCATCGACAGGTCGATCAGACGGAAGCTGACCTTGACCCTTCTGGCGAAGACCGCGGTCACGCGCTCGGGCTCCATCATACCAGGCAGGAAGATGCGGATTCGGTCCTGCCCGTCCGGCAGGACGCTGGCGAGCTGGATGCCGGCGTCCTTCAGGCGCTGCTCGATCATGGCGATGGAATCTTCGACGAATTCGTGCAGCCGCGCCGCGGCTGCGCCATCGGTCGGCGCGAGCCTGACCGGTCCGTTGCCGCCGTCGGTCACGGTCAGCGCATGCGACGGCAGTCCCTCCGCGGCTGACGCCAACTTGCGCGCGAGTTGCTCGCGGCCCTTGGCGTCGGCGATCTTCAACTCGACCCCACCGTCGCGGATCGCAAGACCGGAGAAGGCGATCTTGCCCTCGCGCAGGGCCTTGTAGACGTCGTCGCGCAGATCCGTGACGACGCTCTCGCGCAAGCCGTCGGTGTCCACCTTGTAGACGATGCGCGAGCCGCCCAGCTTCTCCATCTTGTCGGCGACGAAAGCCGCGATCTTGGCGCGCATCCTGTCGAACTGGCTGTCCTCGGCGATCGCAGCGCGGGGAAGCGAAATCGTCGAAGCCACGATGATCGACGTCATGACCCCCGATGTCATGGCGAGCGCGACAATCAGCCGTGAGACGCGATCCCGCAGGGGCGTGTTCATGATCACCTCAGGTCTTGCGGCAGGACGCTGCCAAGCGAGTCCGATGCCAGTTCTTGGTCCCCGGATCGGGCGCGGAGGTTCAAAGGCCTCCAGGCCGGGTGCTGCCACCGTGACCGTTAGGTCATGGACGAACGCCAAATCATGCATCATTCTGTCCGCGCTCGACCGGCCGTCGGTCGAGGCCTTGCCGAACCAAAATGTCAAAAGACAGGGGGCGGGGAAATGCATCTGAGGGAGGACGGAATTCCATGGCGGGCATCTACGCGCTCGATCGCTTCATTGGCGACGACTATCCGGATCTGGCGACGGACGCGGAGGTTCGTGCCTTCGAACAGGTCCCCTACGCCGAGCGCGTCGCGGCCGAGAGCACCTATGACGCGATCAGGCTGGGTGCGGCGCGCAATCCCGACGCGGCGGCGATCCAGTTCCTTCAAAATGCCGATCCCGCCGACACGCCGGTCGTGGTGACGTACCGCGATTTCGTCGCGCGCGTCACGCAAGCGGCCAACATGTTTCACGCGCTCGGTGTCGAAAAGGGCGACGTCATCAGCTTCATGCTGCCGCTGGTACCCGATGCCTTCGTGACGTTGTTCGGCGCGGAGGCCGCCGGCATCGCCAATCCCGTCAATCCGCTCTTGGAGCCGCACCAGATCGCGGAGATTTTGGAGGCCGCGAACACAAGGATCCTGGTGGCGCTCGGGCCGATGCCCGGCACCGACATCTGGCAGAAAGTCGAGCAGATCAGGCCGCAGTTGAAACAACTCAAGGCGATCGTGCAGGTGTTCGGCGGCGGCGATCCGGCGAAGGGAATCTATGCCTTCAGCGACCTGATCAAGCAGCAGCCGGCGGACCGGCTTGTCAGCGGACGCAAGATTTCCGGCAGCGACATCGCCGCCTATTTCCACACCGGCGGCACGACCGGCACGCCGAAGCTGGTGCGGCACACCCATGCCAACCAGGTCTATCAGGCCTGGGCGCTCAACCTGCTGCTGAAGTCAAGGCCGGGCGCCAACATGCTGTTCGGCATGCCGCTGTTTCACGTCGGCGGCTCGCTGACGCAGGTGCTGCTGACGCTGTCGGCCGGCGGCTCGCTGGTGGTGCTGTCTCCGAGCGGCTGGCGCAATCCCAACTCGGTCAAGAACATCTGGGGGCTGGTCGAGCGCTTCAAGCCCGAGGCGCTGTCGAGTGTGCCGACGGTGCTTGCCGCAACGCTCGCGGTGCCAACAGGCAATGCCGACATCTCCAGCCTGAAATATGCCGCCGGCGGCGGCTCGGCGATTCCCGTCGCCGTGGGTTCGGCGATCCAGGACAAGCTCAAGCTGCCGGTGGTCGAGGTCTACGGCATGACCGAGACCTCGAGCGTGCACACGCTGGCCTATCCGTCGCGGCCGATCCGGCTCGGCTCGGTCGGCCTTCCCATGCCCTATGCGCGTGTGCGGATCGTGCAGCTCGATGCCGATGGCAGGCTGATCCGCGACTGCGCGCCGGACGAGATCGGCGTCGTCATCATGGCCGGGCCCGGCGTGTTCGGCGGCTATCTCAACGACGAGCACAACAAGGGGGCCTTCGTCGACGAGGTCTGGGTCAATTCCGGCGATCTCGGCCGGCTCGATGCCGACGGCTATCTCTGGATCACCGGCCGCGCCAAGGACCTCGTCATCCGCGGCGGCCACAACATCGATCCGGCGCCGATCGAGGAGATCATGTTCCGCCATCCCGCGGTCGGCTTTGCCGCGGTGGTCGGCCAGCCCGATGCCTATGCCGGCGAACTGCCGGTGGGATACGTGCAGCTGAAGCCGGGCGCGACGGTCGAGCCGGGCGAGCTGGAAGCCTGGGTGCGCGAGCGCACACCGGAGCGCGCCGCCGTTCCGGTGCAGGTCATCCCGATCGATCCGATGCCGGTGACCGGGGTCGGCAAGGTGTTCAAGCCGCAGCTGCGATGGGACGCCGCGCAACGCGTGTTCACAAAGGTACTGACGCCCATCATCGAGCGCGGCATCGATTGCAAGGTGAAGGTCGGCGCACATGGCAGCCACGGCTCGATCGCCACGGTGACGCTTGCAGGCCTGCCGCCGGACCAGCGCGAGGTCGTCGCGGGCGAGGTGCACACGCTGCTCGACCCGTTCGTGATGCGGCACGAGGTGGTGCAGGGGTAAGCGCTATAGAGAATTGCAGGGTGGCGTAGCGAAGCGTACCACCCTGCAACCCGCGCTACCCCGTCGGCATCCGCGTCTCGATCAGCCGCACCCAAAACGACGCGCCGTGGCCGAGGATGTTGTCGTTGAAGACGTAGGCCGGGTGGTGGCACTCGTTGCCGTCGCCCATGCCGACCAGCACCATCGCGCCGGGACGTGCCTCCAGCATGAACGAGAAATCCTCGGCGCCCATCATCGGAATGAATTTGTCGTTGACGCGTTCGGCGCCGACGATGTCGCGGGCGACGTCGGCGGCGAGGCCGGCTTCGCGCGCATGGTTCATCGTCACCGGATACATCCGCGTGTATTTCGTTTCCGCCGAGCCGCCATAGGCGCGCGCCACGCTTTCGGCGACCTCGCCGATGCGGCGCTCGACCAGATCGCGCACTTCGGGATCGAGCGTGCGCACGGTGCCGCCGAGCTCGGCGACCTCCGGAATGATGTTGAAGGCCGTGCCGGAATGAAATTGCGTGATCGAGATGACGGCCGATTTGAGCGGATCGACGTTGCGCGCGACGATCGATTGCAGCGCGCCCACGATCTGCGAACCGATCAGCACGCTGTCGACCGATTTGTGCGGACCCGCGCCGGCGTGGCCGCCCTTGCCGTGGACCGTGATCTGGATGTTGTCGGAGGAGGCGAGCATCGCGCCGGGCGTGGTCGCGAAATGGCCCTCGGGCAGGCCCGGCATGTTGTGCATGCCGTAGACTTCCTGGATGTTCCAGCGCGTCATCAGCCCGTCCTCGACCATGGCCTTGCCGCCGCCGCCGCCTTCCTCGGCGGGCTGGAAGATCATGATCGCAGTGCCGTCGAAATTGCGCGTCTCGGCGAGATATTTGGCGGCGCCGAGCAGCATGGCGGTGTGGCCGTCATGGCCGCAGGCGTGCATCTTGCCGGCGACCTTGGAGGCGTAGGGCACGCCCGAGGTCTCCATGATCGGAAGCGCGTCCATGTCGGCGCGCAGGCCGATGGTCTTGCCGGAGGCTGATTTCCGGCCGCGGACCACGCCGACCACGCCGGTACGGCCGATGCCCGTCACCACCTCGTCGCAGCCGAATTCGCGCAACTTGTCGGCGACGATGCCGGCGGTGCGGTGGACCTCGTAGAGCAGCTCCGGGTTCTCGTGGAAGTCATGGCGCCAGGCGGCCATTTCGTCGGAGAGGGCGGCAATGCGGTTGACGATGGGCATGGGGAGGGTCCGTTTCTTATGATGAGCTTCTAAGGTGGGTGAGCGTACCGTAACCCTCCGCCGTGTCACAGGAACTTGTCGATCAGGCCGGCGAGGTGCACCAGCCCGCAGCATGACCCGGGGCGCGGCACGGCAAGCGGGCCACCAGCTCCGGGTCTCAAAAATTAACTGTCAATCACGGATCATTGACTGACAGATATTGAAATCTGTCAGCGAGACGTGTATATCCGTTCCCGGACGCTCCGATTGGGCGTCCCGCGGCCACCCCCGGAAGCCCCGAGATCCGAAACAAATACGGTTCGAAGGGCGAAATTGAAGAGAGGGGACCGCGGACGAATGGAGACTTAAGACAATGACGACCGAAATCATCAATCTGACCGGGACGATTGGGCATTGGCTCAATTTACTGGTCGCGCGCCAGATCGCGGCGCAGGCTGCAAAACTGCCTCATTAAGGCGAGAGCTTTCCGAAACGACCGGCACGGGCGCTTCGGAAGCAGCTCCATCGCCGGGTAACTGGGCCCTCAACGGGAACAAGGTGCTGGCATGAATGAAGCCGTTATCCTGACGCCGGAGCGAATCCTCGAAGTCACCGAGGACGTGCTGCGGCGCTACGGACTTGCCAAGGCCACCGTGGTCGACGTTGCCCGTGCGCTCGATGTGAGCCACGGCAGCGTCTATCGCCATTTCCCGAGCAAGGCCTCGCTACGCGAGGCCGTCGCCAAACGCTGGCTGGATCGCATCGATGCGCCGCTGCTGGCGATCGCCGAGGAGCAGGGGCCGGCACCGGCGCGCCTCGACCGCTGGCTCCGCACGCTGTTCGAAGCCAAGCGTTCGCGCGTGCTCGACGACCCCGAAATGTTCGAGACCTATCTGACGCTGGCGCGCGAGGCCTGCGCGGCGGTCAAGTGCCACAAGGACACCATGATCGACCAGATCGGGGCGATCCTGTCCGACGGCGTGAAGCAGGGCGTGTTCGCCGTGGACGACGCCAAGGTCACGGCGCGCGCGATCTTCGATGCCACCGTCCGCTTCCACCATCCGGCCCATGCCGACGAGTGGAAGGATGCGGACTTGCCGGCACGCGTCGATGCGACGCTGGCGCTGGTGCTGCGCGGGTTGAAGGCTTGACGCTCCCAGCTAAATCTTCGTGAGCCCGCAAGCCGCGGCCAGCCGCACGAGCTGCGCGTCCGTTCGCGCGCCGGTCTTGGTCTTGATCAGATAGTGATAGTTCTGCACCGTCTTGACGCTGAGATTGAGGTGCGCGGCAATCTGCTCGGTCGTCGCGCCGCCGGCGAATTGGCGCACGATCTCGATCTCGCGCTCACCGAGTTGATCCAGCACTGAACCCGCCGACAGGCTGTCCTCGGCCAGGATATGCGCGATGTCGTCGCTCATGGCGCGTTCGCCGCGGGCAACGCTGCGGATCGCGGTCACGACGGCGGACGGCTCGCTGCTCTTGGTGACGAAGCCGGAGGCACCGGCACTGAAGGCGGCTTTCACCAGCACGGCCTCGTTGTGCATGGTGAAGACGAGGATCCGCGCCCGCGGGCTGCGCGCGCGGATGTTGCGGATCGCTTCCAGCCCGCTCGCGCCGGGCATCGAGATATCGAGCACGACGACATCGGGATCGTGGGCCTTGAAGGCGACGTAGGCATCCGCGGCGTTGTCGGCTTCCGCCACGACGCGCAGATCGCCCTGGCTCTCCAGCACGCGCCGGTAGCCCTGCCGTACGATCGGATGGTCGTCGACCAGCAGCACGGAGATTCCTGTTGCCGCAACTTCGCTCATCCCGGCCTCACGCGGCGAGCGGGATGGTGGCGGCAACGCTGAGGCCGCCTCTCGCAGGCAGGATCGACAGCGATCCGCCCGCCGCCGCGATCCGCTCGCGGATGCCGGTGAGGCCGAAGCCGGCCGACTGCGCCACGCGCGCCGCATCGCCGCCACCGTCATCCTCGACGTGGACCAGGAGCATGTCGTCCTCGCCCGTGCGCCGCTCGACGCGCAGGGAAATCTCGCGCGCCGCGCCGTGGCGGAGCGCGTTGGTCAGGCATTCCTGCGCGACGCGATAGACGGTGACGGCGGCCGGGCCGCTGATGTCGGTGAGGTCGCCCCTGAGATCGAGCTGGATCGTCGGCCGCGCCGCGCTCTGCGAGCGCCAGCTGTCGACGAGATTGACGAGGCTTGCCTCGAGCCCGAGCTCCTCGGGCAGGGGATTGCGCAGCCGCTTCAGCGCATCGCGCAGCGAGGCCATCAGATGATGGGTCGCCTGCGAGATCATGCGGGCATCCTGCGCAATGTCGTTGTCCCGGCTTTGCTTCGTGATCGCGGTCTCGATGGTGTTGGCGAAAGCGAGAATCGCGGAAAGATTTTGCCCGAACTCGTCGTGCAGCTCGCGGGCGAGCGCGCGGCGTTCGTCGGTGCGGATCTCGATCAGGCGTCTTGTGAGTGCCGCGCGCTGTTCGGTGGCTTCCTCCAGCCGGCCGCCGAGCTCGCCGACGGCGCCCCCGATCATCGCAAGCTCCATCGAGCGGAAGCGCGGCAGCTTGGTGCGGTACTGGCCGCGCGCCATGCGCTGCAATGCGATCACGATCGTGCGCGCCGGCGCCAGTGCATGCGCGATCGCAAGCGAAGCCAGGAGCGCGATTGCCGCCGCCATCAAAAGCGCGACGTCGATCACGTTGAGGATGTACTCCCAGGCGAGCAAGATGGCTGCTGCTTCATCCGGCGTCGCGACCACCGTTCCGGCGGCCGCCGCCCGGGGACTGACCGGCCGTATGACTTCGGCGTGGCTGCCGAGGAAAGTCGGCACGATCGATGCGAACCAGCGCGGCGGCGTCTTGCCCAGCCCCTCGCTCTGGCCACACAGCGGCCTTTCGAATGCAATGGTCGGCTGGAACTCGACGCAAACGCCGGCCGAGATCAGCTTCATGGTCTCCAGCGTGCGCCACTCCGGAACCGGCAAAAGCTGCTCGCGTGTTCTGCTGCTGCGCAACAAGAATTCGCGCCAGTACAGGGCCTGAAGCGCCTGCGCGACCCGCTGCGCCGAAGCCGCAGTCGCCCGGTCGACGCTGCGATAGGCGTCGAACGTGGCCCAGACGGTCGCAGCGCCAAGACAGAGCGCGACGATGAGAAGCAGACGGGCGACAAGCTGGAGCACGAGGCGCATGCGATCATCCCCGACATTTGGTAGGGTCAGCCTAACAACGCCGCTGCGCCTTGCCAATTGCAGGGTTTGGCAGAGTGGCAGCTCGGGCAAATTTCCCAAGCCGGATTGGGCATGGCTCTTTGGACCGGGTGCGGCGGCTTTGATCTATTGGATGTGGAATCGTTGCGGGACCAGTCCCTGCAAGCCGGGAGCAGCGCAGCATGAGTTCGATGACGATTGGACCGATCGCGGGGCCTGCTGCCGACCCATCCGAGCGCAGCGCGCTGCTGTTCTGGATGATCTTCACCGGGCTTTCTATCTTCGCCGTCGTGCTGCTGTGGCGGTTCGGCCTGATCCGTCTGATGCTGACCTCGGACCGGACCTACATTTCCAGCGTGATCGCGCTGCTCTATGTCCTCACCTGCGGCCACTGCTTCCTGCGCACGCGGGCGATCGCCCGTGAAGGCGCGGCGGCGCGGCGCTGCCGCGCGGTGCTCGCGGCACCCGACGGCAGCAAGGCGCTCGATGCCGGAGCGAACGTGTTGCCGCGCGGGCTGGTCCGGGACCACATCGAGAGCCTCGTGACGAAAGCGACCGCGCAGGATTTCCGGCCGGTCGACCAGACGCTGCTGCTGCGGACGCTCGCCGATCGGCTGCGCGGCTCCAACGGCTTCGGGGCCTTCGTCTCGGATACGCTGATGAAGCTCGGCCTGCTCGGCACCATCATCGGCTTCATCATCATGCTGGCGCCGATCGCGGGGCTGGATGCCGCCGATAAGGTCGCGATGCGTTCCTCGATGGGGCTGATGAGCGATGGCATGGCGGTCGCGATGTACACGACGCTCGCGGGCCTCGTCGGCTCGATCCTGGTTCGCATCCAGTACTACATGCTGGATGCCGCGACCCAGCGGGTGTTCTCGGATGCGGTGGTGCTGACCGAGACCTATGTGACCCCGGAGCTGGAGCGCAAGGGGGCTGGAATCAAGGGCGCCGGAACCCCGTCATGATGGATGATTTCGGCCTCTATCCGCGCGAGGAGCCGTTCGATCCGCTGGGCGTGATGCTGTTCAAGGCGCTCCAGGTGATCGCGTTCCTGTTCTTCCTGGCACTGCTCGCGGTCTCCCCGGACGCCAAGGACGGCAAGATCGATTCCAAGGCGGAGTTCATGATCACGCTGGACTGGCCGGACAGTCACCCCGACGATCTCGACCTGTTCGTGCAGGATCCCGCCGGCAACATCGCCTGGTATCGCCACCGCGAGGCCGGCTTCCTGACCCTCGACCGCGACGACCGCGGCGGGGCCAACGACTTCATCATGGTCGCCGGCAAGAAGATCGCTTCCCCCATCCGCGAGGAGATCGTCACGGTGCGCGGCATCGTGCCGGGCGAATACACCGTCAACGTCTCGCATTTCGCCGCAACGACCGGCGAGCCTGTGACGGCCAATGTGAAAGTACAAAAACTCAATCCGACGGCGCAGGTGGTGTTCGACAACAAGTTCACGCTCGACCACACCGGCGACGAGAAGACCGCGGTGCGGTTCCGGCTCGATGCCGAGGGCAAGGTCGTCAATGTGGACCAGCGGCCGAAATCGTTGCTGGAGACGTTCCGCAGCGGCTGGCGCAACGGCGCCGATCTCGATCCGAACACCGGGGTGAGCAGGAACGCTGCGAGGGTGCGCCGTGACTAGTCTGCAGACGGTCATCCTGACGCTGTCGATCGCCTACGCCGTGATCGGCGCGCTGCTGCTGGTCGTGCTGGTCTATGCGCGGCTGCACTGGTCGCTGAAGGCGGTCGCGGTGGTCGTGACCAGCGCCTTCTATGTCGTCAGCTTCACCGAAATGCGCGGGCTGCTCGGCTGGGCGAGCGCCGACCGGTTGCCAACCTCGTTCAAGCTGCTGCAGGCCCGCATCGTCGAGCCGCATTCGCTGGAGGGCGATCCCGGCTCGATCTATCTGTGGGTCGAACAGCTGGATGAGGACAATCGCCCCAGCGGCATCCCCCGGGCGTTCCGCGTGCCCTACGACGACAGGCTGGCCGACAAGACCCACGCCGCGCAAAACGAGATCGCGGCCGGCCATCTGCAGGGCGGCCGCGCGGCAGATTTCGGTGGCGGCGAGGGCTCGCTGATCGACATGGTCCGGGAATACGTGACGCCAAAAACCATCCTGGAGACCAGTGGCGGCGATTCCTCGACCGGCGAATTCAACGCTCCGCCCGCCGGCGCGCAAGGCATCGCGTTCACCCCGCTGCCGCCGCCCCGGATGCCGCCGAAGGACGAGCAATAGGCTCTTCACCATCGCCGCAGAGGCGCGCTGGAAAACCGCGCCGCGCTGGCGCATGTTGACCTCCCTCAATTTGGCCTTATCGGCTTTCGATAAGAACCTGAGGGTGGAGGGTGTGTGCTTCTCGCGGTCTTCTCGGATATCCACGGCAACCGGCAGGCGCTCGAGGCGTGCCTGAAGCTCGCACGGGCGAGAGGGGCGGAGCGATTCATCCTGCTCGGGGATTTCGTCGGCTATGGCGCCGATCCGGAATGGGTCGTGGATACCGCGATGGAGCTGGTTGCGCAGGGCGCCGTCGCCGTGCGCGGCAATCATGACCAGGCGGTCAATTCCTCGGCCGAGACCATGAATGCGGAGGCTCAAGTCGCGATCGAATGGACCCGCGGCCGGCTCGATGCCGTGCAGCGGCGGTTCCTGGCGGAGTTGCCGATGCTGGTGCAGGACAGCGACCGTCTGTTCGTGCATTCGGAAGCCTCCAGCCCGCAGCGCTGGCACTATGTCCGATCGACGGCGGATGCCGCCAAGAGCCTGATCGCGACGCCCGCCCATGTCACGTTCTGCGGCCACATCCATCGTCCGGCGCTCTACTCGATGTCGGTGACGGCGAAGATGACGAGCTTCGTGCCCAAGACCGACGTCCCGGTGCAGCTCCTGCGCGGGCGGCAATGGCTTGCGGTGCTCGGCTCGGTCGGCCAGCCCCGCGATGGCGATCCATCCGCGGCCTTCGTGCTGTTCGACACGGTCTCGTGCCAGATCACCTATTGCCGCGCGCCCTATGACATCGAGACGGCCGCGAACCGGATCCGCGAGAACGGCCTGCCGCATTGGCTCGCCGACCGGCTGTCGCAGGGGCGCTAGAGGCCGATGCCCAAACCCCTGGTCAAATCAGGCGCCAAGATCGACGGCTATACCATCGGCGAATGCGTCCATGCCGGCGGCATGGCGACGCTGTGGACCGTCACCCATCCCGGTATCGACGTGCCGCTGCTGATGAAGATTCCGCGGGTGTCGGAGGGCGAAGACCCCGCCGCGATCGTCTCCTTCGAGATGGAGATGATGATCCTGCCGCGCCTTGCGGGGCCGCACGTGCCCACGTGTTTCGGCACCGGCGATTTCGCCCACCAGGCCTATGCCGTGATCGAGCGCATCCCCGGGACCACGCTCTACAAGCGGCTGCCAGACCTGCCGCTGCCGTATGACGAGGCCAGGCTGCTGGTTGCCAGGATCGCGACGGGGCTCGCCGACCTGCACCGGCAGAACGTGATCCATCACGACATCAAGCCGAGCAGCATCATGTTCCGCGACAGCGGCGAGGCGGTGCTGATCGACTATGGCCTGTCGCACCACAACCATCTGCCCGATCTGCTGCAGGAGGAATTCCGCCTGCCTTACGGCACCGCGCCCTACATGGCACCCGAGCGGCTGCTCGGCGTCCGGGACGATCCGCGCAGCGATCTGTTCTCGCTCGGCGTGCTGCTTTATTTCTTCACGACGGGCGAGCGGCCGTTCGGAGAGGGCGAGACGCTGCGCGCGATGCGGCGCCGGCTGTGGCGCGATCCGCATCCGCCGCGCGCACTTCGCGCCGATTATCCGCCCTGGCTCCAGGAGGTGGGGCTGCGGTGCCTCGAGATCGAGCCGGTGCGGCGCTATCCGACTGCGTCCCAGCTCGCCTTCGATCTGACCCATCCGGACCAAATCAGGCTCACGACGCGCTCGGAGCGGATGAAGCGCGATCCCCTCAGCATCGCCTGGCGGCGGCGCTTCAACCAGGGCGTCATGGCGCCGCGTGCGAAATCAGATGTCGCAGCCCAGATCGCATCGAGTCCGATCCTCGCGGTCGCGCTCGACACGGCGGAAGGCGAGCCCGAGCTGAACGAGGCGCTGCGTGTCACCACCGAGCGCATTCTCGCCACGCTGCCGTCGGCGCGGCTTGCCTGCCTCAACGTGCTCAAGCTCAACCGCATCGCAATCGACCGGACCCTGGACGAGCAGGGCTCCAACAAGCATATCGACCGCCTGGTGGCGCTCCGGCATTGGGCCACGCCGCTGAAGCTGGACGAGAGCCGGCTGTCGGCTCATGTGCTGGAGGCGGTGGATCCCGCCGCGGCGATCCTGGAATTCGCCGAGGTCAACCATGTCGACCACCTCATCATCGGGGCGCGGCAGGGCTCGTTCAGGCGCACGCTGCTCGGCAGCGTTTCGGCCAAGGTGGCTGCGGAAGCGGCCTGCACCGTCACCGTGGTGCGGCCGCCGCGGATGGCTGCGGACGCCGATGAGGAGGCCGGGTAGGGGCCGGTTCCGGATCCTGGAAGGGATCAGGCCGCGTGGGCGGCGTGAACGGAGCGCTTGCGGCGGATCGGCCAGGAGAATTGCGGGCCCGGCTCGCCGTGATCGGCGCTGCCGCCGAAATACTGGATGATCTCGCGGCAGGGCTCGCAATTGAAGAGGTTGCGCGACGCGGATGCCTTGGTCATTTCCTTCAGGCAGTTCGGGCAATGCGGTTTCATCGGGCTTGGTCCAGAAAGGATTTCAATGCCGGCGCGGCGACCGGAGCGGGTGATCCGGATCCGCCGTTTCCGGCCCGGTGTCGTCGCGCATCTCGCCTTCGGTGCGTTCGAGCCGACCGAAGAAATAGTCGAGGCTCGGATGCGGGCGCCGCGGGATGCGACACCTGCGCTTCGGCTGACGCTTCACGAGCGAGATTTCCATGGCATCAACCCCGGCGGAGTCGCGCGTGAGAGATGCGGGCGGAACGCGCCGGGGCCTTCACCGGTCCGGCCGATGGGCCAAACACAACAAACGCACAAAAACCGATCCACAACGCCACGCCAGTCCAAACCAGGGTCGTCGTCATG
This sequence comes from Bradyrhizobium sp. Bra78, assembly GCF_024519855.1. Lineage (NCBI taxonomy): Bacteria > Pseudomonadati > Pseudomonadota > Alphaproteobacteria > Hyphomicrobiales > Nitrobacteraceae > Bradyrhizobium > Bradyrhizobium sp. Bra78. The sequence continues at coordinate 101,523 of NZ_JALJRE010000012.1, read as the reverse complement.
ATGTGCTCCCGTGAAAACAGGCAAGAATCACTAGCGGTGATTTGCGCGAATCAGGGAAGTCCGGAGGAGTACGGATCAAGGTTGCAATTTTAGGCATTGCGCGCCGCAACGCCCGTGGAAGCCGCACCTCTGCGGAGCTGCGCGTGAGGCCTCAGATCGCCTCGCCGCGCGCGCCGGCGGCGGCGTTGCGGATCGCGGCGATGTTGGTCTTGTAGGCGTCCTGCGTGCCGCCCCTGAACACGGAAGTGCCGGCGACGAAGGCGTTGGCGCCGGCCGCCGCCAGCGAAGCCGCGACGTCGGGACCGACGCCGCCGTCGACCTCGATGTCGATCGGACGGCCCGCCGTCATCGCGCGGATGTCGCGGATCTTGCCGATCGCGGAGGGGATGAAGGCCTGGCCGCCAAAGCCGGGATTGACCGACATCACCAGCACGAGGTCGACCAGGTCGAGCACGTATTCGAGCACGCTGATCGGCGTGCCCGGATTGAGCGAGACGCCGGCCTTCTTGCCGAGCGCGCGGATCGCCTGGAGCGAGCGGTGCAGGTGGGGACCGGCCTCCGCATGCACCGTGATGTGGTCGCAGCCGGCTTTCGCGAAAGCCTCCAGATAGGGATCGCAGGGCGAGATCATCAGATGCGCATCGAAGATCTTCCTGGTGTGCGGGCGCATCGCCTTGATGACGTCCGGGCCATAGGAGATGTTGGGAACGAAATGCCCGTCCATCACGTCGAGATGGATCCAGTCGGCGCCGGCGGCGTCCACCGCGCGCACCTCCTCGCCGAGCCTCGAGAAATCCGATGCCAGGATCGAGGGCGCGATTGCCAGGGGGCGGGGGCTGAAGGCTTGGGTCATGGCGCGGTTTCCCGTGGCGGCCGTGAAAGATGAACCTCGCCTAACATGGGCCTCTCAGCCGGGCAATGCAGGGCAGGCGTGCTTCCTGTGGGCGGAAATTTCTGCCGTGACCGGCATGAATTGCCGGTGTTTCCGGGACGCATCAAGCGCGGTGAAGGCGGATTTCATTGAGCTTTTTGCGCTGGCACGGTGCTTGCTGACTTTACCGCCAGAACATTGGCTGCGGCGCGCCGCATCGTTTGGAGTTTGTGCAATGTTGTTCGCTCTTGGGGCCGTATCGAGCGCGCTCGACGCGATCCAGTCGCTGACGAATTCGAAATCGTCGTCGGCGACGCATAAGACCGGGACTTCGCAAGGCGCGACCAATCCGTTCGCGATCGACAGCGGCAGCAGCAGCAGCAGCAGCAGCAGCAGCAGCAGCAGCAGCAGCAGCAGCAGCAGCACGACCAGCGGCGCGACCTCGTCGGTCAATTCGGGCAATTGTCCGCAGATCGCGCCGGAGACGATGAGCGCGCTGCTCGCGGCGCAAAGCCAGTCCTCGAACAGCACCAGCAGCGCCACCAGCTCGACCTCGGCGAGTTCGACCTCCTCGGCCTCGACGAGCCGGGATGCTGCGCTCAAGGACCTGTTCTCGCAGATCGATGCGGACGGCGACGGCAGCATCACCAAGTCCGAATTCGAGAATGCACTCGGCGCCGGCGGTACCAATGTGGCGCAGGCCGACGACGTGTTCTCGAAGCTGGACAAGGATTCCGACGGCAGCGTCAGCCTGGACGAGATGTCGAAGGCGCTGAAGAACGGCCATCACGGCCACCACGCGCAAGGTGCGGGCGGATCGGGCAGCGGCTCGGATTCTTCTTCGTCATCGAGCGGCGGATCGACCTCGACCACGACGACCGGTGCCGACGGCTCGACCACCACCACCGTCACCTATGCCGACGGCTTCAAGATGTCGACGACCGTCCCGGGCGCTTCCAGCTCCTCGAATGCGAACGGCGGCGGCAATTCGCCCTACGACTGGTTCGGACAGATGATGCAGCGCCAGGCGCAGGCTTCAGCGGGATCAACGGCCTCATCGATGTCGATGAGCGTCTAGCCTTGCCTGCGGCTAGTCTGAGCATGATCTGTTCGGAAAACCGCGTCGCACTTCTCCGGATCACGCGCTAGCCGAACCGGTCCTTCCACGCCGGCAGCGCGCCCGCAAACGGCAGCGCGCTTGCACTGTAGATGCCCCGCGCGATCGCACGCGCGACCACGTTGGCGGCGACGGTGCCGAGCTCGGTGAGGCCGACCAGCGGCTCGATCGGCTTGTCGCAGGTCGCCGCGGCGAACAGCACATCGCCGTCGGTCGGGGCATGCACCGGATAGATGGCGCGGGCAAACCCTGTATGCGCGATCATCGCAAGCCGCTTGGCTTGAGCCTTGGTCAGCGTCGCGTCGGTGACGACGAGACCGATCGTGGTGTTCTCGCGCGCACTCGCGGCGGGACCGCCCTTGATGCGCATCGCCAGCATGTCCGGGGTGAAGGCGGGCGGCAGGCCGCGCCCGCCGAACTCGCCATTCTCCTCGAACGGCGCCGCCCAGAACCAGGGTCCCTCGCCGACGGTTGCGCTGCCGACCGCGTTGACGACGATGATCGCGGCGACCTTGATGCCGTTGGCCAGCACTGCCGAAGCCGACCCGAGCCCGCCCTTGAAGGTCGCGGTGGTGGCTCCGAGGCCGGCGCCGACGCTGCCCAGCGCGAAGTCGTGGCCTGCTGCTGCGGCCGCTTCGTAACCGAGATCGCGATAGGGCGCGAAGCGTCCCCAGGCCTTGTCGCCGCCGTTGAGCAGGTCGAACATGATCGCACCCGGCACGAGCGGAATCACCGCCTCGCGAATCCGCAAGCCGCGGCCTTGTTCGGCAAGCCAGGCCTGGATGCCGCCCCCGGCCTCGATGCCATAGGCGGAGCCGCCGGACAGTGCGATCGCATCGACCCGTTCTTGCGTGCTGGCAAGGTCGAGCAATGCGTCCTCGCGCGTGCCGGGTCCGCCGCCGCGAACGTCGATCGCCGCAACCGCAGGCGCATCGAAGACGATCGCGGTCGTGCCGGTGGCCGCTTTCGCATCCTCGGCATGGCCGACGCGGACGCCGGCGATATCGGTGAGCAGATTTTTCAAGGTTGGCCTCGCCGGCTGAAAGGAGCTCGCTTCAGCGATAGCGCAGGGATGCCGCAGGCTCAACCGGCGAGCGCGGTCCTGAGCATCTTGGCGAGTTCGGACTTGCGGTAGGGCTTTGCCAGCAGCAGCACCCCGGAATCGAGCCGGCCGTGGTGGACGATGGCATTTTCGGTATAGCCCGAGGTGAACAGCGTCTTCAGGTCGGGACGGCGCCGAGCCGCCTCATCGGCGAGCTGGCGGCCGTTCATGTTGCCCGGCATGATGACGTCCGTGAACAGCAGGTCGATGTCCTTGTCGGCGTCGATGATGACGAGGGCTTCGGCCGCGTTGGCGGCTTCGAGGGCGGCGTAACCGAGGCTCTTGATCTGGGTCACGACGTATTGCCGGACCAGCGCGTCGTCCTCGACGATCAAAATCTTCTCGTTGCCGCCGGTGATGGGCACGTTCTGGAGCACCTCGTACTCGGTCTCCTGCACGCCGCTCGAGCGCGGCAGGTAGATCTTCACGCTCGTGCCGTGGCCTTCCTCGCTGTAGATCTTGATGTGGCCGCCGGATTGCTTGACGAAGCCGAACACCATGCTGAGCCCGAGGCCGGTCCCCTTGCCGACCTCCTTGGTGGTGAAGAAGGGGTCGAACACGCGGTCGATCAACCCCGTCGGGATTCCGGAGCCGGTGTCGCTGACGGCGATCATCACGTAGTTGCCGGCGAGCACGTCGGGATTCATGCTGGCATAGCCGTCGTCGAGGAAGATGTTACGGGTCTCCAGCACCAGCGTGCCGCCGTCGGGCATGGCATCGCGCGCGTTCAGCGCAAGATTGAGGATCGCGGTGGAAAGCTGACCGGGGTCGACCAATGCCGGCCACGCATCCTCGGTAAGCTGCGGCATGATGGTGATTTGCTCGCCGAGCGTCGGATGCAGCAGCTTCGCGGCCTCGAGCATCAATGCGTTGACGTCGATCTCGCGCGGCTGGAGCGGCTGCTTGCGGGCGAAGGCGAGCAAATGCTTGGTCAGTTGCGCGCCGCGCTCGGCGGCGTCGTCGATCAGCTTGGTGATGGCGGCGAGCTCAGGACGGTCGGCCACCGCGTCCGACAGAATGCCGATCGTGCCGGTGATGACGGTCAGCACATTATTAAAGTCGTGGGCGACACCACCGGTCAATTGACCGATGGAATCCATCTTCTGGACCTGCCTGAACTGGGCCTCGGCGGCCTGCTTCTCGGTGAGGTCGCGGCCGATGAAGAAATGCCGCTTCACCGGGTCGGACCAGGTGCCCATCCAGTTCAGCGTGACCTCGTGACCATCGTCATGGTAGTAGCGCGCCTCGAAGCTGCGCTTGACCGCGCCACGCCGCGCCGCGCGCATCTCGTCCCGTGTCTTCTCGAGGTCGTCGGGATGAATGAACTCGGTCGCGCTGTGCCCGATCATGTCGTCCGGGTTGAGACCGAGGATGGTCTTCACGCTCGGGCTGACCTGGATGAAATTGCCGAAGCCGTCGGTGACCAGGATCAGGTCCTGCGAGGTCTCGAAGATGCGCTCCCGCTCCTCGATCTCGCGGCGCAGTTTCTCCCGCGCCTGCTTCTCTTCCGTGATGTCGTGGGCGATCTTGGACGCGCCGATGATCTTTCCGTTGTCTGATTTGAGCGGAGACACATTGAGAACCACGTCGAGCGGGCGGCCGTCCTTGCGGATGCGGACCGTCTCGTGCTGGGCGATCGTTTCGTTGCCGCCGACCCGGTTCAGGATGCCCCTGACCTCGGCCTTGCGGTCCTCCGGGACGATGATGTCGATCGGCTGGCCGACGGCCTCCGCGGCGGAAAAGCCGAACAGATGTTCGGCGGCCTTGTTCCAGCCCGTGATGATACCGTCGAGCGTCTTCGTGATGATGGCGTCATTGGCTGATTCGACGACGGCGCCGTATAGCGCAAGGCGCTTGCCGTAATAGTCGCGATCGAGCGCCGACTGCTGACGCAGCTTGCCGACGAGGCCCACCGTCTGGGCCTGGAGGCGGACGTTTTCGATCAGAAGCACCGCAAGCACGAAGGTCGACGCGCACAGGCCGTAAAGGCGGCCGGCGTAGAAGCCGAGATCGAAGCGCGCGACGTTGACGATCGCCGACAGCGCGATGTCGAACAGCCAGGCGCACATCACGACCATGAGCCAGGCGTCGATGATCGAGTGCGGCCGCCGGAACCACAGCGAGACCAGCGCGGCGAAGCTCAGGGACCAAACGAAGGATACCACGCCGATCATGATCTGCGTGTAACGGCCATCGCGCAGCAGCACCGGGAGCAAATCGTGCTGGGCGGTGACGATCCAGGCGAAAACGATCATGGCCGCGACGACGCCGAGAATGCTGGCGTAGATCGCCCTGCTTGCCGAGCCAGCGATCCGGGCACCGCCATCGGCCTCCTTCAGCCAGGCATAGGCGAGCACGCAGAGCGGGAAGCCGCCGTGCCAGATCATGTAGAGCCAGACGGTGGTCTGCTGGCCGGCCCCCAGCAATCCAGTCGGGGAAAAAAGTCCGGGGAAGGTGAGGGCATGGAGTATGGCGGCCGCGGCGGTGAACAGATAGCCCGTCGCGAGCACGAGCAGCGCACGGGTCCGGAGCACCGCAAATTGCGACAGCAGCAGGACCGCGGTGACGATGTCTGCGACGGCGAGGGCGGATTGATAGCTCGCGACGAAGGCTGGCACCGGCAGCAGCGGGATACCAGCGAAGGGGACGGCCAACGCGAACACGATCGCGGAGACGCCGACGATCGCAAATGCTGCGGCGCGGTCTGTCGGGGTTGCAGGCAACGTCGACAGGAATGTGCTTCGATCGGTGGTCGCGCCGACGTCCAGCTCTCGCAGATCGGTCTTGAGCATCTCCGCCAATCTCATTTGGCCCAATTGGTTTCCGTCCATGGTAGCGGGTTCCGGGCACGCATCATGACAAAACCCGCCGCGACTCAACCGAAGGTTACAGATTACTTAATTTTGCTGGGAGCGCACTGGGGATCGGGTAAGATGCGCTTTACTGGACGGTGCCATAATGCCCTCCCGATGCTTCGGGTTCCAGGTTTGAATCAGGCGATTTTGACTTCGAGATCCGGGAGTTGTTCCCCATGCCTCGCATTCTCATCATCGACGACCAGAAGGACGTCCGGGCGATGCTTGCGATCGTGCTGCGTGTCAACCGGTACGAAGTCGTCGAGGCCGAGAGCGGCGCGGGCGGGGTGAACGCCTTCGCCGAGGCCCCCTTCGATGCGGCAATCGTGGACATTTTCCTCGGCGACACCAGCGGCGTCGAAGTCATCGCGACGCTGCGCGAGCTGGCCCCAAGCCTCCCGATCGTTGCCGTGTCGGGAATGACGGCGCTGGATTTCATGGAACAATCGCCCCACCTCGGCAACGTCGTCTGCCTGCAAAAGCCGTTTCGGCCGAACGATCTTCTTCAAGCCTTGCGGAAGGCCCAGGCCGCGGCGGACGGCGAGTTGCCCGCAGCCGTCTGACCCTGCCGCAAGAAGAAACGCCCCGGGGGTAAGCCGGGGCGCGGGATGTTTGGACGCGGCCTTCAGGCAAGCGCGCTTACGTGCCGTTGCCGCTGATCTGGGCGTAGCCGCCCTTGGCGTCCCATTTGTAGACGACGTAGTCGAGCTGCTTGATGTCGCCCTTGGCGTCATACTCGATCGGCCCGATCACGGTGTCCCACTTGCCGGCCTTGATCGCCGCCATGACCTTCTTGGCGTCGGTGGTGCCGGCCTTCTTGGCCGCTTGGGACCAGACCTGCATCGCCGCGTAGGTGTAGAGCGTGTAGCCTTCGGGGTCGATGCTCTTGGCCTTGAAGGCCTCGACGATCTTCTTCGCGGTCGGCTTGTTGCGCGGATCGGGACCGAAGGTGAACAGCGTGCCTTCGCCGGCCGGGCCGGTGATGGAGGCGTATTCCTTGTCGGCGAGCGCGTCGCCGGCCATCAACACGGTCTTGAGGCCCTGGTCGCGCATCTGGCGCAGGATCAGGCCGCTCTCCTGGTGGTAGCCGCCGACATAGACCAGATCGATGTTGTCGCGCTTCAGCCGCGAGACGATCGCGTTGAAGTCCTTGTCGCCCTTGTTGTAGGACTCGTACATCTTCTCGGTGACGCCGGCCTTGTTAAGCGCCTTCTTGGTCTCGTCCGCAAGACCCTTGCCGTAGGTGGTCTTGTCGTTGAGGATGGCGATGTTCTTGCCCTTGAAGTTCTTGGCGATGTACTGGGCGGCGACCAAACCCTGCTGGTCGTCGCGGCCGCAGACGCGAGCCACGTTCCACAGTCCGCTATCGGTGAACTTCGGATTGGTGGAGGCCGGCGTGATCTGGAGGACGTTGCCGTCGGCATAGGCTTCCGAAGCGGGGATCGACGACGACGAGCAATAATGCCCGGCCACGAACGGAATTTTCGCGCCGGCGATCTTCTCGGCGACCGAGCGGGCCTGCTTCGGATCGCAGGCGTCGTCCTCGATGGACAGCGCGAGCTTCTTGCCGTTGACGCCGCCGGCGGCGTTGATGTCGGCCACGGCCATCTCGGCGCCGTTCTTCATCTGGCGGCCGAAGGCGGACTCGCCGCCGGTCATCGGACCTGCGACTGCGACGGTGACATCCTGCGCGAATGCCGCGCTCGACAGCGCAATCGACGCGCCGAATGCCAGACCGATGAGCTTCAGTGATTTCATGAGATACCTCGTGGGTGGTCGCCTGTGGAAGTTGCCGGGTACGCCCGGTCCAAACCGGCGCCATTCTTGAATGAATTCGGGGAGAAGTCACCGGCAAAATACGGGCATTGGCGGAGATATCTCGCCATATTCGGCCGCACGCCGGTCCGCAGGGTTCGATCTTGGGGTTCGTTCTTGGGGTTCGTTCTTGGACGGCCTCAGCCGTGCCGGCCGCCTTCCAGGTAGGCGGCGCGAATCTCGGGGCGCTGCAGCAACTCGGCGCCGGTCCCGGCCAGCGTAATCAGGCCGTTGACCATGACATAGCCGCGATGGGCGAGCTTGAGTGCATGGTTGGCGTTCTGCTCGACGATCAGCACGGTCAGGCCGTCCTGCCGGTTGAGAGTGCGGATCGCGTCGAATATCTGGCGCGCGATCAGCGGCGCCAGCCCGAGCGAGGGCTCGTCGAGCAGGAGCAGGCGGGGACGGCTCATCAAGGCGCGGCCGATGGCCAGCATCTGCTGCTCGCCGCCGGACAGGGTGCCGCCGCGCTGGGCGTAGCGCTCCTTCAGCCGCGGAAACAGCGTGAACACGCGTTCCAGCGTCGCGTTGCGCTCCGCCTCGGTGCAGTCGGTGGCGTCCGCCCCCATCTGGAGGTTTTCCGCCACGCTCATGCGCGGGAAGATGCGGCGGCCTTCCGGCGATTGCGCGATGCGCAAATGCGCAATCTCGTGGGTGGGAACGTCGGTGATGTCTCGGCCTTCGAACAGGATCTGGCCGCCGCGGGCGCGGGGCTTGCCGAAGATCGTCATCATCAACGTCGACTTGCCGGCACCGTTGGCGCCGATCAACGCCACGATCTCGCCGGCATTGATCTCGACGTCGACGCCCTTCAGCGCTTCGATCTTGCCGTAGGCGGCGCGAAGGCCGCGGATCGCGAGCATGGGAACGGGCGCCGCGGTCACGACCCGCCCTCCATCACGGCCACCGCCTCTTCCTCATCGGTGCCGAGATAGGCGGCGATCACCTTGGGGTCATCGCGAACCTCGCGGGGGGAGCCTTCCGCAATCTTCACGCCATGGTCCATCACCACGATGTGGTCGGAGATTTCCATCACCACGGACATGTCGTGCTCGATCAGCAGGATCGAGGTGCCGAGCTCGTTGCGGATCGACAGCAGCAACTCGCTCAGGGCGGCGCTCTCGCGCGCATTGAGGCCGGCTGCAGGCTCGTCCAGGCACAATAGCGCGGGCTCGGTGCACATCGCGCGTGCGATCTCGAGCCGTCGCTGGTCGCCATAGGCAAAATTGCCGGCGGCGTCGTCGGCGCGATCGAGCAAATTGACCCGCCTGAGCCAGTCGGTGGCGAGACCGATCGCGCGCTTCTCGGCGTCGCGATAGCCGGGCGCGCCAATGAGCCCGAGCAAGGTGAAGCCGGAGGCCCGCATCAGGGCGTTGTGTTGCGCCACCATCAGGTTTTCCAGCGCCGTCATGCCGGGAAACAGCCGGATGTTCTGGAATGTTCGCGCCACCTTGGCCTGCTTGGCGATGCGAAAATCGTTCAGCCGCTCCAGCGCGATCACCTTGCCGTCGTCATGGGCGAGGCGGATGGTGCCGTCGCTCGGCTTGTAGAAGCCGGTAATGCAGTTGAAGACCGTGGTCTTGCCGGCGCCGTTCGGTCCGATCAGCGCGGTGATCTTTTTCCGCTCGGCCGCGAAGGACAGGTCCTGCACGGCGACGATGCCGCCGAAGCGCATGGTCAGCCGGTCGACGCTGAGAATCTCGTCGCGGCTCATCCGTGGCCTTCCTTGACCAGGTCGGATGAGATCGCCTGTGCCTTGGTCAGGTACACGGTCGGCGCGCGATGGCCGATCAGGCCGCGCGGCCGCCAGATCATGATCAGCACCATGGCCATGCCGAACACCAGCATGCGGTAGGTCTCGAGGCTCCGGAACAGCTCGAAGCCGCCGATCATCGCGAGCGCGGCGAGCGCCACGCCGAGCTGCGAGCCCATGCCGCCGAGCACGACGATGGCGAGCACCAGCGCCGATTCCTGGAAAGTGAAGGATTCCGGGCTGATGAAGCCCTGACGTGTCGCGAAGAACGCGCCGGCAAAGCCGCCGAACATCGCCCCGGTCGCGAACGCCGTCAGCTTGGTGGTCGTGGTGTTGATGCCGAGCGCGCGGCAGGCGACCTCGTCCTCGCGGAGCGCCTCCCAGGCGCGGCCGATCGGCAGGCGGCGCAGGCGGATCGTGACCCAGTTGGTGAGCAGCGCAAGCGCGAGGATCAGATAGAACAGGAAGACGATACGGTGGGTCGGCGAGTATTCGATGCCGAGCCTGGCGGCGAGTCCGCTGTCGCTGTTGTCGAGCGGGATGCCGAAGAAGGAGGGGCGGGGAATGCTGGACACACCGTTGGGACCGCCGGTGAGCTCCTGCCAGTTGATGATGACGAGGCGGATGATCTCGCCGAAGGCGAGCGTCACGATCGCGAGATAGTCGCCGCGCAGACGCAGCACGGGAAAGCCGAGCAGCACGCCCCAGAACGCGGCGAGGATGCCTGCCAGCGGCAGGCAGACCCAGAACGACCAGCCGAAATTGGTGGCAAGCAGAGCGTAGGAATAGGCTCCGACCGCATAGAAGGCGACGTAGCCGAGATCGAGCAGGCCCGCGAGGCCGACCACGACGTTGAGGCCCCAGCCCAGCATGACATAGGTGAGCACGAGGATGGCGAGGTCGAGGATGTAGCGCTGGTTATAGAAGATCACGGGCACCAGCAGCGTGAAGATCAGGAGCGCGGGCGCGAGATAGTGGCCGACGAACGACATGCCGCTCTTCACCGCCGGCGGCACCAGCTTCTCGGTTCCGGTCGAGCCGATCCATTGCCGGAGCAGCTCGATCAAGATCGAGCCGCCGAACACCGCGGCGACGAGGGATGCGAGGTCGCCGAAGCGTGTCCAATAAGTGAGCTGGCCGTCGGAGCCTGCTTCGGTGCGGATGCCGACCATCAGGGAGAACAGCACCAGCGCGATCAGCGCGTTGATGAAGGCTGTCTTCAGAAGGGCGGAAATGCCGGCGGTGCGGCTTGCGTGCGTGGTCTCGTGCGGAATGGGTGTCACGCGGCCGGCCCGTCAGACTTTTTCGACTTCGGGACGGCCGAGCAGGCCGGTCGGCATGAAGATCAGCACGACGATCAGGATCGAGAACGCGGCGACGTCCTTGTACTCGACCGAAAAATAGGCCGACCAGAATGTCTCGATCAGCCCGATCGCAAGTCCGCCAAGCATCGCGCCCGGCAGCGAGCCGATGCCGCCGAGCACGGCCGCGGTAAACGCCTTGATACCGGCGACGAAGCCCATGAAGAAATCGACCAGCCCGTAATAGAGCAGGTACATCAGGCCGGCGACCGCGGCGAGCGCGGCACCGATCACGAAGGTCATCGATATGGTGCGATCGACGTTGACGCCGAGCAGCGCCGCCATGGTCTGGTCCTGCTCGCAGGCGCGCATGTCGCGCCCGAGACGGGTGCGCGACACCAGCCAGGTGAAGATCGCCAGCAGCACGATGGTGGTGACGACCACCATGATCTGGATGTTGGAGAGCTGGATGACGAAGCCGTCCTGGCTCTCATGCAGCGTGTAGCCGCCGGTGATGAAGGGCGGGATCGGCTTGACGCGCGCGCCTTGCGCCACCTGCGAATAGTTGGTCAGCACGAACGACATGCCGATCGCCGACAGCATTGGAGCGAGGCGGAAAGAGTGTCGCAGCGGCCGGTAGGCGATACGCTCGATGGTCCAGCCGTAGAGCGCCGTGATCGCCATCGAGACTAGCAACACCACCAGAAGGATCACCGGGATCGCGGTCAGGCCGGTCGAGATCAGGAGCACGAAGGTGATCAGGGCGATGAAGCCGCCGATCATGAAGACGTCGCCATGGGCGAAGTTGATCATGCCGACGATGCCGTAGACCATCGTGTAGCCGATCGCGATCAGTCCGTAGATGGAGCCGAGCACGAGGCCATTGATGAGCTGCTGGGCGAAATAATCCATAGGCTGCCGTTACCAAACCTGACGCGGGCTCAAAGGGAGCTCTTCGAGAGAGAGTTCTTGGGCCCTGGCAGCCCTTGAGCATTTCTTCTGGTTTTGTAACAGGAGGGAACTGGCGGCCGCAACTGTCCCGGCCTTACCCCGGGGGGATTGTACAGAGATCATTTGGCGCTCCGGTTCCCGCGAGCGGCGGAACCGGGTTCCGGGAGGCAACCAAAGTGGATGCCGGCCGTTGTCTCTGCTCTGTCCAACAAGGGAGTTTCCCCGAATGACGAAGCAGCAGAACCAGAATCCGGGTCAGCAGAGTCAGAACCCCGGCCAGCAGCGTCCAGGTCAACAGTCAGGTCAACAGCCAGGGCAGCAGGGCGGTGGTCAGAAGCCCGGACAGCAGCAGCAGAACGATCCGATGCGCCAGGGCGACCGTCCCGGCCAGCAGCAGGGCGGCCAGCACGGTCAGGACAACAAGTAGTTTGGGAGCCCGGGAATTTGGGGAGCCCAAGAACAAGGGTAGTGAACCAAGGGTAGTGAGGAGGGCCCCGCCGGAAGGCGGGGCCTTTTCCTTTGGGCGCTCGGCCGGTCGGTCAGGCGATTAAGGTAAACAAAGGGTTTAAATTGCCGCCACAGTCTGATGCGAGTTAGCTCCCGGCAAAGCCTTCCATCGAAGGCGCGGCAGGTGAAGCGGGAAGCGGCATGTTCAGGAATTGGCGGATCGGCTCGGTCAACGGCGTGCTGCTGGCGGCCTATTTCATTCCGGCCTGGATCCTCGTCGCCTTCAACATCATGGTGGCGCCGGTGCACGGCCTCTACGAGCGGCCGAGCGTCGCCGTGGCGCTGTTCCTCAGCGACCATCTCCAAATGGCGGGGATGGACACCGTGCGTGCCGCCTGGCTGCTGGCGCTGGGCCGGCTGACCGTGGTGGCGTTCTTCGCAATCTATCTGGCGCTGCTCTGCATCCCGCGCGTCCGCAAGAATGGCGGCAGCGACGAGGCGCTCGGCATCGCGCTGGCGATCGGCAGCATCATCTCGTTTGCCAGCATGGTGATGGCCTCCAAGGTCGGCGAGATGGCCGCCCTGCGGCTCCACGCCACCGAGCTCCTGCTGCTGCTTGGCGCTGCCATCGTGATCGTGATCGAACGGCCCGCGCCGGCGCCGAAGACCGTCGAGGCTGCGCCGCCGCTAGGGCTTGAGCAGGCCGAGCTCCTGCACAATCGCTGAGGCCTCCTTGACGGCGTGGTTCGCCGCCGGCACGCCGCAATAGATCGCCTGCTGCAGCAGAATTTCCTTGATGTCGTCCGGCGTGAAGCCGCCCTCGGCGAGCGCCGCGCGCACATGCAGGCGGAACTCGTCCCATTGCCCGAGCGCGACCATGGTGCCGATCACCAGCACCCGGCGCGTGCGCTCGTCGAAATGCGGCCGCGTCCAGATCTCGCCCCAGGCATAGCGGGTGATCATGTCCTGGAAGTCGGTGTTGAAGGCATTGCGGTTCGCGATCGACTTGTCGACCCAGGCATTGCCCAGCACCTTTCGGCGCACGTTCATGCCGGCATCGCGGCGTTTCTGGTCGTCCATGTTCTTTCCTCCTCTCGTCATTGCGAGCGCAGCGAAGCAATCCAGTCTGTCGCCGCGGAGGGATTTTCCGGATTGCTTCGCTGCGCTCGCAATGACGCGTTGTGAGATCAGCGCTGCGTCAAGAATCCCACCACCGCATCGGTGAACGCGTGCGGCTGCTCGACATTGGAAATGTGGGCGGCGTCGATGATGGTCATGCTCGCGCCGGGAATGCTCGAGCGGATCAATTCCCCCGCCGAGATCGGCGTCGCCATGTCGTGGCGGCCGGCGATCACCAGCGTCGGGCTTTTGATCTTGGGCAGCAGCGCGCGCTGGTCGAGCGTCGACAGCGCCTCGCAGCAGGCGAGATAGCCCTCGACCGGGGTCGCAAGCAGCATCGACTTCATCCTGGCGGTGATGTCAGGCTCGCGCTCCCGGAAATCCTGGGTCAGCCAGCCGGCGATGACGGCGTCGGCGACTGCCGCGATGCCGCCTTTCTTCACCGCGTCGATGCGTTCCAGCCATTTGGTCGGCTCGGCATAATAGCAGGAGGTGTTGGCGAGGATGAGCTTGCCGAACCTGTCGGGCGCATTGGCGCCCAGCCATTGCCCGACCATGCCTCCCATCGACAGGCCGCACCAATGCACCTTCTCGATGTTGAGGTCGTCGAGGATCGCCAGCACGTCGCGGCCGAAGCGCTCCAGCGTATAGGGGGCGGGCGGCACGTTGGACTTGCCATGACCGCGGCGGTCGTAGCGAATGACGCGGAACACCTGCGTCAGCGCCTTCATCTGCGGCTCCCACATCTGCAGCGTGCAGCCGAGCGAGTTCGACAGCATCAGCGTCGGCCCGCCGTCGCGGCCCTCGACGGAGACGTTGATCAGGCAACCGTCGGCATCGATCATGGGCATGGGTTACTCCTCGTCATGCGCGGGCTTGACCCGCGCATCCATCCAAAAAGTGAATCTATCCAAGATGATGGATTGCCGGGTCAAGCCCGGCAGTGACATCAAGGGAGATCCAGTGAAGCGAGCAGCCGGTCGATCAGGACTTGGGAAACCCCTTGATAGGCCATCGGCTCGAACAATGCCGCAATTTTCTGGGACGTCAGATGCGCGGTAACTCGCGAATCGGCCGATAGCACGTCGCGCAGATGCTTCTTCTCGGCGACGGCGCGCTTGCTCGCGGCTTCGACGAGATGGTGCGCATCGCTCTTGCCGATCGTCTCGGCCAGCGCAAAGGTGACTGCTTCGGCCATGATCAGCCCGTGGGTCGCATCGAGATTGCTGCGCATGCGCGCGGCGTCGACGTCGAGGCCCTCCGCGATGTCCACGATCGCAGCGAGCGCGCCGGAGGTCACCAGCATCAATTGCGGCAGCGTCGGCCATTCCGCGTGCCACGGGCCGGCGCTGCGCTCGTGGTCCTGCACCTGCGCTGCAAAAATTGTCGCGGCCAGCTGCGGCGCCATGGTCGCGCAGCCCAATGCGCTTGCGGCCGCAACCGGGTTGCGCTTGTGCGGCATGGTCGAGGAGCCGCCGCGGCCTTCGCCGGCGGGCTCGAACGCCTCGGCGACGTCGGTCTGCATCAGCAGCGAGACGTCGCGCGCGATCTTGCCGCAGCTGCCGGCGAGAATCGCAAAGCCGGATGCGGCTTCCGCGATGCGGTCGCGATGGGTATGCCAGGGTGCCTCCGGCAGCGGCAGGTTCAGCTCCTGCGCCAGCCGTTCGCCCACCGCGAGCCCCTTGTCGCCGAGCGCGGCGAGCGTGCCGGCCGCGCCGCCGAATTGCAGCGCGAGGCCCTCGCGGGAGAGCCGCCGCAGGCGGCAGCGGGCGCGGGCGAGGCTTGCCGCATATTCGGCGGCCTTGAGGCCGAACGGCATCGGCAGCGCGTGCTGGAGCCAGGTCCGCGCCACCATCGCCGTGTTGCGATGGCTGCGCGCCAGTGCGGCAAAGCCCTTGATGGCACGGCTGAGGTCGGCGTCCAGCGCGTCGATGCCGGCGCGAAGCGCGAGCATGGTCGCGGTGTCGATGACGTCCTGGCTGGTCGCCCCCCAATGCACATAGCGTGCGGCCTCCGCGTCGGCCTTGCCGACATTGGCGGTCAGCGTCTTGACCAGGGGGATCGCGAGATTGCCGGATCGCGTCGCGGCCTCGGCCAGCGCGGCCATGTCGAAGGTATCGGCCTTGCACGCGGTTTCGATCGGGGCCGCCGCGGACGCCGGAATCACACCCATGGCCGCTTCGGCGCGCGCCAGGGCTGCCTCGAAATCGAGCATGTTCTGCAGGGTCGACCGGTCGTCGCAGACCGTGCGCATGGCCGCGCTCGACAGCATCGGCGCGAGAAGGGGGGACAGAGATGTGCTCATCTTGGGCGGGACCTAACCACCATGACCCGCCTGTGCCAATCCCAAACCATCCGCGCAAAGCCTTGTGCAGTTGCGAATATGCATTGCACATGATCGGGGTCCGCCCTTTCTTTTGCCGCCTCCCTGCGTTACTTGAGCTGCGCTATACTGACGTGATCCAAGCAAGATTCCCGGGAGGCACCCATGGCCATGACGATGAACGGCGAAGTCCAGCTTGCGGCGCCGCGCGAGGCCGTGTGGGAGAAGCTCAACAATCCCGAGGTGCTGAAGGCCTGCATCCCCGGCTGCGAGGAGCTGGAGAAGACCGAGGACGGCGGCTTTCGTGCGACCGCGAAAATGAAGGTCGGCCCGGTGTCGGCGCGCTTCAAGGGCAAGGTGACGCTCTCCGATCTCGACCCGCCGAACGGCTACAAGATTTCCGGCGAGGGCGAGGGCGGGGTGGCCGGCTTCGCCAAGGGCGGCGCTGTGGTCAAGCTTGCGGAGAAGGACGGCGGCACGCTTTTGTCCTACGAGGTCGAGGCCCAGATCGGCGGCAAGTTGGCGCAGCTCGGCCAGCGCCTGATCAACGGCACCGCCAAGAAACTGGCCGACGAATTTTTCGCGAACTTCGCCAAGGCGGTACAGGGCTGAAGGCTATCGCCTTTCGGTATGGCGCCTTGCGTTCCGGGTGATGTTGCCCCGGGGCATAATGGTCCATATGATGGGTTGGAATAATTATAAGAACCGCTTCGACGGGACCCGTCGGGGCGCTGATTAGAGAGTGCTTATGGCAAAAATCTCCCTCATCGTGAACGGCAATCCTGTCACGGCCAACGTCGATCCCCGCACCCTGCTGGTGCAGTTCCTGCGCGAGAATCTGCGCCTGACCGGCACCCATGTCGGCTGCGACACCTCGCAGTGCGGCGCCTGTGTCGTGCATCTCGACGGCAAGGCCGTGAAGTCCTGCACCACGCTGGCCGTGATGGCCGACGGCCACGAGGTCAAGACGATCGAGGGACTGGCCGCCGACGGCGCGCCGCTGCATCCGATGCAGGAGGCCTTCCGCGAGCACCATGGTCTGCAGTGTGGTTTCTGCACGCCCGGCATGATCATGACCGCGATCGACATCGTCCATCGCAAGGGCAACGAGCTCGACGACCACACCATCCGCGAGGAGCTGGAAGGCAATCTGTGCCGCTGCACCGGCTACCAGAACATCGTCGCCTCGATCTCCGCCGGCGCCAAGGCGATGGCGAAATCCGACCTCGCGTAACGCGCATCCCGCGATCAGGACATTCAGATGTACGAATTCAAATACCATCGCCCCGGGACCGTTCGGCAGGCCGCCAACCTCCTGGTGAAGAACGAAGACGCCAAGGTGATCGCCGGCGGCCACACGCTGATACCCGTCATGAAGCAGCGTCTCGCCAGCCCGCCGCATTTGGTCGACCTCTCCCATATCGAGGGACTGGGCACGATCGAGATGAAGGGCCGCTCGCTGGTGATCGGCGCCACCGCCAGGCATGCGGAGGTCGCAAGCTCGGCCATCGTCGGCGAAGCGATCCCGGCGCTGGCGAATCTTGCGAGCCAGATCGGCGATCCTGCCGTGCGCCACAAGGGCACGATCGGCGGCTCGCTCGCCAACAACGATCCGACCGCCGATTATCCGGCTGCGGTGCTCGCGCTCGGCGCCACCATTGTCACTAACAAGCGCCGCCTCAAGGCGGAGGAGTATTTCCAGGGCCTGTTCACGACGGCGCTGGAAGCCGACGAGATCATCACCAAGGTGATGTTCCCGCTGCCGAAGAAAGCGGCCTACATCAAGTTTCGCAACCAGGCTTCGCGTTACGCGCTGGTCGGCGTGTTCGTGGCTCGGCGTCCGTCGGATGTGCGGGTCGCCGTCACCGGTGCCGGCTCCGAAGGCGTGTTCCGCGTCGCCGCGTTCGAGGAAGCGCTGAAGAAGCGCTTCGCCGCCAAGGCGCTCGAGGGCATCGAGGTGCCCGCGGAAGGCCTCAACAGCGACATCCACGGCAGCGCCGAATATCGCGCACACCTGATCGGGGTGTTGACGCGCCGCGCTCTCGATGCCGCCAATGCCAAGGAATGAGCGGGCCGGATCGACTGGCCCGACACCTGCCCCCGGTAAGGGCTTAGCGAGACTGGCTCTTTCATGACTCTCACGGCCAATACTTCCGGGGCCTTGCCGGCATCGGTCGATGCGATGCTCGAACTCCTGACGTCGCGCGGCTACCTCGCGGAGCGGTCGCTGGCCACGGTGACCTATCTGTCGCTGCGCATGGGCCGGCCGCTGTTCCTGGAGGGCGAAGCCGGCGTCGGCAAGACCGAGATCGCGAAGGTGCTGTCGGCAGCGTTGGGGCGGAAGCTGATCCGCCTGCAATGCTACGAAGGCCTCGACGTCTCCTCGGCGGTCTACGAATGGAACAGCGCCGCGCAGATGATCGCGATCCGGATGGCGGAGGCCGCCGGCGACACCGACCGCGATCAGCTCTCGAGCGACATCTTCGCCGATCGCTACATGATCAAGCGGCCGCTGCTCCAGGCGCTGCAGCCCGACGTTGCCGGCCCGCCGGTGCTTCTGATCGACGAGCTCGACCGCGCCGACGAGGCGTTCGAGGCTTACCTCCTTGAAATCCTCAGCGACTTCCAGGTGACGATCCCCGAATTCGGCACCGTGAAGGCGCCGAGTCCGCCGATCGTGATCATCACCTCAAACCGCACCCGCGAGATCCACGACGCGCTGAAGCGGCGCTGTCTCTATCACTGGGTCGATTATCCCGCCGCCGAGCGCGAGCTCGCGATCGTCAAGTCGCGCGTGCCCGGCATCTCCGCGAAACTGTCGCAGCAGGTCGTGCGCTTCGTGCAGGCGCTGCGCAACCAGGATTTCTACAAATCGCCGGGCGTCGCCGAGACCATCGACTGGGCGACTGCTTTGTCCGAGCTCGACGCCCGCTCGCTGACCCCGCAAGTGGTCGGCGACACGCTGGGCGCGCTGCTCAAGTACCAGGACGACATCACCCGGATGCAGGGCGACACCCTGCAGAAGGTGCTGAAGGAAGCGACGAGCGAGGATTGATCTCGCGTCAAATCGAGTCCGTCATTTCGGGCTCGATGCTGCGCATCGCCCCGGAATGACGGGAAGATTGGTACGATCATGGCCATCAACCACCTTGCGCCCGAGCAAACCGAGCAGTTCGCCGACAACATCGTCGGCTTTGCCCGCGCGCTCCGCGCGGCCGGCATGCCGGTCGGGCCGGGCGCCGTCATCGATGCCATGAGCGCGCTGCAGGTGATCGACATCGGCAAGCGCGCCGACGTATTCACCACGCTGGAGGCGATCTTCGTCAAGCGCCACGAGCATGCGCTGATCTTCAAGCAGGCCTTCAACCTGTTCTTCCGCGCCTCGGAAGAGTGGAAGCATATGCTGGATTCGGTGCCGCTGCCGGAACAGGCCAAGAAGAAGCCGCAGGCCGGCTCGCGCCGCGTGCAGGAGGCGATGTCGCAGCCGCGCATGACCGAGACGCCGCAGCACCAGGAGCAGGATCTGCGCCTGTCGGTCTCCGACAAGGAGATCCTTCAGAAGAAGGATTTTGCGCAGATGAGCGCGGCGGAGATCACCGAGGCGCTCCGCGCCGTCGAGCGGATGCGATTGCCGCAGGCCGAGCTCCTGACACGCCGGCACCGGCCCGATCCGCGCGGGCTTCGCCTCGATCTGCGCCGCACCTTGCGCGCATCGCTCCGCACCGGCGGCGAAATCATCGACATCCATCGCCTCGGGCGGATCGAGAAGCCGGCGCCGATCGTCGCGCTGCTCGACATCTCGGGCTCAATGAGCGAGTATACCCGCCTGTTCCTGCATTTCCTGCACGCCATCGGGGACGCGCGAAAGCGCGTCTCGGTGTTCCTGTTCGGCACCCGGCTGACCAACGTCACCCGGGCGCTGCGGCAGCGTGATCCGGACGAGGCGCTCGCGAGCTGCTCGGCCTCGGTCGAGGACTGGGCCGGCGGCACGCGGATCTCGGCCTCGCTGCACAACTTCAACAAATTGTGGGCACGGCGCGTGCTCAGCCAGGGCGCCATCGTGCTGCTGATCTCCGACGGGCTGGAGCGGGAGGCCGATTCCAAGCTCGCCTTCGAGATGGACCGGCTGCACCGCTCCTGCCGGCGGCTGATCTGGCTCAACCCGCTGCTGCGGTTCGGCGGCTTCGAGGCCAAGGCGCAGGGCATCAAAATGATGCTCCCGCACGTTGACGAATTCCGCCCGGTACATAATTTGAGTTCGATCCAGGAGCTGATCGCCACGCTCTCCCGGCCGCTGCCGCCGCATCACCGCAGCCTGATCCGCTCCGCAGCCTGAGAGGTCCACCATGCTCGATCGCGACGAGGATATCCTGAAGGCGGCGGAGGACTGGCAGAAGGCCGGCCGTGGCGTCGCGCTGGCGACCGTTGTCGAGACCTGGGGCTCCGCTCCGCGCCCGGCGGGCTCCAGCCTCGTCATCAACGACGAGGGCACGTTCCTGGGTTCGGTCTCCGGCGGCTGCGTCGAGGGTGCCGTGGTCACCGAGGCCATGGACGTGATCGAGAGCGGCAAGCCGAAAATGCTGGAGTTCGGCGTCGCCGACGAGACCGCCTGGAATGTCGGGCTGTCATGCGGCGGAACCATTCGCGTCTTCGTCGAGAAAGTCGGTTAGCCGTGAAGCTCGATATCCTGCACGAACTCAATGCCGAGCGCGCCGCGCGCCGGCCGGTGATCCTGGTGACGGACACCGAGAGCGGCGAGCAGCGCCTGGTGAAGGCGAAGGATTTCGCGAAAGACCCGCTGGGCGCGGAGCTTGAAAAACAGCTTCGCATGGGCAAGAGCGCCAATGTCGAGGCCGGCGGCAAGAAGCTGTTCCTCAACGTCTACGCGCCCACGGCGAAGCTCGTCATCGTCGGCGCGGTCCATATCAGCCAGGCCCTGGCGCCGCTGGCGCGCTCGCTCGGCTATGACGTCACGGTCGTCGATCCGCGTACGGCCTTTGCAAGCCCCGAGCGCTTCCCCGACATTCCGCTGGTCGCGGAATGGCCCGAAACCGCGCTGCCGCCGCTCAACGTCGATGCCTACACCGCCTTCGTCGCAGTGACGCACGATCCCAAGATCGACGATCCCGCGCTGCTCCACGCCTTGGAGCGCAACTGCTTCTATATCGGCGCGCTCGGCTCGCGGAAGACGCATGCCAAACGCGGCGACCGGTTGAGGGCGCAAGGCGCCAGGGACAGCGACATCGCGCGCATCCACGCGCCCATTGGCCTTGCGATCGGCGCGGTCTCGCCGTCCGAGATCGCGGTGTCGATCATGGCCGAGATCACGGCGGTGCTTCGGCTGCCACCCAAAGAAAAAGAAGAAGCGGCATGAAGTTCGGTCCGGCGAGCCCCAGGGATGCGATTGGCGGGGTGACCGTCCACACCCTGCGCCAGGGGCCGCTGGTGCTGAAGAAAGGCACGACGATCGGGCCGGCCGAGGTCGAGGCGCTGGAGCGCGCCGGCATCAAGGACGTCGTCGTGGTGCGGATGGAGGAGGGCGACGTCTCCGAGGATGTCGCGGCCGCCAGCATCGCGCTCGCCGTCGGCGGCGAAGGCATCCATGTCGAGCGCGCTTTCACCGGCCGCGCCAACCTGTTCGCCGCGCGCCCCGGCGTGCTGGTGATCGACCGCGCGGCGGTCGACCGCATCAACAACATCGACGAGGCCATCACCTTTGCGACGCTCACCGCCTTCAAGCCGGTGGTCGAGGGTGAGATGGTCGGCACCGTCAAGATCATTCCCTTTGGCGTCGAAGGAAGCTTGCGCGATGCCGCGGTGGAGGCGGCGGGCACGGACGTCCTGAAGGTCGCGCCTTACGTCATCAAGCGGGTCGGCGTGGTGTCGACGCTGCTGCCGGGCCTGTCCTCCAAGGTGATCGACAAGACGCTGCGCGTCACCGCCGAGCGGCTCGCGCCGGCCGGCGCCGGCATCATCGCGGAGCGGCGGGTCCAGCATGACGAGCATGCGCTGTCGGCCGCGATCAAGGAATTGCTCGGACTTGGCGCCGAGCTCGTCATCGTCTTCGGCGCGTCCGCGATCGCGGACCGGCGCGACGTGATCCCGGCGGCCGTCACCGGCATCGGCGGAGAGATCGAGCATTTCGGCATGCCGGTCGATCCGGGCAATCTGCTTCTGATCGCGCGTGCCGGCGGCGTGCCGGTGCTGGGCGCGCCGGGCTGCGCGCGCTCGCCGGTCGAGAACGGTTTTGATTGGGTGCTGATGCGGCTGCTTGCCGGCATCAAGGTGACGCGCGCCGAGCTGATGGGCATGGGCGTCGGCGGCCTCCTGATGGAGATCGTGACGCGGCCGCAGCCGCGCGCAAAGCCGGAGATCGAGGGTAACAGCCAGGTCGCCGCCATCGTGCTCGCGGCGGGCCGCTCGACCCGGATGGGCGGACCGAACAAGCTGCTCGCCGAGCTCGACGGCAAGAAGCTGGTGCGGATCGCGACCGAGCAGGCGCTGGCCTCGAAGGCTTCCGAGGTCATCGTCGTCACCGGCCATCAGACCGAGCTGGTCGAGCAGGCGCTGCAGGGCCTGAAGGTGCGGTTCGTCAAAAACCCCGATTTCGCCGGCGGCATCGCAAGCTCGGTCAAGGCCGGGATCGCGGCCGTGTCCGAGACCAGTGACGGCGCAGTCGTCTGTCTCGGCGACATGCCGCTGATCGATGCCGGCCTGATCGACCGCCTCATCGACGGCTTTGCACCGGACCGCGGCAACCTCATCGTCGTGCCCGTCAGCGAGGGCCGCCGCGGCAATCCCGTGCTGTGGTCGCGCCGCTTCTTCAGGGAGCTGATGACGCTCGACGGCGACATCGGCGCGCGGCACTTGATTGCCAAGCACACGGAAGCTGTGTCCGAAGTGCCGGTCGATGGCGAGAGTGCCTTCCTCGACATCGACACGCCGCAGGCGCTTGAAGCAGCGCGGCGGGGATGACGCTGCCGTAGGTGGGCAAAGGCGCGTAGCGCCGTGCCCACCATTTCTCCACATGATGATCCGCGATCGGTGGGTACGCTTCGCTTTGCCTACCCTACGAAGCACTTTCCAACGATTTCAACTCCCCGTTCACCATCTGGAAACGACCGCCGCTTAGAGTCGCTCCCACCTGCCTTGGGGGGAGGGGTTTTTCCATGGCTTCGACCATCGTCGCGCGCCGTTGCGCGATGTTTTTCTTTGCGCTGTCGGTTTGTGTGACGGGTGCCCGCCACATCACGGATGCGCATGCCGCCGGTGCGATTGCGGTCGGCAAGTGTGGCGCCTATGGCCAGGCGTTTGACTACGTCGCCGAACACGAGGCGCGCGCCGCGGCGCAGAAGCAGTGCAAGGGCGACTGCACGACCGTGACGATGAAGCGCGCCTGCGCCGCGATGTCGGTCGATCTGTCAAATCCTTGCGGCGCCTATGGCTATGCCGTCAAGCCGAAGATCTCGGCCTCTCTCAACGCCGCCACCCGCGAATGCTACAAATACGGCGGCAAGGAATGCGTGATCCGCGCCTGGGCCTGCGACGCCAAGGGTTGATTCCTCTTGCTGTCATTTCGGCGATGCGTAGCATCGAGTCCGGAATGACATTTGGGGAGTTGCATGCAGTTCGACACCAAGATCGCCGTCGTGATCCGCACCGATCTTCAGGCCTGGCAGAAGCTCAACGTCGCGGCCTTCCTCACCAGCGGCATCGCCGCGGCCTTTCGGGAATGCATCGGCGAGCCCTATGAGGACGCCACGGGGACCAAATATCAGGCGCTGATCGGCCAGCCGATCCTGATCTACGGCGCCGACGGTCCCGCATTGACGCGCGCGCTCGATCGCGCGCTCACGCGCAACGTGACGCCTGCGGTCTACACCGAGGACATGTTCAGGACCACGCACGACGCCGCCAATCGCGAGGCGGTGAAAGCGGTGGCACGCACTGACCTCAATCTCGTCGGCATCGCCATGCGCGCCGAGCGCAAGGTGATCGACAAGATCGTCGACGGGCTGAAGTTCCATAGCTGACGGCGCTTGGCGCTGTGCCGTCAGCGCGTTGTCATTGTTGAGCCTGCCTGCGCAAACTTTGTGCTGTTTGACTCCCATCAAGGGAGCGCTGCGCGGGCCTCGCTAGTCTGCATCCGCAATGCAACGGAGCAGACCAATGCCGACCATGAAAGCCGCCATCGTCAGACAGTTCGGCAAGCCGCTGGCGATCGAGGACGTGCCGGTGCCGCAGCCCGGTCCCGGCGAAGTCCTGGTCAAGGTGAAAGCGTGCGGCGTCTGCCACACCGATCTGCACGCCGCCTCCGGCGACTGGCCGGTGAAGCCGGTGCCGCCCTTCATCCCCGGTCACGAGGTCGCCGGCATCGTCGCGGCCCTGGGGCCCGGCGTGAAAAACCTGAAGGTCGGCGATGCCGTCGGCGTCGCGTGGCTGCACGACGCCTGCATGTCCTGCGAATATTGCGAGACCGGTTGGGAAACGCTGTGCGAGCACCAGCACAACACCGGCTACAGCGTGAACGGCGGCTTTGCCGAATATGTCATCGCCTCCGCCGCCTTCGCTGCAAAGCTGCCGGCGACGGTCGATTTTGCCGCCATTGCGCCGATCCTGTGCGCGGGCGTCACCACCTACAAGGGATTGAAGGAGACCGAGGCAAGGCCCGGCGAGTGGGTCGTCATCTCAGGCGTCGGCGGGCTCGGCCATGTTGCTGTCCAGTATGCCAAGGCGATGGGACTCAAGGTCGCCGCCGTCGATATCGCCGAGGACAAGCTTGTGCTCGCGCGCGAGTCGGGCGCCGATCTTGCGGTGAACGCGCTTGCTGGCGATGCGGTGGACAAGGTGCTGGCGGCAACCGGGGGCGGGGCCCATGGCGTGCTGGTGACCGCGGTATCGACCGCCGCCTTCGCCCAGGCGCTGAAGATGGTCCGGCGGAAGGGCACCGTCAGTCTCGTCGGCCTGCCGCCGGGCGAATTCCCGACGCCGATCTTCGACGTCGTGCTCAAGCGGATCACCGTGCGCGGCTCGATCGTCGGCACGAGGCGGGATCTCGACGAGGCCATCGCGTTCGCCGCCGACGGCAAGGTCAAGGCCGAGGTGACGAAGGTGCCACTTGCGCAAATCAACGACGTATTCGACCGGATGAAGGCCGGCAAGATCGACGGCCGCATGGTGCTGGATTTTGGCTAAAGCGTTTTCGAGCGAAGTGGATACCGGTTCGCGTCAAGAAAACGTCAACTCACCCAGGCGGCATGCCGGCGAATTTCGGCAGGTCGGGATCGAGACGATCCCAATCATGTCCGCGCGCGGCGTAAGTGACGACTTGCGGCTTGTAGCGGGCGGGCTCGTCGAGGCTTGCGGCGCGGATCGTGAAGATGTCTGGCATTGCGGCGAAGGTCATATAGACCGGCAGGCCGCATTGAATGCAGAAGCCGCGCGTCTTCACGTTGCCGCTGTCGCCGACCATGTCCCAGTGCCTGGCCTCACCCGTCACCGTGACACCGGCGCGCGCGAAGGTCATGTACGAGCCGTGGCCGCTGCCGCTTTCCCGCTGGCAGTCCCGGCACTGGCAGTGATTGCTGAACAGCGGCTCACTGGCAATCGAATAGCGGATCGTGCCGCAGGCGCAGCCGCCGGTATAGGGCTTGTCCATCGTGACGCCTCCTCACTTGCCTTCGCCGGTGACGGCATCGAGCCGCTGCATCACCTTGACCCAACCGTCGCTCATGTTTTGATAAGCGGTGTCGTTCTTCGGCGTTACGAAGCCCGAATGCACAACACTCACGCGCGTCCCTGCTTCGACCGGCGTGAGGGACCAGGTGACGACGGTGTCGAGTGCCGAGCCGTAGCCGGTATTGCCCGCGTCGCCGCCCTTCCAGGCGTAGGCGAGGCGCCGGTTCGGTACGACCTCCAGAACGCGGCAATGGATCGTGCCGTCCCATGCGCCGGCCGGATTGGTCTTGAACGTGAAAGTGTTGCCTTCGACGGCCTCGAAACCGGACGGCGGCATCAGCCAGCGCGCAACGAGCTGGGCGCTGGTCAGCGCTTTCCAGATCGTTTCCGTTGCGTGAGGGAAGACCTCGTCGATGACGATGTCGCGAAAGTTTTCCTGGGTCTCGGCTTTCAATTCGGCTGCACTCACGGATCGATCTCCTTCAAGAGGTCACGCAGATTCTGGAAACGCTCGCGCCAGAACACCCCGTAATGGTCCATCCAGGTGACCAGAGGCTCAAGTCCTTGCGGCGCGGCGCGGTAATAGACATTGCGGCCCTCGGCGCGCTCGGCGACGAGGCCGGCCTGCCTGAGGGACTTCAGGTGCTGCGAGATCGCGCCCTGGGTCACGCCGCTGCCGCGCGTCAGTTCGGCAACGCTGATCTCCTTGCTCTCGAACACGCGCTCGAACACCGCGCGGCGGGTGGGATCGGCGAGGGCGCGCATCACGGTGGTGACGGCATTCGGGGCTGCTTCGATCATGTCAACAAATTAGCGAAGGCTAATGCATTAGTCAATGCTAATTCGTCTCAGTCTTCGGATATCCGATTCTGCAATTGACAATGACTGACTAGTCAGTCAGATATGAGAAATGACAAAGAAGCCCGTCACGCCCCCTGCAAGGGACCGTTCGCCCGACGCTGACCGGGAGGCTGCCGCCCCCGCCTCGAACCGCGCCATTCGCGCAGCGGAGCGGCGCACGGCGATCGTGGACGCCGCGATGGAGGAATTCATCGCGCGCGGCTTTGCCGCGACGCGGCTCGACGACATCGCCAAGCGCGCCGGTGTCGCCAAGGGCACCATCTACCTGCACTTCAAGGACAAGGAATCGATGTTCGAGGAGCTGGTGCGCACGGTGATCGTGCCGGTGGTGGAGAAGCTGAATGCACTGCCGCTGCCGGCGGGCTCGGTGCGCGATCTCGTCGAGGCGTTTGCCGGCAACTTCCTGAAAGAGGTGATCGGCACAAGGCGCGGCGATCTCGTGCGCCTGATCGTGGCGGAGGGGCCGCGCTTTCCGTCCGTGGCCGACTTCTACTACCGCGAGGTCGTCTCGCGCGGGATCGCCGGCATGCGCGCACTGATCGAGCTCGGCATTGCCCGCGGCGAGATCCGCGAGAAGGACCTCGCGCGCTATCCGCAGATCCTGGTCGCGCCCGCGATGATCGCGGTGATCTGGCAGAGCCTGTTCGAGCGGCACGCGCCGCTCGACGCGCAGGACATGCTGCGTGTCCATCTCGATTTGATCTTTGGCGAACGGAGCACGACATGACGCCGTCGCAGAACATCTCTCACCTCATCCTGAGGAGCGCGGAACGCGCGTCTCGAAGATTGCAGGCCCGGCTGCGGCTCCTCGCCCTTCGAGACGCCGCTTTGCGGCTCCTCAGGGTGAGGGTTCGACAGCAGTATCTGCCGCGCCTCTGTTCGATCGTGGTTCTGGTGCTCGCAACCGGCCTTGCCGGCTGCAAGGAGAAGCGCGATGCCGGTTTCCAGGGCTGGGTCGAGGCCGACATGATCTATGTCAGCCCGGACGAATCGGGCCGGGTGACGAAGCTCGGCGTCCGCGAAGGAGACGAGGTCAAGGTCGGCGATAACCTTTATTCCGTCGACGACGATCTTCAACTCGCCGACCTCAACCAGAACAAGGCGACGCTGGCGAATGCGCAGCAGACCTATGACCGCGCGGCCTCGCTGAGCAAGACCGGCTCGGGCACCCAGGCCAATCTCGATTCCGCGGTGTCGGCCTTGCGCGTTGCCGAGGCACGGGTGGCGACCTCGGAGACGCGGATGGCGCGGCGCAAGGGTTTTGCGCCCGTCGCCGGTACCATCCAGCAGATCTATTTCCGCGAGGGCGAGATGGTGGCGGCGCAGCGGCCGGTGCTCTCGATCATGCCGCCCGGCAACATGAAGCTGCGCTTCTTCGTGCCCGAGACCGAGCTTCCGAAGCTTGCGATCGGCGACACGGTGCGGGTCGTTTGCGACAATTGCGCCGCCGATCTCACCGCAAAGATCTATTTCATCGCGACCTCGGCCGAATACACCCCGCCTGTCATCTACAGCCTCGATGAACGCAGCAAGCTCGTCTATCTGATCCAGGCGCGACCCTCGCGCCCGGACGCCCTGCGGGTGGGACAGCCGATCGACGTCCATCTCAATCCAAAGACTCCGGTGGCGGACAAGCGATGAACGGCGGCAACGGCATCGCGATCGACGTCAAGGGCCTGACCAAATCGTTCGGTGGCCGCGAGGTCGTGCACGATCTGTCGATGCAGGTGAAACGCGGCTCGATCTACGGCTTCCTCGGCCCGAACGGTTCGGGCAAGACCACGACCATCCGCATCCTCTGCGGCCTGCTCACGCCCGACAGCGGCGAGGGCACCTGCCTCGGCTACGATATTCGCCGTGATGCCGAGAAGATCAAGCGCCAGGTCGGCTACATGACCCAGCGCTTCAGCCTCTATCAGGATCTCTCTGTCCGCGAGAATCTCGAATTCGTCGCGCGACTCTATGGATTGGCCGATGCGCGCGGCGCCGCGCGCGACATGATCAAACGGCTCGGGCTCTCGGGCCGCGAGGAGCAGCTTGCGGGCGAACTCTCCGGCGGCTGGAAGCAGCGGCTGGCGCTGGGCGCATGCACGCTGCCCAGTCCGAAATTGCTGCTGCTGGACGAGCCGACCGCCGGCGTCGATCCCAAGGCGCGGCGCGATTTCTGGAACGAGATCCATGCGCTCGCCGCCGACGGTCTCACCGTGCTGGTCTCGACCCACTACATGGACGAGGCCGAGCGCTGCCACGAGATCGCCTATATCGCCTATGGCCATCTGCTGGTGCACGGCACCGTCGAGGAGGTGATCGCGAAATCCGCGCTGACGACCTACACCGTGACGGGCGAGGATCTGAACGGTCTCACCGCCGCGCTCACCGGCAAGCCGGGCGTCGACATGGTCGCGCCGTTCGGCACCTCCTTGCACGTTTCAGGACGCGACGTCGCCGCGCTCGAAGCCAGCATCGCACCATGGCGCGAGAAAAGCGGGCTGCACTGGCACAAGACGTCGCCGTCACTGGAGGACGTGTTCATCGAATTGATGAGCCGTTCCAAGGATAATTTCCAATGAGCGCCGTCGATCGTCCCTCTCCATTGCACGAGCTCCGGGAGCGTTTCGGCTTCTGGAAGCGCTCCTATGCGATGCTGATCAAGGAGTTCATCCAGCTCAGGCGCGACCGCGTGTCGTTCGCGATGATCGTGATGCTGCCGGTGATGCAGCTCCTCCTGTTCGGCTATGCCATCAACACCACGCCGCACAATCTGCCCAGCGCGGTGCTGCTCCAGGAGGACTCCGATCTCGCCCGCTCGATCCTGAAGGCGCTGGAGAACACCGCCTATTTCCGCTTCATCTACGAGGTGCACGACGTCGACGATTTCGACAATTTGCTGAAGTCCGGCAAGGTGCTGTTCGGCGTCGAGATTCCGCGCGGCTTCGAACGGGCGGTGCGGCGCGGCGACAAGCCGGCGCTGCTGGTCGCGGCCGACGCCACCGATCCGGTCGCGGCGAGCGCGGCGATGGGATCGCTCGGCATGCTGGTGCAGACCGCGCTCAAGCACGATCTCTATATCGGCGATCCCCCGGAGATGCCCTTCGAGATCCGCGCGCATGCCCGCTACAATCCGGCCGCCGTCTCCAGCCTCAACATCGTGCCTGGGCTCGTCGGCACCATCCTGACCATGACCATGCTGATCTTCACCGCGCTCTCGGTCACGCGCGAGATCGAGCGCGGTACCATGGAGAGCCTGCTGTCGATGCCGATCAGGCCGGTCGAGGTGATGTTCGGCAAGATCATCCCTTACGTGCTGGTCGGCTTCTTGCAGGCGTTCCTCATCATCGGCATCGGCGTCGGCCTGTTCGGCGTGCCCGTGCTCGGCAACCTGTTCCTGCTGGCGCTGCTCTCGACCCTGTTCATCACCACCAACCTGGCGATCGGCTACACGATCTCGACGCTGGTGCAGAACCAGCTCCAGGCCATGCAGATGTCGATGATGTTCTTCCTGCCGAGCATCCTGCTGTCCGGCTTCATGTTCCCGTTCGCGGGGATGCCGGCCTGGGCGCAATATCTCGGCGAATGCCTGCCGCTGACGCATTACTTGCGCATCGTCCGCGCCATCATGCTGAAGGGCGCGGGCATGCAGAATTTGCAGTTCGACACGCTGGCGCTGGCGACCCTGATGCTGCTCGCCATGACCGTCGCCGTGACGCGCTTCCGCCGCACGCTGGATTGAGGCAAGATGCCCCCGGAATCGAGGGGCAGATGGCCAGGTTTGCGAGCAGGAAGACGCGGCAGCATGCCGTGCTATCGGGCGATTTCGAGCGCGAGCTGACGCGGGAAGTGCTTCGCACCGAGCTGTTGCGGGTGCGGACGCTGATCCTGACGGGCTGCGTCATGACCGTGTCTCTCACCGCCATCTATCTGATCGATCCAGTCGTCGTGAACCGGGTCTGGCGCGGGACGGAAGGGCTTGCCGAGGTCTACGGCCTGCTCGTCGGTTTCATCCTGTTCGAGGTCTGGGTCCACACTCAGATAAGGAAGAACCTCCGGCTCGATCGCGACCTGCCGGTGACCCGGCGCTATATCGGTGCGCTGATTGAGACGTCGCTGCCGACGGTGATCCTGATCCTGCAGATCCGGACCATCGGCGCGAGCCAGGCGCTCGGCTTCGCCGTACCGCTGATGTACTTCATCTTCATTATTCTCTCGACCCTGCGACTCGATTTTCGGCTCTCGACCTTCACCGGCTTTATCGCCGCGGCTGAACTGCTCGTCGTGGCGCTGATTTACGATCCCGCCAGCGGCGCCGGCGAGCCGCAGGCCTATTTCCACGCGGTGCGCAGCACCATCATCCTGGTCTGCGGCGTGCTCGCGGGCGCGGTCGGCGCGCAACTCCGGCGCCAATTCGCGGCGAGCATTGCCGCGGCCACCGCGCGCGACCGGGTGACGAACTTGTTCGGCCAGCACGTTTCACCTCAGGTGGTCGAGCGGCTGATGGCGGCGGGCACCAGCGCGGCCGGCGACCTGCGCCGCGTCGCCGTGATGTTCGTCGATTTTCGCGGCTTCACCGCCGGCGCACAGTCGCGCACCCCGCAGGAGGTGGTCGACCGGCTCGACGGCGCCTTCGCGGTGCTGGTCGACATCCTCGACCGCCAGGGCGGCATCGTGAACAAGTTTTTGGGCGACGGCTTCCTCGCGCTGTTCGGTGCGCCGCTGGAGGCCTCCGATGCCGCGCATCGCGCGGTCGCCGCGGGCCGCGAGATGCTGACCGCGATGGATCGCATCAATGCAAAGACGAGTTGGCCGCTCAGAATCGGCATCGGCATTCATTTCGGCGAGGTCGTCGCCGGCAACATCGGCTCGCCCCGGCGCAAGGAATACACCGTCATTGGCGACACCGTGAACTTCGCCTCGCGGCTGGAGGCGCTGAACAAGGAGTTCGGCTCGCAGTTCCTGATCTCCGCGTCGGTGCGCGAGGTGCTGGGCGACGACGGCAAGGATGCCGTCGCGCTGGGCGAGGTCGAGGTGCGCGGCTACGAGCAGAAGGTCGCGGTGTTTCAACTGGGGTAGCGCGCGTTCAAATGCGAGTCGCGGTTCGTTGAAGCAGGTCGCGTTCCGTTGAAGGCGCGTGATGAAATATCCCTGCTAGCTTTGGCGTCTTGCACTGTGGAAGCCGAAACGTCTCGGCGTCCCTTTGTCACCTGGAGAAAGCCAATGACTAGATTGCCCTTTATTGCGGCCGCCCTGATCGCCGCCGCCGTCACCCAGACCGAGGCCGCAGCCGCGCGCGACATCGCCCCGCGGCGTGCCGCGACCCAGGCGATGGCGGACTGCGTCAGAGCTCCGGCGGTGGGCGCGTATGCCACTGCGCCCTACAAGCAGCCGCCTTGCCTGCCGAGCACGACGTACTCGTACGCGTACTAACGATCGGGGCAGACGACGCCGGGCTGGTGAAGTTCGCCGGTCCGGCGTCCGCCGGAGGTATTTACGTAGCGCTTGACTCGGTTGTCATCTAGTCATCTATATGACTATATGAATTCAGCTCCGCGCGACGACCGCCTGCCACGCTACCAGCGCCTGCGCGACGACCTCGCCGCGCGGATCAACCGCAATGAATGGCGGCCGGGCGAGCCGATCCCGTCGGAGGCCGAGTTGGCTGCGCATTACGGCGTTGCGATCGGTACCGTGCGCAAGGCAATCGACCAGCTCGTCGCGGATACCGTGCTGGAACGGCAGCAGGGCCGCGGCACGTTCGTGCGCCGCGCGCGCTTCAACTCCTCGCTGTTCCGCTTCTTCCGCTTCCAGTCCGAAAGCGGCGAGCGGCGCGTACCGAAGAGCCGCATCATCAGGCGCAAGAGCGTGCCGGCGACCTCGGCTGTCGCGTCCGCGCTGCGCATTCCGGTCGGCGAGCCCGTGATCAGCCTGTCGCGCCTGCGGTTGATCGACGATGTGCCGCTGCTCGCCGAAGAGATATGGCTGCAGCAGTCGCGCTTCGCGCCGATCCTTCAGATCGACACCGCCGAATTCGGCGACCTCCTGTATCCGCTCTACGAGGAGCGCTGCGGCGAGATCGTTGTCTCCGCCGAGGAAATTCTGACGGTCGAGACCGCCAACGAGATGCAGGCGCGCCTGCTCAGGCTCGAGGCCCATGCGCCGCTGATCGTGATCGAGCGCCTCGCGCTCGACCTCGAGCGACGGCCGATCGAATGGCGCCGGTCGCGCGGGCCGGCCGACCGCTTCCGCTACCACGCCGAGATCAGGTGAAGCGGCCTTTCAACCACATCAACAAATAAACGAGTACAGGGGGAAACAATGTCAAACTGGTACAGCGAAAGCTCGCCGCTGGAGCGGCGCACGTTCTGGGCAAGCTTTGGCGGCTGGGCGCTGGATGCGCTCGACGTCCAGATGTTCGGCCTCGCCATTCCCGCGCTGATCGCGGCGTTCGGCATCAGCAAGGCCGATGCGGGCCTGCTCGGCTCGGTCACGCTGTTCTTCGGCGCGTTCGGCGGCTGGCTCGGCGGCGCACTCGGCGACCGCTTCGGCCGCGTCAAGGCGCTCCAGATCACGGTTCTGACCTTTGCGCTCGCGACCTTCGCCTGCGCGTTCGCGATGACCTACACCCAGCTGCTGGTCCTGAAGGCGATCCAGGGGCTCGGCTTCGGCGCCGAATGGGCCTGCGGCGCCGTGCTGATGGCCGAGATCATCCGCCCCGAGCATCGCGGCAAGGCGCTGGGCTCGGTGCAGAGCGCGTGGGCGGTCGGCTGGGGCGCGGCGGTGCTGCTGTCGGCGCTGGCCTTCACTTATGCGCCGGCCGACATCGGCTGGCGGCTGCTGTTCGCGCTGGGACTCTTGCCCGCGCTCCTCATCATCTTCATCCGTCGCGGCTTGAAGGAGCCGCCACGTGCCGTCGCAGCCGACAAAACGCC
This sequence comes from Bradyrhizobium sp. Bra78, assembly GCF_024519855.1. Classification (NCBI taxonomy): domain Bacteria; kingdom Pseudomonadati; phylum Pseudomonadota; class Alphaproteobacteria; order Hyphomicrobiales; family Nitrobacteraceae; genus Bradyrhizobium; species Bradyrhizobium sp. Bra78. The sequence goes on along the minus strand of NZ_JALJRE010000012.1, from coordinate 68,407 downwards.
GTTCTTCGCCACGCTGTCGGGTATCTTCCACCGCGACGTCCTGCGCGCGACGCTGATCGGCGGATTGTTCGGCATCGGTGCCCATGGCGGCTACGCTGCGCTTACCACCTTCCTGCCGACTTACTTGCGCGAGGTGCGGCATCTGTCGGTGCTGGGCTCCAGCGGCTATCTCGCCGTCATCATCGTCGCTTTCTTCTGCGGCTGCGTCACCAGCGGAATCGTCAGCGATCGGATCGGCCGCAGGGCCAATGTCGCCTTGTTCGCCAGCGCCTGCATCGTCACCGTGCTGGTCTATATCTTCGCGCCGCTGACCAACGGCGAGATGCTGGTGCTCGGATTTCCGCTCGGCTTCTTCTCGGCCGGAATCCCGGCGAGCATGGCCGCGCTGTTCAGCGAGCTCTATCCTGCCGGCGTGCGCGGCACCGGCGTCGGCTTCTGCTACAATTTCGGCCGCATCGTTTCCGCCGCGTTCCCGTTCCTGGTCGGCTTCCTCAGCGACCGTATCGGGCTCGGGCCGGCGATCGGCATCGATGCGGCGTTCGCCTATTCGCTGGTGTTGATCGCGGTGGTCCTGCTGCCCGAGACCCGCGGCAAGGTCTTTGAACAGACCGCCGCGACGCGCGCCTGACGCGGAATGGGGAGGATCTGCCATGGCACTCGGCCAGCGCCACCTCACGCGCCGCCGGTTTGCCGCGGGCCTCGCATCGCTCGTGACGATGGCCGCGACCACACCCAGGAGTAAGGCGGCCTTGCCGACGATCGATACCCACGCCCATGCCTTCCATCGCGGCCTCAAGCTCGCGCCGGGCCGGCGCTATGCGCCTGACTACGACGCGCCGCTCGCGCTTTATCTGGAGCAGCTCGACCGCAACGGCATGACCCATGGCGTGCTGGTGCAGCCGAGCTTTCTCGGTACCGACAATTCCTACCTGGTCGAATGTCTGAAACAGGCGGGGGGCCGCCTGCGCGCCATCGCCGTGATCGATCCCACGATCACCGCGGACGAACTGCGCGCGCTCGACCGCGCCGGCGTGGTCGGCATCCGTCTCAATCTCGTCGGCCAGCCCCTGCCGGATTTAGGCGCTGCCGAATGGAAGGCGCTGCTGGCAGAGGTGAAAACCATGGGCTGGCAGGTCGAAATCCAGCGCAATGCCACCGATCTCGCCGTGCTCGCGCCGCAGCTTCTCGATCGCGGCGTCTCCGTCGTGCTCGATCACTATGCGCTGCCCGATCCGAAGCTCGGCGTCGACGATTCCGGCTTTCGCTCGGTGCTGAAGCTCGGTGCGACGCGGAACGTCTGGGTCAAGATTTCCGCGCCGTATCGCAACGGCGCGGCCGGCGAAGACCTTGCGAAGGCGGCCTATCCGCTGCTGCGCGACGCTTACGGACCTGATCGCCTGTTGTGGGGCAGCGACTGGCCGCACACGCAGTTCGAGGCGTCGCAGGCTTACGCGAATAACCGGCAATTTCTCGACGCGCTGATCGCCGATCAAAGCGAGCGCGCGCAAGTGCTGGCGTCGCCGCGTCCGCTCTTCCGCTTCTGAATTTCGCTTTGCGCGATTGCTCCGATTGCTCCGAATTTTGGGGCATGACGAGCGATGTCGACGGCCTGTAGAGTGCCGGCGATGCGGCGCGCTCGTGGCCGCGACTTGTGTGAAGAGGAAGCGAACGATGCAGCGCCGCTACATCACCGTCGACGTGTTCACCGACCGCGCTTTCGGCGGCAACCAGCTCGCCGTCGTGCTCGATGCCGGCGGGCTTTCGACCGCGCAGATGCAGGCGATCGCGATCGAGTTCAACTATTCCGAGACCACCTTCGTGCTGCCGCCGCGCGACAAGGCCAATGACGCCGAGGTGCGCATCTTCACGCCGGTGAGGGAGCTGCCCTTCGCCGGCCATCCCAATGTCGGTACTGCCTTCGTGCTGGCGAGCCTCGCGAAAGAACCGAAGCCGCGCCTGCTGTTCGAGGAGAAGGCCGGGCTCGTGCCGGTCGATATCGTGAGGGTGCAGGGCCGGGTGGTCAGCACGGAGCTGACGGCGCCCCAGCAATTGTCGCGGCTTGCGCAGCTTTCCACCGCCGAGGTCGCGGCCTGCATCTCCCTGACTGCGGAGGACATCGTGACCGACCACCACGCGCCGCAGGTCGTCGGCGTCGGAACGCCTTTCGTGGTGGCGGAAGTGCGCTCTCGCGATGCCGTGCGACGCGCAAAGCCCGATGCGACCGCTTTCGGCAGGGTATTGCCGCGGGACGGCGCCTTCTCGGTCTATTTCTACACGCGCGACGTGCCTTCGGTGGAGGCGCCATGCGAGCGCCAGGCGCGGATGTTCTTCCCCGGCGCCAGCGGCTTGATCGAGGATCCCGCCACCGGCAGCGCCACGGTCGCCGCCGCCGCGCTGTTCGCCGAGCTCGATCCCACGCGCGATGGCGAATTGAAGCTGACGGTCGGCCAGGGCTTCGACATGGGCCGGCCGAGCCTGCTGCTGACCCGCGCGCGCAAACAGGACGGCAAGATCGTCTCGGCCCATGTCGGCGGCAGCTGCGTGCAGATGATGGAGGGGACGTTCAATCTGGCGGGGGAAGGGTAGGCTAGACCTGCCGCCCAGCAAGATTCCTCACCGCCACGCCATCGCGCTCCTCGATGACCTCCGCGATCATCTGGCGGTGGCAGTGGGTGTGGTCGCGCTCGTAGCAGAGCAGGCAGACGGGACCGGCCTGCTTCACCAGCGCCGAGAGTTCGTCCATCTCTTCTTTGGCCTGCGGCGTCTTCAGGTGCCGTGCGTAGATCTTCTCCAGCACGTCGTATTGCCCGCTGCGCGCGGCGAGACGACCTTCCTTCGGCGTGCCGAGCGCGGCGAGATGGACATAGGCGATGCCGCGCTCGTCGAGTCCGGCGGATAGCTGCTTCTTGGAAAAGCCCGGCCGCCGCGACGACGTCACCGCGCGCACGTCGACCACGAGCTTGACGCCGGCCTGCTCCAGTTCGTCCAGCACCGCCTTGGGCGGCGTCTGCTCGTAGCCGATGGTGAAGAGCTTCTTCGCCTTTGCCATGAGCGACCCTCAGCTCACCCGTGCGATCAGTTCCATGGCGCCGGCCGGCGCCCGCACCTTGCCCTCGTGGATGACATACGCGAACACGTCGCGCGGCTCCTTCTTCGGCTTGGTGTTGTCAACCTTCGGAAGATCGTCGGGTTCACTGCCCGAGGCCCAGTCCTGAAAGCGTCGGGCCCAGGCATCCAGCTGCTTCGGCGGATAGCAGGTCTTGATCTCGTCATCGCCCTTCTGCAGTCGGGCATAGACGAAATCGCCGGCGACGTCGGCGATCGCCGGATATTTGCCGTGCTCGGCGAACACGACCGGCGTCTCGAATTCGCGGATCAGCGCGACGAAGTCCGGCGTGCAAAAACTGTCGTGGCGAACCTCGACGACATGGCGCAGCGCGCGGCCGTCGAGCTTGCGCGGCAACAGCTCGAGGAACTTGCCGAAATCGGCGCCGTCGAACTTTTTCGTCGGCGCGAACTGCCACAGCGCCGGCCCGAGATGATCGCCGAGTTCCAGCACGCCGGAATCATAGAACCGCTTGATGGAATCCCCGGCCTCGGCGAGCACGCGGCGGTTGGTGGCGAAGCGCGGCCCCTTCACCGAGAACACGAAACCATCAGGCACCTCGCTCGCCCATTTGCGAAAGCTCTCCGGCTTCTGCGAGCCATAGTAGGTGCCGTTGATCTCGATCGAGGTCAGCTTCGAGGCGGCGTAGGACAGCTCCTTCGCCTGCGTCAGCTTCTCCGGATAGAACACGCCGCGCCAGGGCTCGAACGTCCAGCCGCCGATGCCGATGAAGATGTTGCCGGATTTTTTGGACGCGGTTTTTGCTTTGGCCACGGGGAATCTCGCATCGACGAGGAGGGGAGGCCCTGATCCTAATCAAACCAGTTGTGATTGGCCAGTTGCGACGTCCCGTCTAAGCTCGCAGGCGGGACCCGCGAAAAAGGAGAACAAGATGCGGATGGTGATGCTGGGAGCGGCGCTCTTCATGATGACATCTGCTGCCATGACCTCTTCAGTCATGGCGGATGACGACGATTCCAAGGGCGCGCAGAAGCTCGCCATGCAGGGCCGCGACGATTACTGGCATTGCCTGGCGCGGGAATATTCGCGCGACAGCAATCAGGGTCTGTCGGAACAGGACTTCGGCCGCTCGGTCGCGGGCGCCTGTCCCTCGGAGCGACAATATTACCGGGTGGCGTTGCTCGATTATCTCACCACGCAATATCCGGCCATCGATGCCGACGCCCATCTCGCGACTGCGAACAGGGCGGTGGAGTCGGCGCAGAAGGACATCGTGACGGCTTTCGTCAAGCACAGGCCGCCACAGAAATAGCCCCCGTTGACCGTTGCGGTTCGGCAGGCCCTTCCGGCTCCGCGCTCATCCGTGATATCACTGGGCGCAACGGGAACAGGGACGGGCTTCGATGTCGTCTGAGTCGGTGGGTGGCATTTTGGGGGCGATCGTCGCGGCGATCGTGCTTGCGGTCGCCGTCGTCTTCGGGCCGATCGGCCAGTACGGCAAGCCGCCCAAGCCCGCGAAGGTCGAGCCGGCGCCCGCTGCGGTGCCCGCAGCCCCGGCGCCCCGAGGGCCGGTGATCAAGGAAGTCCCGAACCAATAGGGGCTGAAAAGGCGTCTTTCGCCCCTTGCGATGCGGCTTTGTCGTTCCTATCTAACTTTTAACGGCGACGTTGAGCAAAAAACTCCGGCGCTGGGACGACCTTGGAATAGATGGCCTGCGCCGGATGTACGCGCGGTCCGCCGTTCCGGGGTCGTTGGCATTTTAGGGCCCCTTTGGGCCGTTCCCCGCCCCCGAATCGTCGGCACAAGATCCTGGCTGCGCAAGAACTTGGCAGCGCAGCACGCGACGGATATACGCTGCCGTCATGAATGAAGCGATCAGACCGGGCTCCGACAACCCGCCGCAAGCCCCGCAGGCGGCGTCCCCGTCGGCGGAATTGTCGGTCGTCGTCCCGACCTTCAACGAACGTGACAATGTCACGGTGCTGTACCGGCGGCTGGAGGCGGCGCTGGCCGGCACAGCCTGGGAGGTCGTCTTCGTCGACGACAATTCGCCTGACGGCACCTGGGACGTCGTGCGCGCGCTGGCCCAGCGCGACAGCCGCGTGCGCTGTGTCCGTCGCATCGGCCGCCGCGGCCTGTCGGGCGCCTGTATCGAGGGCATCCTGGCCTCCAGTGCGCCCTATGCGGCCGTGATCGACGCCGACCTCCAGCATGACGAGACGCAGCTGCCGAAAATGCTCTCGCTGCTCGCAAGCGGGCAGGCCGACCTCGTCGTCGGCAGCCGTTACATCGAGGGCTACAAGAGCGAAGGCTTCAACAAGCAGCGCGCCGGCGCCAGCGCGCTGGCGACCGAGGTCGCCAAGAAGATGCTGCGGGTCGAGATCGCCGATCCCATGAGCGGCTTCTTCATGGTTCGCCGCGATCGTTTCGAGCAGCTCGCGCCGAAGCTTTCCGTGCACGGCTTCAAGATCCTGCTCGACCTGGTCGCGAGTGCGCATGGCAGCCTGCGCGCCGTCGAAATCCCCTACACGTTCGGCGAGCGCCAGCACGGCGAAAGCAAGCTCGATTCCATGGTCGCGCTGGATTTTCTCGGCCTGGTGCTGGCGAAGTTCACCAACGATGCCGTCTCGCTGCGCTTCCTGCTGTTCGCGATGGTCGGCAGCATCGGCCTCGTGGTGCATCTGACGACGCTCTTCATCGCGCTTCAGCTGTTCAAGGCGCCGTTCGCGGAGGCGCAGGCCGCCGGCGCCGTCGTCGCCATGACCAGCAATTTCGTTCTCAACAACTTTCTCACCTATCGCGACCAGCGGCTGAAGGGCTTTGCGCTGCTGGGCGGCCTGATTGCCTTCTACATCGTGTGCAGCGTCGGCCTGCTCGCCAATGTCGGCGTCGCCTTCTCTGTCTACGACCAGGAGCCGATCTGGTGGCTGGCCGGCATGGCCGGTGCGCTGATGGGCGTGGTGTGGAACTACGCGATGTCCGGACTGTTCGTCTGGCGCAAGAAATAACCCACGATGGGCGGGGCTGACGCGCGGATCGTCCGCAACACCGCGCTGGTGATTGTTGCTCTCGTGGTGCTGCGGCTGGTCGCGGCCGCGTTCACGCCGATCACCTTCGACGAAGCCTATTACTGGATGTGGTCGAAGCATCTGGCGGGCGGTTATTACGACCCCCCGCCGATGGTCGCCTATGTGATCCGCGCCGGCACCCTGATCGCCGGCGACACCGAGTTCGGCGTCCGCCTGGTCTCGATCCTGCTCGCGCTGCCGATGAGCTATGCGGTCTATCGCTCCGCGGCGATCCTGTTCGGCGGCGCGCGCGTGGCGGCGACCAGCGCCATCCTGCTCAATGTCACGATGATGGCCTCGGTCGGCACGCTGATCGTCACGCCCGACGCGCCGCTGCTCGTTGCCTCCAGCTTCGTGCTGTTCTTGCTCGCAAAAGTGCTGGAGACCGGCCGCGGCGTCTGGTGGCTCGCGGTCGGCGCGGCCGTCGGTGCGGCGCTGCTGTCGAAATACACTGCGATGTTCTTCGGCCCGGCGATCCTGATCTGGCTCGCGGCCGTGCCGAAACTGCGGCGCTGGTTTCTCTCGCCCTGGCCATATCTCGGCGGCCTCGTTGCGCTCGCGCTGTTCGCGCCGGTGATCCTCTGGAATGCCGATCATCAATGGGTTTCGTTCGCAAAGCAGCTCGGGCGGGCAAGGATCGAGGACTTCCGTCCGGTCTTCATCGCCGAACTGGTGCCGACCCAGATCGCGTTCGCAACGCCGCTGGTCTTCATCCTCGGCGCGATGGGGCTGCACGCGCTGACCTGGCGCCGCGCCGGCGCGCTGGCCTCGCGCGTGCTGATCGAGACGATGTTCTGGACCATCGTCGCCTATTTCATCTGGCATTCGCTGCATGCGCGCGTCGAGGCCAACTGGTTCGCGCCGGTCTATCCGCCCTTCGTGGTCGCCGCGGCGGCTGCCGCCAATCTCGTGCAGTGGAAGCCGCGCCAGCGGCGCCTCGCTGACTTCTGCCTGCGCTGGGCCGCGCCGGTCGGCATCGTGATGTTCGCAGCGCTGATCGTGCAGGCCAACACCGGCTGGCTGTCTGGGTACCGCCGCGATGCGACCGTGCGCAGCGTCGGCGTCGGCTGGCGCGAGCTCGCCGCGGAGATCGAAGCGGTCCGCGCGCGCAACGGTGCGACCTGCGTACTTGCGCCGGATTACGGCACCACCGGCTGGCTCGCTTTCTATCTGCCGCGCGGCACCTGCGTGGTGCAGCAGAACCAGCGCATCCGCTGGGTCAACATGCCCGAGCCAGATCCAAAGCTGCTTGCGGGCAAGCTGCTCTATGTCGACGAGCTGCGCAGCGACGGCGGTCCCGCCGTCCACGACCTCTTTGCGAAGGTGACGCGAATCGCACAATTGCAGCGCAAGCGCGGGCCGCTGGTGGTCGAGACCTACGGCATCGATCTGCTCGAACATCCCAACGGCGACGTCCTCGACCGCTCGCCGCCGCCGGAAGCGCGGTAGTTCTTCGTTGTTCCAGCGAACGCGTGCGTTCGCTGGAACGGCAGCGACTATTGGGCGGGCAGCCGCGGCTAGGGCGTGTACTCACAAGCAGGGGACGCCGCTTGATGTCTGCTATGCCCCTGACAACGGCGGGAAAGCGGGCATAGCGGGACTTCCGCGTTGGGCCAATCAGCAGAAGTCGCCCTGTGCAACCGAGTCCTACACACTCGCGTTCGGTCTCCGCTCAACGAATATGTTGGAGATGCATTCGAGAACGGTTTCGCGCTTTTTGTTGCGCAAGATATTTCGGTTTCGAACGATCCCTCGATCAGGTCTGGATTTCGATTCGCGTATCTCCAGAACCGTCATTTCCAAATCGAGCTCATCACCCGGGCGCACCGGGTTCGGCAGTTTTACCTCGTCCCAACCCAATCCCATGAGCACTTGAAAATGCGGTTGAAGCTGACCAGTCAAAAGGATGTAAATCGCAAAGGTATGTGAACCTGATGCAGTCAGCCCTCCGAAGGCTGAGCGCGCGGCGACTTCTTCGTCGACGTGACGGGGTATCGGATCATATTCCTTCGCAAATCGGATAATACCCTCCTTCGAGACCAGATAGGGCCCAGCCGTGCTGCGGCCTCCGATCTGCAGTTCTTCGAAATAGAGGTTGGCCATCGATGCCTCCACCGGCTGTGGTCAACAGACAATACCAGAAGGGGTCAAGGCAGAAATGGACGATTTGATAGATGTCCGTTGCGGGTCAGAGTGATGAGTCTGGGCGTTCAACCGGCAGATCGGCTTTGCCCCCAACTGCGGACGTGGCCTTGCACCGCGCAAACTTGACGGTTCGTGCCAGAAGGGGACGTGGTGATATTGATCGGCACTGGATATAGTGGCCGAAAGTCAGCCGTTTCATGCCGTCCCCTTCGTTAAACCGCGTGGAGGATTGACCCGATGACCAGCGGATATTTTGAAGATTTCGAAGTCGGCGATAGCCGCAAGGCTGGTCCCTATTTAGTCTCCAAGGCTGAAATCATTCAGTTCGCCAAGCAGTACGACCCCCGGCCTTTCCATATCGATGAGGAAGCTGCCACTCGTTCCGTCTTTGGAGGACTGTCGGCATCTGCCGCCCACACGTTCGCGATCTTCATCTTTCTAACCGACAAAGGGCAGCCTCCGCTCCGTGCACTTGCCGGACTGGGCTGGGAAGAGCTGAGGCTGCCGAATGCGGTACGCCCGGGCGACGAACTCGACTATGAGTCGACTGTCCTAGAGAAGCGCGAGTCGAAGTCGAGACCCGATACGGGAATCCTTCGCGTCCAAGTCCACCTGCACAACCAAAGACGAGAGTCGGTGCTGCAGTGCGTCGGCAGTGTTCTCGTCGCAAGGCGACCGGATGCAAAAGCATCGACGTAGCTGTGAGGTGGATGCGCTCGGTTGGTTTTCCGATCCGATGTCTGTTCCAGGTCACAAGCGCCGATAACGCCGAGAGCGGGAGACTTCCGTTTTTGAGGCAAGGGCCGACGTTGATGAGTAGACGTCTTAGTCGATCATCTCGGCCTTGGTCGCGGCCTGGCTTGGCCTGTTCCGGTCACGCCAGAACCAGACGGTCACGACGCCGGAGCGGCCACGGACCTGCGTGAGCAGCGGGCCCGACAGGACGCCGTCGGGCGCGCCGTGGAAGTCGGCCGTATCCAGCAGCGTATCGCTGAGCGCGAGCCGCGCGCCGTTCTGGACGGCGACCTCCATCAACCGGCTCGCGACGTTGACGGTGTCACCCGTCGCCGTGATGTGCTGATGGCTTTCGCCGAGGCGGGAGGCGACGATCGGACCGAAATGCGCGCCGATCTTGAAACCGAGCTGATCCCTGACCGCAGACGGCAGCGACACGATCCAGCGCTCGATGCCGCGATGCAGGTCGATCGCGCATTTCAGCGCGCGTGCGGCGTCATCGGGCATCGCGCCGGGCAGGCCGAACAGGATCATGGCTCCGTCGCCGAGAAAGCCGGTGATCATGCCGCCGCAATCGACCGCGACCTTGTCGATCAGGGCGTGAAACGCCTTCAGGACGTCCTGGAGTTGGTTTGGATCGATCCGCTCGCTGAGCGCCGTGAAGCCGGAGAGGTCGATGAAGACGATTGCGGCATCTTGCCGGACGGGCTTGGACAGGAAATTCGGATCACGCGCCAGCCACTCCTGCACCGCCGGCGCCTGGAATTGTGCGAGCGACCGGCTCTTGTCTGCGAAATATTGCGTGCGGCGGCCTCCCGCCCACAACTGCACGCCGGCAAAGACCGCAACCGGCGGCAATGCTGCAGCGAGCGTGGTCGCACCGTTCAGCCAGATGCCGTGCGTGAACGCGAACAGATTGAACCCGGCCCAGGCGATCATGACCGCCGCCGCGGCCATGATACCGAGCGCGCTGCGCCGCCAGGCGAGCAGGCCCACCAGCAGCATCGGCAACAGGATCGCGATGAGCGCGTCGGCGATGTGGACCTTGCGGTCGCGCACGATGCTGTCGCCGGCGACGAGATGGGTGATCGCGGTCGAGACCACCTCGACGCCGGGCATCAGGGAATCGAACGGCGTCGGATAAAAGTCGCCGCCGCCCGCGACCGAGGCGCCGATCACGACGATCCGGTTCTCGATCGCCGCACGATTGAGCGTGCCGTCGAAGATGCTCTGCGCGCTGACGGTGCGGATGGTGCGGCGCGGGCCGTAATAGGTGATCGGCAGCGCGAAGTCGGTATCGGTGGGCACCGCGCGGTCGCCGAGCATCAGGTGATCCGGCGCGATCGTCAGTGGCTTGTCGAGCGCGCGCGCCGCGACCCGCAACGGGAATGACAGCTCGAGCTTGTCGCGTGTCCGGAACAGCATCGGCACCGAGAGCGGCGAGCCCGATTGTCCGGTTGCCACGTTGACGACGCCGACCTCGGCATGGTCGGCGAAGGCCTGCAGGGGCAGCAGGAAGCGCTCGGCCTGCGGCAGGGCGGCGAGGGCGCCCTGGCTGCCGGGCTCTATCGTTTCGCTGGCCGACGGGAAAATCGCCGCGGCGGCGAGGACCATGGGGCCGGTGGCGAGCGTGTTGGCGAGCGTGGCGTCGCCGATCGCGGCGCTGCGGTCGACCAGCAGCAGGTCGATCGCGACGACCTTCGGCTTGAATTGCACGATGGTGTCGACGACGCGGGCGAGATCGGCGCGCGGCAGCGGATAGCTGCCGCCGCGCTTCACGACGGTGTCGTCGATCGCGACGATGGTGACGAGATCGGGCGGAGCCTGCACGCCGCGGACCTGCGTCCGCCAATCAGTCAGTGCTGCCTCGAGGCGATCGAGAAAGCGCAGATGGCCGTTGGCGTGGCCGGCATAAATGCCCGCGCCCCACAGCGCGGTGAGGACGAGTGCCACCAGGATCTGAACGCGTCGGCTACTCATGCGGTCGTTTTGCAATCTCTTCTATCGTCCAAATGCTGTCGTCCGGGCCTTATTGACCCCGCCTGACTGGCCTGGTCTTACTGGCCCAGTCTTACCGGCCAAGTTTTACTGGCCCAGTCTTGCCATCAGCGCGTCGACGCGCGGCTGGCCCCATGTCTTGACGGTCAGCGGGCCGGCTGCCTCGACATCGACGCCTTCGCCGGGGCCCAAAACGACGCCGCGTCCACGAGCCCTACGGCTCACCCCGACGCGGCCGTCGGCGACGAACACGGACGTCTTGGCCTCCGCGACATCGATCGCCCATTTCGTGCCGCGCACCGCGGCGATCGCTTGCGGCGTCAGGACCTTGAAGCGGTTGCCGCCGGGCTTCTTGGGCACCTCGACCAGCAGCGCTCTGCTGCTCAACTCCACGGAGTCTATATGTCCGTCGCGGTTGGCGTCCTTAAGTTCAAATCTGGCGCCGCTTTCGGCAACGATCGTGATGCCGTTGTCGCAGCGCCAGGTCTGCGTTCCGGCGGCAGACGGCGACGCCGTGCAGCCCACATTGGCTGCAGGCTGGGCAATCGCATGTCCGATCAACAGAAACGACCCCGCCAGAGCGAAAAACCCTGCGCGCGCGAACTCTCTCATGCCAGCCTCCGTTAGCGTGCCCGGCACAGTTCAAGGCGATGTTGATACGGTACCGTATCACACGCAGAGGCTGCTGAACAGTGCCGCTTCCGCAGCTATTTCCTCGCTGCGGCATTTTCCAGACCGGCGCGATCAACTTTCACTCACGGCGCCGCACGGCGTGAGCGCCCCGTGCGGTGTGTGAGTGGCCCGCCACGCGTGCCTCGAGAGGTGGAGGGAGGCTATTGCGCACCAGCGTCACGCAATGCTTCCCCGTTATCGTCCGGGTATCGAAGACCACGAAAACGACTTGGTTGGTGCGTTTAGAGATGCGGCCGGAGACGTCCGCTGACCGTGCTGAACCGGGCGAGAATTATGGTTAACAGCTTCGCCTAAGTCCGTAATTCTGCGGGCCTTTTTCTCGAAATGGGACAGCGTTAACCCGATGCCTCACATCTGCCCGAACTTAATCCGCATTTAACTAAAAGTCGCCTTAATGACGCTCCGACCCTCTGCGAGATGCTGTTCCCGGATCGTGACCAGCGGCACTTCGAAGGGGGACTTGGTGACACCGTCCTGGACGCAAGGCGAATGAGTACGAGTATCGCTGCGCAGAGTAACGCGGCACGGAAGTCCAAAGAATTCTCGAGCAATTCTTATCGGAAACCTTCCCGGAAAATGACCACCCAAAACGCGCTTGGCGCCGCCGTGATCGGCTGCGTCGTGCTTGGCGCCGGCTGGACCGTGTACAGCAACATCTTCGCTGCCAGCGTCTATCCGACCGTCGGCAGCATCGGCTACGACGCACCCGTGATCAAGCGGGCGCCCAGGGTCGCGCTGCGCGAGGCGGGCGAGGCCGTCAAGGAAGCCTTTGCGCTGTTGCCCGACCGGTTGCAGGTCGCAGCTCCGATCTCGCGCGAGATGTTCAACGAGCGCTTTGCCGCGGCTGCGACCCAAGGCGTGCAGTCGAACGCCGCGAGCGTCGCGCCTGCGACCAAGGTTGCCGAGGCCAAGGACACGGCGAAGCCGGGCGTGATCGCGAAGGTCGCGGAAGCGCTGAAGCCTGCTCCCGCCAGGATCGCCGATGCTGGCAAGGATTCTGCCAAGGATTCTGCCAGGACCAAGCGCGCCGACGCACCGGTGCAACTGGCCTCGGCTGATCCGGCCGAGATCGTGCCGGCGCCTGAGGCAAAACCAAAATCGTTCGCCGATCGCGCCAAGGCTGCGGTGATGTCGATCACCGGGCCGCGCCAGTCGATGGTGGACAAGCTCTGGGGCAGGCGCGAGCCGTCCGGCGGGCTGCTCGCCTATGCCTCGGCCGACGCCAGCGTGACCGCCTCCATCGCGCCGCGGGAGCAGAACCCCATGCTCGGCGGTTCGGCGCCCTATGAGCGCGACACCGCGGTCTACGACATCACCGCCAGGACGGTCTATCTGCCGGACGGCACCAAGCTCGAGGCGCATTCCGGCCTCGGCTCCAATCTCGACGACCCGCGCTCCTCACGCGTCCGCATGCGCGGCGTGACCCCGCCCCACATCTACATGCTGAAGCCGCGCGAGGCGCTGTTCCACGGCGTGCCCGCGCTGCGCCTGACCCCGATCGGCGGCGAGAGCGCGATCTACGGCCGCGACGGCCTGCTGGCGCACACCTTCATGCTCGGGCCGAATGGCGATTCCAACGGCTGCGTGTCGTTCAAGGACTATTACGCGTTCCTCGACGCCTACCGCAACAAGGGCATCCGCAAGCTCGCGGTGCTGGCGCGGGTCGAATGATCCCGGCTCATTCCTGGTGATGCAGAAAGGGCCGCTCGCAGCGGCCTTTTCCTTTTGCGCGACGTTTCAGCCCGGCCAGCACTGTCCGCCGCCGTCGATCCGCAGCACCTGGCCGGAAACGAACGCGCCCATGGGGCCTGCGAAGAATTCGACGACGCGCGCGACCTCGTCGACGGTTGCGATCCGGTCGAGCGTGCCGGTCTCGACCATTCTGCCGGGGTCCACCGCGCGCGTGCCGAGGAAGCGGCCGGTTCGGGTATCTCCGGGCGCGATGCAATTGACGGCGATGTCGTAGGGGCGGAGCTGGTCGGCCAGACATCGCGTGTAATGGGTCACGCCGGCCTTCGACACCGCATAGATCGAGCCGTTGGTGCGTCCCTTGAAAGCGGCGACCGAGCCCAGGGTGACGATGCGACCGCTACGGCGCTCCATCATGCCGCGCGCGACCGCCTGGCAGGTCAGGATGGTGGAGAGCAGATTGCGCTCCAGCACCGCGCGGACGTCGGCCTCCTTGATGTTCACCGCGTCGTTCGGGTCGGGCTTGCCGCCGGCGGCCGCGATATCGCCGCCGGCATTGTGCACGAGAATGTCGATCGGGCCGAGTGCGCCTTCCGTCTCCGCAACCACGCGCGCGATGTCCTCGCCCTTGGTGAGGTCGCCGAGCATGCGCCGACTGCGAACGCCGAATTGCCGGCCGATCTCCGCGGCCACCGCGGTGAGGGTGGTGCCCTCGCTATATTCAGCCGGTCCGTTCTCGCGCATGCCGTGGATGGCGACATCGGCGCCGAGCGCGGCAAGCTTCTCCGCGAAGGCGCGGCCGAGCCCGCGCCCGGCGCCGGTCACGAGCGCAACCTTGCCGGCCAATATCTTCTTCCCGTCATGCGATGCCATGATCTTGTTCCTGTCGTGAGATGTCAGTCCGCCGCGGGATCGAGCCGATCGCCGTCGCCTGCACTGCGTGATATTGCACGATCAGCGTTTGACGAAAACCAGATTGCAGGAACGTGCCTCGTTGCGCTTGCCGCTGCCGCGGGTGCGATCGAACTGCGCATCGACCGTAAAGGCGTAGGGCGAGCCGGGCGCGATGTTGTTGAGCGTATACGTGCTCGCCCCCGTCGTCCCCCGCGCGCTCAAGGTAGTCTTGCCGTCCGCCGGGATCTGGCCGTCGATCTCCAGCCGGTTGACACCACTCGAGCCCTGCGCCTCGGCGTGAAAAACGCCGTTCGTCACGGTTGCCGCGAGGGCTCTGGTGAAGCCCTGCGCCTTGCCGCTGGTCTGGCAATTCAACGTCACGTCCCAGTTGCCGTCAAACTCCTTGCTGCCGCCGGTTCGGGCGTTGCCGGCCGCCGGCGCAAGCGCCGTCTTCTGTTTCAACCCCTCGACGCGCGCCCTGGCGAGCGTCGCGAAAATGCAGTTCGGGAATCTGGCGAGATGGTCCTCGTAGGCCCCCAGCGTGCCGATGCTGTCCGCGGCCTTCCAGTGTGCCTCTGCGGCTGCGCAGGGATCCGCCCGCGGCGCGGCTTGGGGCGCGGCTGGCGCCAAGGTGACCGACACCGGCCCGTTCAGGTAGAACTTGCCGATGATCGACAGCGACAGCTCGGGGAGCTGGGTCTTGCCGCTTGAGTCATAGACATCGCTGCTGATGTCGCGGAAGACGTCGCCGATTTCCTGCGGTTCCTCGATGTGCTTCAGGAACGCGGTCGTGTAGGGGCTGTTGCGGCCGGCGCCATCGGCGGCGACCTGCCCGGATTGCGTCGAGAACGACACGATCGTGCCGCGCGGCGCCTCGACCTTCGACAGGCCCCGTCCGATCGAGGCGGCGCGCGTGGAGCCGGCGGAGCGCTTGAGGGTTTCGGCCAGCGGATTGTCGCGGCAGGAATCCAGCACGAGGATGCGCAGGTTCTTGGCCTGCTGCAGATCGTTCACGATGTCGTCGACCCGCACGAAGCGCTTGAGGTCAGCTTCATCCGTCAGCACGGCGTCAACAGGCATCAGGTAGTTCACGCCGTTGTACTGCATCGCGTGGCCGCTGTAGTAGAACATGGCGACGTCGGCTCTGCTTGCGGCGCGCGCGAAGCGGATGGTCAGGTCCTGCATGTCGGCCTGGCGCAGGTCGATCCCCTGAAAGACCTCGAAGCCGCTGCGCTTGAGCGAGGCCGCGACGTCTTCAGCATCGTGCGACGGGTTCGGGAGTTGCGCCGTCGAGACATAGGCGCCGTTGCCGATCACCAGCGCGACCCGCGTCTCCGCCGAAGCGGTCGCAACACAGAGCCAGCAGGCAAGGAGGGCCAGAGAGAATCCGGGCAAGTGAAATCTTGAAATTGCGCGCATGAATGCCGCCCGAGGAAAAGTCGAAAAATATCCCCCAGACTAGCGCATGCCGCGCCGGCATCAACGCCCTCGCTGTGGAACCGTCAAACGTGGCGGCCGCGGCATCCTGTCACGCCGGGCTCGCCGCCACGGTTTTGCGTAGTGCCAACTCGGTCGCGACCGCCTCTCGCACCGCGGGGCGCGCCTGCATGCGTTCGAGATAGGCCGACAAGGCCGGCCATTGCGCGATGTCGACGCCGGCAGGACGGAGCAGCAGCAGGGCCCAGGTGAGATGGGCGTCCGCGACGGTGAAGCGGTTGCCGACGAGGAATTCGCGGTCCGCCAGATGCGCCGAGGGCACCGACAAGGTCTGCGTGATCCTCGCTCGCGGCTTGGCGAGCGAGCCGTCGTCCTTGTACCAGAAGGTCGGAAACAGGAACGCCTTGTGGATCTCGGCGCCGATGAAGCTCAGCCATTCCTGCAGGCGATAACGGTCGGGATCGCCGAACCCGGGTGCAAGGCCCGCCTCCGGCTTCGCGTCGGCGATGTATTGCAGCACCGCCGCGCTTTCGGTCAGCCGCTCGCCGTTCTCCAGCACCAGGACCGGCACCGCACCCTTCGGCGACACGCCGCGGAAGTCGCTGCCGTCGTCCACCACCTTCTTCGTCCAGATGTGGGCGAGATGATAGTGCGCGTCCAGGCCGGCCTCCATCAGCGCGATACGGCTGGCGAGCGAGCAGGCCATCGGAAAGAAATAGAGTTGCAGCATCGCTCACGCTCCGTCAGGTCAGCGCTTCGGCTCGTGCGATGATCGCGAAGCGGTCCGACAATTCGGCCAGCGCGACCTCGTGAATGGTCCTTGCGGCAAGCGCTCCGCCGCGGCCGTCGGGCAGATCGCGTGTGGCGCAGGCATCGGCTGCGATCGTCGTGCGCAGGCCGAGGTCGAGCGCGGCGCGGGCGGTCGAAGAGATGCACATATGGGTCATGAAGCCTGCCAGCACGATGTTGATGCGTCCGGTTGCGGCCAGCCGGGCCTGCAGGTCGGTGCCGGCAAAAGCGTTCGGCAGCGCCTTCTCGATCACGGCTTCGCTCGCGAGCGGCGTCAGGCTCCTGACGATCGCGCCGCGCTCGGCCTCGCGGTCGAACAGGCTGCCGGCACGTCCCTTGTGCGCGATATGGAAGATCGCACCGCCGCTTGCCCGCGCGCGGGCGAGCAGGCGCGCGGCGACGGCGATCGCGGGCTCCGCATCCGGCAAGGCGAGGGGGCCGGCGCAATATTCGTTCTGAATGTCGATCAGCACGAGGCAGGAATCGGCGAGCTTGGGCGGAGTGAGGTCGGCGCCGGACAATTCGAGCAGGGTCTTGGGAGCGGTCATGCGGGTCAGGCCTTCAGGGCGGTGTCGGATGGCGCCACCCTAGCGCGGCGTCGGCCTGCCATTGTGCAGGACTATTGCAGCATATGGCTGCAAATTTGCAGGATCCGGTCGTGCCTGCTAGGCTCATCGCCATGAACTGGGACGATCTGCGCATCATCGCCGCGGTGAGGGACGAGGGCACCTATGCCGGCGCCAGCGCGCGGCTGCGCATCGACGAGACCACCGTCGGCCGCAGGCTCGCACGCATCCAGCGCGATCTCGGCGTCCCGCTGTTCGATGCGGTGGACGGCCAGCGCCGGCCGACGCGCCATTGCGAAGCGGTGCTCGAACATGTCGGCGCGATGGCCGCGCATGTCGCGGCGATCGATCGTATCGGTGAGAGCCAGCCGGGCGCGGTCGGTCGCCTGCGCATCGCCTCGACCAACGCGGTCGCCGAGGAGCTGCTGGCGCCCCACGCCAGCGCCTTCCTGCGCGGTCACCCCGGCCTGACGCTGCAATTCCTCACCTCCAGCGGCAACGTCAAATTCTCGCGCTGGCAGGCCGACCTTGCCATCCGCCTGCGCAAGCCGGAGAAGGGCGACTTCACCATCTCCAAGCTCGGCGATGTCAGGCTGTATTTCTTCGAGCCCGCCGATCGCGCGGGCGGCGAGCCTGTCGCCTGCGTCTATCCGGACGAGCTCGACAACATCCCCGAACAGCAGTTCCTGCGGGCGAAGCGTCTGAACAACGTGCGCTGCGTCACCGACAATATCCGCATCATCAGGACCATGATCCAGTCGCACCAGGCCATCGGCGTGCTGCCGGAGCATAGCTGCGGGCCGCTGCTCGCCGACCGCAGCCTGCGCGCGACGCTGCTGCCGAGGCGCCGCGACGTCTGGCTGCTGGTGCAGAACCACCTCAAGCGCGATCCGGCGACGCGGCTCACCATCGAATGGATCCGCCGCTGCTTCGGCGATGTCGCGCGCGGCTGATCCTTCGGATCAGCCTTGTTGAACGCGGTCGAAGCGTTGCACGACAAAACCATTGAAGCAGGGATTGCGTGCGCGCGAAGGTTGCGTAATCCCGTGATGGCTACGGTTTGATCAGGGCAGGCGCATGACCACTCTGCAGGAAACGATCCGGCCGCAGGCCAAATCCGGGGAATGGAAGGCGATCGTCGTCCTGATCCTCTTGATCCCGGTGCTGTGGTCGCCGCCGTTCCTGTTCCGCATCTTCCTGTTTCAGCCGTTCAACATCCCTTCCGGCTCGATGACGCCGACCCTGGTCGTCGGCGACTACGTCTTCGCCGCAAAATATGCCTATGGCTATGGCCGCTATTCCTTTCCGTTCGCACCGTCATGGATTTCCGGCCGTTTCCGGGCTGCCGAACCCGAGTACGGCGACGTCGTGGTGTTTCGCACGCCGAAGAACACTTCGGTCGACTACGTCAAGCGCGTGGTCGGGCTGCCCGGGGATCGAATCCAGATGCGGCAGGGCCAGCTCATCCTCAACGACCGTCCGGCGACACGCGTGGCTCTGAAGGCGGTGGCTGCCGGCTCCACCTGCGGCGTGGATGACGGCGCAAAAGCCAGGCGCTGGCGCGAGACGCTGCCGAACGGCGCGTCCTACGTGACGCTGGACTGCGTCGACAACGGCTACTACGACAACACCGACGCCTACACCGTGCCGCCGGGCCATTTCTTCGTGCTCGGCGACAACCGCGACAACTCCACCGACAGCCGCTTGATGTCGACGTTCGGATTCGTGCCGATGGACAATCTGGTCGGCCGCGTGACTCGGATATTCTGGTCGCTCGACGAAGAGGGCGAGCCGCACATGGAGCGGCTCGGGAAGGTGTGGTGAGATCTCCGTCAGTCAGGGCTTGCGCTTCGCGCGCCCCGGAATGACGAGTGGAAAGAGCCGAGCAAAAACAAAAACCCCGGCATCGCTGCCGGGGTTTCGTAGGTCTCGAGGTGGCTGGACTTAGAAGTCCATGCCGCCCATGCCGCCGCCCGGGGGCATTGCGGGGCCGGAGCCACCCTTCTTGGGCAGCTCGGCGACCATGGCTTCCGTGGTGATCAGGAGCGCGGCAACCGAGGCAGCGTTCTGGATCGCGGTACGGACCACCTTGGTCGGGTCGATGATGCCCTTCTTGACGAGGTCGCCGTATTCGCCGGTCTGGGAATCGAAGCCGAAAGCGTACGACTTGTTCTCCAGCACCTTGCCGACGATCACAGAGCCGTCTTCACCGGCGTTGATCGCGATCTGGCGAGCGGGAGCCGACAGCGCCTTGCGCACGATCTCGACGCCGGTCTTCTGGTCGTCGTTCTTGGTGCGCAGGCCCTTGAGCTGCTCGGAGGCACGGAGCAGGGCGACGCCGCCGCCCGGGACGATGCCTTCCTCGACAGCTGCGCGGGTCGCATGCATCGCGTCATCAACGCGATCCTTGCGCTCCTTCACCTCGACCTCGGTCGCGCCGCCGACGCGGATCACCGCGACGCCGCCGGCGAGCTTGGCGAGACGCTCCTGGAGCTTCTCACGGTCGTAGTCCGAGGTGGTCTCCTCGATCTGCGCCTTGATCTGGGACACGCGCGCCTCGATGTCGGCCTTCTTGCCGGCGCCGTTGACGATCGTGGTGTTCTCCTTGTCGATCATCACCTTCTTGGCGCGACCGAGCATGGCGAGCGTGACGTTCTCGAGCTTGATGCCGAGATCTTCCGAGATCGCCTGGCCACCGGTCAGGATCGCGATGTCCTGCAGCATGGCCTTGCGGCGATCGCCGAAGCCCGGAGCCTTGACGGCCGCGACCTTCAGGCCGCCGCGCAGGCGGTTCACGACGAGGGTGGCGAGAGCTTCGCCTTCGACGTCCTCGGCCACGATCACCAGCGGCTTGCCGGTCTGCACCACGGCTTCCAGCAGCGGCAGCAGCTCGTTCAGCGAGGAGAGCTTCTTCTCGTTGATGAGGATGTAGGCGTCGTCCATCTCAACGCGCATCTTGTCGGCGTTGGTGACGAAGTAGGGCGAGATGTAGCCGCGGTCGAACTGCATGCCCTCGACGACGTCGAGTTCGGTCTCGAGCGACTTGGCTTCCTCGACGGTGATGACACCCTCGTTGCCGACCTTCTTCATGGCGTCGGAGAGGAACTTGCCGATTTCGGCATCGCCGTTGGCGGAGATGGTGCCGACCTGGGCGATCTCTTCGTTCGAGGTGACCTTCTTGGAGTTCTTGACGAGGTCCGCGACCACGGCTTCGACCGCGAGGTCGATACCGCGCTTGAGGTCCATCGGGTTCATGCCGGCGGCAACCGACTTGGCGCCTTCGCGCACGATCGCCTGGGCGAGCACGGTGGCGGTGGTGGTGCCGTCGCCGGCCGCGTCAGCGGACTTGGAGGCGACTTCGCGCACCATCTGGGCGCCCATGTTCTCGAACTTGTCCTCGAGCTCGATCTCCTTGGCGACGGTGACGCCGTCCTTGGTGATGCGGGGAGCGCCGAACGACTTGTCGAGCACGACGTTGCGGCCCTTCGGACCGAGCGTGACCTTCACCGCGTTGGCGAGAATGTCGACGCCGCGAAGCATCTTGTCGCGCGCATCGACGGAGAATTTGACTTCTTTAGCTGCCATCTGGATTTTTCCTTAGGTGTTTAGCTGGGTGCGAGAGGGGGCTCTTAGGCCGCCTTCTTCTTGGAAGCGGGGACGTCGAGGACGCCCATGATGTCGCTTTCCTTCATGATCAGCAGATCGACGCTGTCGATCTTGACCTCGGTGCCTGACCACTTGCCGAACAGCACGCGGTCGCCGACCTTCAGGTCGATCGGGATCAGCTTGCCGGCTTCGTCGCGGCCACCCGGGCCGACGGCGACGATTTCGCCCTGCGAGGGCTTTTCCTTGGCAGTGTCGGGAATGATGATGCCGCCAGCGGTCTTCTCTTCTGCGTCAATGCGCTTGACCACGACGCGGTCGTGAAGCGGACGGAATTTCATGCAGTCCTCCTAAGCATTTGCTCAGATTGATGTTTTAGGGGTGTTAGCAATCGATGCCCGCGAGTGCCAATGCGGGTTAAGCTCAAATAGGACAGGATTTTTGCGGGGGCAAGGGCTTCTAGCAGAAAAATAAGCACTCAAAAGCGCTGTCTGCCAATTTCCTTTACCATCGTTAACCGCTTTGCGGGACCGTATTAGCACGGAGCTTGGTCTGCTGCTAACGCATTGAATTTCAACAGCTTGTTAAACTTTTGGGCTTGAGATGGGTTGTCAGTTTGCGTCACATTTCTCTCATGTGAGCGCATCTCCACCGGGTGGCTCGTAAGCAGCGTACCGGAAAGCCACCCCTTGATATGCGCTCCTGAAAAGGAGGTTGGCATGGTCTCGCGGGTTGGGGTTGTTTCCGACGACTTCCGGAAACAGGTGCTGGGTTACGGGCTGACGACGGCCGAAATTCTCTACCGGATGCCGGATCATCCCTCACTGCTTCAGACCTATGTCTGGCAGAATTACGATCTCTTCCCGAAATTCCCGGCGCTGACCGACTTCCTCGCCTTCTGGCAGCAGAAGCTCGATGGCCCGCTTCATTCGGTGACGGTTGCGCATTCCAAGCTGATCAAGCCGGCCGAGCTTCGCGCCGTGGACGGCGTGTTCCGGCTGCATTGAAGGCTCCGACGAATTGGCTTTCGTCGCTTGAATGGCTGCGTCGTGCGCAAGCAGAGAGCGCGTGATGCGGGCCTTGCGATCGCCGGTTTGGCCGATCTCGTTTCAGGGTGGCCGCGCGGCTCCAGATGGCCGGCGCATCGGGCAGGGCTCAGGCGCAGCCGTCGCAATAGCGCTTCCACATCGTGCGATAGGCATCGTCCACCGCTTGCGCATATGATACGGCGTTGCCGGCGGCCGCAGCTCCGATCTGTCCGGGCAGTTCACGGCGCAACTTTTCCAGCTCGCCGATCTGCGAGCCACGGCTGGCGGCGATGTCGACATACGCCTCATCGCTCTCCGCGACCCAGTCCGGCAGGCCGAGCGCGGTGAGGATGGCGCCGGCAGCACGGCCGGGCAGGCTGTTGCCGAGCTTGGCCACCACCGGCACGCCCATCTGCAGGGCTTCCCATGTGCTGACGCCGCCGTTCTGCGGGAACGGGTCGAGGGCAATATCGACGCGATTGAACGCTGCCAGATGTTCGCCTCGCGAGGTCCGTCCCAGCAGATCGACGCGTTCGGTGGGCAACCCGCAAGCCGCAAACCGCGCCAGCAGATTGTCGCGGACCAGCCGGTCGTCCAGCGCACTATCCTTGATCAGCAGTCGCGACCCAGGCACCCGCTCGAGAATTCTGGACCAGACGTCCGCTGCCTCGTCCGAAATCTTGCTGATGCGGTTGAAGACACCGAATGTGACGAAACCGTTCGAGATCGCCGGCGCCTCCATCCGCGCAATCCCGGCCGGCAGCGGCGCCAGCGTCACAAAGCACGGCAGGTCGACAACGGTCTCCGCAAACAGATGCCGAACCGCGACAGGAATCGCGACCTGGTCCGAGAACAGATAATCGATCGTTGGCAGGCCTGTGCCGGTGCCGTGGCCCCAGCCATGCACCTGGATCGGCGCCGGCTTGCGCGCAAAAACGCCGAGGCGGTTTCCGCTGGTATGGCCGGACAGATCGATCAGGATATCGACGCCATCGGCGCGGATCTGAGCGGCGAGATGATCGTCGGTCCATTGCGAGGCGTCGTGCCAGCGATCGGCGATCCCCTGAAATTCGCTGGTCATTGCATCCGATCCCGGTGAGCACGAATAGCACACGACCTCGAACTGTGCCGGATCGTGATGCTCTAGGACCGGCCTGAAAACGAAAGCCGCCGAATGCACCCGAAAATCGGACGAGACGTAGCCGAGCACCAGACGGCGATCCGGATCGCGGCCGTTGTCGTGCGGTCCCGCTGCTCCTGGAGCGATTTTCGCGCCGATCCGCTCCCACCATACCTGCCGCGCCTGCTGATGCTGCTCGACGCTGGCGTCCCCCACGAAATCGAGGGCAAATATCTTGCTGGAGATCGTGCTCTCGAGGTCAGGCTGGAGCTCAAGGGCTCTGTCGAAACTGGCGAGGGCTTCGTCGACCCGGCCGAGTGCGAAGAAGCATTGGCCGAGCAGGCTGTGGGCCTGAGCGAAGCCGGGATCGATGGCGAGAGCCTTCTCGCAATCGCGCGATGCCTCGGCGGTTTGCCGGGTTTGGAGCAAGACATTGGCCCGCGAGAGCCAACCATTCGCGTCGCCGGGTGCCACGGCAATGGCGCGATTGCAATCCGCCATGGCTTCGTCAAATCGCTGAAGCTCCCGCCATGCAACGGCGCGGTTCGCCAGCGCCGAGGCATAGTCAGGCTTGATCGACAGCGCGCGGCTCAGGCTTGCAATGGCCTCGTCGTAGGCGCGCAGGCGGCAGAGCGCCCAACCCCGGCCGTTATGGGCTTCGGAAAGGTTTCCGTTGATTGCGAGCGCCTTGTCGAAGCTCTCGAGCGCATCCTGGTAGAGCTCAAGGGCCGCGTTCGCGTTACCGAGATTGGACAGGGCCAAGGCGTAGTTGGATCGCAAGGCGAGAGCCTTTCGATAGCTCTCGCGGGCCTCATTGTGACGTCCCAGGCCATTGAGCGCGACGCCCAGGCTCATATGAGCTTCGGCAGATCGCGGATCCACGGTCACCGCTCGGCTCAGCAGTACCTGGGCTTGCTGATAGTCTTTGGCATCAGACTCCAAAGTGCCGAGCAAATGCAGCGCGATGAATTGATTGGGCGCGAGCTCCAGCAGTTGGCGATAGGCGGCCTTGGCTTCGGGCAGAAGCCCCATCTTATGCATCTGGAGGGCGCGCTCGAGCAACGGCGCCACGTCGGCTTTTTGCCGTTTCTGCAACCGGGCATTTTGAAATGCCCGCTGGCCTGCGCTGCTGCTCATGAATCACATCCCCCAGAATCTCCCGGCGAGATTAATTCAGCGAGGGAGCTATTACGAGACGACGGCGGCTCGCCACGACAGCCTGGGACAAGCTACGACCGTCGGGTCATCGCGTGACCGGCCCAAGCCGCAATTGCCCCCGCAATTGCTGCCTCGTTCAAGAGCGGATAGTCTGCCCGTATGTTGTACCCGTCCGGCGGGCGCGGCTCAGATCAGGGAGGCAGACAATGGCCAGGCAAAAGTCATCGAGACCCGCAACGAAGACCGTGGTGAAGAAGCGGAGCGGAGCCAAGGTCGCGGCGCGCTCGTCCGCGCGCAAGGCGGTGAAAACGAAGGCGCGCGCGACGTCGCCGAAGAAGCCCGCACGTCCCAGGCAGCGCATCGTGATCAGCCATCACCGCGAGGAAGACTTCAAGGCCGATGGCCTGCGCGCCTATGCAAAATACCGCGACCTCGGCATCGCCGATGCGACCCACGGCCTGGCGCAAGCGCATGTGATCCGCCTGCAAGGCCCCTGCAATCCGGAAGAGGTGTCAAAGCTGCACTTCCACGCTGTCGACTTCCAGATGGTCTACGTTCTCAAGGGCTGGGTGAAGACCTATATGGACGGCGAGGGCGAGACACTGATGAAGGCAGGCAGCGCCTGGACCCAGCCGCCGAAGATCAAGCACATGATCCTGGACTATTCCGACGACGTCGAACTGCTGGAGGTGATCCTGCCGGCGGAGTTCAAGACGGTGGAGCTGAAGGCGTAGGTCGCTCGACCCTCTCGGTCGTCATTGCGAGGAGCTCGCGACAAAATTGCGAAGCAATTTTGCGCCGATGCGACGCGGCAATCCAGACTGTCTCCGCGGATAAATTTCTGGATTGCTTTGCTCCGCTCGCAATGACGGGTGCCTTGTAGCCCGGATTGCGCTTCGCTCCATCCGGGCTACGGCAGCTATCGGCCGACTACCGCTCAAGATAGTCCAGTTCTTCGCTCATGATCCTGCGAGCATATTCGCCAAAAACATCGATCAACCGGCCGCGCGCGGCATAGGGCGGATAGAGCAGCGCGATCGTGACGGGGACTGCAGGGTTGAAGGGGCGCGTGATCAGCGCCGCGCCAGAGCTTTCGTCATGTGCGGCAATCGGGTTGATAATGCTGATGCCGAGACCCGCCGCGACCAGGGCACAAACCGATGCGCCCAGATCGGTTTCGGCAACGACGCGGCGGGTGACGCCAGCCTGCGCGAAGATCGTATCGATGCGATCGTGGAGCGGACTCCCCGTGGCGAAGGAGATGAAGGCGTCATCGGCGAAATCGGCAGGGCGCAGCGTCTTCTTCTGTGCAAGACGATGCGCCTTCGGCATGATCGCGACGCAACGGGTCTTGAGCACCGGCTCGACATGCACCCCCGCAACCTCGCCGTAGAGCATTGCCAACCCGGTGTCGCAAAGCCCGGAGCTGACCCAGTCGTGCACGGCGCTCGCCGTGCCGGATCGGATCGAGATCATCACATGCGGATAGTCCACCTTGAAGCGCGCCGCTATGCGCGTCAGCAGGCCGCCGGCCAGGCGCGGCATCGCCGCAACGCTTAGCCGACCCATGCCGAACGAGCGGATGCTGGCTGCGCTGGCCTCCAGTCCCGCCAGGCCGATGAAAGTCTTCTCGACCTCCTGGAAAAAGCGCGACCCGTCCACGGTGGGACGCAGGCGGCCGCCACTGCGGTCGAACAGCGGGAATTGCGTGATCGCCTCCAACTGTCCGATCAGGCGGCTGATCTGGGGTTGCGAGGTATGCATGCGCTGCGCCGCCTGCGTCATCGATCCCGTCACGAAGACCGCCCGAAAAGCCTCCACGTGCTTCAAGCCCATGCGTCTGGTGGCCATATCAAATCCGTATAGGGGAGTGTGAAACTGGAATTTCATCAGATCGGGCTTTTGGACGATAGTCCAGAGCATGCAGCCGCTCGCACGGAGCTGTCCTGTCATTGCTCACCCACCGCGGACGGCGTCACGGACATTCGCCAAGAGAGGGACGACATGAAAGCGACAAGGATCAAGGCACTCGCCGCGGCGACCATCGCTGTAGTTCTTATTTCCGGCGAGGCCATGGCCCAGGGTGCGAGCAGGCTGGACAAGATCCGTGAGAACGGCTCGATCACATTGGGGTATCCCGAGACCTCGGTGCCCTTCGCCTATCTCGACGATAATCAGAAGCCGATCGGCTACACCGTGGAAATCTGTGAACGGGTGGTGCAGGCGATCAAGACAGCCCTCAAGCTCCCCAAGCTCGAGACCCGCTATAACCCCACAACCTCGGCGACACGCATTCAGCTGCTCGCCAACGGGACGATCGATCTCGAATGCGGCAACACGACCAATAATGTCGAGCGACATAAACTCGCCGCCTTTTCTCCCACCATCTTCGTTGCGCAGGTCGTCCTCGTCGCACGCAAGAATGGCGGGGTCGATGTCAACGACCCGGCTTCGTTCCGCGGCAAGGCCATCTCGGCCCAGGCAGGCGGCCAGACCTTCAAGGTGATTACGCTGATCAATGCCAAGAACAATCTTGGCATCACGCTCGTGCCGGCCAAGGATACCGCGGAGACCTTCTTGCTGGTCTCGACGGGCAGGGTGGCCGGCACAGCCAACGATGACGGTCTCGCCTATGCCACGGTCGCCTCGTCCAGGACGCCGGATGATTTCGTGATCGGCAGCAAGAGTCTTGAACTCGCGCCCTACGGTATCGTCGAACCCAAGGATGATCCTGCTTTCAAGAAGGTGGTCGACGATGCCGTGATCGACCTGATGAAGAGCGGGCAGATCGCGGCGCTCTACGACAAATATTTCAATTCCCCAATCCCACCACATGGCCTCAACCTGAAATTTCCGATGAGCACCGCGCTCAAGCGGGCGCTGGCCAACCCGACCGATTCCGGCGACCCGGCAGTCTACGAATGACGCGCCAAGTGCTTGAGAGGTCCTCCGATGGCACATCAACACGAGACAAACTCGGCGGGCTCTGAGTTGCCGCCGATCGACCTGCGCAGCGATACGGTCACCAAGCCGACCGCAGCGATGTATGCCCGCATGGCCTCGACGCCGCTCGGCGATGACGGGCTGGACGGTGACCCCACGGTGCAGGAGCTGGAGGCCGTCGCGGCTGCGGCGTTGGGCAAGGACGCCGGCCTGTTTGTGCCGAGCTGCACCATGGCCAATCTGTTGGCGACACTGGCGCAGTCGCAGCGCAGCGAACAGATCGCGTTGGAAGCGAATGCCCATATGTACACCTCCGAACGAGGGGCTGCGACATTTACAGGGCAGTTCTACCTCGCCATTGCAGGCACCGACGGCGCGATGGACCTGAATTTGCTGGAAGACGCCATACAGGGTGAAGGGCTCAAGCTCAGGACCGCCCTTATCGCGATGGAAACCTCGCACAACAATGCGAGCGGCGCCGTGCTGCCGCTGGAGCATATGCAGGCTGTGCACGCCATGGCAGCGGCTCGCGGCGTCCCGGTGCATCTCGACGGCGCGCGGCTCTTCAACGCCGCGGTCGCGCTTGAAACGGCGCCGGCCGAGGTTGCGAGGCATTGCGATACGGTCTCTCTCTGCCTGTCGAAGGGCCTGAGCGCACCTGCAGGTGCCGTGCTAGCCGGGCCGCGCACCGTGATCGACCGGAGCCGCAGGTTTCGCCGCATGCTGGGAGGCACGCAGCGCCAGATCGGCATCCTGGCTGCCGCCGGTCTGGAGGCGGTTCAGGTCATGGGTGCGCGTCTGGGCGAGGACCACCGACGTGCGCGAATCCTGAGTGATGCGCTGAACGGGATGCATCCCAAGCTCAGCGCGACAATCCCGCAAACGAATATCGTGCAGGTCGATGTCTCTCGCTCCGGACGCGACAGCGCCGCGTGGTCGGCGGCTCTCGAGAAGGCGGGCCTGAAGGCGCGGCCCTGGGGTCTGCATCGCTTGCGTTGTGTGACCCATCGCCATATCGATGATGCCGATATCGATCGCGCGGTCACGGCATTTCGCACCGTGGCCGGAGTTTTGGTTTAGCGCATCCGCCGATGTGAATCGGGTCCCTTGCAGCCGGATGGAGCAAGGCGAAATCCGGGAAAGTCTCTAAGGTGGACCCGGATTGCGCTGCGCTCCACGCGGGCTGCGGGCCCTTCGCTACGTCAACACCCCCACCACCGCCCCCATCAAACACGTCGTCAGCGTCCCCGACACGATCGACTTCAATCCCAGCGCGTTGATCTCCTCTCGCCGGTCCGGCGCCATCACGCCGAGCCCGCCGATCATGATGCCGAGGCTGGCGAAATTGGCGAAGCCGCACATCGCGTAGAGCATGATCAGGCGCGAGCGTGCATCGAGCGTGCCCGGCGGCAGCTTCGAGAAGTCGACATAGGCGATCAATTCGTTGAGCACGGTCTTGGTGCCCATCAGGCTGCCGGCGCTGACGGCCTGGTCCCAGGGCAGCCCCATCAGCCAGCACACCGGCGCCATCACGAGGCCGAGCAGGCGTTGCAGCGAGATCGCGGCACCGCCGAGATTCGGCAAGAGGCCGAGGATGGCGTTGACGAGATAGACCAGCGCCACCAGCACCAGCAGCATCGCGACGATGTTGATCAGCAGCTCGATCCCCGCACTCGTCCCCTTCACGATCGCGTCCATCGTGCTCGAAACTTCCATCTCCGGATCCTCGAGCGTGCCGCCGGTGCGCCGGTCGGAGGTCTCTGGGATCATGATCAGGCTGACGAGGATCGCGGCCGGTGCGCCCAGCACGGAGGCGATGACGAAGTGCGCCGCCGCATCCGGAATGAGCGGGCCAAGCAGGGTCGCATAGAGCACCAGCACCGTGCCTGCGATGCCGGCCATGCCGCCGGTCATCACCAGGAACAATTCGCTGCGGGTCATCTGGGCCAGATACGGCCGCACGAACAGCGGCGCCTCGACCATGCCGAGGAAGATGTTGGCGGCCGTCGACAGCCCGACCGCGCCGCCGACGCCGAGCGTCCGCTCGAGCAGCCAGGCCATTCCGCGCACGACCGGCGGCAGCACGCGCCAATAGAACAGCAGCGTCGTCAGCACGCTCATGATCAGCACGATCGGGAGCGCCTGGAACGCCAGGATGAAATCGGCGCCGGGCACCTTCAAATCGAACGGCAGGGGACCACCGCCGATATAGCCGAACACGAAGGAGGAGCCGGCGCGCGAGGCCGCCGAGATCGCGCCGACGGCGTCGTTGATGGCGCCGAAGGCGCGCGCGACGACGGGCACCTTCAGCAGGACGATCGCCGTGACGAATGTCGCGACGAGACCGATCGCCGCCTGTCGCAGCGAGACGGCGCGGCGATTTTCTGCCAACGCGAACGCGATCAGCAGCAATGCGAAAATGCCGAGTGCCGATTGCAAGCGCAGCATGATGTCCCCAAAGCCCCGGTGATTATGGCCGCGCCTGCGTTGCAAAGGCAATGCCGGGACATGCGGGAGGCGTCCTGCTGTTGACAAGCAGGTCCGCCTCAGTCACGCGGGGAGCACGTCGACAGCAGGGGCGGACGGTCCAGGGTTGACCCAAGAGGTCATCCGAGAGGTAATCCAAGCGGCGATGCCAGAGCAGCCAATATCAGCCGATCCGCCGGTCAGTGCCCGCGCGCTCCTCTCCCATCGCGCCTTCCTGTTCTTCCTGCTCTCGCGCAGCCTGTCGCGCTTCTCCAGCCAGATCGCGGCGGTTGCGATCGGCTGGCAGATCTACGATCTCACCGGTTCGGCCTTCGACCTCGGCATGGTCGGCCTCGTGCAGTTCCTACCGACTGCACTGCTGGTGTTCGTCGCCGGCCACGCCGCGGACCGTTACGAGCGCAAGCGCGTGGTCCAGCTCTGCCAGTTCGTGGAGGCCGCGACCGCGCTCTATCTGGCCGTGATCACCTATCTCGGCGCGGTCGGCGAGGTGCAGATTTTCGTCGCGACCTTCGTGCTCGGCATTGCCGGCGCGTTCGAGAGCCCGACCACGGCGGCGCTGTTGCCGCTGATCGCGCCGCAGGGATCGCTGCAGCGCGCCACCGCCGTGTCCAGCGGCGCGGCCCAGGTCGCGACCATCACCGGGCCGGCGCTCGGCGGCTTCGCCTACGCGGTCGCGCCGCATCTCGCCTATGCCGTGATGGTGCTGTTCTGGATTTTTGGAATGATTTTGACCGGCTTCATCCGGCCACGCCCGCAGGCGGTCGCCAAGGATATGGCGGGCGCGGACAATATCTTCGCCGGCGTCCGCTTCATCCGCAGCAATCCGGCGATCCTCGGCACTATCTCGCTCGATCTGTTCGCGGTGCTGTTCGGCGGCGTCACCGCGCTGTTGCCGATCTATGCCCGCGACATCCTCCAGACCGGCCCGATGGGCCTTGGGATATTGCGCGCCGCGCCGGCCGTCGGTGCGCTGCTGATGACCATGGTGCTGGCGCGTCACACCATCTCGCGGCACGTGGGTCTGCGCATGTTCCAGGCCGTGATCGTGTTCGGGCTCGCAACGATCGTGTTCGCGCTGTCGTCGTGGATGTGGCTGTCGGTGCTCGCGCTCGCCGTTCTCGGCGCGGCCGACACGATCAGCGTCGTGATCCGCTTCTCGCTGGTGCAATTGTCCACCCCCGACGAGATGCGCGGCCGCGTCGGCGCGGTCAACTTCCTCTTCATCAACGCCTCCAACCAGCTCGGCCAGTTCGAGAGCGGGGTTGCGGCCGCACTGCTCGGCGCCATGCCGGCCGCCGTGCTCGGCGGCGTCTGCACCGTCGCCGTGGCGCTGCTCTGGATGAGGCTGTTTCCCAGCCTGCGGCGGGTGGAGAGTCTGGAGTAGGGCGCCGGTCTCTCACGATTGCGGAGGCTGTGCTGGGACTTAGCCGACATCACCCCCGCAGCCAGGCAACAGCAGGCGCCTCTTGACGCCTACTGTGCATGGGGTTGTTTTCGCAATTTTAGCTTTAGCCACGTCCAACGAACGGCATCTTGGTCGCCATGACAGTCATGGTCAGCACGTTGGCGTCGAGCGGCAGGCCGGCCATGTAGGCGACGGCATCGCCGACCGCCTTGGCGTCCATGCGCGGCTCGTGCTTGGTGGTGCCGTCGGGCTGCAGCACGCCGGGGCCGTTGACCATGCGGTCGGTCATCGGGGTGGCGGCATTGCCGATGTCGACCTGGCCGACCGCGATGTCGTACATGCGGCCGTCGAGGTTGCTGGCCTTGGTCAGGCCGGTAATGGCGTGCTTGGTCGAGGTGTAGGCCGCCGAGAACGGTCGCGGCGCATGCGCCGAGATCGAACCGTTGTTGATGATGCGGCCGCCGCGCGGGCTCTGGTCCTTCATGATGCGGAAGGCGTGCTGCGTGCACAGGAACGGGCCGGTGAGGTTGGTGTTCACCACCGCCTGCCACTGCTCGAGGCTGAGGTCCTCGAAGTTGACGGCCGGCGCGCCCATGCCGGCATTGTTGAACAGCACGTCGAGCCGGCCATAGGTCGCCTTGACCTTGTCAAACAGCGCGGCGATCGAATCCGGCTTGGTCATGTCGGCGGTGACACACAGGCTCTTGCCGGCGGGCCCGAGCTTGGCGGTCTCCTCGAGCATGTCGAGGCGGCGCCCGACCAGCACCACGGTGAAGCCGGTGTTCATCAGCGCCAGCGACGCCGCGCGCCCGACACCTGTGCCGGCGCCTGTCACCACTGCGATCTTCTTTGCCTCACTCATCGTTTCCTGCCTTTTCTCTCTTCAAGTTCTTTTGTCAGGTTTTGGGTTCTTTTTCGTTCTTGTAGGGCGGCCGCGGAATGTTCTGGTGCGCGGCGCGCAGCGCCGCCGACCAGCGCGAGCGCAAATCGTGGAAGTAGGGCTCGCCCGCCTCGATGCGATGGTTGAGATCGGCATCGCACGCATCGGCGCGCACCACCAGCACGTCGATCGGCAGGCCGACGCCGAGATTGGAGCGCATCGTCGAATCCATCGAGATCAGGCCGGTCTTCAGCGCCTCGTAGAGCTCGACGTCGTAATGCATGGCGCGGTCGAGCACCGGCTTGCCGTATTTGTGCTCGCCGATCTGCAAATAGGGCGTGTCGGTGGTGCACTCGATGAAATTGCCGGCGGTGTAGACCATGAACAGGCGCATGCGCGCGCCCTTGATCTGGCCGCCGAACAGGAAGGAGACGTCGAAGGAGACATCCTCGGATTTCAACGCCGGGCCTTCGGTGGCGTGCACGGCCCGGATCGCCCGGCCGATGCGCTGGGCGGCCTGGAACATGGTTGGCGCGTTCATCAGCGTCTCGATATCGCCGGTGTTGGGGTCCTCCAGGCCTTCGGTCAGCGTGGAGAGCACCGACTGGCTGATGGCGAGGTTGCCGGCGCTGGCGATCGCCATGATGCGGTCGCCGGGCTTGGTGAAGATGTGCAGCTTGCGGAAGGTCGAGACGTTGTCGAGGCCGGCATTGGTGCGGGTGTCGGCGATCATCACCAGACCGTCCCGAACCAGAATTCCGCAACAATAGGTCATTTCCAGTCCCCGAACGCGTTTGCGCGGAATTACTAGCCAATTTCAGGGGCCACTCCAACCCCGAATCCCGCTGGGGCCAGGCCGTCATTCCCCTCAGTCGGCGGCATCGACGAGAAACGCCGCATCGACGGGGACGCCGAGCGCCGTGACCAGCCGGTTGGTCTCCGCGGCCATGCCGACGATGGCGAGCAACTCGCCGTATTCGGCCTCGGTCATGCCCTTGGCCCGTGCGCCGGCGGTGTGGGAGTGGATGCAGTAGCTGCAGCCATGCGCGATCGATACCGCGACATAGACCATCTCCTTGACCTTGGGATCGAGCGCGCCCGGACCCATCACCTCCTTGATGCTCTCCCAGGTCCGCCGCAGCGTCTTCGGATCATGCGCCAGCGCGCGCCAGAAATTGTTGACGAAATCCGACTTCCGCACTTTTCGGATATCGTCGAAGACGGCGCGGGCCTCGCTGGATAGTTCATCGTCCGAAAGCAGCTTCACGGTCGCCATTGGGTGCCTCGCAGGTCTGGTTTGACCCTGCGAGCATAGCACGCGTGCGGCTTCGGCTCAGCTCTGCCGCTGGGACTGCGATTGCGACTGGCCGCCGCGGCCGGCCTGCTCGACCTTGACCGCGACCGACAGCGTCTCCGAGCCGCCGCCATAGCGGGTGCCGCGCACGGGGGCTGCGCCGAGATAATCGAGCCCGATCGCGACGCGGACATGGGCGTCGGTGGCGCAGATGCTGTTGGCGGGATCGAAGCCGACCCAGCCGAGACCGTCGACGTAAGCCTCGGCCCAGGCATGGCCGGCGTCCTGATGCACAGTGCCGTCCGAGCGCAGGAAGTGGCCGGAGACGAAGCGCGCCGGCACGCCGCCGCTGCGGGCGCAGGCGATGAAGATATGCGCGTAGTCCTGGCAGACGCCGCGCTTGAGCGTGAACGCCTCGGCCGCCGAGGTGCCGCTGTTGGTCGGGTCCTCGTCGAAGGTCATGTGATCGCTGATTTGCGTCATCAGCGTGTGCAGGAAGCCGAGCGTGTCGCTTTCGGCCTCGCTGCGCAACTGGCGCGCAACCGCATGCATCGCCGGATTGACTGTGGTGAGGTCGGTGGCGCGCAAGAACATGCCGGGCGGAAAGCGTTCATCGGCGCCGCGCAGGACGCCGCCGGTGTCGTGGGTCTCGATCAGGCCCTCGGCGGTGATCTGGATGTCGCCGACCGGTCCGCAGGACAGCACGTGGGTGACGTTGCCGAACGCGTCCTCGTGGGTGTCGAGCTTGGTGTCGGTCGAAACGTCGATCTGCCACTCCGCCACATATTGCCCGTCATGGCTGCCGGGCGTCATGCGCAGGATCTGGATCACGCTGGTGGCCGGCGGCTCGTAGCGATAGGTCGTGGTGTGCAGGATTCGCAGGCGCATGGGGGACCGTTGTTCTTGCGTCGTCGCTTCCGGGCTGGCCCTGCGGGCGCCCCGGATGACGCAGTATCAGATCAAATACTGCTTCGTGATGATTTCGCCCAGCCTGGAATTGTCCGAGATGAATTCCTGAATGAATTCATGCACGCCATGCTGGAAAATGTCGTTCATATTGCTGTGTTCCAGCCGGTTGCGGATGCCGCGGGCATGGCGCTGGGCCGGGCCCTGGCGGCCATAGGCGACGCCGATCTGGTCGAGATTGCGCACGAGATTGCCGTAGCAGCTCGCCAGCGAGCGCGGCAGCGTGTCGTTGAGGATGAGCAGGTCCGCGATCAGCCAGGGTTTCAGCGTCTCTCGATAGACCCAGTGATAGGCCGTCAGCGCCGAGACCGAGCGCAGGATCGAGGTCCACTGGTAGAAGTCGAGCGGACCGCCGACATGCTCCTCCTCGGGCAGCAGCACGTGATACTTCACATCGAGAATGCGCGCGGTGTTGTCGGCACGCTCCAGGTGCACGCCCATCCGCGAGAACCAGTAGGCGTCGTTACGCAGCATGGTCCGGTAAGCCGAGCCGTCGAAGCGCAGCGATGTCTCCTGCACGAAGCGCAGGAATTTGGCGAGGTCCTCGCGCGTCGAGGTGCCCTTGTTCCAGACCTCCTGGAGCTCGATCCAGGCCGAGTTGATGGTGTCCCACATCTCGCTGGTGAGCGCGGTGCGCACCGAGCGCGAGTTCAGCCGCGCCGCCTCGATGCAATTGCGGATCGAGGACGGGTTGTTCGGCGAGAACGACAGGTATTCGACGACGTTGTGCTCGTTGGCTTCCTCGTAGGTCTGATAGAAGCTGGCGGCGACGCCGGCGGTGAGCAGCGCCGAGTCCCATTCGTTGGTCTTGCCGATATAGGCGGCGGGAAGCGCGGTGACGCGCAGCGTCGCATCGATGGTGCGCGCGAGATACTCGGCCCGTTCGACGTAGCGGGCGAGCCAGTACAGGTTTTCGGCGGTACGCGACAGCATCTGACTACTCGTCCAGGATCCAGGTGTCTTTGGTGCCGCCGCCCTGGCTCGAATTCACCACCAGGGAGCCTTCCTTCAGCGCGACGCGTGTCAGTCCGCCCGGCACGATGGTGGTGTGCTTGCTGCCGGTCAGAACGAAGGGCCGCAAATCGACGTGGCGCGGGGCGAGGCCGCTTGCGGTGCAGGTCGGGCAGGTCGAGAGCGCCAGCGTCGGCTGCGCGATAAAGCCTTCCGGCTCGCGCTTGAGCTTCTCGCGAAAGGCTTCGATCGTCGCTTTGGTCGCGGCAGGGCCGATCAGCATGCCGTAGCCGCCGGAGCCGTGCACTTCCTTCACGACGAGTTCGCTCAAATGATCCAGCACGTAGGCGAGGTCCTTCGGCTCGCGGCAGCGCCAGGTCGGCACGTTCTTCAGGATCGGCTCCTCGCCGAGGTAGAATTTCACGATGTCCGGCATGTAGGAGTAGATCGCCTTGTCGTCGGCGATGCCGGTGCCGACCGCGTTGGCGAGCGTGATGTTGCCGGCCGCATAGGCCGACATCAGTCCGGGCACGCCGAGCGCGGAATCGGGGCGGAAGGTGAGGGGATCGAGATAGTCGTCGTCGACGCGGCGGTAGATCACGTCGACCCGTTTCACCCCCTCGGTCGTCCGCATGAACACTTCGTTGTTCTTGACGATGAGGTCGCGGCCCTCGACCAGCTCGATGCCGAGCTTGTCGGCGAGGAATGAGTGCTCGTAATAGGCCGAGTTGTAGACGCCCGGCGTGAGCAGGGCGACAGTCGGCTCGCCCGAGGCACCCTGCGGCGCGACCGAGCGCAAGGCGGACAGCAGCTCGTCCGGATAGCGCTCGACCGGCGCCACCCTGTGGCGGGCGAACAGGTCCGGAAACAGCCGCATCATGATTTCGCGGTTTTCCAGCATGTAGGACACGCCCGACGGCGTGCGCGCATTGTCCTCCAGCACGATGAAGTCCTCGGCATCGACCCGGACGATGTCGATGCCGGCGATGTGCACGTAGACGTCGTGCGGCACCTGCTGGCCGTTCATCTCGGGGCGGAAGACCGGGTTCTGGAAGATCAGATCGTCGGGGACGATCTCGGCGCGCAGGATGTCGCGGCCATGATAGATGTCGCGCAGGAACATGTTGAGCGCGCGCACGCGCTGCTTCAGGCCCTTCTCCAGCAGCGCCCATTCCTTGCCGGACATGATCCGGGGGATCACGTCGAACGGAATCAGGCGCTCGGTGGATTCGGAATCGCCATAGACGGCAAAGGTGATGCCGATGCGGCGAAACAGGAGCTCGGCCTCCTGGCGACGGTATTCGAGCGCCTCGGGAGGCGTCTCCTTGAGCCAGCGCGCCAGCTCCTGATAGGCGGGGCGAAGGTCCCCGCCGGGAATGTTCATTTCGTCAAACGCGACTGCCATAGATCCCGACTTGTCTCCGCAAGGCGTTGCGCCATTCGACAGGTCGCCAGGCCTTGGTGAAGACCGCAACGTCCTGGCCATGCGGCAAGAGTGCATGACTTTCATGTGGTAGCAAGGGCCGGGCCAGCGCGATAAGCATAGACGGGCAGCATTTGCCGGGGATGGCCGGCGGCTTGCCTGAAAAAATGGCTGAGGACTGCTTATTTCGGCAGCAAAACCGCGTGACTTCAACGCGTTACCCCGGCAAATTCGGTGCGATAGGCGAGGGACTTAAGGCATGAGCGAGATCGTCACGGCGGGCATTCTGGTCATCGGGGATGAAATCCTGTCCGGCCGCACCAAGGACAAGAATATCGGCTTCATCGCCGAATACCTGACCAATATCGGCATCGACCTGAAGGAAGTCCGGGTCGTCTCCGACGATGAGGCGGACATCATCGCTGCGTTGGATGCACTGCGGCATCGCTACACCTATGTCTTCACCACCGGCGGCATCGGGCCGACCCATGACGACATCACCGCCGACAGCGTCGCCAAGGCGTTCGGCGTCGGCATCGACCATCACCCGGAGGTGGTCGCCCGCTTCCGCGAGCGCTGGAGCGAGCAGGACCTCAACGAGGCCCGTCTGCGCATGGCCCGCATCCCCGACGGTGCCGAGCTGATCCAGAGCGCCACCATCCTCGCGCCCGGCTTCAAGATCGGCAACGTCATCGTCATGGCCGGCGTGCCCTCGATCATGCAGGCGATGATGGACATCGTCTCGCCCAAGCTGAAATCGGGCGTGCGCATGCTCTCCGAATCGGTCCGGGCCAACGCGCGGGAAGGCGACATCGGCAGCCCGCTGCGGGCGATCGCCGCCGAACATCCCGACACCATCATCGGCAGCTATCCCTTCATGGACGAGGAGCAGAAGCCGAACACCAACCTTGTTGTGCGTTCGCGCGATGCGGGCAAGCTGGCGGCAGCGATGGCCGCGGTGAAGGAAATGCTGGCGGGATTGAACATCACCCGCTAGAGCCCCCGGCTTGCCGGCAGACGAAGCAGGAGAGAAGACAATGGCTGGTGAAGCACCGGAACTGAGTGCACAGGAGCGGGCCGGCAAGGCTTTCCCGGTTTCGTGGGATCAGTTCCACCGGGATTGCCGCGCGCTGACCTGGCGGCTCAACGAGGTCGGCCCGTTCCACGCGGTGATCGCGATCACGCGCGGCGGCCTGGTGCCGGCCGCGATCGTGGCGCGCGAGCTGGGCGTCCGCGTGATCGACACCGTCTGCATCGCCAGCTACGATCATGACAAGCAGGGCGAGCTGCAGGTCCTCAAGGGTATTTCCGAATCGGCGATGAAGCTCGGCGGCGGCACCGGCAAGGGGCTGCTGATCGTCGACGATCTCGTTGACACCGGCAAGACCGGCAGGCTGGTGCGCCAGATGCTGCCGGATGCGCATTTCGCCACCGTCTACGCCAAGCCGAAGGGACGCCCGCTGGTCGACACCTTCATCACGGAAGTCTCGCAGGACACCTGGATATTCTTCCCCTGGGACACCGCGCTGTCCTACCACCCGCCGCTTCGCGACGGCGCGGCGTGACGATCACCGTCATTGCGAGCGAAGCGAATCAATCCAGAAATGTATCCGCGGACATAGTCTGGATTGCCTCGTCGCTTCGCTCCTCGCAATGACGGGTGGAGGCAGCCATGCCCCTGCAAAACCGCGTCACGCCGACCGGCGACATCATCTCAACGCCGCACCGCGGCCTGTTCACCGGCAATCGCGGCATCATTCATGATCCCGCGACCAGGACGCTGCTGAAGAAGCGCTGGTCGTCGCCGGCCTGGATCACGTGCCTTTGCGAATTCCGCGGCTGGCGGCGGCCGGTGATGGCGCGGCGGAGCTGGACCGAGCTGTTCTTTCTCGACGAGGCCACCGCCTTTGCCGCAGGCCACCGTCCCTGCTTCTTCTGCCGCCGCGACGATGCCAAACGATTTCGTGCGGCTTGGGAGGCAGGAAATGGTGCAAGCGGCATCAGCGCGAAGGCGATGGATGCTCAGCTGCACCGGGAGCGTCTCGATCGCGGTCGCAAGCGGCTGCACCCACTGCCGGCGCCCCTCGCAGAATTGCCCGACGGCGCAATGGTGCAGCAGGGCGAGGCGAGCTTTCTGGTGATGCAGGGGAGCGCCCTGCCGTGGTCGCCGGCGGGTTATATCAAGGGCGCGCGTCAACTCGGCGACGTCCAGCTGCTGACGCCGCCCTCAACGCTGCGCGCGCTCCACGCCGGCTACCGTCCCGTGCTGCATCCGACGGCGTTGGACTAAAACAAGCGCGTCGTGATCATCCTAGCTTCTCGCGCGCAAGCGCGGCGCCGGCACCGAGCGCCATCAGCTTGGCTTCGGCGATCTCCCGCCGCATCGGCGCCATGCCGCAATTGGTGGTGGCGATGATGTTGCTCTTGGGGACGAATTTCGACACCGCGTCGATCACCTTGACAACGTCATCGGCGGTCTCGACCGTGTCGCTGGCGACGTCGATCACGCCGGCCTGCACGATCTTGGTCTTGAGCAGCGCGAGCAGGTCGAGCGGCACCTTCGAATTGCGGCACTCGATCGCGACCTGCTGGATCGGGCTGGCGTCGATCGCCGGAAAGATCTGCTCGTACTGCCGCCACTGCGCGCCGAGCGTCTCCTTCCAGTCGGTATTGGCCTTGATGCCGTAGCCGTAGCAGATGTGCACGGCAGTGGCGCAGGTCAGGCCCTGCGCGGCACGCTCGAGCGCCTTGATGCCCCAGTCGTTGACCTCGTCCATGTAGACGTTGAAGGCGGGCTCGTCGAACTGCACGAGGTCGACGCCGTCGGCCTGGAGCGCCTTGGCCTCCTCGTTCAACAGCTCGGCGAAGGCAAAGGCCATCTTGACGCGATCGCCATAGTAGCGATCCGCGATGGTGTCGATGATTGTCATCGGGCCGGGCAGGGTGAACTTGAGCTTCTTCCTGGTATGCGCGCGCGCGACGCGAGCCTCGTCGGCATGAACGCGGCCTTTCAGCCGCAGCGGGGCGACTACCTGCGGCACCATCGCCTTGTAGCGATCCTTGCGGATGCCCATCTCGACCTTGTGGGCGAAGTCGATGCCCTCGATCTTCTCCAGGAAGCCATGCACGAAATGCTGGCGGGCCTGCTCGCCCTCGGTGACGATGTCGATGCCGGCGTCCTCCTGCACCTTGACGGCGAGCATGGTCGCGTCACGCTTGGCGCGAAGAAGCTCCGCTCCCTGCGACTTCCAGGGCGCCCACAGCATGTTGGGCTCGGCGAGCCATTCCGGCTTCGGCAAGGAGCCGGCGATCGTGGTTGGAAACAGCATGGCGGCCCTCCCGGCAGGTTGTGTTGCGCCACTGTCTGCCATGTCTTAACGTCGAGGTACAGAACAACAAAAGTCGCTCTCTATTCCAGCGGCGATGACAGGGAAGGCCAAAGGAAGGGCCAAAAGGAAAGGTCATGATCGACCTCTATTACGCGCCGACGCCGAACGGCTGGAAAATCTCGATCATGCTGGAGGAACTCGGGCTGCCCTACACGGTGAAGCCCGTCAACATCCGCGCCGGCGAGCAGTTCGCCCCTGAGTTTCTCGCGATCTCCCCGAACAACCGCATTCCAGCTCTCGTCGATCACGATCCTGCCGATGGCGGCGCACCGTTCTCCGCGTTCGAGACCGGCGCGATCCTGATTTATCTCGCGGAGAAGACCGGCCGCTTCCTGCCCACGGAACTGCGCGGCCGCTCCACCACCATTCAATGGGTGATGTGGCAGATGGCCGGCCTCGGGCCCATGCTCGGCCAGCACGGCCATTTCGCGCTCTATGCGGCGGAGAAGATTCCTTACGCGATCGATCGCTACCGCGACGAGGCCGCGCGGCTTTATGGCGTGCTCGACCGTCAGTTGGCCAGGACCGGCGCCTTTGTCGCCGGAGACTATTCCATCGCCGACATCGCCTGCTTCCCCTGGACCATGACCCACAAGGCGCAGGGCTTTACGCTGGACGACTATCCGAACGTGAAGCGCTGGTATGCCGAGGTGCGCGCGAGGCCGCAGGTGCAGGCGGGGCTTGCAATCGGCAAGTTCGTGAAAGAGCCGTTCGACGAGGAATCACGCAAGATCATGTTCGGCCAGAAGGCTAAGGAGCTGTTGGGAAAGAAATAGGTACTGATCGCTCCTCCGTCATTGCGAGCGAAGCGAAGCAATCCAGGGTCTTTCCGCGGTGACAGTCCGGATTGCTTCGCTTCGCTCGCAATGACAGAGAGAGCAAAACAAACAAGGGAAACACCATGATCGAATTCTTCTTCGACTGTTCCAGCCCCTGGACCTATCTCGCCTTCCACAACATCCAGCCGCTGGCCAGGGAGCTCGGCGCCGAAATCACTTGGCGGCCGATCCTGGTCGGCGGCATCTTCAACACGGTCAACCCGAGCGTCTACGCGCAGCGGGAGACGCCGGTGCCGCTGAAGGCGCGCTACATGAAGAAGGACCTCGCCGATTGGTCGCGATCGGCCGGCCTGTCGATCAAGATGCCGCCGACGGTGTTTCCGGTGAACAGCGTGAAGGCGATGCGCGGCTGCATCTGGCTCGGCAAGGACATGGTGCCGTTCGCGACCGCATTGTTCGAGGCCTATTGGGGTGACGATCAAGACATCTCGCAGGACGCAGTGCTCGCCGGGATTTGCCGGAAGGTCGGCGTCGACGAGCCAAAATTCTTTGCCGGCATCTCGGAGCAGGGGATCAAGGATCAGCTCAAGGCCAACACCGAGGAGGTCGTCGCGCGCGGCGGCTTCGGCTCGCCGACGATCTTCGTCGGCAAGACCGACATGTATTTCGGCAATGATCGTCTGCCGCTGATCCGCGAGGCGATCCTGCGCCGCAAAGCGAGCGCGGCCTGATGGTGCGGGCAGTCGTCTGCCGCGCGCTCGGCGCGCCCGAGACGTTGCGGCTGGAAGCGTTTCCGTCGCGCGCGCTGAAGCCGGGCGAGGTGCGCGTTGCGATCCGGGCTGCCGGGCTGAATTTTCCTGACGTGCTGATGGCCGCCGGCGAGTACCAGCTCAAGCCGGAGCTGCCGTTCACGCCGGGCATGGAGGCGGCGGGCGACGTCACCGAAGTGGGCGCGGAGGTGGGGGGCGTTGCCGTCGGCGACAAGGTCATCGTCAAGATGCGCCATGGTGCCTTCACCGACGAAGCCATCGTCGCGCCGTCGCAGCTCACGCCGATGCCGTCGACTTTCGACTACGCGGAGGCCGCGACCTATCTCGCCGGCCACGGCACCGCCTATCACGCCCTGATCGATCGCGGCCGGGTCGAGCCGGGCGAGGTGCTGCTGGTGCACGGCGCCGGCGGCGGCGTCGGACTTGCTGCCGTCGAGATCGGCAAGATGCTGGGCGCGACCGTGATCGCGACCGCCTCCAGCGACGGGAAGCTCGCCGTTGCGAAATCGCGCGGCGCCGATCATCTCGTGCGCTACGATCGCGAACCGTTTCGCGACGCCGTCAAGCGCCTCACCGACGGCCGCGGCGCGGACGTCGTGTTCGATCCGGTCGGCGGCCAGGTTTTTGAAGACTCGATGCGTTGCATCGCCTGGGGCGCGCGGCTGCTGGTGATCGGTTTTACCGGCGGCATCGGCTCGGCCAAGACCAATCTGTTGCTGATCAAGGGTGCGAGCGTGCTCGGCGTGCGCGCTGGTGAGGCTGTCCGGAAAAATCCTGCACTCGGCGAGGTTCGCCTGGAGGCGTTGCTGCAATGGGCGGAGGAGGGCAAGCTGCGCCCCAACGTCTCACACCGCCTGCCGCTGGAGGATTATGCCAAGGCGATGCGGCTGTTGCTCGACCGCAAGGCGATCGGGCGTGTCGCGCTGGTGATGGATTGACGGTTCCGTAGTGACGGTGCCGTAGGGTGGGCAAAGGCGCCCTTGCGCCGTGCCCACCAGCTATCGGCAACTGATGTCGATATGGTGGGCACGCTGCGCTTTGCCCACCCTACGAGAGCTGCGCAAGACCCGGAATTTCGCTTCGCATCACTTGTACTCCCGCTCCGTCCACCACGGGAAATAATCCGGCATGTCGCTCGACACCTTGTTCTTGAACTGCGCCGGCCGCTTCTCCAGGAACGAAACCACGCCTTCCTTCACATCGTCGGAGCGACCGCGGGCGTAGATGCCGCGGCTGTCGACCTTGTGGGCTTCCATCGGATCGTCGGCGCCCATCATGCGCCACATCATCTGTCGGATCAGCGCCACTGACACCGGCGCTGTCTTCGCCGTAAACTCCTTGGCAAGCGCGCGCGCGGTCGGCAGCAGATCATCCGGGGCTACGACCTTGCTGACGAGACGGCCCGCGAGCGCTTCCTGCGCCGGGAAGACGCGGCCCGAATAACACCATTCCAGCGCCTGCGAGATACCGACGATGCGCGGCAGGAACCAGCTCGATGCCGCCTCAGGCACGATGCCGCGCTGGGAGAACACGAAGCCGAAGCGTGCGGCGTCCGACGCGATGC
Source organism: Bradyrhizobium sp. Bra78 (assembly GCF_024519855.1). Lineage (NCBI taxonomy): Bacteria > Pseudomonadati > Pseudomonadota > Alphaproteobacteria > Hyphomicrobiales > Nitrobacteraceae > Bradyrhizobium > Bradyrhizobium sp. Bra78. The sequence goes on along the minus strand of NZ_JALJRE010000012.1, from coordinate 25,565 downwards.
GGATGTCCATCGCGAGCTGCATGGTGACGCCGATGCCGACGGCGGGACCATTCACTGCGGCAATCACCGGCTTGAGGCATTTGAAGATACGCAGCGTCACCTGGCCGCCGCCATCGCGCACCTGCGGATCGCTGTAGTCGACCTTGCCGTCGGCGAAGCGCTTGACCGGCCCGCGCCGCGCGTCGCGATCGAACGTGTCGGCGCCGGAAGAGAGGTCCGCGCCCGCGCAAAAACCGCGGCCGGCGCCGGTGACGATGATGGCGCGGACGTTGTCGTCCTTGTCGGCGGCGTCGAACGCGTCGATCAGCTCTGCTTGCATCTGCGCGTTGAAGGCGTTGAGCTTGTCGGGTCGGTTCAGGGTGATGGTGAGGATCTGTTCGGCGACCTCGTATTTGATCGTCTCATACGCCATGGTGATTTCCTTCCCTGTCATTCTTGAATCGATTGTGTATTGCCGGGCTTGACCCGGCAATCCATCTTTTTTGACGAGGGATGGATGCGCGAGTCGAGCCCGCGCATGACGACTTGTGCTTAGTCGCTACTTCGCCGGCGGGCGCGGCCAGGGCCGCTGCGGACCGCGCAAGCCCTCAAAGGCCTTGGCCATGCCGAGCACGCCGATATCGTCGAAGCGGCGGCCGACGATCTGCACGCCGATGGGAAAGCCCTTGGCGTCGAAGCCGCCGTTGATGGACAGGGCAGGGTTCTCGGACATATTCCACGGCACGGTATAGGCGATGTGCTCGAACGGCTTCATGGGGTCATTGGTGGGCGAAGCCCAATCGGCCGGGTAGTTCACGTTCGGCGCGGTCGGCGAGATCACATAGTCGAGCTCGCAGAACAGCTTTCCTGCGGCGGCGCGGATCGCCATGGTCTGGTTGAAGCCGCGGATGACGTCGATGCCGGAGAGCCTGGCGCCGGACTCGCCCCATTTGAAGATGTAGGGCAGCACCTTCGCTTGATCTTCCGGCGTCAGCTTGGAGAGATCATCCCACATCCGCGCGCGCCAGAAATTGTCGAGGCCGTCGAGCATTTCGCGCGTGAGGATGCCGTCGACTTCGGTCACGACCGCGCCGGCGGATTCGAACGCTTTCGCAGCCTTCACCGCGACCTCGCGCACCGGCTTCTCCAGCGCCAGGCCGACGCCGGGATCGAGCATCAGACCGATGCGAAGTTTGCGCGGGGACTTCTCCAGCCCCTTCCAGTTGAGCGGCTCTGCGGGCAGGCTGGTGCCGTCGCGCCGGTCGGGCTTTGCGATCACGCTCATCATCAGCGCGCAATCGTCGACCGTGCGGGTCATCGGGCCGGCGACGCGGCCGACATAAGCGGGGTCGATCGGCACGCGGCCAAAGCTCGGCTTCAATCCGACGAGGCCGCACCAGCCCGCGGGCAGGCGAACCGAGCCGCCGATATCGGTGCCGAGATGCAGCGGGCCGTAGCCGGCCGCCGCCGCGGCGCCCGCGCCTGCGCTGGAGCCGCCGGGATTCTTGGAGAGGTCCCAGGGATTACGCGCGAGCGCATGGAACGAAGAGAGGCCCGAGGACAGCATGCCGTAATCGGGCATGGTGGTTTTTGCGAAGATGACCGCACCGGCCTCACGCAGCCGCGCGGCAGGCGGAGCATCCTTCTCGGCCGGGACCAGCTTGACGCTGGCGGCGCCGAGCGGCACCGGCACGCCCTTGGTCGCGATGTTGTCCTTCACCGTGACAGGCACGCCGTCGAGCGCGCCGGAGGGCTCGCCCCCGGACCAGCGCGCCGTCGAGGCCATTGCGGCCTCGCGCGCGCCGTCGGGATCGAATGCATAGAGCGCTTTCAGGTGCGGCTCCCACGCAGCGACGTGGGCGAGCACGTCCTCCAGCATCTCGCTCGGCGAGAACTGCTTGGCGCGATAGCCCGCGATCAGATCGACCGCTGACAGATCATGCAGCGAGGTGACCGCCTCTTCGACGCCCTTTTTATGCATTGGCACCCACCGGCATCCGGGTCTCGATGATCCGGGCGAACATGCTGGCGCCGATCGGCAGGATCTTGTCGTCGAGCACGAAACCGGGGTTGTGCACGGGCACCGAGCCGTCATGGCCGACCCAGAAATAGGCGCCGGGAATGGTCTGCAGCATGTCGGCGAAATCCTCGCTGCCCATCTTCGGCTGGGCGCGGGTGATCACGTTGGCGGGGTTGACGATCGTGCGCGCGACCTCCTCGACCACCTTGGACTGCTCGACCTGGTTGACCAGCACATCGAAAGTGTCGCGGATGTCGACGTCGATCACGCACTGATAGGCGCTCGCAATGCCGGCGCTGATCGTGCGAATGCGCTCGCTGATCAGGGTGCGGACTTCCTTCGAGAAGGTGCGGATGGTGCCGCAAAGATGCGCGTCGCCGGGAATGACGTTGTAGGCGGAACCGGCGTGAATCTGCGTGATCGAGACGACGGCGGCCTGCAGCGGCTCGACGTTGCGGCTGACGATGGTCTGGATCGCCTGCGCCAGCGTCGTCGCGATGATCACAGCGTCCTTGGAGCGCTCGGGCATCGCGCCATGCGCGCCATAGCCGGTGATGCGGAGGTCGAAGAAGTCGGCGCTGGCCATCGCGGGGCCGGGCAGGATCGCGATCTCGCCGTGGTTGAGGTCGGGCGCGTTGTGCAGGCCGTAGAGCTCGTCGCAGGGAAATTTCTCGAACAGGCCGTCCTTGATCATGGCGCGGGCGCCGCCGAGGCCTTCCTCGGCCGGCTGGAAGATCAGATGCACGGTGCCGTCGAAGTTCCTGGTCTCGGCGAGGTAGCGCGCGGTGCCGAGCAGCATGGTGGTGTGGCCGTCATGGCCGCAGCCGTGGAAGCGGCCGGGGATTTTCGAGCTCCATTTCAGATTGGTGTTCTCTTCCATCGGCAGCGCGTCCATGTCGGCGCGAAGGCCGATGCGCTTGCCGCCCGAACCTTTGCCTTTGATGACGCCGATCACGCCGGTGCCGCCGAGACCGCGATGCACCTCGATGCCCCAGCTCTTCAGCTTGTCGGCGACGATGCCGGAGGTGCGCACTTCCTCGAAGCCGATCTCGGGATGGGCGTGGATGTCGCGGCGAATGGCGGTGAGTTCGTCGGCATAGCCGTCGATGCGCTCGATCGTGGGCATGTGTTCCTGTCCGGTTAGCGTGAAGGGGGATTGAAAACGGGGCCGTTCGGCTTGATGCGGATGCCCGGACGCAGCCGCGTCCAGGGCAGCGCGGCTGTGTCGGCCGGCATCGCGCCGGGCGCAGCGCAGATCATCAGCTTTTCCGCGATCGGCTCGAAATCGGCGCGGAAGTGCACCGAGCTCTTGTTGACCAAAATCTTCTGTTGCGTCGGCTCGATGCCGACATAGCGGTACATCGCCTGGTCGGCGAGCTGCGCCTTGTGCGAACTCACGACAACGCGGACATCGCCGATGCGCAAGGCCGCGGACGGACCCATCTCCATCTCGCGGCCGCCGTAGTAAGGGCCGGGCGCGACGAAGCGGCCGTCGGACAGCTTTTCGACGACGAAGGTCTCGCGATAGGGCTCATCGCCGGGTATGCCGGACTTGCCGCCGAGCGACAGCGTCACGGTGGCGCCGACGCCGGCCGCGTGTGCGGCCTTGGCCGAGGCGGGATCGTAGATCACGCCGGTCGCGGCGCTGGCCTTGTTGCGCACCAGCGCGCGCAGCATGCCAGTGGTGTCGGAATCGCCGCCGGCGCCGGGATTGTCCTGAGTGTCGGCGATGATGATCGGCTTGCTCGCGCTCTTGGAAAGCTCCATGGCGTGGCGCACGCCTTCGTCGGGCGACCAGATCTTGCCGTCGAAATCGTCCTCGTGGCTTTCGATGAGCTTGACGATCGCATCCGCCGCGCGGTCGGCGTCGGCTTGGGTCCTGCCATAGGCGAACACACTCGGCCCGCAGTCGCGGAAGTCGGCCGCGGGGAAGCCGGGCGCGAAGGAGAGCGTCGGAACCGCATCGCCCTCCAGGGCGGCGAGCTTCTGGTAGATGCCCTTGGTGGGGTGGTCGTTGGTGCATTGCCAGCTGATCGGGATCAGGAACGGCAATTGCCGGAACGTTTTTGCAAAACGCTGCCTGGTCTTCAGGAGCAATGCGAGATGTCGCGCGGAGGCGCGGCCGGTCTCGGCCATGTCGACATGGGGATAGGTGCGGTAGGCGATCAGCGCGTCCGCATGCTCAATCATCTCGGGCGTGACGTTGGCGTGCAGGTCGAGGCTCGCGACCAGCGGAACATCCTTGCCGATGACGCGGCGCACACGCGCCAGGATCTCGCCTTCGCCGTCGTCGAGATGCTCGGTGACCATGGCGCCGTGCAGGTCGAGATAGACGGCGTCGATCGGGCCGGCGGCGGCGATCCCGTCGACCATGACCTTGACGATGCGCTCGAAGGCGTCCCTGGTGACATGCGCCGACGGGCTGGCCCCGCAGGCGATCGTCGGGACGAGTTCCCAGCCATCGGCTTCGGCACTGTCGACGAAACCGGCGAGGCCGACATTGATGGCCCGCATCACCTTCAGCACGTCGGCGCCCTCAGTCATCGCCGGCCAGCCGCCGCCATGCTGGAAGTCCGCGAAAGTCGCCTTCGTCGGAGCGAAGGTGTTGGTCTCGTGCAGGAAGCCGCCGACGGCGATACGTGTCATCAATTCAAGTCCAGGCGATTGAAAGCGGGCGACGTTAGCCTTGGCTCTGCGGCGAGAGCAAGGTGGGACGCACTCGCGCCGTGCATGGCCTTAAGCCGTTTTGGGAATACTTGCCGCGATCACCGTCATAGCGAGCGTAGCGAGGCAATCCAGACCGTCTCCGCAGAGGGATACTGGATTGCGTCGCTACGCTCGCAATGACGAGGGATGGATCTAGGCTGTCGCAGCCACGCCTTCCGCGACGGGCCGGAAATTCGCAAAGTCCCAGTTGCGGCCGGGCGCTGCCTCGAGCAGGGCCCTGGTGTAGGCCTCCTTCGGATGCGTCAGCACTTCGGCGGCCGGGCCCTGCTCGACGACGCGGCCGTGCTGCATCACCACGACTTCATCGCAGATCTGGGCTGCGACACGCAGATCGTGGGTGATGAACAGGATGGCGATGCCGAGACGCGTCTGGATCTCGTCGAGCAGTTCCAGCACCTGTGCCTGCACGGAGACGTCGAGCGCCGAGACCGCTTCGTCCGCGACCAGCACGTCCGGATCGAGCGCGAGCGCGCGGGCAATCGCGATGCGCTGGCGCTGGCCGCCGGAGAACTGGTGCGGATAGCGCGCCACGGCGTCCGCGGGCAGGCCGACGAGCTCGAGCAGCTCGCGGGCGCGCTTCATCGCGTCGGCATGCGAGGTGCCGTAATTGATCGGGCCTTCCGCGATGCTTTCGCCGACGGTGACGCGCGGGTTGAGCGAGCGATAGGGGTCCTGGAACACGATCTGGATCTTCTGCCGGTGCGGCTGGAGCAGGCGGCGCGAGATGTCCGCGATCTCGCGGCCGGCCAGGCGCACGCCGCCGGAGGTCGGGTCGATCAGGCGGACGATGCAGCGTGCCACGGTCGACTTGCCCGAGCCGCTTTCGCCGACGATGCCGAGCGTGCGGCCCTTGCGCAGCGTCAGCGTGACCTTGTCGGCGGCGACGACCTCGCGGCCTTTGCCGAAGAACGCGCGCTCCTTGTAGACCTTGCTGAGCTCGTTGGCCTCCAGCACGACCGGCTCCTTGGTCTCGGGCCGCGCCACGCGCGGCACCAGGCTCGGCACCGCAGAGAGCAGGTTGCGGGTGTATTCCATGGTCGGATTGCGCAGCACGGTCTCCAGCGGACCGGTCTCGACCAGGCGGCCCTGCCGCATCACCGCGACGCGGTCGGCGATCTCGGCGACCACGCCCATGTCGTGGGTGATGAACAGCACGGCGGTGCCGTGATCGCGCTGGAGGTCGCGGATCAGGGTCAGGATCTGCTTCTGCGTGGTGACGTCGAGCGCGGTGGTCGGCTCGTCGGCGATGAGAAGCTTCGGCTCCAGCACGAGCGCCATCGCGATCATGATGCGCTGGCGCTGGCCGCCGGAGAGACGGTGCGGGTAGGAGGCGAAGATGCGCTCGACCTCGGGCAGGCGGACCTGGTCCATCATGTCGAGGATGCGCTTCTTCCGCGCTCTCGCATCGAGGTCGGTATGCGCGCGCAGGACCTCGTCGATCTGGCGGCCGACGGGCACCACGGGATTGAGCGCCGTCATCGGCTCCTGGAAGATCATCGCCATCTGCGTGGCGCGAAGCTGGCGCAGGCGGCGGTCGGTCGCGGTGAGCAGCTCCTCGCCGACCAGCTTGATGCTGCCGCCGGTGGGAACCAGGGTGCCCTTCGGCAGCAGTCCCATCGTGGTGAGCGAGGTCACCGACTTGCCCGAGCCGCTTTCGCCGACGAGACACAACGTCTCGCGCTCGTGCACCTGGATCGAGATGCCGTCGATGATGTTCGCGCCCTTCGGCTTCTTGCCGACGGAGACGACGAGATTGTTGATGTCGAGGATGGGGTTGGTCATCACTTGATTGGTCATCACTTGCCCTCCCGCTGCTTCATGCGGGGATCGAGTGCGTCGCGGGCTGCGTCGCCGATCAGATTGATGCTGAGGATGGCGATCGAGAGCAGCAGGCCCGGCCAGAAGATCAGCGTCGGCTTGAGCTGGAAGTACTGGCGACCCTCGGCCATGATGTTGCCCCAGGTCGGCGTCTCCGGCGAGATGCCGGCGCCGAGGAAGGAGAGGATGGCCTCCGTGAGGATCGCGGACGCGCAGACGTAACTGCCCTGCACGATCAGAGGCGCGATCGTGTTCGGCATCAAATGCCGCCACATGATCTTCGGCAGGGACGAGCCGACCGAGATCGCCGCTTCGACATAGGGTTCCTCGCGCGCCGACAGCACGACCGAGCGCACCAGGCGGGCCACGCGCGGGACTTCGGGGATCGTGATCGCGATCAGCACCGTCCAGAGGCTGGCACCGGACAGCGACACCACGGCAATCGCGAGCAGGATGCTCGGCATCGCCATCAGGCCGTCCATGATCCGCATCAGGACGGAATCGACCAGCTTGAAGAAGCCGGAGACGAGGCCGATCACGAGCCCGATGACGATCGACAGGATCGCCGAGCCGACGCCAATCAGCAGCGAGATGCGGCCGCCGTAGATGACACGGGACAACAGGTCGCGGCCATAGGCGTCGGTGCCGAGCAGAAACTGCGCCGAGGATGGCTTGAGCCGTTGCGACGGCGCGAGCTGGATCGGATCGTGCGGCGCGATCAGCGGCGCCAGAATCGAGACCAGCACGATCAGCGCGAGCAAGACCGTCGCCGTGGCGATGATGGGCGTCGAGGTGAGGAATCCGAAGCGCGGCCGCAGCGGCGACGTGATCGGTATGGACGGCTGGGGAAGGGTATCGACCGACATTTTTGTGCTTATCCTTGCCTCAGTACCGGATCCGCGGATCGAGCAGGGTGTAGGCGACGTCGATCAGAAGATTGACGACGACATAGATCAGCGACGTCAGCAGGATCATCGCCTGGATCACCGGATAGTCGCGCGCCAGCACCGCATCCACGGTGAGGCGGCCGATGCCGGGGATGTTGAACACGCTCTCGGTGACGACGACGCCCGAGATCAGAAGCGCAAAGCCGGTGCCGATCACTGTGATCACGGGTACGGCGGCGTTGCGCAGCGCATGTCGCATCATCACGGCGACTTCGTTGATGCCCTTGGCGCGCGCGGTGCGGACGTAGTCCTCGCCGAGCACGTCGAGCATCGCCGCGCGCGTCATGCGCGCGATCAGCGCGATGTAGATGAAGGAGAGCGCGCAGGTCGGCAGGATCATGCGCTCGAAGAACGGACCAAAGCCCGTGCTGATGCTCTTGAAACCTTGGACCGGCACCCAGCGCAGGTCGATGGCGAAGACCTGGATCAGGACGTAGCCGACCACGAACACCGGGACCGAGAAGCCGAGCACCGAGAGACCCATCACGAAACGATCGATCCAGGTGCCGTGCTTCCACGCCGCGATCACCCCTAAGGGAACGGCGACGATGACGGCGAGGATGATGGTCGACAGCGCGATCGAGATCGACGGCTCGACACGCTGGCCGATCATCTTCACCACCGGCAGGTTGGAGATCAGCGAGGTTCCGAGATCGCCGTGCAGCAGCTTGTTCACCCAGGTGATGAACTGCACGATCAGGGGCTCGTTGAGGCCGAGCGAGGTACGGATGCGCTCCAGCCGTTCCGGTGTCGCGTTGTCGCCGGCGAGAATCGCCGCGGGATCGCCGGGGGTGAGGCGGAGCAGGAGAAACACGAACAGTGCGACCACGCCCATGACGGGGACGGCGGCGAAGATTCGGCGAATGAGGTAACCTAACATGCACCTATCTCCGGCTGAGGAACTTGTGGGGCGCCGAGGTGCCCGTGGATTCGTTCGTGTCTATCATGCGTGCCTGTCATTCGGGCTGGGAAAGCCGGCCGGAGATGCCGACCTTTCGGGGCAAATTGTGTGCCAAGGGCAGGGCGGTCGCAAGGGGCCGCCTGCTCCTGATGGAGACCACTCAGGATGCATGACGCAGCTCGCGCTCAACCCCAAGTGAGGGCATGGTGGGCGGCGCGTTGAGCCCGCGCCAGCCGTCGATGGTTCCGGCAATCATCTGCGCGGTCGCTGCCGACAGCGTCCAGCCGAGATGGCCGTGGCCGGTGTTGAAGAACACACCCGGCATCCGCCCTGCGCGCACCACCGGCATCATGTTCGGCATCATCGGGCGCAACCCGGCCCATGGGATGACTCGCGACGTTTCGACGGCGGGGAAGTTGCTGCGCACCCAATCGACCAGCGGCTGCACGCGATCGGCGCGAATGTCGCGGTTGAAGTCGTTGAATTCGGCGGTGCCGGCAACGCGGAAGCGATCGGCGCCGAGCCGGCTGGTAACGATCTTGGCGGCCTCGTCGAGCAGGCTCACGGTCGGCGTCGCGTTGCGGCTCTCGGCGGTGTCGAGCTGCACGGTGATCGAGTAGCCCTTTACCGGATAGACGTTGACGCGCTCGTCGAGGAGGGCGGCGAAGTGGCGGCTCGCCACACCGGCGCAGACCACGACCCCATCCACGTTCAGCATGCCGCGTGCGGATGCGGCAGCATCGCTTGCAGAGAGATCTGCCCAGCCGACGACAAAGCCTCCGCCGGCCTGGGCGATGGAATCGATATTGGCTTCGTGGATGAAGGTCGCGCCGCGACGCTTGCAGGCCTCGGCAAGCCCGCGGGTAAACTTGTGGATATCGCCGGTCGCGTCCGACGGCGTGTAGAAGCCGCCATAATACTCCTTGCGCAGCGTCGGCTCGATCGCGCGGATTTCTTCCGGCGTGACCGGGCGGCGATCGAGGCCGCCTTCCTGCAACAGCGCGTTGACGCGCAGGCCGGATTCAAAACCCTTCTTGTCGTGATAGATGTGGAGAATGCCGCGACGTTCGAGGTCGAAGTCGATGCCTTCACGCGTGGCGATCTCGTACAGATGCTTGCGGGCTTCGATCGCGAGCCGCGTGGTCTCGATGGTGTTAGCGCGGTAGTTGCCGATGTTGGCGACGAACTCGCTCATCCACGAATATTTGTGCCAGTTCGGCCGCGGATTCATCAGCAGCGGTGCGTCGCGCCGAAACATCCAGCGCAGGCCTTTGAGGATCGTCGCGGTGCTATTCCACACTTCGGCATTGCTGGCGGAGAGCTGTCCGCCGTTGGCGAAGGAGGTCTCCATCGCGGCGTAGCGGTGCTTGTCGAGCACCGTCACCTTGTAGCCGCGTTCGAGCAGGGCATAGGCGGTCGTTACGCCGGTGATGCCGGCGCCGATGATGGCGATATGAGTCATGGCAGGTTCGGGGCTCCCGTGAGTTAGAGTCGGCTAACCGCCGGCCACAAGGCCGTTGGCGGCGCCCCATCTGTCACGGTTACCTGAGAGCTTGATCCTTTGCGGACCTCAGGCGAGGTCTTGCTCCGGACTATCCCCTTCGGTGGACGTAACGACCAATCTTGGCCGTGCCGTCTCTCTCCAGATCGTCCTGACGATACAGTCCTTTTGCCTGAGAGTTTCCGGGGCGGTTGCTCCGTCGGCGCCGCAAAGAAGGCCGAAACCTTCATTGCGATCTCTCCCGCATCGTCGCGTGGACAATCGAGCAGTACGATGCGCCTTATTTATAGACAAGGCTAAATTTCAACCGCGACTGCCAACGCATTGTGCAGTGCGAAGTTGATTCAACCTATTACTCCAGGGTCGCCAGCAAACCCGCCATCAGCCGGCCGCGTTCGACCAGGCTCTCGACCTCGATGAACTCTTCCAGCGTGTGGCCATTGCCGCCGCGCACGCCGAGTCCGTCGAGCGTCGGGATGCCCATCGCGCCGGTAAAGTTGCCGTCCGAGCCGCCGCCCGAGCTCGCATGCGGCAGCTCGGCGCCGAGCGATTTAGCGATGCCGCGTGCTTTTTCATACAGCGCCATCGTGCCCGCATCCGGCTCCCACACGGGCCGGGTCACGCCGCGCGTCACCTTGAAGGCGACATCATTGGTCGTGCCTGACAGAGCCAGCATCCTCTCGACGCCGCGATCGAGATCAGCCTGCCGCTTGGCCATCGACAGCGCTTCGCCGGTAGCGGTCGTTGCAACGCAATTGACCCATTGTCCGCCATGCACAACGCCGACCGAGAAAGTGCAGTCCTCCGTCGTCATCGCGTCGATCGCAAGGATCTGCCGCGCCATCTCGCGGATCGCCGAGCGGCCCGCCGACAGCGTTGCGCCGGCGTGGCTCGGCCGTCCCGTCGCCTCGAGGTTGAACCGCGCGATGGCGTAACGTCCAGTCGTGACGCCGTTGTCGGCGCGGCCGGGCTCGGGCACCAGCACGTATTTGTTGCGCGCGGCCTCCGCCTCGATGATGTCGCGCGTCGACGGCGTGCCGACCTCCTCGTCGGGCGTGAACAGCACGGTGATCGGCAGCGGCGTCGTGAACGAAGCACTTGCCAGCTGCCGGATCGCTTCCAGCGAGAGATAATTGCCGCCTTTCATGTCGTAGATGCCGGGGCCGTAGCACCTGTTGCCCTCGCGCCGCCATTTCAGCTTCTCGATGGTGCCGGTGGGATGGACGGTGTCCATGTGTCCGGCAATCAGGATGCCCGGCTCGCCCTGCTTGGGATGCGGAAAGCGGGCGCGAACCACTCCGCCAAAGCCGTCGCGGCCGGCGATGCGCTCGATCGTCGCACCCATGATTGCCATCTGGCGCGCGGCAAGATCGAGCATGCGGTTCACGGCACTCGCGTCCCAGGTCGGGCTTTCGCATTCCACCCAACCGCGCAGGCCCTGGAGCATCGCTTCGGAATCGAAGGGAAGATTGGCTGGATTCATCTCAATGTCTCTCGAGCTTCGGAAGATGGAACGCGCATTGCATTGGTGCCGGGCAGGACAGGCGGGAGAGTGTTGTAGTGCCAAACCGATCCTTGTGGAGCCCGCGCGCGCGCCGCCTGGGCTTGCAGCGAAACCGGATTGACGCGCTCGGCGCTGTCTGCAAGTCTCGAAAAGATAAAGGCATTGCATGAGGTTAGTTCGCCCAACGAACGAGCCGGATGCTCAACCAATAATCTGCCTTTGAACAGTTTCACGTCAGGAGAACTTTCCATGTTCCAGTTAATGCGCCGGAGGCCTCGCGCGTTCGCCTCCAAACTTGCGCTGTCGGTCGTCGCGCTTTCGACCGCCCTGGCCTCGCCGGTGCTCGCGGCCGGCAAGACCATCACCGCGGTGATGCATTCGGATCTGCGCATCATCGATCCGATCTTCACCACCGCCTACATCACGCGTGACCATGGCTACATGGTCTACGACACGCTGATCTCGACCGACTCGAACTTCAAGATTCAGCCGCAGATGGCGGACTGGAAAATCTCCGACGACAAGCTCACCTACACATTCACGCTGCGCGACGGCCTGAAGTGGCATGACGGCGCGCCGGTGACGGCGGAAGACTGCGTCGCTTCGCTCAAGCGCTGGGCCGCCGTCGATGGCATGGGCCAGCAGTTGATGCAGTTCACTGCGAGCATCGAGGCGACCGATCCCAAGACCATCACGCTGAAGCTCAAGGAGCCCTACAGCCTGGTCCTCGATTCGATCGGCAAGCCGTCCTCGCGCGTCGCCTTCATGATGCCGAAGCGGCTCGCCGAGACGCCGCCGGACAAGCCGATTCCCGAGCAGATCGGCTCCGGCCCGTTCAAGTTCGTCCAGGGCGAATTCCAGCCGGGCGTCAAGGCTGTCTACGTCAAGAACACCGACTACGTGCCGCGCAAGGAGCCGGCGAGCTGGACCGCGGGCGGCAAGGTCGTGAAGGTCGACCGCGTCGAATGGCTCACCATGCCTGACCCGCAGACAGCGGTGAACGCGCTGCAATCGGGCGACATCGACTTCCTCGAGAACCCGTCGTTCGATCTCGTTCCGGTGCTCGAGGGCAATGCGGATCTCAAGGTCGAGGTGCTGAACAAGTTCGGCTTCCAGACGCTCGGACGCATGAACTTCCTCTATCCGCCGTTCGACAATCCGAAGATCCGCCGCGCCGCGCTCCTGGCAATGAAACAGAAGGACGTGCTCGATGCGCTGATCGGCAATCCCAAGTACTACAAGATCTGCGGCGCCTTCTTCATCTGCGACACGCCGTTCGCGACCGACGTCGGTTCCGAATCGCTGGTCAAGGGCAACGGCATGGCCGAGGCCAAGAAGCTGCTCGCCGAGTCCGGCTATGACGGTACGCCCGTCGTGATCATGGCGCCGGGCGACGTCACCACGCTCAAGGCCCAGCCCATCGTTGCCGCGCAGGCGCTGCGTGAAGCTGGCTTCAAGGTCGATCTCCAGGCCACCGACTGGCAGACCGTGGTGAGCCGCCGCGCCAGCCAGAAGCCTCCGAAGGAGGGCGGCTGGAACATGTTCTTCACCAACTGGGTCAGCGCCGACGTCTCCAACCCGATCTCCAACCTCTCGATCGGCGGCCAGGGCAAGAAGGGCGGCTGGTTCGGCTGGGCGGAGGACGCCAAGATCGAGAAGCTCAAGGACGACTTTGTCCGCGCGGCCTCGCTCGACGAGCAGAAGAAGATCGCGACCGAGATCCAGAAGGAAGCCTACGACCAGGTGATCTACATCCCGCTCGGCCAGTATCAGGCACCGAGCGCGTGGCGGAAGTCGCTCACCGGCGTGCTCGACGGCCCCGCAACGCCGCTGTTCTGGAACGTCGACAAGACCGAGTAGCGCGAGGGCGCGCCTGGCGCCCTTCGTTCCGATCGTTGCGCGGCGCCGCTGTCATCAGCGGCGCCGCTTTCGTTTCGTTTGTCAGTTCCGCGTCAGCTCAGGAATGTGCGGTCGAAAGCGCCGCGAATGATTTCAGCGCAGGCGCGCGCGCCGGAATAAGGTTCGCGCTCAACAATGACTGTCGCGCACGCCCTCGAGGCCTTCGCTTGCGAAAGGCACTGTGAACGCCTCCCGCTCGGTGTTCGACGGCGATCGCTGCGTCGCTGCCCGATCCGAGGCAGTCGGGTCTTCGCGCTGTTCCAGTTCCATTGGGCTCGCCTCTCGAATTGCTGCACGACAACATCGAGGCCGCGGCGAAGTTCCTCACGCGATGGGACGATGATGCGGCTTGAACAGCCGTCCCTTCTCCACCACCAGCACGATCGCGAGCGCAGCCAGCGTCGACAGGAAGAAGCCGACCGAGAACGGCAGCAATGTGCCGTCGAAGCTTTGCCCGATCGCCATGCCGACGACGATGCCGATCAAGGTCGTGATCGAGCCGTAGAGCGAGGACGCGGTGCCGGCGATGTGGCCCTGCGGCTCCATGGCAAGCGCGGTGAAGTTGGCGACCATCATGCCGAACGAGAACATCATCAGCGCCGAGAGCACCATGAACAGCGGAAGCGGCAGCGCGCCGAGGCTTTCCGTCAGCAGCATCACGCCCGCCACCGCGGTGTAGAGCGTCAATGCGCCATGCGAGATCACGCGCATGCCGAGGGTCCCGACAAACCTGGCGTTGAGGAAGCCGGCAATGGCGGTGCCGGCCGCGATCGCGGCGAAGGCGAGCGGGAAGTAATGGCCGAGGTGATAGATGCCGGTGAAGACCTGCTGGGCCGAGAAGACATAGGCAAACAACGCGCCCATGACGCTGCCGGCCGCGAGTGCGTAGCCGATAGTCTGGCGATTGGACACGGTCTGCCAATAAGCTGCGAACACGTCGCTGGGGGCGAGGGACCTGCGTTCGGACGGGGGGAGAGTTTCAGGCAGGCGCAGCACGCTCCACGCCAGCGCGAGCAGCCCGTAGAGCATCAGCACGACGAAGATGCCGCGCCATTGCGTGACCAGCAGCACCGCCTGCCCGAACGAGGGCGCGATCACGGGTACCGCGATGAAGATCATCATCGCCAGCGACATCACGCTGGCCATGCGGCGGCCGACATAGCAGTCGCGGACGATCGAGGTGGCGATCACGCGCGTCGCCGAGGTGCCGAAGCCCTGCAGTGCGCGCGCCAGCAGCAGCGTCTCGAACGAGGGGGCGGCGACCGCGAGCACGCTCGCGACCGCATAGACCGCCATGCCGCCGAGCAGCACGGGCCGCCGGCCGAAACGGTCCGACAATGGACCCATGATGAACTGGCCCGCGCCGAAGCCGATCAGGAAGGTCGACAGCACCAGCTGAAGATGGTTGGCGTTGGGAATCTTGAATGCCGACCCGATATTGGGCAGCGCCGGCAGCATCATGTCCATCGCAAGCGGGTTCAGCGCCATGATGGACGCGATCACGATGACGAATTCTGGAAAACCCATGGGCCGGTGTCCCGAGGACACCCAATCGTCGGCATTGACGTCGGACAAGAAGCTCACCTCTGAAATTCAGAGGCTTTATGTATCGTCCATGCTGCGATGCACAAGCCATGTTTCGAGATGGCTGGCAGGCGAAGCCGGAACGGACAACAATTGGTGAAGAAGCCGCCGTTGGAGCTCTGACATTTACGGGGGGACGCTCAGCCGGCGCGACGGGCTTGCCCGAACGGTTCGAATGTCATTTGTCCACCCGGCATCTAATGGTTGTTAGTCACCGTTGATTGGACGAGAGTCCTCGGGAGCGGACGTCCGTTGCCGGTGCGCGGGACAGGTCCGGTCCCTCGTTCGTGCCGGGAGCGATCATGCAGCGATCCAGTGCGGTCTTCGTCACGGGTATCATCTATGCCTTGATCGGCCTGGTCCTCGCGGCCGGCGGCATCTGGCTCGCCGCGTTGGGCGGTTCGATCTTCTACATCATTCTCGGTGCCGGCATTCTGCTCACGGCTGCGCTGCTCATGGCGCGGCGCCGATCTGCGCTGGGCCTGTTTGCCATCGTCCTGGCCGGCACGCTGGTATGGGCCGTCTCCGAGGTGCGATTCGATTGGTGGCCGCTCGCGGCGCGTGGCGACGTCGTCTTCCCGATGGCGCTTTGGCTTCTCACGCCGGTGATCGTCCGTGGGCTGGGGCAAGGCCAGCGGGTCTCCTACGGAAGTGCGACGGCGCCGCTCTGGGCCGCCCTTGTGCTGGCCTCGGTCGTGCTCGTGATCGGGCTGTTCTCGAGCTATCACGACATCAACGGCACGATCGCGGAGGCCGGTTCTGCGGTTCAGCAAGGTGAAGCCGACCCGCAGCCGGATGGCGATTGGCGGGCGTATGGACGCACCCAATTCGGACAGCGCTACTCGCCGCTGAAGCAGATCACGCCCGACAATGTCGGCAAGCTCAAGGTCGCCTGGACCTTCCGCACCGGCGACGTGGCAACACCCAACGATTCCGGCGAGACGACCTTCGAGGTCACTCCGATCAAGGTTCGCGATACGCTCTATCTCTGCTCGCAGCACCAGGTCCTGTTTGCGCTCGATGCCAGGACCGGCACCGAGCGCTGGAGGTACGATCCCAAGCTCATGTTCAACAAGACGTTCCAGCATATGACGTGTCGCGGGGTCTCCTATCACGAAGCGGCCGCCGGCGCCGTCGACAGCAGCGGTCGTGCTGCGCCCGCCGAATGTCCCCGGCGGATATTCCTGCCGGTCAATGACGGGCGCATGATCGCGCTCGATGCCGACTCCGGCAAGCTCTGCGACAGTTTCGGCGATCACGGCAGCCTCAACCTGCAGGAAGGGATGGGGATCACGGGGTCGGGCTTTTTCGAGCCGACCTCGCCGCCGGTTGTCAGCGACAAGATCCTGCTCGTTGCCGCCGCGGTCATCGACAATTATGGGGTCGAAGTGCCGTCGGGCGTCGTCCGCGGCTTCGATGTTTACACGGGCAGGCTGGTCTGGGCATGGGACTCAGGCGCGGCGGAGGAGAACGCGCTTCCGTCGCCGACACGCCACTATACCAATGGATCGCCGAATTCGTGGATCTCCGCCGCGTTCGACCCGAAGCTCAACCTCGTCTTTATCCCCACCGGCAACAACGGTCCCGATATCTGGGGCGGCAATCGCAACGAGCTCGTCGAGCGCTATTCCAGCTCCATCGTTGCGCTGGACATCAACACCGGCAAGCGCGTCTGGTCGTATCAGACCGTGCATCACGACCTCTGGGACATGGACGTTCCGTCGCAACCGAGCCTGGTCGATGTGTTGACGGCCAGGGGCATCGTGCCCGCGATCATCCAGCCTACCAAGGTGGGCAACCTGTTCGTGCTCGACCGCAGGAACGGCGAACTGATCGTGCCCGCGCCGGAACGCCCGGTCCCGCAAGGAGCCGCGCCCGGCGATCGTACTGCGCCGACGCAGCCGTTTTCCGACCTGACATTCCGCCCGGAGGCGAAACTGACCGGCGCCGATATGTGGGGCGGCACGATCTTCGATCAGCTGTTGTGCCGGATCGCGCTCCATCGACTGCGCTACGAGGGCACGTTCACGCCGCCGTCGTTGCAGGGCACGCTGGTGTTCCCAGGCAATCTCGGCATGTTCGAATGGGGCGGCATCGCGGTCGATCCCGTGAGACAGATCGCCATCGCCAACCCGATGTCGTTGCCCTTCGTCTCGAGACTCATTCCGCGCGGCCCTCTCAACCCTCCGGCGCCGACAGCCGAGAAGCCGGTCGGCAGCGAGGTTGGGACGCAGCCGATGTATGGCACCCCGTTCGGGGTCGATATATCGAGCTTTCTCTCGCCGTTGTCCGTGCCGTGCTACCGGCCGCCGTGGGGCTCGATGGCCGCAATCGATCTCAGGACGATGAAGGTCGTCTGGCAGCATCCCAACGGCACCATCAGGGACACCACGCCGCTGCCTCTTCCCTTCAAGATGGGTGTGCCGATGCTGGGTGGACCTATCACGACCGCAGGCGGGGTCGCATTCTACACCGGCACCTACGAGTACACGATCCGGGCTTACGACGTGCGCAACGGCAACGTACTCTGGGAGGACCGTTTGCCGGCCGGCGCCCAGTCGACGCCGATGAGCTACGAGGCCGACGGCAAGCAATATGTCGTCACCGCTGCCGGCGGCCATGGCTCGTTCGGTACCAAGCGCGGTGATTACGTCATCGCCTACGCATTGAGGGATTGAATGCGGGAGGTCGTCATGGGGGAATGTTCCGGATCGTGCTGCTGCACGGTTCGCGGCGTCAGCTCTCGTGGTGCGGGCAGCCGGGGTCGAACCGGCACAGCGCTTGCGCACCGAGGGATTTTAAGTCCCTTGCGTCTACCAATTCCGCCATGCCCGCTTGATCCAACGAGATCAAACACTTAAGCCCTTGTCCGGTGATCTGGAATTGGCGCTTTGCAGGCCGGAGGGGCGGTTCTTCCTTAAGCGAGCCGGCGGCACAAGGCAAAGCCTCAATCCGGACACCTGTTGTTGCTTTAGGCATTCTCAATCCACGGGGGCTATTCATCCGGCATGCCTGCTTTGATTCAAATGGCTGCTTTGATCCGATATCGCCTGCGCATGTGCTGCGGGGCCGTCGCGCTGCTTGGCGCCGGCTTCGCGTTGTCCGGCTGCGCCGGCATGAGCGAGACGATCGCTCCGGCCTTTGCCGATCCCGCCAAGTACGAATTGTACGACTGCAAGCAGCTCGAGGCCGAGCGCAAGTCGCTCGCCAGCCGCACCGCGGACTTGCAGAAGCTGATGGACAAGGCGCAGACCGGCGCCGGCGG
Organism: Bradyrhizobium sp. Bra78; assembly: GCF_024519855.1. Classification (NCBI taxonomy): domain Bacteria; kingdom Pseudomonadati; phylum Pseudomonadota; class Alphaproteobacteria; order Hyphomicrobiales; family Nitrobacteraceae; genus Bradyrhizobium; species Bradyrhizobium sp. Bra78. The sequence goes on along the minus strand of NZ_JALJRE010000012.1, from coordinate 7,420 downwards.
CGCTGTCGTGTCCGAGCTCGCCTATCGCAACGAGTACATCGCCGTGCGCGGGCAGGCGCAGTTGGCCGAAGATGCCTGGCGTCGCAACAGGTGCCGGGAGTCGCCGCCCGAGGCGACGCCGGCCGCTGCGCCGGCGCCAGAAGCCAAGCCTGTAGCCAAGCCTTTAGCCAAGCCTGCCCCGAAATCCAACAGAGCAGGGCACTGAGACATCCTGCCGTCGGCGGCGCCTCGCATCAGGGCCGCCAGCCGTAGATCCAGTCCTGCCGCGCCAGCATGCGCTCCGGGCCGAGCGCACGGACTGCGGCATCGCGCGCGAACGCGAGCGGCCCGCTGAGATGATAGATGCGGCCCTGCTGTCGTGCGGTCCGCTGCATCCGCCGCACGCGCGCCTGGCGCGCGCGGCCGTATCGGCTCAGCGCAGCCGAGATGCCCGCGGCACTCCCGGCGGCCTCGAGGCTCAAATGCTGCGCGAGCACCGCGGCGTCCTCGATCGCCATGCCGGCGCCCTGGGCCGCAAACGGCAGCATCGCATGCACGGCATCGCCGAGCAGCGCGACCGGACCCTTGCTCCAGGGGCAGTCGTCGGGCACGCCGAACAGCGCCCATTTCCGCCAGCTGTCGACGGTGGCGAGCATCATGCGCGCGGCCGGCGGCCAGCGCGGCGCGGCGAAGGCGTCCATCACCTCGAGGGGATCGCCGGGCGTGCTCCAGCCCGGCCGGCTCCAGGTGCCCGGCAGCACCGCGACCACGTTGATCTGTCGTCCGCCGGCGATCGGATAGGCGACGAGATGGGCGTTCGGGCCCATCCAGAGCTGCACCCGGCGCGCGGTGTAATCCTTCGGCAGTTGCGTGGCATCGAGCGTGCCGCGCCAGGCGATCAGCCCGGAGAAGCGCGGCTGCACCTCGGGAAACAGCTGCTGGCGGACCGTCGACCAGATGCCGTCGGCGCCGATCAGCGCACTGGCGAGATCGCTGCGGCGGATCGTGCCGCTGCGATGGACGACCGTCAGCCCCTTGGCGTGAGGCGCCACGTCCTCGTAGGTCGCGCCCAGCTTCAGGTCGATATCGGGATGGTCCGAGATTGCGCCCGCGAGCGCGGCTTGCAGGTCGGCGCGGTGCACCACCCAATAGGGGGCGCCTGCGCGCGCGGCGGCGGCTTCGCCCAGCGGCATGCGCAAAAGTTCGCCGCCGGCCCGCGCGCTCATGATCGAGACCGCCTCGGGGATCACGGCACGCGGCTTGAGGCGCTCGCTGAGGCCAAGCTCGACCAGCACGCGGCTGGCATTGGGGGAGAGTTGCAGGCCGGCGCCGACTTCCTCGAGCCGCTCTGCCTTTTCCAGCACGACGATGCGGAAACCGCGGGCCGCGAGCGCGAGCGCTGCCGTCAGCCCGCCGATTCCTGCACCGGCGATGACAATCGTTCGGGAGAGCGCCACGCCCGACCGACGGAAGCGGTCAGGCCACCTTGTCCTTAAGGACGCATTCCGGCGGACGGGCTTCGCCCGCCTTCAGATCGGCCGCGAAACGGTACAGCGTCGAGCAATAGGGGCAGATGATCTCGTTGTCGTTGCCGAGGTCGAGGAAGACGTGCGGATGGTCGAACGGAGGGTTGGCGCCCACGCACATGAACTCTTGCGAGCCGATCTCGATGACGGGGACACCGGCATCGTTGTGGAAGTGCGGGACGACATGGTCGGACATCGTAGTTCATCCTGGAGTGGCAATGGCGGCAGACACAATCAACGACTGGCGCGGCATCTTTGAGGCGCCGCGGACCATACTGGCGGGTGCAGCTGATTGCTAGTCCGGCGGAACCGAAAGGTCCGCAATCGCCCCATGCTCATTTGCTCATGCAAATTCGACACAATCCTGCGGCCTGAGAGAAGCCCTTCTTTCGTCGGGGACGTTGTGTCGCAATTTTGGCATACTATGTCTGTGGACGAGCGCAATTGCGACGAAAGACGAAACGTCAGGCGTCAACGAACTCAGGACCGTCCGGGTTTTTCCGCATGAAATGGCTGCGAATCAGCACAGCGTTGACCGGTATCGCGGCATGCAGCTTCATGCTCGCGCAGGTAGCGCCGCATGCCCGCGAGGCCGGGGCGATCTTCACCGCCCAGGACGATCCCGCCGCGCTCTCCGAACTCAAGCTCGACGCGCTGCTGCGGAATGACGATCGCCTGGTTCAGGACAACATCGAGGCCGCGCTCGCATCGGGCGATGCCGATCTCGCCGACAGTTTCGTTGCGCTGGCGCGCGACCGCGACATCGCGCTGTCCAACGACCTCCTGAGCCGCGTCAGCGACGCGGTCAAAGCCGAAAACTCCACCTCGCATTTCGCAAAGCGGTTCGCCACGGGGCTCGTCACCGGCAACGCCGACGATGTTGCGAGCCTGTCGGGAACCGTGGCCGGCGATCTCTTCGTGTTCGGTGACGTCAGGGACGTCGTTCGCGAGGGCAAGCACCTTGCCATGGGCGAGGACACCGATCGTCTGGTGCTCGGCCTTGCGGCCGCCGGTCTTGCGGTCACGGCCGTGACCTTTGTCTCCGTCGGCGGCGCCGCGCCGGCGCGCGCCGGGCTGACGTTAGTGAAGGACGCGCGCAAGGTGGGGCGGCTCGGCGAGGGGCTCGCGGCTTGGGCCGGCCGGTCGGCGCGCGAGGTCGTCGATGCGCCGATGCTTCAGAACGCCGTCGCCAGGGGGTCGGTGTTCCGCCCGGGCGAGACCGTGAGCGCGATCAAGGCCGCGTTCCGCGCCGAGAAGGCGGGCGCGCTGGTCCGGCTCGGCAAGGATGTCACGCGGGTCGCCGAAAAGACCGGCACGCGCGGCGCCATGGACACGCTGCGCATCGCCGAAGGCCCCAAGGACGTTGCGCGCGCGGCACGGCTCGCGGAAGCGCAGGGCGGCAAGACCCGCGCGATCATGAAGCTGTTCGGCCGCGGTGCGCTGCTGCTGATCGGCGGCGCATTCGATCTCGCATTGTGGCTGTTCGGCGCGGCATTGACGCTGTTCGGCCTGCTGTCCTCGATCAAGGCGACCACCGAGCGGCTGACCCAGGCCTGGTGCGATCGCAGACGCGCGCGGCGGATGCGCCGGGCGCAGACCGCCGCGGAAGCCGCTCTGGCGAACACGGCCGTCACCGCCTGAAGCGCGAAGCGCTTCAGGCGGTCGTTTTGAGCATGATCTTGCCGGAAAACCGCTGCACACTTTTCCGGATCATGCTCTAAAATCAACCTTTCCCCTCAAGACCTGCGGACCTGATGATGCCGAGCTTCCACAACGGCGCCGTTGAAATTGCCTATCTCGACGAAGGCGAGGGCGATCCGATCATCCTCGTGCACGGCTTTGCCTCCAGCAAGAACGTGAACTGGGTCTATCCGACCTGGGTCTCGGAACTGCGCAAGAACGGCCGCCGCGTCATTGCGCTCGACAATCGCGGCCATGGCGAAAGCGAAAAGCTCTACGAGCCGGCGCAGTACTCGATCCCGACCATGGCCGGCGACGTGCTCGCGCTGATGGACCATCTCGCCATCCCGCAGGCCGATCTCATGGGCTATTCGATGGGCGGGCGGATGACGGCCTGGCTGGGGCTCAACGAGCCGCAGCGCCTGCGCTCGGCGATCCTCGGCGGCATCGGCATCGGCGGCCTGATCGAGGGCACCGGACCCGGCGAGAACGTGGCGACGGCGCTGGAAGCGCCCTCGCTCGACGACGTCACCGATCCCGTCGGGCGCACGTTTCGAGCGTTTGCCGATCAGACCCGTTCCGACCGCAAGGCGCTCGCCGCCTGCCTGCGCGGCACGCGCGAGCTGATGACGAAAGAGCAAGCCGCGCGCATCGAGGTGCCCGTGCTGATCGCGGTCGGTTCTACCGACGACGTCGCGGGCTCCGCCAGCGCGCTCGGCGCGCTCATTCCGGGTTCGGAAGTGCTGGACATTCCCGGCCGCGACCACATGCGCGCGGTCGGCGACAAGGTCTACAAGACCGGCGTGCTGGATTTCCTGTCACGCCGCAACTGAGGGCTCGTCTGCCGGTTCGTCGTCGCCAAAACGGCGCGCCAGCGCCGTCAGCACCACGAAGGTCGCGACCCACACCATGCGTGCGCCGTAGCGGTCATGCGGACCGGAGATGACGGCGCAGATGAAGGCGTTGCCGAGCAGTGCCAGCGTGACCGTTGCCGCCAGCAGCGTCAGATCGTCGAGCCGGCGGCGCGCCAGCGCATGCGCGAGCAACCCGACCAGCGCCAGCATCGAGGCCAGCGCAACGGGAACGTGCAGCCAATTGACGTAGTCGAAATTGACGCCCCAGTTCTGCTGCCGCGCCGCGCGCATCGGCGCGACCTGCGCCGGGATGTAGCGCTCGATGATGCCGTAAGTGTGCGGGATCCAGACACTGGCGCCTTCGCCGGTCGCCACATGCAGCAATTGCTGGCCCATCGCCCGCAGCGCCGCGCCGGCCTGCCAGGCCGGATAGTCGGCGAGCGCGTGCACGACGATGTAGCCCATCTCGTCGTCCATGCCTTCGAAGCGGCCGAGCGTGTTGAACATGCTCTTGCCCCACAGGAACTCGTCCGCGGTCGCCGGCAGTTCATTGCGATAGGGGCAGAGCTTGTAGGTTTCGCGCGGGCAGTGGTCGTTCAGATAACGGGCGACGATGCCGTCCTGCATCATGCGGCCGAATGCGACGCCGTAGCCGCCGGGCGTCCAGGCCCATTTGCCGGACAGCGCATGATTTGCCGACACCAGCATCAGGGCGCCCGCGAGGATGGTGAGGCTCGCCTGCGTCAGCCCGGCAACCGGCAGGCGTGCGCCCAGCAACGGCCGTACCATCCAGCCGGCGATGCAGAGCCCGAGCAGCACGCCAAAAGTGGCGCTGTGGGTTGCGGCGGCAAAGGCGGTGAAGACGAACAGCGAGATTTTTTCGATCAGCGAAGTGCGCTGCCCGCCGACGACCAGCAGGAACAGCGACAGCACCGACAGCCCTGCAAAAATATCGGTGAGCAGCATGCTCGCGAGCCAGGGCAGCGCGGTCGACAGGATCAGGGCCAGGCTGATCGCGACGAAGCGGAACGTCTGCATCAGGCCGAGCACGCGCAAGGCGAGCTGCAACAGCCACAGCGTCGCCAGCGACTGGACCGCGAGGTTGATCCAGAAACCGAAATGCTCGCCATAGTGCAGATAGAGCCCGAACACGGTGGAGCGGCTCGGAACGAGATAACCCTCGTACCAGCGCGCCAGATAGCCGCCGGTATCCCATTGCAGCAGCGGATAGCCGTTCCAGAACGCCGGCGCGATCATCAGGAGGGGCAGGGCCAGCGCGGCCAGCCGCAGCCAGAACGAGGCCGCGGCGCGTGCGCGCAATTGATCGGTTGTGATGCTCAAAGCCGTTCCGTCCTCGCTCGGACCATGCCTGCAATAAGGGTTGGGAGAGAATTCACCAATAGTTTGACGCCGCCCGGCTTGAATTTGGCAAAAACCTGACCACCTTGAGCCGACCTTGCCGCCCGGGGGCGCCAGAAGAAAGTGTTGTGTTTCAACGTGTTGGAACGCTTTCGCGGGGCAAGGCGCTGTTCACTCTCAGGCAAGCCCGTCAGGACTTTGTCGCCTAGATTGTGCTATAGAGCCGGCAAAACGAGCCAATTCGAAAGAGCAGACCCCATGGCAGTGCATCAGGTCAATCCGGGAGGAAAGCTTGCCACGCTCGATCCCATCTGGGATCGGATTCGCGGCGAAGCCGAGGACATCGTCCACCGCGAGCCGGAGCTTGCGACCTTCATCTATTCGACGGTGCTGCATCACAGCCGGCTGGAAGATTCGGTGATCCATCGCGTCGCCGACCGGCTGGATCATTCCGCACTGTCCGGAGATCTCGTGCGCCAGACCTATGACGAGGCGCTGCGCGACGACCCCGACCTCGGCAACGCCTTTCGCGCCGATCTCGTCGCCGTCTACGACCGCGATCCCGCGACCTCGCGCTTCATCGATCCCTTGCTCTACTTCAAGGGCTTTCACGCCCTCCAGACCCATCGCCTGGCGCATTGGCTCTATCTGAAGGGCCGCAAGGATTTCGCGTACTATCTCCAGAGCCGCGCGTCGGCGGTGTTCCAGACCGACATCAATCCCGCCGCGCGCATCGGCCGCGGCATCTTCCTCGACCACGCCACCGGCTTCGTCTGCGGCGAGACGGCGCTCATCGAGGACGACGTCTCGATCCTGCACGGCGTCACGCTCGGCGGCACCGGCAAGGAGAACGAGGACCGCCATCCGAAAATCCGTCACGGCGTCCTGATCGGCGCCGGCGCAAAGATCCTCGGCAACATCGAGATCGGCCATTGCGCGCGCATCGCGGCCGGCTCGGTCGTGGTCAAGCCCGTGCCGCACAACGTCACGGTCGCGGGCGTGCCCGCCAAGATCGTCGGCGAAGCCGGCTGCGCCGAGCCGTCGCGCACCATGGACCAGATGATCAACGCCATGGGACTTTGAGCGCGTGAGTTGAGGGCCGGATTCTCCGGCCCTTTTCGTCCCCAAATTCTTTGGCAATTCATGCTGGCGGTTCGTCGCGTCTCGTCCTAAAACCCCGCCAACCCGGATTTCGATTGGAGACTTGCCGTGGACGTCAAGGAAGTAAGGAAGCTCGACGCCTATCTGAAGCGCGTGTTCGGCAATCCCAAGATCCGCGTCGTGCCGCGGCCGAAGAAGGATGATTCCGCCGAAGTCTATATCGGCGAGGAGTTCATCGGCGTGCTGTTTGTCGACGACGAGGACGATGATCGCTCGTTCCAGTTCCAGATGGCGATCCTCGAGGACGACCTCGTCGACCAGGAATAGGCGACGCGTGCCGGTGCGGCGCCAGGGCGTCGTTCCGGCTCGTCAACCGCATGTTGCGCAAGGCCGTCGGGACTACGCCGAGCCTTTACCGGCCACGGCAGTCCGACTGATCCGGTCGGCTACTACTGCCATTGCCGTAAGCCTGTCCATGCGGTGCCGAAGCTAATTGCAAACTTCCACGATCCCTGCCGATGTCATCGCTGCCGCGCCTTGCGGGGTACCAGGTCGAGCACTTACGAGGCGACAGCCTTTTTGCACCGGCCTGCAGCCAGCCTGTCCACAAAACATCTGTCCAGCAGCTTGCGGCTTCGAGGGCGCGGCCTCAACCTTCTTCCTCTCGTCGTCTCGCTTCCTGGCGTCCTCGCGGGTCGCGACAGGCTTCTTGTCCTGCACCTTCTCGCACTCGTTATCGTCGTTGACGCGATAGCCGGCGCGGCAGGCGATCTTCGCGCAAGCGTCGCCGTCGGCCCTGAAGCCGTGATCGCACACCAGCGGGCAGACCCGGCCCGGCCTGGCCTTGATGGCGTCGAGCGCGTCGAAGCTCGCCTGCTTGGCGTCGAGCTTCGTCCCGGCATATTTGTTGAACAGCGTCAG